>CAWIWE010000044.1:0-109253 GCA_963839625.1 uncultured Actinomycetota bacterium | reverse complement strand
GACGCCGGCTCGAACTCGCACCAGATCATCACGACCGGGTACCGCGAGGCCGACGGAGGCTGGCGGCTCAAGGGCGGCAAGACGTACATCTCCGGCGTCGACGAGGTCGAGAACGTGCTCGTCGTCGCCCGTACGGAGGACGCGAAGACCGGAAACCTCAAGCCGGCCCTGTTCATCGTGCCGACCGACGCCGAGGGCTTCACGTACCAGCAGATCGACATGGGCATCATCTCGCCGGAGAAGCAGTTCACCCTGTTCTTCGACGACGTGAAGCTTCCCGCCGACGCGCTGGTGGGGAGCGAGGACGCCGGCATCGAGCAGCTGTTCGCCGGCCTCAACCCCGAGCGCATCATGGGTGCCGCGTTCGCCTGTGGCACCGCCCGGCTGGCGTTGGAGAAGGCGGTCGAGTACGCCAAGGAACGGCAGGTGTGGAAGGCGCCGATCGGCTCGCACCAGGCCATCGCCCACCCCCTGGCCCAGACCTACATCGAGATCGAGATGGCTCGGCTGATGACCCAGAAGGCCGCGTCGCTCTACGTCGCCGGTGACCACATGGCCGCGGGCGAGGCGGCCAACATGGCGAAGTACGCGGCCGGTGAAGCCGTGTGCAACGCCGTCGACCGGGCCATCCAGACCCATGGGGGCAACGGACTGGCCAACGAGTACGGTCTCGTGCAGATGCTGGCCGGATCGCGCCTGTCGCGGATCGCGCCGGTGAGCAAGGAAATGGTGCTCAACTTCATCGCCCAGTTCTCCCTGGGCCTGCCGAAGAGCTACTGACCCCACCCCCGTGGTTGAGTAGGCCCGAGGAACGAGGGCCGCATCGAAACCACGAATCTGATGTGGTCTCGATACACCCCGCTCGTTCCGCCCCCTACTCGCTAGCGCTCGTGGGGGGACCCCCAGCGGGGCACTCGACCACCGAGCAGGAAGGAATCGCATGGCCGACGAGCTGGTCCATCTGGCGATCGCCGATGCGGTCGCGACGATCACCCTCGACAGCGAGCACAACCGCAACGCCCTGAGCCGCCAGCTGGTCACCGAGCTGGGCGAACACCTGGCCGCCGCCGACGCGAACGCCGACGTCAGGGCCGTCCTCGTCCGCTCGGCCGGCCGGGTCTTCTGCTCCGGCGCCGACCTCTCCGAGGCGACCGAGGGCGGCATGGTCGACGGTGCTCGCGCCATCGTGGCCCTGCAACGACAGATCGCCACCGCCGAGAAGCCGGTGGTCGTCGAGCTCGGCGGACCGGTTCGCGCCGGTGGACTCGGCATCGTCGGGGCGGCCGACATCGTGGTCGCCGCGGAGTCGGTCACGTTCGCGCTCACGGAGGTGCGTCTCGGTCTCGCACCCGCCGTCATCTCGCTGAGCCTGTTGTCCAAGCTCTCGCCGCGCGAGGCCTCGGACGTCTTCCTCACCGGTCGCACGTTCGAGGCGGCCGAGGCGCAGCGGATGGGGCTCGTCACCCGCACCGTGCCCGACGACGCGCTGGCTGATGCCGTGCAGGCCGTGCTCGACGACCTGACGCAGGGCTACCCGCAAGGGCTGCGTGAGACGAAGGCGCTGCTCAACCACGACTTGGTGGCGCGGATCGACGCGCTCGGCGACGACGTGGCCGCCCAGTCGGCCCGGCTGTTCGGCAGCGACGAGGCGCGGGAGGCGATGACCGCCTTCCTTGAAAGCCGCAAGAAGTAAACTTCGGCGGTGAGCGCCAGACGCACGGCAGCACTCGTCGCGGCCCTGATGATCGGCGCCCTCGCGCTGGTGGCGTGTGGAGAAGCGGGTCCGGATCGCGCCTCGACGTCGACGAAGGCCGACGCCCACCACCACTCGACCGCGGACGCACCTCCCGGCGCACCGCTGCGCAACGGCGAGAGGTTCCTCGATCTCACGATGCCGAAGCCGTACAAGCCCAAGGCGCCGACCACGGGCACGGACGACTATCGCTGCTTCCTGCTGGATCCCCGGCTGCAAGACCCGGCGTTCGTCACCGGCCTCAACGTGCTGCCCGGACGCCCCGACCTCGTCCACCACGTGATCCTGTTCCGCGTCGGCCCCGACGACGTGGCCGACGCCAAGGCCCAGGACGCGAACGCCGACGGCCAGGGCTGGACCTGCTTCGGCGGAGCCGGTGTCAGCTCAGGGGCGAGCAACCCGCTCGGGAGCGCGCCCTGGCTGGGCGCGTGGGCGCCGGGAGGTGGTGAGAGGGTCCTCGCCAAGGACATCGGCATCCCGCTCGAAGCAGGCAGCCGCATCATCATGCAGGTCCACTACAACCTGCTCGAGGGAAGCGACCCCGACACGAGCAGCGCCCGGCTCCGCCTGGCGCCCGGCACCGCGGACCTCGACCCGCTGGAGACCATGCTCCTGCCCGCACCGGTCGAGCTCGCGTGCCGCTCGGGCAAGTCCGGGCCGTTGTGCGACCGCGCCGCTGCGGTGCGCGACGTGTCGACCCGCTTCGGCGGCCAGTCCGGGCTGATGGTCACCGGCCTGCAGTTCCTGTGTGGGGGCGACCCGGACAAGCCGAAGGCGTCTCCGGTGCAGACGTGTGACCGGACGATCAGTGCCGCGGCCACCGTGAGGGCGGTCGCCGGGCACATGCACCTCCTCGGCCGGTCGATCTCGATGACCCTCAACCCGGACACGCCGCGCGAACGCGTCCTGCTCGACGTCCCGGTCTGGGACTTCGACGACCAGGGGGCGAAGTCGCTCGCCAAGCCGGCGAAGATCAAGGCCGGTGACGTCCTCCGCGTCACCTGCCGGCACGACCAGGCACTCCGCGACGACGTCCCCGAGCTCGAGGACGCGCCTGAGCGCTACGTCGTCTGGGGCGAGGGCACCACCGACGAGATGTGCCTCGGCATCGTCATGGTCACCGCACCCGGAACGAAATGAGGCGCCTGAGCAGCGTGTGACGCAAGTAAACTAGACGTTCTCGTGATACTGGAGTGATTTAGCCGATACCGTGTCGCCGTGCGAACCCCTGTGCGCAGATCCGCGCCTTCCCTCGCGGCGGTGCTGGTGGCGGTGTCGGTCGTCCTGGCCGGCCTGACCGCAAGTCCCGCCGCGGCTCAGACGACCATCTGCTCCGGAGTCAGCGTCAAGGACGTCCAGAAGTGCGACCCGGGCTGGGCGGCCAACATGCACTTCATGCACTGGCGCATGTACAGCGGCCACAACTGCACGAACTACGCCGCGTACCGCCTCAAGCGTGACGGCGTCCCCGAGCCGTCCTACCGGCTCGGCAACGCCGACACCTGGGCACCGAACGCGAAGAAGCACGGCGTCCTCGTCGACGCGAAGCCCGAGGTCGGCGCGATCGGCGCCTGGCCGGGACGTCGCCACGTCGTGTACGTCGAAGAGGTCGGCTCGAACTACCTGATCATCAGCGAGGACAACTGGCCCGGCTACTACCCGAAGGGGATGTACCGCAAGATCAAGGTCCTCAAGGGCGAGAGCGCGTACCCGAAGCAGTTCATCCACTTCAAGGGCAAGAGCACCATCAACGGGCCGCTGCCCACCGTCTCCGGCACACCGATCGTCGGGTCGGCGCTCACCGCGAAGGCCGGAAGCTGGTCACCCAGCGACGTGACGCTGAAGTACCAGTGGCTGCGCGACGGCTTCATCGTCGCCGGCGCCACGAAGACGACGTACACGCTCACGCCCGCCGACGTCGGTCACACCATGACCATCAGTGTCACCGGCTCCAAGTCGGGCTTCGCGTCGCGCACCGCGTCGTCGGCACCGACGAGTCCGGTGAAGGCAGGCAAGCCGGCGGAGACCCCGGACCCACCGGGCGCCGTCCAGAGCTCCACCCCGACCGTCTCGGGAGACGCCAAGCGCGGTCGCACCCTGACGGGCGACCCAGGGAGCTGGGGCCCATCCGGCGTCGCACTGACCTACGAGTGGGTGCGAGACGACGCGGTTGTGGTCTCCACCGGCTCGACGGCCTACAAGGTCCGCAACGCCGATCTCGGACGGCAGCTGACCTTCAAGGTCACGGGAGCGAAGAAGTCGCTCACGACGGTGTCGAAGACCTCCGAGCCGACCGAGACGGTGAGAGCGACGTCCACCGTCGTGGTGACCACGGAGGCAGGACGCGGCACAGCAGTCCTTGGCGTCGTGGTGACGGTGTCGAACGCTCCGACGCCCACCGGACACGTCACGGTTCACGAAGGCACCAAGAGGCTGAAGACGAACGACCTCGCGGTCGGTCGGCCCGGACGTGCGACGCTTCGGCTCACGCTCGGCAAGGGAACGCACACGCTGGTCGTGTCGTACGGAGGGTCGGCCCTGGCGGCTCCGGCCAGCAAGACCGTCACGGTCAAGGTGTCCTGACCAGCGGTACCGCCGTCAGCCGTACCGGCGTGAGGGGGTGGGTGCGTCGCGCGCCGAGCCGGGGTTCGGCTCGTCTCCTGCGTGACGCCGCGCGAGCAGGCGTTCCGTCGGGCTCGGCGTGCCGTCGAGCTCGCCCGAGGCCTCGAGCTCGATGACGTCTGCCGATGGGACGGAGTGAATCTCGATTCCGCGGGACGGGACGGGGCAAGGCTCTGGCCCGAACGGGTGGTAGGCGGGCTTCTTGGGCTTCCGGAAGTCCGCGGCGAGGACGAGCGCCGGGGCGGGACCGGGTGTCGCGGGCCGAACCGGGTGGGTCCTGTTGGGGACGGGGTCAAGCGCACGGTGGCGAGGCGGATCCGGGGCCGGCTGGCTGAGCAGGCGTCGCGCCGTCGCGGCGGCGCCCACCACGGCGGCTGCTGCCGCGACCGTGGCCGCCAGTCGCACTGCCGAGCGGAAACCCTGGCCCATGGCGCATCCCTTCGACCCCTCCAGTATCGCCGTCGAAGCCTGCAATTCCGGGCACATCGCCGTGTCGCGGGTCCAGGTGGCTCATACCGTGGGCGCGGTGGTGCGAAATGCCGCACCGACCGCATAGAATGGTCAGTTCTGTATCCGGGAAAAGACTTGATCGAACTGGGGAGTCCGGTGGCATCCTCCAACGCCGAGCAGCGTGAGATCGCTGCTGAGCAGACGTACGTCGACACCGTTTACGAACGGCTCGAGGAGTCCGCAAAGGTCGCCCAGTCGCTGGTCGCCGAAGGCTTCGCCCGAGGCCACGTGGGCAACGAGGGCGGGCTCGTCGAGCGTGACGCCATGGTCTACCAGGCGTCGCGTCGGCTGTCGGCACTCAACGCCGCGCACGACGGCCTCGTGTTCGGCCGGCTCAACCTGCTCGACGGCGAGTCCCGCTACATCGGCCGCATCGGGGTTCGCGACGCCGACCGCGAGATCCTGCTCGTCGACTGGCGCGCACCGGCGGCCGCTGTCTTCTACCAGGCCACCGCCCAGGACCCTGCCGGCGTGGTCCGGCGCCGGGTGCTCCGCTGCTCCGGCGACCGGGTCATCGGGGTGGAGGACGACCTGCTCGACGCCGACAGCGCACCCGAGGACATGGTCGTCGTCGGCGAGGGTGCGCTGCTCGCGAGCCTGAGCCGGGCGCGCGACAGCTCGATGCACTCCGTCGTCGCCACCATCCAGAAGGAGCAGGACGAGGCCATCCGGGCGCCCAGCCGCGGCGCCACGATCATCGGCGGTGGCCCGGGCACCGGCAAGACCGTCGTCGCCCTGCACCGCGCCGCCTACCTGCTCTACACCGACCGGCGACGCTTCGAGTCCGGCGGCGTGCTCGTGGTCGGCCCCTCCAACGTCTTCATGAACTACATCGAGCGGGTGCTGCCGAGCCTCGGCGAGACGAGCGTGACGCTGCGCGCGCTCGGCGAGGTCGTCGACGGCATCAAGGCCACGCTCCACGACGACGCCGTGGCCGCGGCGGCCAAGGGCTCCTCGCGCATGATGCCGATGCTGCGTCGCCTCGCGTCGGCGCCACAGCTGGGCGAGCCCACGGAGTTCCGCTACTTCTACAAGGACGACGTGCTGCGGCTCGACGCCCGCCAGCTGGCTTCGGTCCGCCGCCGTCTGCTCCAGGGCACGAAGCGCAATCGTGCCTACAATCGCGCTCCCGCCGCGCTGGTCGACGAACTCTGGAAGCAGGTCGTCGGGGAGCGCGCGCTCGAGAAGGGCGAGGAGGGGTTCATCGAGACCATCGTCACCGACGACGTGTTCGTCGACTTCGTCGAAGCCTGGTGGCCGCCGGTCGAAGCCGTCGAGCTGTGGCACACGCTGCCGAACCGCATCGACGAGCTCGGCGACGGAGCCTTCAGCGCCGACGAGCTCAGCGCGCTCAAGGCATCGTGGGCCGACGGTGAGCCGCACATCGAGGACGTCCCGCTCATCGACGAGCTCCGCTACCTCATCGGCGAGGTGCCGCACACCGACGACGACGACGATGACGTGCCGCGCCAGCTCATGAGCTTCGAGCGCCGCGAGCGCGACGACCGCGACGACCGCGTGCGCGCCACCCGCAGCATCGAGGACGACGGCTTCGCCCACGTGCTCGTCGACGAGGCGCAGGACCTCTCGCCCATGCAGTGGCGGATGCTCGCCCGCCGCGGCCGCTACGCCAGCTGGACGATCGTCGGTGACCCCGCGCAGGCATCCTGGCCGCTCCCGGAGGAGTCCGACCGCGCTCGCACCGAGGCCCTGGAGGGCAAGCCCGAGCACGTGTTCCGGCTGTCCACCAACTACCGCAACTCGGCCGAGATCTACGACCTCGCCGCGCAGGTCGCGTCAGTCGCAGTTCCCGACCCCGACCTCGCCGACGCGGTCCGCCGCACCGGCGAGCACCCCGAGCACCACGTCGTGGCGGCGTCGGCCCTCCAGGCCGGGGTCGTCTCGCACACCGAGGCCATGCTCGCGGCAGTCGAGGGCACGGTCGCGGTCGTCACGGCACGGGCCGACGTGAGTGCGACGGCCGAGCTCCTCGCGCCGCTCCTGGTCGAGAACCCAGAGCGGCTGCGCGTGCTCGAGGGCCTGGACGCGAAAGGCCTGGAGTTCGACGGCGTGATCGTGGTCGAGCCCGACGCGATCACCGACGAGTCCGCTTCCGGCTGGCGCACGCTGTACGTCGCCCTCACCCGCGCCACGCAACGGCTCACGACCGTCGCCAGCACGGATCGCTGGCGCGCCACCATCGCGTGAGGCGGGACTCATGAGGCGGGGACTCCCGACCGTCAGGCAAGTGCTGGAGGCACTTGCCCTCCTCGCGATCGCCGTCATCGTGGGTGCACCGGTGGCACTCAGCACGCTCGTGCACAGCGAGCGGCACATCGACATCGGGGCGCACGACGCCACCGTCGTCCCGGTGCTCGACGGCTACGCCACCCTCGACTTCGGGGCGGTGCTGCCGAAGGTCCGGCTCCCCGCCGAGGCCGTCGCCGGCGTCGGGGTCGACATCTCACTGGGCAACGCCGAGGTCGAGAGCCTCGACCAGCTCGTGGCACGGGACGCGGTCATCGCCAGCCAGCCGGAGGGCGAGATCGCAGCGGTGCGCGCCGCGGTCCGCGACATGATCGAGGCGGCGGCGCTGCGTGGCCTGGGAGTCGGCGTGCTGGTGGCCGTCGGCGTGGCCCTGACGTGGCAGGCGGTCGGCGCTGAGCGTCGCGCCTTGCTCTGGAACGCCGCTCGGCATCCGACCAGGAACCAGATGCTGGTGGGCGGATTCGTCGCCGTGGTGGTCACGGTGTCGACCGTTCTGATCGCGGTACCGGAACAAGGGCAAGGACGCCCTCCCACGTCGTGGGTGCCGCTCGTCCAGGCCTTCCCCGACGTGCCGAGCGACCCGGTGCTCGACAAGCTCGAGATCGTCAACGGGTCGGCGACCGAGGGCAGCCAGGCCCTCGTTCAGGGCGCGCTGGAGACGTACCACGACTCGGTGGTGTTCTACGGCGCCCTCGCGCTGCGTGCCGCGACCACGACCGTCCGGCAGCCGAAGGAAGACGAGACCACCGCGCTCGTCGTCGCGGATCGCCACGACAACATCGGCATGGACCCGGTCGCCCATGCCATCGCCGTCAAGGCCCGCGCGGAGCTGCTCCTCGACGTCGGCGACGACACGTCCAACGGCGGCAGCTGGGAGACGTTCAGCATCAACTCCCTCGCCCGGGAGTTCCGTGGCTTCTCGATCGTGGCGGTCGCAGGCAACCACGACCAGGGCAGCAGCGTCACCGACACGATGAAGGACCGCGGGTTCCGGGTGCTGACTGGGCGCCGCCCCGTCGATGTCGACGGCATCCGCTTCCTCGGCTCGAGCGACCCGCGCAGCTCCGGCCTGACGGCCGGGTACGACGGCAACGAGGACGACAACATCGAGGCGATCGTCGAGCAGGACAAGCGCCTCACCGAGGTCGCCTGTCGCGACAAACGGGTGGCGGTGCTGATGGTGCACAGCGCGGCGTCGGCCCGGCGGGCGTCCGAGAGCGGCTGCGTCGACCTGGTGCTGTCCGGCCACCTGCACCGCCAGGTGGGACCGGAGGTGATCGAGGGGGAGAACGGCCGCTCCACCACCACGCTGACCACCGGATCGACGGGTGGCGCCGTCTACACGTTCGCGCTGGGCAGCAAGCTGCGGCGCTCCGCCCAGGTGACGGTGGTGACGTTCCGCGACGGCCGACCGGTCGGGCTCCAGCCGGTCACGTTCGAGCCGGGCGGCACGATCAGCGTCGCCGACTACACGCCGGTCGAGACGTCCCCACGCTGATCTCAGCCGCAGCGGCTGACGAGCAGCTTGGCGTACGCCTCGGCACACCGGACGACCTCGTCGATGGCGACGTGCTCGTCGATGGCGTGGGCGTTCTTGATCGTGCCCGGACCGAACTGCACCGTGGGGATGCCGAGGGCGGTGTACTGGCGCAGGTCGGAGCCGTAGGGCGCGCCGACGAGCTCGGGCCGAACGCCTCCGGCGGCCTCCACCGCAGATGCCACCTCATCACCGAACGGATGGCCGGGCGGGAGCGATCCGGCCGCGAACCGGCCGCCCGGCCAGCTGACCTCCACCGGGTGCTCGAGGAACCACGGGTCCTCGGCCTCCCGGACCGCCTGCTCGAACTCCGCCATCGCGTCGTCGAACGACTCGCCGGGTTTGACGCCGAAGCGTCCCTCGGCGACGAGGTAGTCGGGCACTGTGCTGGCCCATGCGCCGGCGCTCACGATGCCGGTCGAGATCGGCCACGGCCGGACCCGGAACGGTGCCGGCGGGGAGACGTTCCGCTTCTCGTCCAGGCGGCGCAGCGATGCCCGGACGCTCTCCAGCAGGTCGACGGTGCTGACGCCGAGCCCGGCGAGCGAGCCGTGCGTGGCGAGGCCGCGCACCTCGAGGCGGAACGTGAGGGCACCGGCATTGGCGGCGACGATCTCGCCGGCGGTGGGCTCGGCAATGAGGCACGCGTCGCCGGTGTGTCCCTGGCGCAGCGTGCCGAACGTGCCGATCCCGCCGTCCTCCTCGCCGATGACGGTGTGCACGGCGAATGGTCGATCGAGCCGGTCGCCGACGGCCCGCACGGCCGCGAGGATCGCCACGACGCCGCCCTTCATGTCGCAGACGCCCCGGCCGTACCACTGGTCGTCGACCTCGTGCAGGTCCCACGGGTCGGCACCGGTCCACCACTCGTGCTCGCCCGGCGGCACGACGTCGACGTGGCCGTTCAGAATGAGGGCCGGAGTGCCCTCCCCGGAAACGCCGACGCACCCCCACGCCTCCTCGCGCTCGACCTCCTCGCCCGGATAGTCGGGATCGGCGCGCAGGGCGTCGAGGTCGAGTCGCCACAGGTCGACGTCCAGCCCGAGACCCTGCAGGGTCGCGGCACACCACCGCTGCACGGCGACCTCGGACTCGCTCCCGCCGATGCTCGCGTAGCTGACGAGCTGAGCAAGATCCCGGCGCACCAGGTCGACGTCGATCAGGTTGTCCACGCGGCCAGCATGTCATCGGTCGGCGTCACGTCACAGATAGGATCGACGCCTCATGCTCGACGATCTGCTGGCCCAGCCGGCCTTTGCCCTGATCCGCGTGCGCGACGCCGACACCGTCACGCTCGTCGGTGGCCCGCGCACGGACGTCGAGACGCTGACTGACATCCCGCTCGAGGCGGGAGTTGGACGCCGCTGGGACCACGTGGTGCTGGTCCCGTTCGCGCAGGCGCGGGAGCGTGGGTTCGAGGCACACCAGGACGGCACCCCGCTCACCGTCATCGAGTCGACGGTGCAGCGCGACATCCCGCTCGACGAGCTGCTCGCCGACCTGCCGGACACGCCCATCGAGCTGGCCGACCGCGGCGGCTTCGAGACGTCCGACGACGACTATGCCGACATGGTGCGGCACGTGATCGACGAGGAGATCGGTCGAGGCGAGGGCGCCAACCTGGTGATCGGCCGCCACTACCGCGCCCGGGTCGCCGACTGGGGCCATGAGCGCGCCCTCGCGGTGTTCCGCCGGCTGCTCGAGCGCGAGCGCGGTGCGTACTGGACGTTCTGCATCTTCACCGGCGACCGCTACCTCATCGGTGCGAGCCCGGAGCGGCACGTGAGCGTCGAGGACGGCCAGGTGCGGATGAACCCCATCAGCGGCACGTTCCGCATGCGCGGCCTCGACACGCATGCCGACCGCAAGCGCGAGCTGCTTCGGTTCCTCGCGGACGAGAAGGAGATCTACGAGCTCTTCATGGTCGTCGACGAGGAGCTCAAGATGATGTGCGACATCTGCCACGAGGGTGGGCTCGTCCTGGGCCCGTACCTCAAGCCGATGAGCCACCTCGTGCACACCGAGTACCTGCTCGCCGGCCGCACCCGCCGTGACGTGCGCGAGGTGCTGCGCGACTCGATGTTCGCCGCCACGGTGACCGGCAGCCCGGTCGAGAACGCCTGCCGGCTGATCGCCAAGTACGAAGAACATGGCCGTGGCTACTACGCGTCCGTCGCTGCTCTCATCGGACGCGATGACGACGGTCAGCCGGTGGCTGATGCACCGATCCTGATCCGCACCGCAGACGTCGACCTCGACGGCAACGTGAAGGTCACCGCCGGCGCCACGCTTGTCCGCGACTCCGACCCGGCGTACGAGACCAAGGAGACCTGGGCCAAGGCGTCCGGCATCCTCAGCGCGTTCGGGCTCGTCGACCCCGCTCCCGAGCCCGAGCCGGACGTCGACGCGTTCACCCGCGAGGAGGACGTGCTCATCGCGCTCGGCTCCCGCAACCAGCGGCTCAGCCAGTTCTGGCTCACCGACCAGTCCGGCACGCCGCCGGCGCGGTCGCTCGTCGACAAGCGGGTGATCGTGGTCGACAGCGAGGACGACTTCGTCAACATGCTGTCGCACGTGTTCGGCGTGCTCGGCATGACCACCGATGTGGTGCGGCATGACGCCTACGCCGCCTGGGTCGAGGAGGGTGGCGCGCTCGACGAGTACGACCTCGTGGTCGTCGGCCCGGGCCCGGGCGATCCGCGCGAGGTCGACGACGCCAAGATCGCGGTCATCGACGGCGTCGTGAGGGGCTTGCTCGAAGGGGGGCGCCCCTTCCTCGCGGTGTGCCTCGGCCACCAGGTGCTGAGCCGCCAGCTCGGCCTCGACCTCGCGTTCAAGGACATCGTGTTCCAGGGCACCCAGAGCCGGCTCACCGTGCTCGACCGGCCGGAGACCGTGGGTTTCTACAACACCTTCGTGGCGCGGGTCGGCGACAACGCGCTCCCCGCCGGGGTCACCGTGGAGGCCGACGAGAACGGTGACGTGCACCTGCTCGCCGGCCCGCACTACCGCGGCGTGCAGTTCCACGCCGAGTCGATCCTCACCCAGAACGGTTACGCCATCCTGCGCGACCTCGTGACCCAGCTGGTGGGCTAGGCCGGCGTCTCTGGCGGAACAGCCTGGACCCGTCGGCGGTAGCGCGTGATGGCCACGCCGATGAGGCACAGCCCGCCGCCGACGAAGGCGAGCGAAGCCGGCACCTCGTCGAGCATCACCCAGGAGATGAGCGTCGCGACAGCGGGCACGAGGTAGGTGGCCGAGGCGACCTGACCGGCGCTGAGCCGCTTGAGCGCGTACGACCAGGTGCTGAACCCGATCGCCGTCGGGAACACGCCGAGGTAGACCAGCCACACGATGTTCGCGGTTGAGGCGTCGCCCGTCTCACGCACCAGCGCCGGCAGGTACGGCAGGCAGACGACCGCACCGACGACGCACATCAGCCACACCGACATGACCGGCGTGACGACCGTCAGCGTCGGTTTCTGCGCGAGGGCGCCGATGGCGTACAGCACCGCAGCCGCGAGGCACAGCAGCACACCTGTGGTGCTGGCGGTGTCGACGGCGGACTCGTCGCGCGTGCTGAGGGAGATGAGAACCACGCCGGAGGCGGCTACGGCGATGCCGACCAGCAGCGGCAGCGGGAAGCCCTCCTTGAGCAGGATGCCCGCCAGAAGCGCGATGAGAATGGGACCGACGGTGACCACGAGCGCTGCCGTGCCGGCGTCGACCTGCTGCTCACCGGCATTCAGCGCGACGTTGTAGGCACCGAACCAGGTGACACCGGCGAGCACGAGCAGGAGCAACGGCCGCCTCCCGGGGAGGCGATGCCGCCATGGCTTGGCCATCAGGGTCAGGACGACGGCGGCGACCACGAGACGGCCGAGCGACAGCGGCCCGGCGGAGAAGGAGTCGGCCGCGTCGCGGATGCCGACGAAGGCCGACGCCCAGAGCACGACCGTGACGCCGAGTGCGCCGATGGACAGATCGCGCCCGGACACGTCGTACCAGCGGCGATCACCCTGGGTGGTTGGTGTGCTCACCCGTCAACGCTAGGGCCTCGCCCAGACACTCCACGAGCGAAAATCGGACATCCACCCTTGGGATCAGGACGCAGAATGACGACGGCGTGTCTTGTCCTTGGGCGTCTGCGTGGATTCCTCGCGTGGGAGGCCGGCCTCGACCGTTCCGGACACCTGGCGATCCAGCCAGCTTCGCATCAGCTGTCCCGTCTGTTGTGGGTCGTCGAACATGGGGATGTGACCGACTCCTGAGAGAACGTGAGACTCAGCGTGCGGGACAGCCTTCTGCCACAGGGGCTGCTCGTTGACCATCGGCGTGAATCGGTCGAACTCGCCCCACGCCAACATGAACGGCACCGTCACCTCAGGTTCCGTCTCGAGGCGAAAGGCCGAGAATCCCGCCAGCAAGTTGACCCAGTCTCCGTTCGCGCTGTTCCGACCGAGCGCGATCGCCTGTCGAGCTGAGATCCGGTCGCCGTGCTCGAGCACGGCGCGCAGCGCGATGCGCCTCAGGCGCGGTCGCGAAAGAACAACTGGTGCGAGAAGGCGCCGAAGCCACGACAGGTTGTTCAGCATCTCGAAGTGCTTCACGAGCCGCTGCGTCTGCTCCTGGCCTGAGCCGCCAGCAGGGCTGATGGCGAGCGCGCTGCGCGCCCTTCCCTCTCTCGCGACGCCAAGTGCAGCAAGACCGCCCATCGAGCACCCGATGATGTGCGCGGACTGAAACCCGGCCCGGTCCATCTCCTCGACGACACCGCGCGTCACGTCGTCCAGCGTGATGGGTCCGGCCAGCGGGGGCCCGCCCTCCCAGCCGGCCAGGGTCGGCGCAATGATCTCGAACCTGTCCAGGAGATACGGAAGCACGGGCCGCCACTTGCTCCACGGATTTGCGCCCATGTGAACCAGGACCAACGGATCCCCTGACCCGAGGTGAAGCGTTCGCCGACCGCTGCTGGTCACCTCGACAAAGCGCTTGAGACCGGTGATCCGCGATGTCATGAGACGCGGGCACCCCGATCGGTCGCGTTCGCGAACTTGGCCATCGCGCGCATCAGGCGAGGCGTGCGGCGTGCGGCCTGCACGGCAACCTTGTCCATCGGCGTCTGGAGAGACTCGGTCAGCGGAATGTTCCGGGGGCTGCGCGCGTGGTCGAAGCGATACAGGTCCCACACGCCGGGGATGCCCGCGAGCCGCTTGTGACCGATCCGCTCGAACTCCAGGCCCGAACCAACCACCAGATCGCGAACCGTCCGCGAGACGCACACCTCGCCCGCACCTGCGGCAGCCATGACGCGCGCACCGACGTGGACGTTGAGCCCGGTGGCATTGGCGACTTCCCGCTGCAATTCACCCGCGTGCACACCGCAGCGAACTCCGATGCCCGCCGCACTCGCTTCTCGCGCGATGCGTTCAGCACAGCGGACGGCGGCACCCGGCATGTCGATCACACTGAAGGATCCGTCTCCGCTGACGCTCAGCACCTGGCCGTCGGCGTCGGACACGGCCGCCCGCACGGCTTGCTCGTGGACGGTCCTCACCCGGTGGTACTCCTCATCGCCGATCTCGGCCAGCAGCTTGGTCGATGACACCAAGTCGGTGAAGAGGACGGTGCCGAAGAATCGGCTGTCTTCGGCGGCCCTCTTGGGGCCCAACGCGAGCTCGAGAAGGTGCATGACCACCGGGTAGTACGCCTCGCCGATCGACGAGCCCGGCGCCGGAGCCGGCATGACGTGAAGATTGGCGTCCGGCATCTGCGCGACCATCCGTTCGGCCCAGGACAGCGGGCTGACGCCCCCGTCCTGGATCAGCACCCGGGTGGGCACCTGGATCGCGGGCAGGAGGTGCGTGAAGTCGAGCCCGGCGGACCAGTCCCAGTGCGCACGAGCCTCGGCCGGCGACATGGAGCTGCGCTCCAGCATCGCCATCAGTCGACGATTGTTGGCAGACCGCATTCCTGCGTTCCACATGTCCATCGTCCGACCACGGCCCCAGTTGTCGGCAACGGAGTTGACCACGTCCGCCATGTGCGCGATCTCGGCATCGCTGGCCCACGGGTCGTCACAGGACCCGTCGATGGCCTGTGGGAACGGCAGCCACAGGCACAAGCCGGCGACGCGCTCGGGGTAGCGCGCGGCGAACAGTGCTGCCGGACCGCAGGCACTTCCAGGTGCGCCGATGACGGCACGCTGCATTCCCGCCGCATCCATGACCGCGAGGATGTCGTCGGCCTGCTGCTCGAGCGTCGGCACGTAGTCGACTCGATCGGACAAGCCCAAGCCGCGCCGCTGGAAGATCGCGAGGCGGCCGTTGCGCGCCACGGCAGCCAGATTCGCTTCGGCGTGCGGATCGGCCCACAGCAGGTCGAGGTGCATGATCTCGCTGCCGTAGTACACGAACTCTCCGGGCCCCGTGCCGAAGACCTGGTAGGCGAGACCAGCACCATCACGATCGATGTACCTCGTGTCGGGTGGCGTCACGGATCCATCAAACTGCTAATCGCGCGGATCAGGGTGTGTTTCCGCAGATCGAGAGCGCGTCGGGACCTGTGTCCGGCTGATTCGGCGCCTTGGGTCGGCCGACGGCGTGATGTCGCGTGGTACTCGATCGTTCCGACGCCGCCTCGATTGGGCTTCAGGCGATGCGGCGGGTGCGTGCCATGAGAAACAACCCCCCGATGCTGGAGAGCATGGCCAGCAGGAGTAGGCGTGCGCTCATGGTGCCTCCGGTGTCCGGCAGGCCGCTTGATTCGTCGTCATCGCGGTCATCGCCGTCTTCATCGTCGTCGCCATCGCCCTCGTCGTCATCGCCCTCGTCGCTGTCGTCATCGGAGCAGTGGAACTGGGCGGTGCCTTCCTCAGTCTCATCACTTGGACCGTCAGCTCGGTACTCGAGTTCCTCCCGATCGGTGGAGATCTTTTCTGTGTTTCCGGGCGCGATCACGAAGTCGCCGTCCACGTCGCTGGGCAGGTCACCGTAGACGACTTCCAGACCGATGTCGCTGGTGTTTGTGAACCAGACGTCCCCGGAGCAGTTGGTCTCGATGTCGAGCAGGTCGTCTTCACTACCTGCGCCGCCATTCTTCGGGGTCACGTTGATGGTCACAGTCGCTGTGTTCGAGGTCTGATTCTCGTCATTCAAGTACTGGAAGGTGTAGGTGAAGGTGTCGCTACCGTGAAAACCAGGGTCGGGCGTGTACAGATAGGCCTCATTGGGGCCATCTCTCATAGCAACCGTTCCATGCTGCGGGTCCGAAGGAGTCCTGAGCCTTGCAGCTGCCGGGTTTGAGTCGTTCGACTGCACCGTGAAAACGTTCTGCTCAGAATCCTGCTGAACCGTGTAGGTGTCATCAGCCGCTATCAGTTCGCCCGCAGTCGCAGGTGTCACGGTGATGGTGACGGTGGCCGTGTTCGACGTGGGGAAGGCGTTTCCCTCCTGGTAGAGGAAGTAGTAGGTGAACGTGTCGGTGCCGCTGTACCCGGCGTCCGGTGTGTACTCGCCGGTGATGGTGTCGTAGGCGCCGTGGGCGGGGTCTGAGGCGACGTTGACCCCCAGGAACGGGCTCTTGGTGTCGTTCTCGTTGATGTCCGGCGCCAGGACGGTGGCTCCTGAATCCTGAGCCACGGTGTACGCATCGTCCACGGCCGTGATGGGCTTCGGTGTCACGGTGATGGTGACGGTGGCCGTGTTCGACGTGGGGAAGGCGTTTCCCTCCTGGTAGAGGAAGTAGTAGGTGAACGTGTCGGTGCCGCTGTACCCGGCGTCCGGTGTGTACTCGCCGGTGATGGTGTCGTAGGCGCCGTGGGCCGGGTCTGAGGCGACGTTGACCCCCAGGAACGGGCTCTTGGTGTCGTTCTCGTTGATGTCCGGCGCCAGGACGGTGGCTCCTGAATCCTGAGCCACGGTGTACGCATCGTCCACGGCCGTGATGGGCTTCGGTGTCACGGTGATGGTGACGGTGGCCGTGTTCGACGTGGGGAAGGCGTTTCCCTCCTGGTAGAGGAAGTAGTAGGTGAACGTGTCGGTGCCGCTGTACCCGGCGTCCGGTGTGTACGCGCCGGTGATGGTGTCGTAGGCGCCGTGGGCCGGGTCTGAGGCGACGTTGGCCCCCAAGAACGGGCTCTTGGTGTCGTTCTCGTTGATGTCCGGCGCCAGGACGGTGGCTCCTGAATCCTGAGCCACGGTGTACGAGTCATCCTGTGCCGGGTCGCCCGGAGCTGACGCTGAGACGTCATCGGCCTCCGAATCCGTCGATGACGACGCGGCCGACTTCAACTTGGTATCAGACTCGGATGCCGGCTCAGGCGACGCCGAATCTGACGACGAGGTCGATTGCTTCGAGGACGTGGCCGGGGCGAGGGTGGAACCGGTCAGACTCTTCACAAGCTGGCCGAGGGGGTTCCGTTCGTCTGATTCACTACCGCTCGCACTGCCAACTGGGGCAAGTGTCAACGCCGCGAGAAGCGCGCACAAAACAACCAGCCGCAAAGACCGCATTTGGGACCACCCTCGGGAGTAAAGGCATCATCGCGACGCCTCAGGCTCCGCGAGACTATCGAA
This sequence comes from uncultured Actinomycetota bacterium, assembly GCA_963839625.1. Classification (GTDB taxonomy): domain Bacteria; phylum Actinomycetota; class Actinomycetes; order Propionibacteriales; family Nocardioidaceae; genus Aeromicrobium. The sequence continues at coordinate 91,987 of CAWIWE010000044.1, read as the reverse complement.
GGTTCGTGAGGTCATGACGCGCTTTCCCCGAAGTGTGAGACGACCGACAGTCGCAGCCACCCGACGGTGGATCGACCCAGACCAGCAATTCGCCGCTCGCGGCTCCAAGCCAAGGTCGCGGCTCCGCGGCAAACAAGGGAGATGCAGAGGGCCAACGCCCATCCCCTCCTGTTCACTGTGTGCGATGCTTCGCCTGCTGCGACCCCATACATCGCTCATTCAGGGTTACTGCGTCCAAGCCGCCGCCACGGCGAATGACGCCGACTGAGTGTTTCAAGTTCTGCTTCACAGGTGGACTGTGACGGACAGCAGGTGGCCGCTCTTGCTTTCTTCGCGCTACCTTCGCGGACCAGGAGCCTCCGCCGTCGTCTCCCGAGCAACAAATGTGGAGCGTCAATGACTGCTGAGCGTGGCGCTTTCGGGTGATCAGGCGAGACGCGCCAGGGGAGGACCCGCTCGCATTGCCAACTGCGGTACCTCGCCTCGACAGATGGGTCGCGGAACGCCCGCCAGCGGGCACGCTGAGCGAACTCTTCCGACGCGGCTGTCGACATTGCATCGGCCATTGACCCTCACCGAGATAGGAGTGGCCTGAAAGGTACCGCCAGGTATTCGCAGTTCGTGCGGGCGGCGTCAGTGGTCCGTTCGAAAATGCAAGATCCGCTGCGCACCCGGGTCTACAACCAACGTGAGTAGAATTGACTGCTGATCGGGGATCGCCCTGTTCGTCCTGGCGGGGCGGGAAGTCGATTTCATCGACCCGTTAGGTCAGTAGGGACTGACGTCGTATCCACTGCCGTCTCGATCTCGTATACACGCACCGGGAAATGGATGCCCTTCAGCTCGACCTGCCCCTTGTCGGTCCCGACGAACGCGTCGCCGGCCAGCGACCAGGTCCTGTCGCTGACCAGAACCTTTCCCGGTCGGCACTCGGCCTCGATACGCGCTGCGAGGTTGACCTGGACGCCGATCGCCGAGTAGGCCTTGCGACCAGGTGACCCGTAGTCGCCGACCGAGGCGTACCCGGTGTTGATGCCGATCCGGACCTCGAAGGTGCGCCGCCCGCCGCGCTGGAGCCAGGCTTCGTTGAGGCCAGCCATGCTGGCCTGCATTTCCAGCGCCATCTGGATGGCCCGCGTCGCGTTGTCGCGATCGCTCGTGGTCTGGGGGGCGCCGAAGAAGATCATGATGCCGTCGCCGAGGAACTGGTTGATCGTCGCACCATGGCGGTCCGCGATGTCACTCATCTTGGCCAGGTAGTCGTTGAGGAAGTCGGCTAGGTCTTCCGGGTCCATCTCGTCGGACGAATTCGTGAAGCCGACGACGTCCGAGAAGACAATGGTCAGCTTGACCCGCTCCGGGCGGTAGTCGGCGTCGTGCTCGCCCGCCAGGATGCGTTCGGCGATCTGGCGCGGCGCGTACCGGGCTATGAGCTCGTTGCTGCGCTGGATCTGCGCGTGCGCGTCCCGCAGTCTCTGGTCCTGAAGCCGACGATTGGCGACCACCAGGGTGCTGATGGCGAAGCAGAACACGAAGAGCGACATCACCATGAGGGCACTTGCGGCCGCCCAGAGGGCGTCGTCCTGGCCGTCGATCGAGCGTTCCACAAGCACCGGCGCGTAGTCGAGCACGCCACCGGTTTCCAGCGCCTCGCGCACGCCGAGCAGGACTACTCCGACAGCGAAGGCGAACCAGCCCAGGCGCTCGCCGTAGTACAAGGCGACTAGCACGACAACCAGCGGATAGAACGCGAAGAACGGTGTGCTCCAGCTCCCAAACGCTTGAAGGAAGATGGTGTTCCAACTCCCGTAGCCAAAAATGAGAATGTAGGCCGTCCAGCGTCCGTCACCGCCAGTCCTGAACGACACAACGCTAGCCACGAACGTCACGCCAAGGACCACGAGAATCGCCGCCAGGATCAGCGTCAGGTGTTCCATGTCGACGCCGCCCCAGGCGTTGAGACATACGACGACGACGACACTGACGCCCAAGTGGGAGATGAAGGCCAGCCCGGACAACCAGGCGGTCTTGCGGTTGGTGGGCCAGTGGTCGATCTCGGCGAACCACTCGACGATCGGGCGGGCCTGACGAGCGTCACGCCCGAATGTCATCGGGTCGCCCTCTGATCTTGCATCACGGAATCCTAGCGGCGGAGCACCTTTAGCGGTCTCGATTCCTTCCTCACAGCGCCCTTCGAGCCCGAGTTCACCCATGACAATGCGGTATCGATCCGAAAGTAGTTCGCCGTTCGCCCTGTCCCGAACCAGCGTGAGTTGTATTGACTGCTGTATCGGCTTGGCTCAACTGAACTTTGCCTCACCCTCGGGTCCACTTCATCGTCGAGGACGTAGACTGGTCACGGCCTAAGTCGCGGGATGGCAACTCGCGGCGCTGAGGTCCTTGTTCGAACTGCGATATATCGGTAGCGGTGAAGCCATCATGAGTATGAGCCGGACCATCCGCCGCCACACCCAGGGGACTCATGCAAACCGCATCCGCTCTGAATCGCTCGCTCGCACGCCTCGTGCTGATCCTCCTGGCCACATTCGCGTTGACGTTCGTGCCACTGGCTGCGCAGGCGGATGACTTCCCCGGCACGCCAGACAACGACGTCATCAATGGCACCGACGGCAATGACACCATCAACGGCGAAGGCGGAGACGACAGTCTGCGCGGTGACCAGATGGGGACGCCAGACGCCGGGAACGACATGATTAATGGCGGTGCCGGCAACGACGTCATTCGTGGCGATCACTCGTCGAAGCCTTATGGCGGCGACGACATCATCGACGGCGGCGCGGACGACGACATCATTTATGGGGATGGCAACGAAACCCCGGTCGGCGGCAACGACAATATCCACGGCGGAACGGGCAACGACACGATTTGGGGCGACGGTGACGAGACGGGTGAACCCATCCCAGATGGCGGCGACGACATCATCTTCGGCGACGCCGGGAACGACACGCTTTTCGGCAACTCTGGAAACGACATTCTCTGCGGCGGAGAAGGCACAGACACGCTGAACGGCGGCACTGGAGCCGACCTTGCGTGCGCAGTCGACGATCACATCACCCTGAGCGTCGGCGAGATGGTGATGCGTGAGCTTTCGGCGAACGACGAAGTCCTGAACGACGAAGCTTCGGAAACTCGACCGAAGGGCTACGACTCGACTGATTTCGAGGACTTGCTACTTGCTGGCGTAATTGATTCTCCAGTGGTCATCGCTCCCATCCCGGGACCCCTCATCATTGGGTTCCGTGCCCTTCTCCCGGGCCAATACTCGTTCACCTACTCCGTCAACCGGCTCATCGATGATGAAGGCAACTTCATCAGCTCGTTTGCAACCGTCTTCATCACCATCTTGGCCGCCGAAGACCCCGATGACGGCGACGGCGACGATGGCGGTGGAGACGACTCCGACGATGAGGACTCCGACGATCAGGGGCCCGGCTCCGGGGATTCCGCCGACGAGACCGCAGCACTGCCCGACACTGGTGCAGCCGACAACCTGCAACTCATCGGCGGCACCGGCATCGCCCTCACCATCCTCGGCATCTTCACGCTGGTCGCGAACCCGCGACGCCGTCCCGGCGCAAATCGCGCTTGACGGGCGACCGCCCCGCGCACTCCGGGGAGAGATGCGCAGGTCGACCGCGAGCAACGTCTGCAACCGGGACGGGCTAGCTGCCGAGCTTGCCGCCGTCCGACTCGAGCGTGACCTTCGTGGTCCTCTCGTCGCCGTCGCGCGTGTACGTGACGGTGATCGTCTCGCCGGGCTCGTAGCCGCGGATCGACGCCACCAGCGCGTTGGAGCTGACGATCGGGTTGTCGTTGATCGCCGTGATGATGTCACCGGCCTTGAGGCCGGCGTCCGCGCCGGCACTGCCCTTGGTGACTTCCTTGACCTCGGCGCCGATGGCGGTGATGTCGTCCTGGGCGACCGCCGGACCGACGGTGACGCCGATGCGCGCGTGCTGGACCTTGTCGCCCTTGACCAGCTGCTCCGAGACGTTCTTCGCGAGGTCGATCGGGATGGCGAAGCCGAGTCCGATCGAGCCGGCATCGGTCGAGGTGGCCCCGTTGGAACGGATCGCGGAGTTGATACCGATGACGCGTCCTTCCAGGTCGACCAGCGGGCCACCGGAGTTGCCGGGGTTGATCGCCGCGTCGGTCTGGATCGCCGGGAACACCGTCTGGTCGTTGCCGCCGGCGTCGGAGGAGGCGACCGGACGGTTGAGCGCACTGATGATGCCGCTGGTCACCGTGCTCTCGAGGCCGAACGGTGAGCCGATCGCGATGACCTGCTGGCCGACCTCGAGGTCGGCCGACGAGCCGAGCGTGGCCGGGGTGAGGCCGCTCTTGCCCTCGGCCTTGATGACCGCCAGATCGGTGACCGCGTCGCGGCCGAGGATCTCGGCCTTCGCGTTGGTGCCGTCGTTGAACGCCACCGTGATGGACCCGCGGTCGGCGGCGGACTCCACGACGTGGTTGTTGGTGAGGATCTGGCCGTCGCTGCTGATGATGATGCCCGTGCCGGATCCGGCCTGGCCGCCACCGGCGACGTTGACCTGGGTGACGGACGGCAGCAGCTTCTGGGCCACCTTCTCGATCTCACCGGCCGGTGCGGAGCCGCCGTCGGATCCGGAGTCGAGCGAGCTGATGACACTGCCGTCGTCGCCCTGGAGCGCTTCGTAGGCAGCGGCGCCGCCGACACCCGCGCCCGCTGCGAGGACGACGAGAGCCAGCGTTCCGGCAAGACGTCGACGGCCGCGGGGGGGAGGCGGTGTGGTGCCGTCGTCGTCGTCCGAGTCGACCGGCAGCATGACAGTGGGCTCACGGTCGTCGTCACCGTCGTCCGCTCCGGATTGGAGGGGGCGGTCGGCGACGGCCGGCATCTCGTGCGTGGAGCTGGGGCTCGGGGGCTGCTCGACCTGGACCGTGTCCTCGGTGGCCGAGTCCGTCTCCGGTTCCGGCGCGGGCTCCGGATCGGGTTCTGGCTGTGGCCCGGGCACTGGGGGCGCCGTCTCGGCGGGCGGTTCCTGGTGTTCGGCGACCTGTTCCTGCGCCGGTGGTGCCGCGTCGGGCGCCTCGGGCGGCGCGTCCTGCATGTCCGTGTCGGTTCCGCGCTGGGACGGCGGAATGTACGGCTGTGCGGCGAAGGGATCACTCGGGTCGCTCATGTCTACACATTCTCCCTCATGGCTGAAAACCCGCTGAGGGCTGCGTGTGAGGTCAGGAAGAACTTGGGACGGTCATCGTGAACAGGCTCCCGCCGCCGTCGGGGGACTCCGCCGTCACCGTGCCGCCGTGGCGCTCGGCGGCACGTCGCACGATCGACAAGCCGAGTCCGGAGCCGGGCAACGTCCGCGCCTCGCTGGAGCGGTAGAAGCGGTCGAACACGTGCGGCAGGTCCGCGTCGGAGATCCCGGGCCCCTCATCGCTCACGGTGAGCACGCCGTCGTCGAGTCGTACGGTGACCGTGCCGCCCTCAGGGCTCCACTTCGCCGCGTTGTCGAGCAGGTTCGTCACCGCACGCTCCAGCAGCGGGGGCTCGCCGATGATCGGCCACGACTCGGCCTCGACGTCGAACGTCAGGCTCGGGGCGCGCGGACGCACCCGGTCGAGGGCCGACGCCACGGTGTCGGCGAGGTCGAGCGCCTCCGGATCCCGCGCCATCGGCTCGTCGCGGGCCAGCTCGACGAGGTCGCCGACCAGCGTGGTCAGCTCCTGGAGCTGCGCGCGGACGTCGTCCATGATCTCGGCGGTCTGGGCCGCGGTGAGCTGCCGGTCGGGGTTCTCCGTGGCCTGCCCGAGGAGCTCGATGTTGGTGCGCAGGCTGGTGAGGGGTGTTCGCAGCTCGTGCCCGGCGTCCGCCACGAGCTGTCGCTGGCGTTCCTGCGACGCGCCGAGCGCGAGCAGCATCTGGTTGAACGACGTGGTCAGACGGGCCAGCTCGTCGTGCCCCGAGACCTTGATCGGGTGCAGCTCGGTCGTCCGGGCCACGCGTTCTGCGGCAGCCGTCAGCCGGCGCACCGGCCGCAGACCGTTGGTGGCCACCACCCAGCCGGCGCCACCGGCGATCACGACGCCGGCCGCACTGGCGAGCAGCAGGATGAGCTTGAGTCGCTCGAGCGCCCGCTGGATGGACTCCATCGGCTGGGCGAGCACGAGCGCGGATCCCTCGCCGGCCTGCACCGCGACGACGCGGTATGGCTCGCGGTCGATCATCGTCGTCCGGCGGGAGCTCTCGGCCTGGCCGATCGACACCTCGATCTCGTGGTTGTTCAGGGGCAGGGTGGCGTCGCCGCGGCGGCTGAAGATCTGCCCGCCGCGGACGATGAAGATCTTGATGCCCGCGACGTCGAGCTCCTCGGCGGACGGCGTGTAGTCGGCAGTGACCGCGGCGTTGGCCCGGCGCAGCATGGACTCATCGAGCGAGCTCTCGAACTCCGCCCGCACGGTGACGAACACGAGCGCACTCACGGCGGCAAGGGTGACGGCCACGGCGGCCGTGGTCAGCAGAGCGACGCGCATCGCGAGTGACGCGCGAGCAGTCAGAGGCTGGATGGCCTGGTGGACGGAGCCGACCGCGGAGCGTGCTCGGCCCTTGGTCCTGACCGGCTCTGCGGCCTCACTCATGGCGGCGTCTCGCGCAGGACGTAGCCGATGCCGCGCACGGTGTGGAGCAGCCGGTCCTCGCCCTCGGCCTCGAGCTTGCGCCGGACGTACCCGACGTAGACCTCCAGCGAGTTGGCCGTCGTCGGGAAGTCGAAGCCCCAAACTTCCTCGAGGATGAACGAGCGCTCGAGAACGCGCTTCGGACGCCGCAGGAACAGCTCGAGCAGCGCGAACTCGGTGCGCGTCAGCGACAGCTTGCGCTCGCCGCGGGTGACGTCACGGGTGATGGGATCGAGGGTCAGGTCGGCGAACGTCAGCGGCGCCTCGTCGGCCTCCATGTCGGCACGACGTGCGGACCTGCGGTGCAGCGCGCGGACGCGGGCGAGCAGCTCGTCAAGCGCGAACGGCTTGGTGAGGTAGTCGTCGGCACCGGCGTCGAGCCCGTCGACGCGGTCGGTGACGGCATCGCGCGCGGTGAGCACGAGGATCGGGACGTCGTTGCCGGCGCTCCGCAATGCCCGCGTGGCCTCGAGTCCGTCGAGCCGCGGCATCATCACGTCCATCACGATGACGTCGGGGTCGACCTGGGGCACGCGCACGAGCGCCTCGGCACCGTCCGACGCGAGGTCGACGGTGTAGCCGTTGAACTCCAGCGACCGGCGTAGTGAGTCGCGCACCGCGCGGTCGTCGTCCACGACAAGTATCCGCATGACACCAGTGTGCCGTGCGTGGCTGAGGTTTCTCTGAGCATGAACCGAGCGAAGCGAGCGTTCATGCTGGTTGAGCGTGCTGCGGCGCAGCCGCTCGCTGCGGAGCCTCCTGAGTTGAAGTAGTGACATGTGGTTTCGATTCCCCCACTCGCTGGCGCTCGCGGGAGGTGCCCCCAGCAGCGGTTGCTCGCGGCTACTCAGCCACCGGTGGAGACTCAGTCCTCGGACGGGCCGTCGAGCAGGCTCTGGGCGGCGGCGGTGGCGCGGGAGCCGTAGGTGCCGCCGAACAGGACGGCGTGGACGAGCAGGGGATGAAGCTGGTGAAGACCGACTCGGTCCTTCCAGCCCTCTGCCAAGGGTGCCGTCTCGTCATAGGCGTCGAGGACGCGCTGGAGATGCGGGAGGCCGAACAGGGCCATCATGGCGAGGTCGGTCTCGCGGTGGCCGCCGTGCGCGGCCGGATCGATGATCCAGGCCTCTCCGTCGGTGCCCCAGATGACGTTGCCGGACCACAGGTCGCCGTGCACCCGTGCCGGCGGCTCGGGGTCTCCCGCGAAGTCGTGGATGCGCTTCATCGCCTGCTCGATGATCATGGCCTGCTCGTGGCTGAGCGCCTGACGGTCCTGGGCGGCGCGCAGGTACGGCATCACCCGGCGGGAGGCGTAGAACTCCGGCCACGTGGGCAGCGGCCGGTTGGGGAGCGGCGCCAGCCCGATGTAAGCGTCGACGTCGGCGCCGAACTGGGCCGCACCGGCGGCGTGAGTGGCGGCGAGGGCGCGTCCGAACCGCTCGGCGATGTCGCCGGACGGCTTTCCCGGCTCCACCCAGGTGAGGATGATGCAGTCGTCGGAGACGGCCAGCAGCTCCGGGACGTTGGCACCCCCGGCATCGGCCAGCCATTGCAGTCCCTCGGCCTCGCGGGCGAAGAACCCGTCCGGTGGTTGCGGCCGGGTCTTGATCACGGCGCTGCGACCGTCGCTGAGGCGCAGCCGGGTGGCAGTGCAGATGTCGCCGCCGGCCACCGGTGTGGTGGAGACGACGCCGTGCCCGAGCAGAGCCTCCGCGCGTGCCGCGGTGCCTGCCATGCGTGCCATGGCGTCGACGTTACCGCTTGAGTCCCGATTCGATCTCAGGAAGTCGTGCGCAGCTCGGCCGCCTTGAGAGCATCCTCGGCCTCTCTCACGAGCGCGTTCACGATCTCGGCAGCAGGACGCACGTCGTGGACCAGTCCGGCGGACTGTCCGGTGAAGGGGAGAAGCTCTTCGAGGGTCCCGCTGCGCACCGCGGCCATCACCTCGGCACCGAGCTCATCGCGCTGGCTCTCGGCGGCCGCGGGGTCGGCGTTCCACGTGTCGACGAAGTCATTGCGGAGAGTCCGCGGCGTCATCGTGGTGTAGGCGCCCTCGGTGTACGGGGGCATCACCGAGGTCGCGAAGGCGACCTTGACCGCGTCCGAGGCGTCGGCGGCTACGATGGCCTGTTTCCACGCGTCTGAGGCCCGCATCTCCACACTTGCCACGAAACGGGTACCGACGTTCGCACCTTGTGCGCCCAACGCCAACGCCGCAGCGAGGCCGCGGCCGTCGCCGATGCCGCCCGACGCCACGACCGGCGTGGCCCCGGCGATGTCAACCACCTGCGGGACGAGGACCGACATCGCCACGTCGCCGGCGTTCCCGCCCGCCTCCCAGCCTTGGGCGATGATGACATCGGCTCCGGCGTCCACAGCCGCCCGCGCCTGATCGACGGTGCCGACCTGGTGCATCCAGAGGATGCCCGCTGCATGGGCCCGGTCGATGAGGTCCATCGGTTCGCCGATGTGGAATGAGATCACCGTGGGCCGCGCCTTCACGCTGGCCGCGAATGCCTCTTCGTCGAACGGCCGGCGGGTGTGATTGATCGCGAACGGCTTGGAGGTCAGCTCACGTACCCGGCGCCAGTCGTCCTGGAGCGCATCAACAGGTCGAACAGCCGTGCCGACGCTCCCGAGGCCACCCGCTTCGCTGACGGCTGCGGCGAGCTCGACCTGCGGCCACGGGCCGAAGGGCGCGCAGATGATCGGGTGCTCGATGCCGAGCAAGTCGCAGAGTGGCGTGCGAATTGCCATTCCGTCAGTGTCCTACAACCGCTTGAGCCCCGGGGCGAGCTCCGGAATTCGAGCGACGATCTCCTCGGCCGTGCGCTCCACCATCACGAGCACGTCGGCAAAGCCCTGAGGGCCGCCGTACCAGGGGTCGGGCACCTCGTCGTCACCATCGGACGCGTCCGGGTCGAACTCGCGGAACATCCGCACCTGCTCCTGCGCCTCGACGGTCGGGGCCAGGTCCGTGATGTCCGCGCGGTTGCTCGCGTCCATCGCCAGCAGGAGGTCGTGCTCGCTGTACCAGTCGGTCGTGAACGTGCGGGCGACGTGCCGGGTGGCGTCGTAGCCGGCGTCGGTCAGCGTGGCGGCCGCACGCTCGTCCATCGGCTCGCCGACATGCCAGTCGCCGGTGCCGGCCGAGACCACCTCGACGCGGTCGGCGAGCCCCGCCTTCTCGAGCCGGTCCTCCAGCACGACCTGGGCCATCGGGGACCGGCAGATGTTGCCGAGGCAGACGATGGCGATCCGGAACGGTGCGCCGTCGGTCATACGCGCTTGGCGAACGACCCGAGGATGGCGTTCACGATCGAGACGACGATCGCGCCGAGCACGGCCCAGCCGAAGCTCTCGACGTAGAACGAGACGTCGAGCTTGCCCGCGACCCAGTCGGTCAGCAGCAGCAGCAGCGCGTTGATGACCAGCAGGAACAGGCCGAGCGTCAGGATGATGAAGGGGAGCGACAGCATCTTGACGATCGGTGCGACGAACGTGTTGATCAGGCTGAAGACGAGCGACACGATCGCGAGCGCGATGATGCGCTCCTGGTTCGTGTCGGCGGCCGCACCGATGTTCATGTGCTCGCCGAGCAGTCCGGCGGCGGCAGCCAGCGCGGCGGCACTGAGGATCCAGGACATCAGGAATCGGGTCATGTCCTGATTGTGGCAGTGCCAAAGAAGCCGCCCGCTGCCCGGCACCCCGCCGGGCTGCCCCTCGCTACTGCGGGGGTGGCAGCGACGGCTCGACGTCACGGGCGGTCTGGGCCAGCACGATGCCGGTGAGCACCGCCGCCATGCCCACGAGCTGCACGGCGTTGAGCGTCTCGGTGAACCACGCCCATCCGACGAGCGCGGCCACCACCGGCTCGAGCATCGCCACGACGCTGACCACCGTCGCGGAGAGCATCCGCAGCGCGATCAGCAGCAGGAAGAACGGCAACACCGTTCCCAGCAGCACGACCCAGGCCATCGCGGCCCACGCGGGCAGCGTGGTGTCGGCGAACCGGCCGAGCATCGAGACGTCGTCGCCGAGCGCGTCAGCCGTCCAGGCCGGTTGGACGAGGTTCATCATCACCGTGGCGGCAGCGCACGCCCAGAGGATGACGTGTAGCGGTCCGCCCACGTCGGCGCTCCCGGTGTGCTCGCCGAGCAGGAAGTACGCCGCGAAGCACACGGCCGCGCCGAGGGCCATGGCGACGCCGAGCCCGTCGAGCGTCATGCCCTCCCAGACCTGGGTGACCACGGCGAGTCCGCCCACGGCCAGCACCAGCGCCGGCCACATCCGCGGGTGGACGTGCTCGCGGCGGGCGAACCGCACCCAGAGCACCACCAGCACTGGCCCGAGGTACTCCAGCAACAGGGCGATGCTCAGCGGCAGCCGGTTGATCGCGACGTTGTACGTCCACTGCACGCCGGCGAACCCGGCCATGCCCAGCGCGGCGATGAGCACCAGCGCTCGACCACGGGGGACGCGCAGGGCCGACCGGTCGACGACCAGGGCGATCAGCACGAACGCGGCCAATGCGGCGGTGATGCGCACCGTGGTGAACGTGTCGGTCGGCGTGCCGCCGCGCAGCGGGATGCGCGACACCCCGGCGTTGAGGCCGAACAGTGCGGCCGCGAGGAGCACGAGCGGGTAGCCCCACCGGGCGTCACGAGCCGTCACCCGATGATTCTGGCAGTGTGGCTTAGCCTCGCTGCATGAGCACCCCACCAGCGCGCCGGGCTCTGGACGACATCCCCGTCTACAAGCCTGGCAAGCCCGCCGAGAGCGACCACCTCAAGCTCTCCAGCAACGAGAATCCGTACCCGCCGCTTCCCGGCGTCATGGAGAAGGCCGCCGCAGAGCTTGCGCGGGTGAACCGCTATCCGGACGCCGGCACGACTGACCTGTACGCCGCGCTCTCTCGCACGTACGGCCTCCCGCCGGAGTGCTTCTCGGCCAGCACCGGGTCGGTCGCGGTGCTGTTCTCCCTGCTCACGGCGTTCTGCGAGCAGGGCGACGAGATCATCTACGCCTGGCGCTCGTTCGAGGCCTATCCGATCGGCGCCGACCTCACGGGGGCGCGCACCATCCGCGTGCCGCTGCGCCCCGACGCCACCCACGACATCGACGCGATGGCCGCCGCCGTCACCGAGCGGACCCGTGTGGTCCTCATCTGCTCGCCCAACAACCCGACCGGCCCCGTCGTCACGCACGCCGAGCTCGAGCGGTTCGTCGACGCGGTGCCCGATGACGTGATCGTCGTCGTCGACGAGGCCTACAACGAGTTCGTGCGGCAGGAGGACGCCGCGCGAGGGCTGGATCTCGCCGACCACCAGAACGTCGTCGTGCTGCGCACGTTCTCCAAGGCGTACGGGCTCGCCGGGCTGCGCGTGGGCTACGCGATCGCCGTGCCGGAGGTGGCCCTGGCCATCCGCAAGGCCATCGCGCCGTTCAGCGTCACCGACGTCGCGCAGGCGGCGGCCGTGGCCTCGCTCGACGCCGCGGACGCGCTCGGCGAGCGGGTGGAGGCGATCGTCTCCGAGCGAGTCCGGGTGCTCGCCGCACTGCGCGGCCAAGGCTGGGACGTCCCTGACAGCGAGGCCAACTTCGTCTGGCTCCCGCTCGGCGAGGACTCCCTCGACTTCGCTGCGGCCTGTGGTCCGGTGTCGGTGCGACCGTTCGCCGGAGACGGTGTTCGCGTGAGCATCGGCGACCCTGCCGTCAACGACCAGTTCCTGGAAGTCGCCGAACGCTGGATGACCGGAGATCCGGTGGTTGAGTAGCGGAGGCCGCCCGCGGCCGACGCGCATCGAAACCACGGCCAACGCGAGCTCGTCATCTCACGAGTTTTCGTACAACGGACGGGCTTCGCCCGTGGCGCACTCAACCTGGCTCGCCGTTCGCTCGCAGGACTCGCTCAGGTGAGCTCAGAATTGGAGATGGCCACTCGCTCGGGATACGGTGTGAAGACAGGTGTGACAGCAGTCACGTCGCGTCCGATCCTCGCCGTTCACCACCCCAGAACGTCAAAAGATCGGTACCAAGTCGAACCGGTGCGATAATCTCGCCACCGGCCGAGATGAGGGAGTCGCATGAGCGCACCCATGCCCGATCAGGTCGGTGACGACCTACCACTCGTCCAGCTCCTCACGCCCGCCGGCGAGAGAGTAGAGCATCCCGAGTTCCACTTCGACGGCGACGACGCGTCGATCCGCGGTCTCTACCGCGATCTCGTGCTGGCCCGCCGCATCGACACCGAGGCCTTCGCCCTCCAGCGTCACGGCGAAATCGGTCTGTGGCCGCCGGCCCTCGGCCAGGAAGCCGCCCAGATCGGTTCCGGCCGCGCCCTTCGGCCTCAGGACTTCGCGTTCGGCACCTACCGCGACCACGGCGTCGCCTGGTGTCGCGGCGTGGAGCCGGCCGACCTGCTCGGCTGGGTCCGCGGGGTCGAGCTCAGCGGCTGGGACCCGGCTGACCACGGCTACAGCACGCCCAGCATCATCATCGGCGCACAGAGTCTGCACGCCACCGGCTATGCCATGGGCCTGACCCTCGACGGCTCCGTCGGCACCGGCGACCCCGACCGGGATGCTGCCGTCATCGTGTACTTCGGCGACGGCGCGAGCAGCCAGGGCGACGTCATGGAGGCCTTCGACTTCGCAGCCGTCTACCACGCGCCGGTCGTCTTCTTCTGCGAGAACAACCAGTACGCCATCAGCGTCCCCACGTCCCGCCAGACGATCGTGCCGATCGCGCAGCGTGCCAGCGGGTTCGGCTTCCGCGGTGTCCGGATCGACGGCAACGACGTGCTGGCATGCCATGCGGTCACCACGGCCGCCCTCCAGCAGGCCCGTGACGGCGGCGGCCCGATGCTCATCGAGGCCGTCACGTATCGCATCGGTGCCCACACGACGTCCGACGACCCCACTCGTTACCGCGTGGCCGACGAGGTCGAGGAGTGGAAGGACAAGGACCCGCTCGACCGCGTCCGTGCCTACCTCGACACCGCCGGAACGCCGCCACAGTTCTTCCTCGACCTCGAGGCCGAGGCCGAGCTGCTGGGTGAGCATCTGCGTGAGCGGTGCGCTGCACTGCCCGAGCCCGATCTCGCCGAACAGTTCGACCACGTCTTCGAAGAGCAGACCGATGAGCTTCGTGAACAGCAGGCCGAATACGTCGCCTGGCGCGGTCAGTACGAGGGGAGCGTGGCATGACCGAGAAGATGTCGATCTCCAAGGCGATCAACACCGGCCTCCGGGCCTCGCTGGAGTCCGATGAACGGGTCCTTCTCATGGGAGAGGACATCGGCCCGCTGGGTGGCGTCTTCCGCGTCACCGACGGCCTGCAGAAGGATTTCGGCGAGAGCCGGGTCATGGACACGCCGCTGGCCGAGTCCGGCATCGTCGGCACCGCCGTCGGCCTCACCTTCCGCGGCTATCGCCCGGTCGTCGAGATCCAGTTCGACGGCTTCGTCTACCCCGCCTACGACCAGATCGTCAGCCAGGTCGCCAAGATGCACTTCCGCAGCAAGGGCAAGATCCGGATGCCCATCGTCATCCGCATCCCCTACGGCGGCGGCATCGGTGCGGTCGAGCACCACTCCGACAGTCCAGAGGCGCAGTTCGCGATGACACCGGGCCTCAAGGTCGTCTCGCCGTCGAATGCGCACGACGCGCACTGGATGATCCAGCAGGCCATTGCGTCCGACGACCCGATCGTGTTCATGGAGCCCAAGCGGCGCTACTGGGAGACCAGTGAGGTCGATCTGGACGCCGAGCCCGCACCGCTGTGGGAGTCACAGGTCCGACGCCCCGGTACGCACGCCACGATCATCACCTACGGTCCGACGGTCACCACCTGCCTGGAGGCCGCCGAGGCCGCCCGCGCGGACGGCCTCGACCTCGAGGTCATCGACCTGCGTACGCTCTCGCCACTCGACCTGGGCCCGGTCCACGAGTCGGTGCGGCGCACCGGCCACGCCGTCGTCGTGCACGAGGCATCACGTAACCTCGGCCTTGGTGCTGAGGTGGCGTCCCGCGTCACCGAAGAGTGCTTCTACTCGCTGGAGGCTCCCGTCCAGCGCGTCACCGGGTACGACACGCCATACCCGCCCAGCCGCGCCGAGGACGACTACCTGCCCGGGATCGACCGCATCCTCGACGCCGTCGATACCGCCCGCGCCTTCTAGGAGAGTCACCTGCAATGAGCGAGTACAAGCTGCCCGACGTCGGCGAGGGCCTCACCGAGGCCGAGATCGTCTCCTGGCGCGTCGCCGTCGGCGACACCGTCAAGGTCAACGACGTGATCGTCGACATCGAGACGGCCAAGTCGATCGTGGAGCTGCCGAGTCCCTTCTCCGGAGTCGTCACCGCGCTGCTGGTCGAGGAGGGCAAGACCGTGCCGGTCGGCACCCCGATCATCGCCATCGGCGACCGTGAGGCCGCTGATGCGTTCAGCAGCACCGCGACCGCCGGCGCGATCGTCGCCGACGAGATCGGCGCACCGACAGCCGAGCAGGAGGCTTCCGCCGACGCAGGTTCCGAGGACGTCGCTGACGACGGCGCCGAGGAGCGCCAGCCGGTGCTCGTCGGCTACGGACCCCGTGCCGGCGAGGTCTCTCGCCGACGCAAGGTGTCGGCGTCCACCGAGGCGCTGCGTCAGGCTCAGGAACCGCCGTCGCCGGATGAGCCTGACGAAGCACCGGCCGACGACATGACCGCACCGCTGTCGGGCGAGGCCGAGGTCACCCATCGCGCCCCCATGGCCGAGCCACTGGAGGAACCGGCGGTTCAGGAACCGCGTGAGCCCGGCACCCACCGGTCCACCGTCCACGCCCTGGCCAAGCCGCCGATACGGAAGCTGGCCAAGGACCTCGGCATCGACCTCGACGAGGTGCCCACCGACGGCCCCGTGGTCACGCGGGCCGACATCGAGGCATTCGTTGCCCGGCACGAGGAGCCGGCCCAGTACGAGGAGCCGGCCCACTACGAGGAGGCGGTGCCGAGCTCGTCGGTCGCCACCCGCGAGTCGACCGGGCCCATGTCGCCGACGCTCACCGGCCCGGTGCAGGGCGACGTCCGCATCCCGGTCAAGGGTGTCCGCAAGTGGACGGCCGAGGCGATGGTCGCGTCGGCGTTCTCCGCACCACACGTCACCGAGTGGGTCACCCTCGACGTCAGCCGCACCGTCGAGCTGGTCGAGCGGCTGCGCCGCGACCGGGCGTTCCGCGACGTCAAGGTGTCACCGACGCTCATCGTCGCCAAGGCCGTCTGCCTGGCGATGCGTCACACCCCCGAGCTCAATGCCCAGTGGGACGGCGAGAACCAGGAGATCGTGCTCAAGCGCGCCGTCAACCTCGGCATCGCCGCCGCCACCGACCGCGGCCTCGTGGTGCCCAACATCCGCGACGCCGACCGCATGACGATGCTCGAGCTGGCCGAGGCACTCGACGACCTCACCGTCACCGCGCGGGCCGGCAAGGCCCAGCCCGCCCAGCTCAGCGGCGGCACGTTCACGATCACCAACGTGGGCGTGTTCGGGGTCGACGCCGGCACGCCGATCCTCAACCCGGGTGAGTCGGGCATCCTGTGCGTCGGCGCGATCGAGAGGCGCCCGTGGGTCGACGACGACGACCAGATCGTCGCCCGCTGGGTCACCACGCTGGCGCTGAGCTTCGACCACCGCATCGTCGACGGCGAACAGGGCTCCCGATTCCTGTCCGACGTCGCCGCGATTCTCCGCGACCCGGCGACCGCCCTCACGTACTAGCTCACGCCATCCGCTCGCCGGCCTCCACCCGCACGTCGACGGTGTTGCCGGGAGCGGCGAGCGGGCAGCGCCAGCGGTCGTCGTAGCGGCACGACGGGTGGTAGGCGAAATTGAGGTCGAGCACCATGCTGGACGCGTCACCGCCGAGCCAGGAGCCCTTTGCGGTGTCGAGCAGGTAGCGGCCCGCGCCGTAGCTGCCGTCCCCGGCCGTTCCGTCCTTGATCGGCACGAACAGTCCGCCCGCGTACTGGTGCATCGTCCAGACGTCGAGTGACCCGCCGACCGGCAGCTCCACCGTGGCGATCCGGCGCATCACCAGCCCGCCGTCGTCTCCGGTGTCGAGCTCGCGTTCGTCCGGGTCCGCAGACTGCATCGGCAGGGTGAATCGCCACGCGGGGTCGTAGGGCCAGTACGGCAGGCCGGTCTCGCGGAGCGGATCGTCCGCCGGGAGCGGTGACTGCGGGTGGGTGCGGAACAAGTCGTCGCGGCCGGCGCGCCAGAGGGCGTGCCCGCGCTCGGGATCGTCGTCCGCGCGCACCTGCGCGTAGAGGTCGCTCACGCGAATGCGCCAGTCGACGAGGGTCAGAGCCGGTGTGTCCATGGTCCCTAGACTGTCGCGGTGAGCGACGAGGCGCGAGGCCAGCGAGGCGCGGTGGCCATCTGGCTCGTGGGCCTGGCCGTCTACCTGCTCGCGGTCTTCCACCGATCGTCGCTGGCCGTGGCCGGTCTCGCCGCGTCCGAACGGTTCGACATCTCCGCCGCCCAGCTGTCGACGTTCGCCGTGCTCCAGCTGCTCATCTATGCGGGCATGCAGGTGCCGGTGGGCCTGGTGCTCGACCGCTTCGGCTCCCGCCGCGTCATGCTGGTCGGCCTCGCGACGCTCACCCTCGCGCAGGCCGCGTTCGCGCTCGCCGACACGTACGCCCTCGCTCTCGTCGCCCGTGCCTTCGTGGGCGTCGGCGACGCGATGACGTTCGTGTGCGTGCTGCGCCTGGTGAACACCTGGTTCGTCGCCCGCCGCATCCCGCTCGTCACCCAGCTCACCGGCGTGCTGGGCCAGACCGGCGCCATCATCGCCGCGGCGCCGATGACGTGGTCGCTGCGTGAGCTGGGCTGGACGCGCTCCTACCTGCTGGCCGCCGCTGTGGGCGTCGTGCTGATGGTCGCGCTGGTGGCAGTAGTTCGCGACGGTCCTGAGGGGCGCAGCCTGTCCGGACCGGCCCTCAGCTGGGAGACGGTACGGACCAGCCTCGGCGACGCATGGGAGCACCCCGGAACACGGCTCGGCTTCTGGACCCACTTCACGACACAGTTCAGCGCCACATCCCTCGGCCTGCTCTGGGGGTTCCCCTTCTTCGTGCAGGGGGAGGGGCGTTCGGACGCGGCTGCCGGCGGCTTGCTCACGTTGCTGGTGATCGCCGTGATGGCGGCCGGGCCGGTGCTCGCGTGGGCGATCACGAACCATCCGTGGCACCGCTCGACCCTGGTCATCGGCATCGTGCTCAGCCTCGTCCTCGTCTGGACGGTCGTGCTCATCTGGCCCGGCTCGGCGCCGACGTGGCTGCTCGTCGTGCTGGTCGTCGTGGTCGGAGTCGGCGGACCGGCCGCGATGATCGGGTTCGACTTCGGCCGCACGTTCAACCCGGCGCACCGGCTGGGCGCTGCCATCGGGCTCATCAACCAGGGCGGCTTCCTGGCCAGCCTGCTCCTGGTGCTCGCGATCGGCGTGGTGCTCGACTGGCGCACGCCCGGGTCGAGCACCGACTACGCCCCGAGCGCGTTCGTCTGGGCGATGTCGTGCCAGTACGTCCTGTGGACGCTCGGCCTGGTGCAGCTCGTGCGCTACCGGGTCAAGGCACGCCAACGCCTCCGGGCCGATGACCCGGAGGCGTACGCGCGGATGTCTGGTCTCGGTTAGGCGGCGTCAGGTTCGCGGACGAACATCACGTTCGTCTTGCCCTGGTGCTCGAGCTCGCCGACGGGCTCGAAGCCGCGGCCCTCGTGGAAGGCCAGCGAGCCGTCGTTGTCGTCGTAGACCTCGAGCGCGACCGGCTTCTCGCCCTCGATCTCGTCGTACAGGCGGGAGGCCACGCCGAGGCGGCGATGCGTCTCGGCGACGACGATGCGGTCGAGGTAGACGTAGTCGTCGAGCCTCTTCTCGAACCACTCATACCGGCTCGAGTCGTAGGTGGCACCGGTCGGCAGCGTGATGACGAAGCCGGCGATGTCGCCGTCGTCGTCGAGCACGAGTGCCTGGTCGGCCTGCTTCACGAGAAGCGCAAGGCCCTCGCGGTCGATCGGTCCGACGCCCTCGAGGGCTGTCTGATTGATGTCGACGACGTCGTCGAGATCGTCGGACGTGATCTCACGGACCGTCATGTCCTGGGCAGTGGCGGATGTGTTCAGAGTCATCTGGCTCATTGACGCTCACGTTACGTCAACCTGGAGCGGCAAGCGAGCCGAGACCCCGGTTCCATGAGGCATCTCACGTTCAGCATGTGAGGTGCGTCACGGCGGCCCGGTCAGGCCGCGGACGAGGGTGCTCAGCGTCCTCCGCCATGCCGTTTCCTCCTGCCCGCTGGGAAGCAGTCGCATGATCGTTCCGCGGAGCTCGAGGTTGCCGAGCCCCTCGCACGCAGCCTGGAAGGCGATCACGGCATCGGGAAGGGGCAGGCTGTCGAGGAGACCGGCATCCTCCAGGCGGCCGACTCGCTGCGTCAGCAGGCGAACGCCGCTGTCGCGGGCACTGACCAGTTCCGGGCCCGGCTGGAAGCTCGGGAGGACCCGTTGGAAGGTGATGCGGAAGAGAGTGGGGTGCTGAACCACGAGCTGGCGGAAGGCCGTCAGGCCCATCTCGACGAGGTCGGTCGCAGGGTCGTCGGTCAGCACCTGCGAGTGCATTCGTTGCATGAGGAACTCGTAGGCGCGAGAGCCCATCGCGTCGACGAGCAGGCCGTCGCGGGATCCGAACAGACTGTAGACCGCGCGCGTCGTGGTACCGGCGGCGTCCGCTAGTGCACGTACGGATACGCCTTCGGCGCCATGTTCATCGAAGAGGCGCTCGGCGGCGCTGCGCAGTGCTTCGCGGGTTGCTTCGTCGTGCTCGCGTGGCCTGCCCATGGTCTTGACAACGTAACAGAACATGTTACGTTACGCGAAACGTAACGTGTCACGAAAGGCAGGATCATGAACGAAATGGCTTACCGGGAGACCGAGGAGCGGCTTCTCGTGGATGCCGGGCTCGACGCACACGAAGCTCGGATCCCTCTCGACCGGCTGGGTGGGCAGGCGCGCGTACTGGTGGCCGGGGAGGGTGACCCCGTGCTCTTCCTCACCGGCGGCCCTGATGCGGGAGCCAGCTGGGCCTACGCGGCAGCCAAGGTGTCAGGCGTCCGCGCGTTGCTGCTTGATCGCCCGGGCACTGGGCTGAGCGACCCGCCCCAAGAAGTCCCGCGAGTCGAGACCCTGGCCGAGTACGTATCCGATCTGACCGCAGACGTCCTGGACGCCATGGAGGTCGACCGAGCCGTGCTCGTCGGCTGCTCGTTGGGCGGGTACTCGGCGCTTCGTTCCGCCGCTGCTCTTCCCGACCGGGTGCAGGGCGTCTATCTCGCGGGCTGCCCGGCATTCGTCCCCGGCTGGTCCGCGCCGCGGTTCTTCACGATGCTGCGGACCCCGGTGATCGGCAGGTTGATGCTTGGGCTGCCCGCGACCCGGCAAAGCACCCGGCTTTCACTGCGCGAACTCGGTCACCGCCGCTCGCTGGCTTCCGGACGCATCCCGCGGCCCTTGCTCGAATGGGTCCACGCGTGGCAGCGGCACACCGACACCATGCGGAACGATGCCGCGATGATCTGTGGCCTCGGCACCTGGCTGGGCGGCTTCGATCCGGCGCTCGACCTCGACGAGGAGACACTGGCCTCCGTCGATGCGCCGTGCCACGTGCTCGTCGGTACCGACGACCCGGTCGGTGGCGAGGACGTCGCCGAGCGACTCGCCTCCCTCCTGTCGGATGCCGCGGTCGAGGTCTGGAAAGATGCCGGCCACCTACCGTGGTACGACGACCCGGCGCGCTTCGCGACGAGCCTCGAGCGATTCCGAGCGGCCCGAGTTTCCGACCGCCTCTGATTCAGACGCGGAACTCGACGCCGGTGGCTGCCTCGGACCCGTCCCAGAGGTTGTCGGCGAGATCCTCGTCGCGGGCCCAGCGGGTCATGCCGACCAGCTTGGGACGGCCACGGGTCTGGCCCAGCGAGCTCGGCCCGACGTACTCCCCTCCGGTCAACGAGGGGTCGGTCGCGGCGAGCAGCAGCGGCCAGGCTCCCATCTCGGCCGACTGGCCGACGATCCGGCTCACCTGCTGGAAAGCGGTACCGGCAACGGCGTTGATGCCGCCACCGATGCTGGTGCCGGTCTTCTGCAGGTTGGTGAGGGCGTATCCCGGGTGCGCGGCGACGCTCTGGACGCCGAGGCCTGCCGCCTTGACGCGGCGGTTCAGCTCGAGAGCGAAGCTCAGGTTCGCGAGCTTGGACTCGGAGTACGACTGCCACCGCCAGTAGCGACGTGGCGAGCCCTCGAGCGTCAGGGATCGGAGGTCGATCCCGCTGGCTGGGGCGTGCATCAATGACGACACGGTGACGATCCGCGCGTCGCTGGCGTTCAGCAGCGGCCACAGCGTCCCGGTCCAGGCGAAGTGTCCCAGGTGGTTCGTGCCGATCTGGAGCTCGAAGCCGTCGACGGTGGTGCTTCGGGGCGTCGCCATGATGCCGGCGTTGTTGATGAGGATGTCGATCCGGTCGTAGCCGGCCAGCACGTCTGACGCAGCTTGCTTGGTGTCGGCGAGGCTGGCGAGGTCGAAGACGACGAGATCGACCGTCACGCCGGGAACGTCGTCGCGCAGGCGCGCGAGGTACTCGGCAGCCTTCGACTCGCTGCGGGCCGTGACCACCAGCTCGGCGCCGTGCCGGGCGAGCTCGCGCGCGGTCGAGAACCCGAGGCCTCCGGTGATGCCCGTGATGACCGCGCGCTTTCCGGCGAGGTCGGGGATGTCGTCCGTGCGCCAGCTCATCCGGTGAGCACCATCGCTTGGAGGACGGTTCGCCCGAGCTCTTCGTCCCCGTCGATCTCGACGTCGACCTGGTCGGGCTTCCGGCGGCCGGCGGCGAGCACGGTGAAGGCCTCACTGGTCAGCGTGAGGGTTGCGGTCGGGTCGTCGGCGACGTCCGACGACGCCCGGCCGTCGTCCCCGACGACCGCTCCGACCTCCATCGGCACCTCACCCGTGATGCGCCAGACGACCGACGTGCCGGCCGGCGGCGCGACCCGCTTGCCGAGCACGAACGGCATGCCGGCGGCGAAGGAGTGCGTCGTGACCTGGGCGCCGCCCGAGCCGAGGCTGCCGGGACGTCCGACGGCCCGGCGGATGTCCTGCTCATGAGCCCAGATGTCGATGGCCCGATTGCGCAGCAGCACTTCCCACGTCCAGTCGACGCCCCCCGGGGTCACCGATGCGGGAGCAGCAGGATCAGGCAGCTGAGCACCAAACCGCTCGGTGCGGGAATCGACCGCCGAGCGGAACTCCTCGATGAGGTCGGCCGGAGCGCGATCGGCCCGTGCTTCGACGCCGAGCTGGGTGTAGTCGGCCGAGACCTGGCCGCCAGGCCCCCGCATCTCCATCTCGTCGTCGTGTCCCGCGAGCACGGCTTCGAGGTGCGCGAGGTGGGCGGCGACGTCGTGCACAGTCCAGCCGGGCAGGTCGGTGGGCTGCGTCCAGTCGTCATCGGAGAGTGAGGGCAGGAGGTCGAGCAGGTCGTCGGCGGTGCCGCGCCATGCCTGGACGAAGGGCTCAAGCGGATGCATCGTCGGTCTCCTGGTGAAGTCGTCGTCGTCGGGCGATGAACGTCCAGATCGCCAGCCCGATGCCGAGGGCGGTGGCGATGATCGCGATGCCGTTCCCGGTGTTCGCGCGGTCGGTGAAGCCCTCGACGGTCGAGGACGCGTAGGTGGCGTTGTCGGAACGATCGTCGTCGGGGGTGCATCTGATGTCCATGTCGCCGCGACCGTCCGGCTCGAATCCGATGAGGTGCCACTCGTTGCCGTCGTCGATGACCGCCAGCTCCAGGCTCGCCGCGGGGATCGGCCGCGGCTCCTTCTTCGCCTTCCGGTCCGCCTCCGTCGTCTGCTCGCACGTGACCCGGCGCTCGGGCTGCAGCACGTCGGTGAACACCGCGACGCTCTTGTTGGTCGCGTCGAGTGGCTGGTTGACCGCGGTCACCGGCGCCTCCCGGACCGAGTCCCATGCCCCGGCTGCCACGACCGTTGCCACGACCCACCCGCCGAGGGCAAGCGTCAGTGCCGCGAGATACCAGAGCGGGTTGACGGGCTTGATGTCGTGCCTCCTCGGTCGGAGGTGACGTTATCCGATCAGAACGCGGACTCGTCGAGCTCCATGATCGAGTCGTCGATGTCCTCGGCGATCGCGCGCTCGGCGGTCAGCTTCGGCAGGACGTTGCGGGCGAAGAACTGGGCCGCGGCGACCTTGCCCTCGTAGAACGTCTTGTCGGACGCCGAGACCTCGCCACCGAGCTTCTCGAGTGCGACTTCGGCACCACGCAGCAGCAGCCAGGCCACGACGAGGTCGCCGAGCACGTACACCAGGCGGGTGGTGTTGAGGCCCACCTTGTAGATGTTCTCGATCTCGCCGTTCTCCTCGGCCGGGTTCGCCGACATGAGGTCCTGGAACACCGCGCCGAGAATGGCTTGCGCGTCGGCCAGGCCGGTGGCGAGCAGCTCGCGCTCGACCTTCAGCCTGCCGTTGCCGGCCTCGCTCTCGGTGAAGGCCTCGATCTCCTGGGCGAGGTAACCGACAGCCTGGCCCTTGTCCTTCACGATCTTGCGGAAGAACAGGTCCTGGCCCTGGATGGCCGTGGTGCCCTCGTACAGCGTGTCGATCTTGGCGTCACGCACGTACTGCTCGATCGGGTAGTCCTGCAGGAAGCCGGAACCGCCGAACGTCTGCAGGGTCTCGGTGCCGAGCAGCACCCACGAGCGCTCCGAGCCGTGGCCCTTGACGAGCGGGAGCAGGAGGTCGTTGACGGCCTCGGACAGGGAGGTGTCCTCGCCGGCGGCCTCCTTGATCATGATGTCGTCCTGCCACGTCGCCGCGTAGATCATCAGCGAGCGGAGGCCTTCGGCGTACGCCTTCTGCATCATGAGCGAGCGACGGACGTCAGGGTGATGGGTGATCGTCACGCGGGGCGCGGTCTTGTCGGCGGCCTGGGTGAGGTCGGCGCCCTGGACGCGCTCCTTGGCGTACTCGAGCGCGTTGAGGTAGCCGGTCGAGAGCGTGGCGATGGCCTTGGCGCCGACCATCATGCGCGCGTTCTCGATGACGCGGAACATCTGGTTGATGCCGTCGTGCACCTCGCCGAGCAGCCAGCCCTGGGCCGGCGTGCCGTCACCGAACGTGACCTCGCACGTGGTGGAGACCTTGATGCCCATCTTCTTCTCGACGTTGGTGACGTAGGCGCCGTTGCGCTCGCCGGTCAGCTCGCCGGTCTCGTGGTCGAAGTGGAACTTGGGCACGAGGAACAGGCTGAGGCCCTTGGTGCCCGGTCCTCCTGCGCCTTCGACGCCGTGGGGACGGGCGAGGACGAGATGCATGATGTTCTCGGCCATGTCGTGCTCGGCCGAGGTGATGAAGCGCTTGACGCCCTCGATGTTCCACGAGCCGTCCTCGTTGGGGAACGCCTTGGCGCGGCCGGCGCCCACGTCGGAACCGGCATCCGGCTCGGTGAGCACCATCGTGGCGCCCCATTCGCGGTCGACCATGATCTGGGCGATTCTCTGGTCGCGCTCGTTGCCGTTCTCGAACACGATGCGGGCGAACGCGGGGCCGCAGCCGTACATCCAGATGGCCGGGTTGGCGCCGAGGACGAATTCCGCGCTGCTCCAGACGAGGGACGCCGGTGCGACCTGGCCACCGAGTCCTTCGGGGACCTGCAGGCGCCACCACTCGGCGTCCATCCAGGATCGGTACGACTTCGCGAAGGGCTCAGGCATGGTGACCGACTTCTCCGCGGGGTCGTACACCGGCGGGTTGCGGTCGGATTCGTCGAACGACGCGGCCAAGTCCTCGCGGGAGATGCGATCGATCTCGGTGAGGATGCTCTTGGCGGTCTCGGTGTCGACTTCCTCGAACGGCCCGGTGCCCAGGACGTCCTGGCGGTCGAAGAGCTCGAACAGGTTGAACTCGACGTCGCGCAGGTTGCTCTTGTAGTGGCTCATCTGCTTGATCCCCCATCACGGGTGAACTATGGATTCGCTGCCAGTTACTCGCCAGTCTACTAGCAAGTAACATGAGTATCGGTCGTCTGATCGCGGGGCACAAGTCCAAACGCCGATTTGGCAGTGTGATTCGTGTCATCGCAGGTCAGAGTGTTGACCTTCGCCTCAGGCGCGGCTACGCATGAGGCATGACCACTGCAGACAACGAGCGAGCTGCCTTCGAGGCTATCGTCGGCGCGAGCTCGTACATGACGTTGGCCACCGCGGACGCCACGGGCCTGCCGTGGGCGTCACCCGTGTGGTTCGCCAGCATCGACTTCCGGAGGTTCTTCTGGGTGTCCTCGCCACAGGCTCGGCACTCGCAGAACCTCGCCGCCCGCTCCGAGCTCGCGATATCGATCTTCGACTCCCGACAGCCGCCCTACAGCGGTGAGGGTGTCTACATCTCGGGGACCGGCGAGACGGTGCCCGAGGCCGAGATCGATGCCGAGCTCGAGGTGTACTCCGGCGTCTCCCGGACAAGCGGGCTGCCGGAATGGGATCGCTCGAAGGTCACGTCGCCGGCCAAGCACCGGTTGTACCGGGCCACCGCGACCGAGCTCTTCATCCTGGACTCCCATGACGAGCGGCAGCCGGTGTCTCTCGACTGAACGACAGCGTCCCCGTGGCCGAAGCCACGGGGACGTTGTTTCAGGGGTGCGGGCGGCTGTGCCGCCGCAGCTCAGGCCTTCAGCGTCGGAACGCGACGGTAGCCGTCCTTGGCGACCGTGCTGACGGTACGGGTGACACCGATGGCGGTGATGAGAGCGATGAGTGTGCCGAGGACGAACATGGTGAGCCTCCTTCAAAGGTTCGGTGAATGACTCCATTCTCCATCGTTCAACTATTCAGCACAAGCGAACATTGCTACATCTAACGTGTAGCCTTGCTACATGGATGTGAAAAGGCTCGAAGTTCTGCGGGAATTGTCGGAGCGAGGCACCGTTGGGGCCGTCGCCGACGCGATGAAGGTCACACCCTCGGCGGTGTCGCAACAGCTGAAGGCACTGGAACGCGAGGCCGGATACACCCTGTTGGAGCCCTCGGGACGCGGTGTCGCGCTCACCGAAGCCGGCCGTGCCCTGGCCCGCACGGCCACCGAGATCGTCACCGCCGTGGAGCGTGCCGAGGGGCGCTGGCGCGAGTTCATGGAGCAGCCGGCCGGGCGGGTCACCCTGCGCACGTTCCCGACCGGTGGCGAGATGCTGCTGCCCGGTCTGCTCACCCGGATGGCCGAGCGTCCGGACGTCGAGCTGGTGTGCACGGACGAGAACGGCACCGTCGACTTTGCCGACCTGACGCCCGACCACGACGTCGTCGTGGCCGACTCACCGACCACCCGGGACAGCTGGCACGACCGCAAGCTGCAGGTCGTTCCCTTGATGAGTGAGCCCCTCGACGTTGCGCTGCCCGAGGATCACCCGCTTGCCCGCAAGGACAGCCTGTCGGCGAAGGACGTCGCCGGCGAGACCTGGATCGGTGTCCCGCACGACTACCCGTTCGACAGCGTGCTGGAGCAGGTCGTGGCCGTCACGGGGGAGCCGGTGCGAGTCGCGCAGCGGATCGCTGACAACGGGATCGTCGAGTCACTCGTCGCCGCCGGTCACGGCATCGCGATCCTGCCCCGCTTCACGACCCGCGAGCACAGCAACGGACTCGTCACCCGGCGCCTCGTCGGCATCCGGGCGAAGCGCGAGATCACCGCCCTGCTGCGACCGGACCGCTACGAGCGTCCGTCGGTGCGAGCCGTTGTCGACGCGTTGCGCGCCGAGGCCCGCGCGGTGGCGGAGACCCACCGCGCGGCGTAGTCGGTCACCCGATGAGGTCGGTGTAGATCCGGCAGTCCAGCACCGTGCGCGTCCTCCGGTCGAGCGTCGCGATGACGGCGGCCGGCCGGCCGTCGACGGTGCAGTTGGCCGTGACGGTGTTGCCAGAGGCGATGACCTTGTCGAGGTCGTCGACCCGGGTCCCGAGGTAGGCCCGCACGGCTTGCTTGCCCTTCGCGCCGACGCTACGGGTCGCCCCGACGTAGCGGACGGTGTCGCGCAGGCCGAGATGGCGGACCAGGCTCGCATTCATGGTGGCCATCGATCGCAGCTGCGCCGATCGCGGCCGCATGAGCTGCGCGAAGTTCGGCGCCAGCTCCCAGTGGGCCGCCATCCGCTCCACCCTGAGCGCACCGTCGCGCTCGACGAGCTCGTAGCGCAGATGTGCCGGGGTCCTGACCTGCAGTCCGGTCGCGAGGGTGGTCACGACGGTCACGTCGCGCACCACGTGCAGTCCGTCGATCCAGTCGTGGTGCACGACGAACTCGATGTCGTTCGGCGCGATGAAGGCGTCCCAGAAGTGGGAGATGTCCTCGCCACGGACCGGTCGCCAGCCGACCGGGTCCTCGATCACGTAGTCCGTGTCGAAAAGCGCAATCCAGCCAGCCTTGTCGTGGGCTGCCACCGCGGCGGGTGACGAGCGCACCACGTCGTGCACGTCCTGGGTCGTGACCATCCTGCAATACTAGAACGTGTTCTACAGCCGTGGGATGTGGTCCGGAGCGCTGAGCTGATCAGCGAGCCTGCAAGGCGTCGAGGCCCACCGCGGTCGCGAGCACGAGGCGCCGGTCGAGGCGGTGCTCGATGTCGGCGGTGAAGTCCATGTCGTAGATGTCGGTGAACTTCCAGCGGCGTCGGCTGTGCGTGCCGAGCAGGGTCTCGCCGGACGTGAAGTCGAAGTGGTACGGGATGGGGAGCCAGTCGGCGAAGTCGCCGACGTAGGGGACGAGGCCGACAAGGCGTCGAAAGATCGCGGTGAACAGGTTCCTCTCACGCACGGTCGCGACCACGTCGCCCTGGGGGTCGAAGAGCGTGTAGGTCGAACGAAACAGTGACTTGCCGAACACCTTCTGGATCATGCCGATCTTGCCGCCGGCCGCGTCGGTGATGTCGTACTTGGCGCGCGGGTCGAACCGCTGGCGGGCCAGGATCTTCATCAGCTCCTGCGACTTCGTCTCGTCGGTGAAGAAGCGGATGTCCTCCTTGAACTTGAACCTCTTCTGCTCGACGAAGCAGAACGGCTCTCCGTCGCCCTCGCTCCCATCGGGAATCGAGAACACGTAGTGGTTGATGACCATCTTGAATCGCTGACGCAACACGAAGCGGTCGTGCTGGTTGGGGTCGATCATGCGGCCATCGAACCACGAGTAGGTTGCCGACATGGATCAGGACGCCCGGTTCCCCGACCTTCCCGGTGTCGAGCACAGCTTCGTCGAGCTTCCGGACGGTCTGCGGATGCACGTCGCCGCGGCGGGCCAGGGCGATCCCGTCCTGCTGCTGCACGGCTTCCCGCAGCACTGGTGGGAGTGGCGCGGAGTGATCCCGGCCTTGGCCGAGCACCACCGGGTGATCGTCCCGGACCTGCGAGGCACGGGGTGGACCGACGCCCCCAAGACGGGGTACGAGCGCGACCAGCTGCTGGCCGACGTGGTGGCTCTGCTCGACGCCCTCGAGGTCGACCGCGTCCACGTGATCGCGCACGACTGGTCGTCGCTGATCAGCTACTTCCTGTGCTTCGAGCATCCCGAGCGGGTCCGGAGCTACCTGTGCCTCGCCATCCCGCATCCGTACATCCGGTTCGACGTGCGAGCGCTCCCGACCATTCGGCACCTGTGGTTCCAGTACGTGAACGCCACGCCCGGCCTGGGTCCGTGGCTCCTGCGCTCGGGGCGTCAGCGCCTCCTGCGCCGCATCATCCGGGGCTTCTCGTCACCACGGACGACGTGGAGCGAGGATGACCTGGAGATCTTCACCTCTCGCATGCGCGAGCCGGCACGGGCTCGCGCCGCGTCGCGCCTGTATCGCGGGCTCATCCTGACCGAGCTGGTGCGCATCGCCGGTGGCCGCTACCGCGACCGGAGGTTGACGACGCCGACCGTCATCCTCGCCGGATCGGATGACCCGGTGATGCGGGTCGAGCTTCTCGGCGGGTACGAGGACCACGCAGACGACCTGACGATCAAGTCCGTCGCCGACGCGTCGCACTTCATCGCCGACGAGCAGCCCGATGCGGTCGTGGCACACGCCCTGGAGTTGATCGCTCGGACGTGATCTGCGCTGGGTATGGTGTGCTCATTCGCCGATGTAGCTCAGTGGTAGAGCGCTTGCTTCCCAAGCAAGATATGCGGGTTCGATTCCCGTCATCGGCTCCACGGCGAAGCCGCCCTTTGAGGATCCCGTCATCGGCTCGGCACGATTTCACTCATGTGCGCGGCGCGTAGATGCTGATCGGGTAGTGAACGCCCTTCACGGTGACTTCGCCGAGGGGGTCACACTCAACGGCGTCCTTCACGAGGTGCCAACTGGCACTACTCAGCAGAATGCCTCCGGGCTCGCACTGGGCTTGGATTCGAGCCGCAACGTTCATTTGAAGCCCGATGGCTGTGTAGGTGGCGCGGCCATCCGAACCGAAAGTCCCGACGCTGAGCATGCCGGTGTTGATCCCGATCCGCACTCGAAGCGGCTGCTCGATGCCCAGCCGGAACCACGACTGGTTGAGGTCGGCCAGACGTGCGTGCATCGCTGTGGCCGCTGAAAGGGCACGTCGTACCTGCTCCTCGGGTTCGAATGCTTCTGGTGCGCCGAAGATGGCCATGAGCCCATCACCAGCGAACTCGGTGACGACACCACCTTGGCTTTCGATGACGTCGCTCATCGTGGCCATGTACTCGTTGATGATCTGACTCAGCGATTCGGGGTCGATCTGATCGGCGAGCGCCGTGAACCCCGCGACATCTGAGGACAGCGCCGTCACCCGCAGGCGTTGCGGCTGGCCGACTGCCGTGGCGTCGCCAGACTCGATCCGACCAGCAACCGCCGATGGTGCATACCTGCGCAGGAGGCGTTGGCTGGCCTGCAACTGGGTCTGTGCCGCGAACTGCTTGCGCATGCCCGATTCAATTTGTGCCGAGGCAAGTATCACCATCGGCACCATCGTCAGCAGCACCGCGATATAGGGCCAACTGTTCTCGAAGCGAACCTGTTGGTCCAACGTGCCGATAATCAGGAGAGCGACAGGAAGACCACAGAGGATGATCGCGACGAACGCCGTCCCTACGGTGCGAAGCCGGATCACCAATGGCATGAACACCATTGCGAGCGCCGCGAGAGAGACCGTGCCGAACACGGTGCCGTACATGGTGCTCATGACCCAGATGAAGTTGAGTCCAATGACGAGGACGGTGAAAGTAGCCGCCTCATTGGCCCATCGCACGAGCCGCGTGTAAGTGCCGAGAATGGTCCCCGCCAACAACGGGACTGAAATCGCCCAAGCGCTGATGAAGAGGACAAGCGGGCTCGTGCCGATGGCCAGAAGGAACCAAAGGGGGATCGAGCCCCAGATCACGGCTGACACGATCCCGACGAGCCGCGTGACCGGCAGGATTTCGTCACGATGCCACTCACGGAAGCTCGCCTCGACAGATGGGTCTCGGAATGCCCGCCAGCGGGAACGCTGGGCGAACTCACCCGGCACGGCGTCAGAAATCGCAGCGTCGGTCATTGAACCCTCCGATGTAGAGACTGGACCTCCGCAACGTATCGCCCGGCAACTGGGCCGGTTCTGTAAACGCCCGCATGGGCAAGAGTCCGGTTCATCCAGAGCGACGGTGAGCGTTACCGCGTGAGCTCGTCCTGAAGATATGCGGGTTCGATTCCCGTCATCTGCTCCGAGCGAGGTCAGGGTGGGCGCGGCCGGTCACGAGTGGCAGGTCGACGAAGGTCACCAGGCCGGCGGGGGCGTCACAGACGGTCGGGATCGAGTTCACGCAGTGGGCGGCCGTGGCGACGATGCCGGGGTTGCGCTGAAGCCCGGCCTCGATGGTGGACGGATGCCATCCGTGGATGACGACGTCGCAGTCCGGGTCGCCCTTGACCTCGATCTCGAAGCGCTCACGGTTGGGGCCGAACTCCCACGGCGGGTCGAGGTTCTCCTCGCCCATCAACCAGTTCACGGCGACGCGGACCACCTTCATCTCGCCGACGTACGCCTCCCAGGCGAACTGCTGGGCGGCGACCTGGCCGGGCTCGATCACACCCGCGGGTGAGTCGATCGGAGCGGTAGCGACGGCCAGTTCGTGGCTCGAATCGGATCTCCGCATCGGCGAACCCGAGCACGTCCAGGCACATCCGCACCGACTGCTCGAAGCCACCGGTCAGCAGCTTGAGCATCGGGCCCGGACCTCGCCTCCTCCGGGGTGCCGCCGAATCCCATGATGTGCCGGACGACATCGGGGGCGTTGTAGGTGCGGATGTCGGAGAACTCCTCACCGCGCACGAACGTGATCGCCGACGACAGGCCCGCGAAGAACAGCGGCTGCTGCTCGGTGGCACCGCCCGGATCGATGCCGGTGCCGTGCAGCGTCACCCCACCCTCGAGCGCCGGCGCCTCCATGGAGGCTCGCTCCTTGGCGCTCGGCCAGAACCAGCCCAGCGGGGTCACCACGTTCTTGCCCGACCGCAGGATCGCCGCCACCTCTTCGGGGTTCGGCATGAGCGGTGCGTAGAGAACGCAGTCGGCGTCCAGGGCGAGGATCTCCTCGACGCTGTTCGTCGCCGTCACGCCGAGCGGGGCCGACCCGACGATCTCGCCGACGTCCTTCCCGGCCTTCTCATCGCTGTGCACCCAGCAACCGACCAGCGTCAGGTCAGGGTGACGAACGATGTGCTCGATGGCGGCCCGCCCGACGCCGCCGGTGGCCCACTGGATCACGCGGTACATCATGAACGCAGATCCAAGCACATCCGAACGGAGTCGAGTCGCGCATGGAGAAGGTGCTGTACCTCCTGAACGCCCGCGAAGGGACGTCCGGCGATCGTGTGCGCGAGCACCTGGTCGACGACGTCGCGCCCCGTTTGATTGCCGCCGGCGCACACGAGGTGCAGGTCAACGTGATGGACTCCGGCGTCGACGCCGCGGCGGGCTCCCGTATGCGTAGCGGGTCCGGCCCTTGCCCCGACGCGATGGTCTCGGTCTGGGTCGACTCGGCCAACGCTCCGCTTCTAGCCCCGTGCGACGAGGTGCTGCGCGAGGTGGACGCCGGCGTCATCGCATACCTCGTGGCGGAGTCGGCCCCGCTGCCCGGCGACGCGGTCGACGGGCGACGCCCGGGGTACACCCAGGTCTCGTTCCTCCAGCGGCCCGAGCGGCTCGACGAGCAGTCGTGGCTGGCGCACTGGCACGACCACCACACCCAGGTCGCCATCGACACCCAGGCCACCAGCCGCTACATCCAGAACCGCGTGGTCCGGCCGCTGACACCGGATGCGCCTCCGTGCACCGCCGTGGTCGAGGAGTGCTTCCCGGCCGAAGCCATGACCGACCAGGCGGTCTTCTTCGATGCGGTCGGGGACGACGATCGACGCCAGGCCAACGCGGAAGCGCTCATGTCGAGCGTCATGGCGTTCCTCGACTTCGACCTGATCGACGTCGTGCCCACCAGCGAGTTCGCCGTCCGGCCGGAATGACATGCTCAAGCCATGAGCACACCGGAACTCGCCGTCATCGGCGGCTCGGGCTTCTACACGTTCCTCGACGACCCGGAGACGGTCGAGGTGGAGACGCCGTACGGCGCCCCGTCGGCGCCGATCGCCGTGGGCACGGTTGGTGATCGCAGCGTCGCGTTCCTGCCGCGGCACGGCAAGGATCACCAGTACCCGGCGCACCGGGTGCCGTACCGGGCCAACCTGTGGGCGCTGCGCAGCCTCGGCGTCCGGCAGATCCTGGCCCCATGCGCGGTCGGCGGGCTGCAAGCCAACTACGGGCCGGGCACGTACCTCGTGCCCGACCAGATGGTCGATCGCACTTCTGACCGGATCCAGACCTACTACGACGAGGGCGCCAACCACGTCTCGTTCGCCGATCCGTACTGCCCGCGGCTGCGCCGGCACCTCGTGGACGGGCTGGACGGTCACGCTCCGGTGAATGGCGGCGCGCTGGTCATCATCGACGGACCGCGGTTCTCCACCCGCGCCGAGTCGCAGTGGTACGCCAGGCAGGGGTGGGCCATCATCGGCATGACGGGGCACCCGGAAGCGATCCTCGCGCGTGAGCTCGCGCTCTGCTACGCCACCGTCGCGCTGGTCACCGACCACGATGCCGGCGTCGACGAGGCGGAGGCAGTCACCGTCGACGAGGTGTTCAAGGTCTTCGCCGAGCACACCGACACGCTCAAGTCGGTGCTCGCGGACGTCATCGGTTCCGTCGGCACCGATCGCGACTGCGGCTGCTCGCATGCCGTCGACGGCATGGACCTGCCGTTCGAGCTTCCGTGAAGCTCCTGCTCACCGGGGCCGCCGGGTTCATCGGGAGCCGGATCGCACCCCTTGCTCGTGAGCGGGGGCATGACGTCATCGAGCTCGATGCCTACCCGGCGGAGGGCGTGCATGCACTCGACCTCCGAACCGACCGGCTCGACGACGTGCTCGCCGACGTCGACGTCGTCTGCCACCAGGCGGCGATGGTGGGCAATGGGGTGGACGCGCAAGACCTGCCGGGCTACGCCGGTCACAACGACCTCGGCACCGCGGAGCTGCTGGCGGCGATGGCGCGTGCCGGCGTCGCGGACCTCGTGCTGGCGTCGTCGATGGTGGTCTACGGCGACGGCCGCTACGACTGCCCCGAGCACGGTGACGTCCCGCCGGCCCCGCGCCGCGAGGACGACCTGGCCGCCGGACGTTTCGACCCGCGCTGCCCGCACTGCGGCAATGACACGGATGGGGACATCACCTGGCGGCGCATCGGCGAGGACACTCCGTTCCGTCCACGCACCAGCTACGCCGCCTCGAAGGTCGCCCAGGAGCACTACGCCGATGCCTGGTGCACGCTTCAGGGCGGCCGGACGATCGCCCTGCGGTACCACAACGTCTACGGCCCGGGCATGCCCGCGGACACGCCCTACGCGGGCGTCGCCGCGATCTTCCGCTCCTCGCTGGCCCGAGGCGAAGCGCCCCAGGTGTTCGAGGACGGTGGTCAGGTGCGCGACTTCGTGCACGTCGACGACGTCGCCCTGGCGAACTGCTTGGCCATCGAGCAGGTTCGTGACCACGCGGCAGGCGTGACGCCGTACAACGTGGCTTCCGGCCACCCGTTCACGATCGGGCAGATGGCCGCGGTGCTTGCCGGGGCAGGAGACGGTCCGGAACCCGTCGTCACCGGCGAGTACCGCGCGTTCGACGTGCGGCACGTGGTCGCGTCACCGGACGCAGCCGTCGACGGACTCGGGTTCCGCGCGGAGATCCGGCCCGAGGACGGTCTGGCCCGGCTGGCGACGGATCCGCTCAGGACCCGCTGACGGCAGGTAGGCGGACCTCGAAGCGGCAGCCGTCGTCGAGGTTCTGCACGCCGATCGAGCCGTGCTGCGCGTCGACGAGGCCGTGGGCGATGGTGAGGCCCATGCCGGCTCCAGTCGGGTCGCCGTCCCGCTCGGCCTCGCGCGCCGACGTGCCGCGAAACGCCGGGTCGAACAGGTACGGGAGGTCGCTGTCGGGAATGCCGCCACAGGCGTCCTCGACGCTGAGCCAGACCTCGCCGTCGGCTCGGCCGGCCGCGAGCGTGACGACGCCGTCGGCGGGCGTGTGCCGGATGGCGTTGCCCAGCAGGTTGCGCACCACCCGCACCAGCGCGGGGCCTTCGCCGAGCGCCTGGGTGACGTCGGTCGGGACGTCGACCTGGAGCCGTACGCCGCGGCGATCGGCGGAGGCTCGCGATGCGCTTGACCGCGCTGTGGAGCACCTCGGCGACCGGCACCGGCTCGAGCTCGAGCCGCAGGTCGCCGGCGTCGATGCGGGCCAGCTCGAAGAGGTCGTCGATCATGGCGGCCAGCCGGTTCGTCTCGCTGCGAATGAGGCCGGCGTACTCCTTGACGTCGTCCGGACGCTCGACGACGCCGTCCTCCAGCGCCTCGGCCATCGCGAGCACTCCGGAGACGGGTGTGCGGAGGTCGTGGCTGAGCCAGGCGAGCATCTTGCGGCGGGAGAGCTCGGCCTGTCGCTCGCGCTCGTGGGCCTCGCGCTCCCAGACGATCTGGCGCGCGAGCCGGCGTCCGAGCCACAAGGCGCTCGGCACGCACACTGCCGCCACCGCCATCCAGACGTAAATTCCCCGCTGCAGCGCGCGGTCGAACATGAATTCGCTCGCCGTGGCGATTCCGACGACCACCGCCACCAGCGGGATGAGCGTGAGGAGGAGCAGCGACAGCACGAGGGCCTTCGTGCGCAGCCGGTGCAGCGCGAGCACACCGGCGGCGACGATGGCCAGTGAGCAGCCGACGCCGAAGAGGATGGACCCGAGGTCCGCGGTGGTCACGATGGTGCCCCGTCCAGGTCGTAGCGATACCCGAGACCGTAGACCGTGACGATCCGTCGCGGCTCGGCTGGCGTCGGTTCGATCTTGTGCCGCAACCGCTTGACGTGCACGGTGACCGTCGAGTGGTCGCCGAAGTCCCAGCCCCACACCTGGGTGAGGAGGTCGGCCCGGCTGTGCACGACGCCGGGATGCCGCAGCAGGAAGACCAGCAGGTCGAGCTCCCGGGTGGTCAGCCGAAGCGGCTCACCGTCGCGCGTCGCGGTGCGAGCCACGGGGTCGACGAGGAGGTCGCCGTCTCCGAGCGGCTCGTCGGACGTGTCCGTGCGCGGGCCGCTGCGCGACCTCCGCAGCACCGACTCGACGCGAAGCGCCAGCTCCTTCACGCTGAACGGCTTGCCGATGTAGTCGTCCGCACCGGACTGGAGCCCGGCGATGCGGTCGTCGGTGTCGTCCAGGGCGGTGAGCATGATGATCGGCACGTCGGATCCGTCGACGTCGCGGAGGATGCGGCACACCTCGAGTCCACTGAGGCCGGGCAGCATCACGTCGAGCAGGATCAGGTCGAAGCGGGTGCGGCGGGCCAGCTCGAGCCCGTCCGTGCCGGTGCCGGCCACCTGCACCGCGAGGCCGTCGCGCTCGAGATAGCGGCGCACGACGTCGCGCACCTGGGGGTCGTCCTCGACGATCAGCACCTGGTCTCGCTCGGGCATCGTCACCACTTCGTGATCAGGAGGGTCTGGAGGAGGACGGCAAGCGCCACCTGCGAGAGGAGCAGTGGACGTCGCCAGCGGTCGGGGACGAAGGCGGCCACCGGCAGGATCCACAGGGTGAACGGGAGCCAGATCCGCTCCACCTCGGCCTTGCTCAGCGCGGTCACCGAGGCGATGGCGATCGAGGTGAGGGCGGCTGACGCCAGCACCGCGAGCGGAACCCGTTCGCGCAGGGCCGACCACGTGCGTGGCAGCGCCGCCCAGGTGACCAGGCCGACCGCGAACGTCCACGCCGCGAAGTCGGCCCACACCCAGTACTGGTACGGGCGCTCGCCGCCGACACCGTCGTAGTAGCGCTCCCGAAGCACGGGGTACGCGTCCCACCAGGTGAAGCCTGCGACCCAGAACGCCGCGACCACCGCCGCGACACCCGTGGCGGCCCATGGCAGCAGCCGCCAGGCGCCGGTCAGGGCAAATACCGCCAGCGGGACCAGGCCGAACAGCACGAGGCCGTAGGAGAGGAAGAGGCTCCACCCGAGGACGAGCCCGCCCGCGACGGCGAGGGTCGGGCCGGACAGCCGGGCCCTGGTGCCGCGCGTGCAAGCGAGCGCCACCAGGAACACGCCCCACGCTGCGACCGCCGCGTAGAGGGTCTCGCCGTGGCCGGCCCACACGACGACTGGCGCCAGCGCCACCCACGGCGCCGCGCGACGGGCCAGCGCGCGAGATCCGAGGAGGTCGAGCGTCAGGAGCACCGCGGCGACGCCGGTGGCCCCGAGCGTCACGATGGTGACGCTGACCCAGAACGGGTCGGAGATGCCGATGCGGTCGAGCAGCACGAACGAGATCAGGGAGCCGGGAGGGTGGCCGGCGACATGCACCTTCCAGTTCTCCGGATACACGGCGTACGGGATGCGGTCGACGAACTCGGCAACCGCGGTGCCGATGTCACCGATCCGCTGGGCGTCGTAGAGGTACTCGCCGACGCGCTCGTACACCCGCGACAGGCCGTACCGGCCGTCGTAGAGCGCGAGCACCATCGACCAGAGCCACGAGCCGACCGTGCTGAGCAGGACCGTCGCCGCCCACGAGGCCTTGGCGGCGACCCACGGAAGTACCGCCCACAGGGCGAGCCCGACGATGATCAGCAGCGCGAGCTCGGGCTTGAGCCGCGGATCCCAGTCGGCGTGGAGTGGCGGCCAGTGAACGCGTACGTCCCGCTCCCACACCAGGGGGACGACCATCGCCGCCACCACCAGGGCCAAGCCCACCGCTGCGGCGAGGCCGGCAGTCAATGAGGTCGACCGCCGCACCTGCATGCCCGTCACAGTAGTCGCGCCGTGGGCCCGAGGACCGGGCGCCAAGCCGCGATGTCATGGGTTCGTCATCCGGTTTCAGATGGCCGCCCGGGCGGAGTGCCCATAGCGTCGAAGCATGGAGCGAACGGCCGGCTGCGACGTCGTGATCCCGTGCCGGGACGAGGCAGCCGCGCTCCCGCTCGTGCTCGGTGGTGTGCCCGGGGGCTTCCACCCGATCGTCGTCGACAACGGCTCGAGCGACGGCACGGCCGATGTGGCTCGAGGACTCGGAGCGACCGTGGTCGAGGAACCTCGACCGGGCTACGGCGCTGCGGTCCATGCCGGTGTGCTCGCTGCGAGCGCCACCTACGTCGCGGTGGTCGACGGCGACGACTCGATGGATCTCGGCGAGCTGCCCACGCTGCTCGCGGCCGTGCGCGACCGCGGTGTGTCGATGGCGGTGGGACGACGGCGTCCGATCGACCGCGGGGTGTGGCCGTGGCATGCCAGGGTCGGGACGACCCTCCTCGCCGCCTGGCTGCGCCGGTCCAGCGGATTCGAGATCCACGACCTTGCCCCCATGCGGGTCTGTCGGCGCGACGACCTGCTGGCCCTCGACGTTCGCGACCGCCGCTTCGGCTACCCGCTCGAGCTGATGATCAAGGCGGCCGAGGCCGGATGGACCGTCTGGGAGGCCGACATCGCCTACCGGCCGCGGGCAGCGGGTACCCGGTCCAAGGTGTCTGGGTCGTTCCGCGGAACCACCCAGGCCGCCCGCGACTTCCTGGCGGTGCTGCGATGAGCTCACCGACCGTCCTTGTCGTCGCGAAGGCGCCGGTGCCCGGCCTCGCGAAGACCCGGGTCGCCGGGGACGTCGGCGACGACGCGGCCGCGGAGCTTGCGGCGGCGGCGCTGCTCGACACGCTGCAGGCATCGGTCGGCACCGGCTTGAGCGTGGTCGTCGCCCTGACCGGAGATCTTGACCGGGCGGAGCGGTCGGACGAGCTCTGCGAGGTACTGGACGATCTGGTCGTCGTGCCACAGGTGGGTGAGACGTTCGGCGAAAGACTCGCGAGAGCGCACCTGGACGCGGACGACGGGCACGGCGTCGTGCAGGTGGGCATGGACACGCCCCAGCTGACCGCCGCCGACCTGACCGGAGCGGCGGACCTGCTCTGCCACTACCCCAGCGTCCTCGGTCCGGCCGAGGACGGCGGCTGGTGGCTGCTCGGGGTTCGACACGGAACGGACGCGTCCCCTCTCGCGGGTGTGGAGATGTCGACGCCGTCCACCGGGCATCACACCCGCGAGGTGCTGCCCGCACCCACCGCGCTCCTCCGCACCCTGCGTGACGTCGACACCTGGGAGGACGCGCGCGCCGTTGCGGCCGAGGTCCCGCACACCAGGTTCGCCGCTGCCGTCATCGAACAGGTTCCGGCATGACCGCCGAGACCATTGATCCCGAACACGCCATGGACGCCGCCTTCGCCGGTGGAGCGTGCCATCTGGTCGACCTGGCCGGGAGACAGCGGCCTTTGGCCACGCGACGCTGGTGCGGGTCCGTCGACGACACCGATCGCACTCTCCTGCTCGAACGCTGTGGAGGCCGCACGATCGACATCGGATGCGGCCCGGGTCGCCTCGTCGCCGGTCTGGCCACGCTCGATGTCGAGGCCCTGGGAATCGACGTCTCGCTCGAAGCCGTGCGGCTGGCCCGCCAGCGCGGCGCCCTGGCCATCCGCCGCGACGTCTTCGCGGCGGTTCCCGGTGAAGGACGCTGGGACTGCGCGCTGCTGGCCGACGGCAACATCGGGATCGGCGGTCACCCGGAACGCCTGCTGGGTCGCCTCGGGCGGATCGTGCGGCCCGGGGGGCGCGTCGTGGTGGAGCTGGGTCCCGTCGGCACCGACATCGTCCGACACCGCTGGCGCCTGCAGGTCGGCAGTCGGATCACCCCCGCGTTCGACTGGGCGGCGGTGGGGCTGGACGCGATCGACCGACTCGCCCACGCCACCGGCTACGACGTCGAGGACCGCGCGACGTTGGACGGCCGAAACGTTGCGGTGCTTCGACGAGTGATGCCCCGATGAAGGACATCGTCGGCGCCATCGACGAGCGGATTCCGCGACCGAACGACTTCACGAGTCCGGCCCGCGGCACACGCACGGCGGCACGCCTTGGCATCCTGCTGGGCAGCTGCATCGGCATCTGCTTCCTCACCGGTCTGTGGAGCCACTTCCAGTACGCGTCTCCGGGATGGCTGCCGATCGGGCCAAACCCGGCCTGGCTGTATCGCGTCACCCAGGGCGCGCACGTCGCCACCGGAACGGCCGCGATCCCGTTGGTCCTGGTCAAGCTCTGGTCGGTCTATCCTCGGCTGTTCCGTCGGCCTCGGAAGCACAGCGTTCGTGCCGTTCTGCTGGACGGGCTCGAACGGGCGTCGGTCTTCCTCCTGGTCAGTGCCGTCCTGTTCCAGCTCGTGACCGGCTCCCTCAACGTCGTGCAGTGGTACCCGTGGGACTTCAGCTTCCGGGCCACCCATGAGGCGGTCGCCTTCGTGGCGGTCGGTGCCGTGTTGACGCACCTGGCGGTGAAGCTGCCACTCGTGCGCATCGCCCTCCGCAACCAGGTCGACGATCGGCTGTCGCTGGCCTCGGACGGCCCGAGCCGACGGGCCGTGCTGCTCGGCGCCGGGTCCGCATCGGCGCTCGCAGTGCTGCTGACGGCCGGTCAGACGGTGCCGTTCCTGCGCCGCATCTCCGTGTTCGGGGTGCGCGACGGTGACGGGCCACAGAACCTCCCGGTCAATCGCACGGCCCGCGCTGCCGGGGCGATCGAGGGTGCCACCGATCCCGACTTCGCGCTCGAGCTGCGCCATGGCGATCGTTCGATGCGGTTCACCCGGGCCCAGCTCGCCGCACTGCCCCAGCGGACCCATCGCCTGCCGATCACCTGCGTCGAGGGCTGGAGCCGCAACGCCACCTGGACCGGCGTCGCGGTCGCCGACCTGCTCGCACTCGTCGGCGCCCGACCTGCGTCCACCGTTCGGGTCCGCTCGATGCAGACCCGCGGAGCGTTCTCGTCGTCGGAGCTGCCCGCCGAC
Source organism: uncultured Actinomycetota bacterium (assembly GCA_963839625.1). GTDB lineage: Bacteria > Actinomycetota > Actinomycetes > Propionibacteriales > Nocardioidaceae > Aeromicrobium. The sequence continues at coordinate 51,758 of CAWIWE010000044.1, read as the reverse complement.
TTCGCCGCCGATCCGCGCACGCTGCTGGCGCTGCAGCTCAACGGCGAGACGCTGAACCTCGACCACGGGTACCCCTGCCGGATCATCGCCCCCAACCGCCCGGGCGTGCTCCAGACCAAGTGGGTCACGAGCCTGGAGGTGGAGGCGTGAAGGCGCGACTCACCCTGGGTGCTCTCGGGGCCGCCGGAATGCTCTGGGGCGCATGGCTGCTGAGCGACGACGGGTTCGACAAGCTGCGGTCGACCATCCTCTGGCTGGTCGGCGTCGTCGTGCTGCACGACGCCGTGCTGGCGCCGATCATCGTGGTGATCGGCGTGGTCGCGGCCAGGACGCTCCGGCGTCGTTCGGTGGCGGCGGTCGCCTTCCTGATCTGGGGGACCCTCACCATGGCGGTCGCGAACGTGCTGTCGGGCGTGGGCGGCAAGCCCGACATGGACTCGCTGCTGAACCGCCCGTACGTGAGCGCGTGGCTGGTGCTGAGCGTCGGCATCATCGTGGCGGCTCTGGCCGTGACCGCCAGGACTGATGGACGCAACCGCGCCGATCGTTGACGCGCGGATGTCACTCCGACACGATGTGGCTCGACGGTTCGGGGATCCGCGCAGGCAGGATCGGCATGAACGCGAAATCACTCCTCTTCACCCTCGGCGTCGTCTGCTTCATCGGCGCGATCACCTACGGCGCGATCTGGGGGTCCGATGACGTCGATGACCAGGTCGACCGCGTGGAGGAGTCGATCGTCGAGCGCTTCGGCGACGATACGTGGGACTTCGAGGACGGCGACATGTCCCCGGTTCGACGCGCTCGACGACGGTGAGAAGATCACCTGCACCGCCACCGCGGTCGGCGAGGGCGGACGAACCGCTCCCGCCAACGTCGTGGTGACCTTGGAGGACTGCGAGGTCGCGGAACGGCGACGACGCGGGTGAGAGCTGCGACTTCTCGTCGCGGTGGACGGTCGAGTGAAGCCAGATCTCGCCGGCCGGTGCTGCTGGGCCTCGTCGGGCTGATTGTCGTCGCTGTCTGGGCAGCCATCGGGTTCACCCGCGAGGCGACCGACGACCGCAGGGAACTGCCACGGCAAGTCGAGTTCAGGATCGATGGGGCGCTGATCGAAGGATGGACGCTGAGCCGGCCGTCCTGTCCTGACTTCGGGGCGGCCGAGGAGGGTGCCGTGATCAACTGCTCGGCGCTTGCCACCAGCTCGGGCGGGCGACAGCGAGCGGCGAACGTGACGGCGCGGATCGCGCACTGCAACAGCAACGTGGTGGCAGGGTTGCTGGGCCAGGACGAGACCAGGGACTGCTCGTACGACTTCACCTACACGATCCACCAGGGCGGGACCCCCGAGGGCGACTCGTAGGTTACGTTTTCACCGTGCTCCTCTCCGATCGCGACATCCTCGCCGAGCTCGACGGCGGTCGCGTGCAGCTCGACCCGTTGGACCGCGAGATGATCCAGCCGTCGAGCATCGACGTCCGGCTCGACAAGTTCTTCCGCGTCTTCGACAACCACAAGTACCCGCACATCGACCCGGCCGCCGACCAGCCCGACCTCACCCGCGAGGTGGAGGTCACGGTCGAAGAGGCGTTCATCCTGCATCCCGGGGAGTTCGTCCTCGGCTCCACGTACGAGCTCGTGACGCTGCCCGACGACGTCGCGGCGCGGCTGGAGGGCAAGTCCTCCCTCGGCCGGCTCGGGTTGATGACGCACTCCACGGCCGGGTTCATCGATCCGGGCTTCTCCGGCCACGTGACGCTGGAGCTCGCCAACGTCGCGACGCTGCCGATCAAGCTGTACCCCGGCATGAAGATCGGCCAGCTCTGCTTCTTCCGGCTCAGCTCGCCGGCGGAGAATCCGTACGGCTCGGCCAAGTACGGCTCCCGCTACCAAGGCCAGCGCGGCCCGACCGCTTCACGCTCCCACGCCAACTTCCACAGGACGCCGATCTGAGCGCGTCATGACCCCGCTCTCGGTCTCGCCCCTCGTCGCAGACGCCCTCGCATCGGGTGCGCCGGTGGTCGCGCTGGAGTCGACGATCATCTCGCACGGGCTGCCGCGTCCAGAGAACCTCGCGGCGGCGCGACGCTTCGAACAGCTGCTCGTCGACGCCGATGTCGTCCCCGCGACGATCGCGGTGCTCGACGGCGAGCTCAAGGCCGGCCTCACCGACGACGAGCTCCAACGCATCGCGACGGAGGACCTCCCGAAGCTCAGCATGCGCGACCTCTCGGTGGTGCTCGCGCGCGGCGGCAGCGGCGCAACTACCGTCGCGGCCACGTCCTTCATCGCCGACCACGCCGGCATCCGGGTGTTCGCCACCGGAGGCCTGGGCGGTGTGCACCGAGGTGCTGGGCACTCGTTCGACGAGTCGGCCGACCTCAAGGTGCTGTCCGAGGTGCCGATCACCGTGGTCTCGGCAGGCGTCAAGTCGATCCTCGACATCGCCGCCACGCTGGAGCGCATGGAGTCGCTCGGCATCATCGTGCTCGGCTACGGCACCGCCGACTTCCCGAGCTTCTGGCTGCGGTCGTCCGGCCACCCGCTCGACTGGTCGGTGCCCGACGCCGCCGCGGTGGCCGCGGTCATGGAGTCGCGGGAGCAGCTCGAGGTGTGCTCGGCCATCGTCGTGGCCAACCCGCTGTCGCTCGATGAGCAGCTCGACCCGAGCCGGCACGACGTCGTGCTCGAGGAGGCCCTGCGTCGTGCGGAGGAGAAGGGCATCGTCGGCAAGGACGTCACGCCTTTCCTGCTCGAGTCGATCGTCGAGCTCACCGGCGGCGACAGCCTCGAGGTGAACCTCCGCATCGCCGAGAACAACATCCGGCTGGCCGCCGAGATCGCGACCGCCTGGTCCCGACTGTGAGTCGCGTCCTCGTGGTCGGCGACATCGTCGACGACATCAGCGTGCGCGTGCTCGACGGCGTCACCGAGGGCAGCGACACGAACGCCGAGATCCGCCTGCGTCCGGGTGGCTCGGCGGCCAACGTCGCCGCCTGGCTGGGACACCTCGGCACCGACGCGGTGTTCTGCGGACGAGTGGGAGCCGACGGAGTGGATCGCCACGTGCGGGCGTTGGCCGACTTCGGTGTCGAGACCCACCTGGCCGGAGACCTGGACCGGACGACGGCCACCATCGTGCTGCAGCTCGACCGCGAGGGTGAGCGCACCATGTTCGTCGACCGCGGAGCGAACTCCGGGCTCGTCGCGGCCGACATCCCGGCCGAGGCGTGGCGCGACGTCACCTGGCTCCACCTCACCGGATACTCGTTCTTCGACCCCGCCACGCGCCCGGTGGCGCTCGAGCTCATCGCCGGGGCGCGTCGGCGCGAGGTCGGCGTGAGCGTCGACCCGAGCACCGTGTCGTTCCTGCGCGCCGCGGGCGCCGATGCATTCCTCGGCTGGATCGACGGAGTCGAGCTCGTCCTACCGAACATCGACGAGGCCAGGGTGCTGATCGGCTCCAAGGGCCCCCAGATCGACCTCGACGCGCTGGCCGACCGGTTCGCGCACGTGGTGGTCACGCTGGGTTCGATGGGCGCCGCCTACCTCAGCGGCAAGGAGCGCATCCAGGTCACCGCTCCCCGCGTCGACGTCGTCGACACCACCGGGGCCGGCGACGCGTTCGCCGCAGGCTTTCTCACCCGCTGGGTCGATGGCGGCACGCCCGAGGAAGCGCTCGACGGCGGTCGTGCCGCCGCCGAGACCTGCGTGGCCCACCTCGGGGCCCGGCCCGACGTCAGGGTCTGATCAGGGTCCGCTAGAGCGATGCGGACGGCTACGGCACGACCGGCAGATTGAGCACCTGGGCGGAGCTGCCGGTGGGGATGCTGACCGCCGTCGGCGTGAGCCCGCCGCGGTAGTTGGTCGAGCCGCCGGCGACGACCAGGCGGATCGAGTGGCCGGGCTCGAAGCGGTGCACGAAGGCGGGCAGCGTCACGGTGAACGCCTTGCGTACGTCGGGCACGCGCACCGGGGCGATGAGGTTGCGGATGAGCGTCGCCTTGCCGGAGGAGTCGACGTCGAGCACCTTCATGAACAGCACCAGCTTGCCCGGGTTGAGTCCCTGGGTGCTCACGGCCGTGGGCGCGTCGACCTTGAGCGCGAGCCTGGGTGAACCGACGACGTCGACGTTGGCCGTGCCCGGTGCCGACGTGTACGTGGCGAAGGTGCCGGGCAGGTCCTTCTCCGGCAGCGGGATCGGCGGGAGCGGAAGCGCGCGCACCGCGTCGAGCTCGTCGAAGGAGGACGGGAGCCCACCCGCCATCGTGAGGAAGCTCTGGTTGCCGGCGGCGATCTGCGCCTGTTCGGTGACCAGCTTCGAGCCAGACAGGTAGTACGCCTTGGGTGTGCCGACCGGGTAGCTCGAGCTGTCCGCGTAGGCCGGGCTCGCGTTGCCCGAGTACGACACCCAGTCGCGGAAGTAGGAGAACTCCGGGCCGGTGCCGACGTCGGCGCCCTTGAGGTGGTGGTCGAGCCAGTCGGAGATCCGGCCAGTCACGTACTGGGCGGACGGATCCGGGCTGCCGGTCTCCAGCTCGCCGGGCGCGCTGGGGCCGGAGTGGCCGCCGTTGAACCAGATCATCTTCGTCGGCGTGCCCTGGGCCTTCAGCGCCCGGTAGTTCGCGACACCCTCGTTGATGTTGAACAGGGTGTCGCTCTGGCCCTGGACGATGAGCGTCGGCGCGGTGACCTTGCTCATGTAGTCGGTCACCGACGCGTGTCGCAGCTGCTTCGTCTGGTAGGTCGGTCAGGGTGCCGGTGGTGGCGGCGTACACGAGCGTCGGGCACACGAAAGTCGCGAAGTTCGGGCAGCCGAGCAGGCGTCCGGGGTCGGACGGGGCGTTCTGCACACCGTTGGCAGCGCCGAGGCCGAAGAAGCCGAACGCCCAGACCAGCTTGCCGGCGCCAGGCGTGCTGGTGCTGACGCCGTCGAGGGCGGGCTTCAGCTGTGACGTGTTGTTCGGCGCGAAGCTGTACGAGAGGTCGTTCCAGGTGATCAGGGGCACGATCGTGTCGATGCGCTTGTCGATGCCGGCCGCGGCGAACTGGACCTGGCCGCCGTACGAGCCGCCGACCATGCCGACCCTGGGGTCGTTGGCGGCCGGCGATCCGTCTTGCTCGACGACGTCGAGCACGGGCGCCGGCTTCTTGTGGGCGAAGTCGGTGAAGGCGATTCCGGACCTGCCGCCGAGGTAGCTGACCAGCTGCTTGGCCGCCTTGCCGTCGTAGTCGGGATCGTCGAGCGTGATCTTGCAGTCGGACCCGCCGAAACCGAGCCCGGAGTAGGAGAGCACCACGTAGCCACGGCTCGCGAAGGCCTTGCCGATGCCGGCCTGGTCGGCCTTGGACCCGCCGAAGCCGTTCGTGGTCAGGAGCGCCGGGACCCGGTCGGTGGGCGACGCGGAGGCCGGCACGTAAAGGTCGCCGACGATGTCGCACTTGGTCTTGTCAGTGGGGCCGACCTTCACGGCGAAGTGGAGCGGGGTGACCGTGTAGGCGTCGGCGGCGGTGGCCGTGCTGACGGGAGCGACGAGGGCCGCGAGGGAGAGACCTGTGACGGCTAGCAGGCCCAGGGGACGAGTCATGCGCATGATTGCTCCCTCGCAAACATGAAAGGGGTGCAAATGCACCCCTGTTGCTCTTCTCAACGACCCAACCCTCAGCAGGTCACGCCGTAGTCCAGTGTCGCATGTTGGGACGTTCGCCCAGTTTACGGTCATACCGGTCCACGCGGGCCATATCGAAGTTGTCGGGCCCAGATGAAACGTGTTCTACTGCGCCGCATGAAGCGGATCCGCATGGACGCGCTGGGGTGGGACGAGCCGATGGTGGCCGAGGAGCAGCCCGATCCCTCCGCACCGACCGGTACCGACGTCGTGGTCGCGGTCGAGGCCTGCGGCGTCTGCCACCGCGACCTCATCGATCGCGGCGGCGGCATCCCGTTCATGAAGCTGCCCATCACGCTGGGCCACGAGGCCACCGGTCGCGTGCTCGCGATCGGACCCGACGTCACCCGGTGGCAACCCGGCGACCGCGTCGCCACGCTTCATCGCGACTCGTGCGGCACCTGTGATCAGTGCCGCGACGGCGAGGACACCCTGTGCCCGAACGGGTTCCACGCCCTCGGCATCGTGGCCGACGGCGGGTACGCCACCCACCTGACGCTGCCCGAGCGCGCCCTCTTTGCCATCCCGGACAGCCTGCCGATCGCCGAGGCCGCCATCCTCAACTGCACCTACGGCACCGCCTTCCGCGGCCTGCGTGCAGGCGGGTGCGCACCGGGTCGCACGGTGGTGATCGTCGGTGCATCTGGCGGCGTCGGCAGCGCGGCCGTCGAGGTCGCCGCGCGCATGGGTGCCCGCGTCGTCGCCGTCATCCGCGACGCCGGTCGGCGCGACTACGTGACCGCGCTTGGCGCGAACGCGGTCGTGGTCGACGAGGGCGGCGGCTTCCACAAGGTCGACGAGACGGCCGGCGCCGACGTCGTGCTCGACTGCGTCGGCGAGCCGACCATGAACGCCTCGCTCCGCAGCCTGCGCCTGGGTGGCACGGTGGTCGTCATCGGCAACATCGTGCCCGAGAAGCGGCTGTCCCTGAACCTCGGTCTCGTGATCGTCAAGGCCCTGCACATGATCGGCTCGAGTGGCGCCAGCCCGCGTGACATGGCGGACCTGCTGGAGCTGCGCGGCGACCAGCCGTTCGCGATGACGCTGCACGAGGTCCCGCTGGACGAGGCCGAGAACGCCCACCAGCAGCTGCGGCAGGGCGGCGTGCCCGGCCGACTGGTGCTACGCACGGGGTGAGGGGTGCCGCAGCCGACGGGTGATCTCGGCTGCCGTCTCGCGTACCGCGGCGGCGAGGTCATCGATGTCCGGATCGCGCCGGCTTTCCCAGGTGACGGCGACGCTCGCGTGGATGGTGCCGGCCTCGACCGGCGCGGCCACGGACGCGAAGCCCGGCGTCACCTCGCCGTCCTCGGTGGCATGACCGCGAGCCCGCGTCGAGACCAGCAGGCGGCGCAGCTGGGTCGGCGTGGTCGGCCCGGCGCCGGTGCGCGACACGAACGAGTCTCGTCCCGGGTACAGCGCGCGGACCTGGGCAGCAGGGAGGCCGGCGAGGATCGCCCGACCCGACGCGGTGAGGTGTGCGGGCAAGCGCACGCCGACATCCGTGACCAGGGGTGGGCGCCCTGGTGCGCGCTCCTCGACCACGTAAAGCACGTCGGCGCCCTGCAGCACGACGAGGTGCGCGGACTCGCCGGCCTGGTCGACCAGCCGGGCCAACGGCACGCGCGCCAGCCGGGCCAGTGGCTCCTGTCGTGCGAACCCGTGGCCTACTTCCCACGACGCGAGCCCCATGCCCCAGGTGCGGTCCTCGGGGTAGTGCACGACGAAGTCCTCGTCCGCCATCGCCGCCAGCAGGTGATACGTCGTCGAGCGCGGGAGGCCGAGCGCGTCGGCGATGCGGGCGGCGGGCACGGGGACGGGCTGCCCGGACAGCATCCGCAGGACGCGGAGCGCCGACGTCGCGGCGGGCACGGGTCGACTCATGGACCCATTGTCTCGTATCCGAGACTGTGGTGCCGCCACGGCTCTTCCGGAGAGGGGGTGGCAGGGAGTCCCATGGAGAGGTGGAAGTAGTCGTCGACCTCGGGCCGCTGAGTCCGGACGATGTGGTGCGGGTCGCCCGCGAGGGTGCCCGCGTGACGATCGGGTCCGAGGCTCGTGAGGCGATCGCCCGGGCGCGCAAGCATGTCGACGACCTGGCCGCCTCAGACACTCCGGTCTACGGGGTCTCGACCGGGTTCGGCGCCCTGGCCAACCGGCACATCGAGCCGGCGCAGCGCACGCAGCTGCAGAAGAGCCTGATCCGTTCGCACGCCGCAGGCACCGGGCCGCGCGTCGAGGACGAGGTGGTGCGCGCGCTGATGCTGCTGCGTCTCTCGACGATGTGCACCGGTCACACCGGTGTGCGGATCAGGACCGCCGAGGCGTACGCGGACCTGCTCAACGCCGGCCTCTCGCCGGTGGTCCTCGAGCACGGCAGCCTCGGCTGCTCCGGCGACCTCGCGCCGCTCGCGCACTGTGCCCTGGCCGTGATGGGTGAGGGCGACGTCGTCGACGACGGGGTGGTCCGCCCGGCGGCCGAGGCGCTGGCGGACCACGGGCTCGCCCCGGTGGAGCTGGCCGAGAAGGAGGGGCTCGCGCTCATCAACGGCACCGACGGCATGCTGGGCATGCTCGTGCTCGCCATCGCCGACCTTCGACGTCTGCTCGATACGGCCGACCTCTCGGCTGCGCTCAGCATCGAGGGGCTGATGGGCACGGACCGCGTCCTCGCTCCTGATCTGCAGGGGCTACGTCCGCATCCGGGGCAGGCGACGTCGGCCGCGCACATGGCAGAGCTGCTCGCCGGCTCGCCGATCGTCGCCAGCCACCGGCACGGCGACGACCGCGTGCAGGACGCGTACTCGCTGCGATGTGCTCCGCAGGTGCACGGCGCCGCCCGCGACACCGTCGAGCACGCGGCCACGGTGGCCGGACGCGAGCTCGCGGCCGCGATCGACAACCCGTCGGTGCTCGACGACGGGCGGCTGGAGTCGCACGGCAACTTCCACGGCGCACCGCTGGCGTACGTGCTCGACTTCCTCGCCATCGCCGTCGCGGACGTGGCGAGCATGAGCGAGCGCCGTACCGACCGCTTCCTCGACGCCAACCGGAACCACGGCCTGCCGCCCTTCCTCGCCGACGACCCGGGCGTCGACTCCGGCCTGATGATCGCCCAGTACACACAGGCCGCCATCGTCAGCGATCTCAAGCGGCTGGCTGCTCCGGCCAGCGTCGACTCCATCCCGTCGAGCGCGATGCAGGAGGACCACGTGTCGATGGGCTGGTCGTCCGCGCGCAAGCTGCGACGAGCGGTGGAGGGGCTGACCCAGGTGATCGCGATCGAGATCATGACCGCCGCCCGGGGGGTGGAGCTGCGATCGCCACTCCGCCCGGCGACCGCCACCGACGCTGCCATCCAGGCCCTGCGGGTCAAGGTCGACGGCCCCGGGCCGGACCGAGTCCTCACGCCCGACATCGAGGCGGCCACCGAGCTCGTCCGCTCGGGCGCCCTCATCGACGCGACCGACTCCATTCTTGGAAGGGACCAGACATGACCGACATCCGTGCAGCCCGCGGAACGACGCTGACCGCCCGGTCGTGGCAGACCGAAGCACCGATGCGGATGCTGATGAACAACCTCGATCCCGAGGTGGCCGAGCATCCTGATCAGCTCATCGTCTATGGCGGCACCGGCAAGGCGGCCCGCGACTGGGCGTCCTACGACGCCATCGTCCGGACCCTCACAGACCTGCGCGACGACGAGACGCTGCTCGTGCAGTCCGGTCGGCCGGTCGGCGTCATGCGCACGCACGAGTGGGCGCCCCGGGTGCTGATCGCCAACTCCAACCTGGTGGGCGACTGGGCCACCTGGCCGGAGTTCCGCCGGCTCGAGGCCGCAGGCTTGACGATGTACGGCCAGATGACCGCCGGCTCGTGGATCTACATCGGCACCCAAGGCATCCTCCAGGGCACCTACGAGACGTTCGGCGCCATCGCCGCCAAGAAGTTCGACGGCACGCTCGCCGGCACCATCACGCTGACCGCCGGACTCGGCGGCATGGGTGGCGCCCAGCCGCTTGCCGTCACGATGAACGACGGCGTCTGTGTGTGCGTCGAGGTCGACCAGTCGCGCATTGCTCGTCGCATCGAGCACCGGTACCTCGACGTCCAGGCCGACGACCTCGCGCACGCGATGCGGCTCGCCGAGGACGCCAAGGCCCAGCGGAAGCCGCTGTCGATCGGGGTGCTCGGCAACGCGGCCGACATGGTGCCCGAGCTGCTCGCAGCCGGAGCGCCGATCGACGTCCTCACCGACCAGACGAGTGCGCACGACCCGCTGTACTACCTGCCGCACGATGTCGCGTTCGACGACTGGGCGGCGGAGCGGGAGAAGGACCCGGCCGGCTTCACCGATCGCGCCCGCGCGTCGATGGCCCGGCACTGCGAGGCCATGGTCGGGTTCGCGGACGCCGGAGCCGAGGTGTTCGACTACGGCAACTCGCTGCGGGCCGAGGCGCGCGAGGGCGGCTTCGCGCGGGCCTTCGACTACCCGGGCTTCGTCCCGGCCTACATCCGGCCGTTGTTCTGCGAGGGCAAGGGGCCGTTCCGATGGGCCGCGCTCTCCGGCGATCCCGCCGACATCCAAGCGACCGACGAGGCCGTGCTCGAGCTGTTCCCCGACAACGACCACCTGCATCGCTGGATCCGCACGGCGCAGGAGCGGGTGTCGTTCCAAGGGCTTCCCGCCCGGATCTGCTGGCTCGGCTACGGCGAGCGCGAGAAGGCCGGGATGCGGTTCAACGACATGGTGGCGAGCGGCGAGCTGTCGGCACCGGTCGTCATCGGTCGCGACCACCTCGACTGCGGCTCCGTCGCGTCCCCGTACCGCGAGACGGAGGCCATGCTCGACGGCTCCGATGCCATCGCCGACTGGCCGCTGCTCAACGCGATGGTCAACGTCGCGTCCGGCGCCACATGGGTGTCGATCCACCACGGCGGCGGTGTCGGTATCGGCCGCTCGATCCATGCGGGCCAGGTCTGCGTCGTCGACGGCACGCCACTCGCCGGCGAGAAGGCCGAGCGCGTGCTCACCAACGACCCGGGCATGGGCGTGATCCGTCACGTCGATGCCGGCTACGACGAGGCCGCCGACGTCGCGGCGGAGCGCGGCGTCCGGGTGCCCATGCGGGAGGGCTGATGCTGGACGCCATCGCCGACGTCGGTCTGGACCCCGGAACCGGCGGCTACCGCCGATACGCATGGACCGACGCGGACCTGGAGCTCCGCGAGTGGTTCGTCGCCGAGGCCGAGACGCGCGGCATGGACGTCGTCGAGGACGGCAACGGCAACCAGCTGGCCTGGTGGAATCCGACTCGCGAGGGTGGAAAGGCCCTCTTGCTTGGGTCCCACCTCGATTCAGTGCCGGACGGTGGCGCCTTTGACGGACCGTTGGGTGTGACTTCTAGCTATGCCGCGCTCGACCGGCTCCGCGCGGACGGCTTCACGCCGACACGACCGATCGTCGTCGCGAACTTCGCCGACGAGGAGGGCGCCCGCTTCGGCATCGCGTGCGCCGGTTCGCAGCTGGCTACGGGAGCACTCGCGCCGGAGAAGGCTCTGGCGCTGAAGGACCGCGACGGCCTGACGATGGCCGAGGTGCTGGCCGCCCGTGGTCGCGACCCGCGGGCCCTGGGCCGGAGCGACTGGCTGAGTCAGGTCGGCACGTTCGTGGAGCTGCACGTCGAGCAGGGGCGCCACCTCGTGCACACCGGCGACGCCGTGGGCATCGCGACCGCCATCTGGCCGCACGGGCGCTGGCGGCTCGACTTCCGTGGAGCGGCCGACCACGCCGGCGCGACCCGCATGGAGGATCGTCACGACCCGATGTCCGCGTACGCGGCGACCGTGCTGGCGGCCCGCCGCCTCGCCACCGACGCCGACGCCCGAGCCACGTTCGGACGTCTGGAGGTCGCTCCCGGCGGCACCAACGCCATCCCGTCGCGAGTACGCGCCTGGCTCGACGCCCGGGCGGCGACCGAGGACGAGCTGGAGCACCTGGTCGACGGCATCATGGACGCGGCACACGAGGCGGCGACCGCCGATGCCACCGAGGTCGAGCCGGTTGCAGAATCGGTGAGCCCGGCTGTCACCTTCGACCTCCCGCTGCGCGACCGGCTCGCCACGCTGCTCGACGCGCCCGTCCTGCCGACCGGAGCGGGTCACGACGCCGGAGTGCTGAGCCCGCACGTCCCCACCGCGATGCTCTTCGTCCGCAATCCGACCGGCGTCTCGCACTCTCCGGCCGAGCACGCCGACGACGCTGACTGCGAGGCAGGGGTCGACGCGTTGGCCCGCGTCGTGGAGACTCTGGCGACATGACCGCAACGCGCCTCGCCACGCCTGATGACGCCGAGGCCGTGGCCCGGATGTTGCATGACTTCAACGTCGAGTTCGACACCCCGACTCCGGGCGTGACGTTCCTGATCGAACGCTGCCGTGAGCTCATCGACGCCGAGGAGACGACCGTCGTCCTCGGCGGTGACCCTCCGCTGGGTCTGGGTGTGCTGTTCTTCCGCCCGTCGCTGTACAGCCGGGGGTTCGAGGCCTACCTCGCAGAGCTGTACGTCGTGCCGGATCGCCGCGACGAGGGCATCGGCGGCGCGATCATGGCGACGGCCATGAAGCTGTCCCGCGAGCGGGGATCGACCGAGATGCAGATCGGGGTCGACGAGCCGGACGTCGACACCCGGCGGTTCTACGAACGGCTCGGCTTCCGCAACCACGACCCCGACGACCCGACGGCCCGGATGTTCTTCTACGAGCGCGAGCTCTGATGCAGGCCTTCGCGAACTGCCACAGCCACGTGTTCCACCGGGCGCTGCGCGGACGTGCCGTCAGCGACTCGTTCTGGTCGTGGCGCGACGACATGTACACCCTGGCCGCCGTGCTCGACCCCGACCTGCTGCACTGGCTGGCCCGCGCCACGTACGCCGAGATGCGTCTCGCCGGCATCGACGCCGTCGGGGAGTTTCACTATCTCCACCACCAGCCCGACGGCAGCCCGTACGACGACCCGAACGCGATGGGCGAAGCGCTCATCGCCGCTGCACTCGATGTCGGGCTGCGCATCTGCTTGCTGGACACCTGCTATCTCGCAGCTGCAATCGATGAACCGACCGACGGGGTCCAGAAGCGGTTCGACGATGACGACGCCGAGCAGTGGGCGGCCCGCGTGCTCGAGCTCGCCGCCAGTCATGACGACGAGGAAGAGGTCGTCGTCGGCGCGGCGGTGCACTCGGTGCGGGCCGTGCCGCGCGATCAGATCCCGGTCGTCGCCGAGGCGCTGCCCGATGCCCCGCTCCATGTCCACGTCTCCGAGCAGCCGGCCGAGAACAAGGCCTGCCTGGCCGCGACCGGAATGACCCCGGTTGCGCTGCTGGCCGAGGCCGGCGTCTGGACCGAGCGCACCACCGCTGTCCACGCCACCCACCTCACGCCCGACGACATCCGGATTCTCGGCGACGCCGGCTCCTTCGTCTGCTTCTGCCCGACCACCGAGGCCGACCTCGCCGACGGCATCGGTCCGAGCACCGCTCTGCACAAGGCCGGCGCCCGGCTGACGCTCGGCTCGGACGGTCATACCGTGATCGACATGTTCGCCGAGGCCCGCGCCCTCGAGATGCACGAGCGGCTCGCCTCCGGACGGCGGGGCGCATGGACCGTCGACCATCTCTGGGATGCGGCGACCACCACCGGCTTCGAGTCGCTCGGGTTCGACGCCGACGGCGAGTTCGATCTCATGCCGTCGCCGCGCACCGCCGGGTCGGACGAGCCGTTGTGGTCGGCCACGGCAGCGGACGTCGTGCCGCCGGATGACCTCGACCCTGACGACGTCGCGCGCGACCTGGCCGCCGTGATCGACGAGTGCTGGAGCCGAGTGTGAATTCCCCACGGCGGAGCAGCCTCCTGGTCACGAACATCGGCGAGCTCGTCACGTGGGACGACGAACGGCCGGTGATCAGCAACGCGGCCGTGGTGGTCGAGCGCGGCCACGTCGCGTGGATCGGCGACCGCACGGCGGCACCCGACGCCGACGCCGTGCGCGACGTCGGCGGTGTCGCGGTGATACCAGGATTCGTCGACTCCCACACCCACCTCGTGTTCGCCGGCGACCGCGCGGCCGAGTTCGAGGCCCGCATGGCCGGCCGGCCGTACGAAGCGGGCGGCATCCGCACCACCGTCGCCGCCACCCGGGCGGCGACCGACGAGCAGCTCGCCGCCAACGTCGCCCGGCACGTCAGTGCCATGCGAGCGCAGGGCACCACCACCGTCGAGATCAAGAGCGGCTACGGCCTCACCGTCCGCGACGAAGCCCGCTCGCTCGCGATCGCCCGTCAGGCCACCGAGGAGACGACCTTCCTCGGCGCGCATGTCGTGCCCGACGGCACCGACCATGCCGCCTACGTCGACCTCGTCACCGGCCCGATGCTGGAGGCCTGCGCACCGTACGCCCGCTGGATCGACGTGTTCTGCGAGGAGGGCGCCTTCGGGGTCGACGAGGCGCGGACGGTGCTCCAGGCCGGAGTCGCAGCGGGACTGCAGGCGCGCGTCCACGCCAACCAGCTCGGACCGGGGCCTGGTGTGCAGCTGGCCGCCGAAGTGGGAGCCGCATCGGCCGACCACTGCACGTACCTCGACGACGCGGACGTCGCCGCACTCGCCGACTCCGGCGTCGTCGCCGGACTGCTGCCGGGTGTCGAGTTCTCCACCCGATCGCCCTATCCCGACGCCCGGCGCCTGATCGACTCCGGCGTGACGGTCGCCTTGGCCACCGACTGCAACCCGGGCAGCTCGTACACGTCGTCGATGCCGTTCTGCATCGCCGTCGCCGTGCGTGAGATGGGCATGACACCCCTCGAGGCGCTCTGGTCGGCGACCCGCGGCGGGGCATTCTCACTCCGCCGGGACGACGTGGGCCATCTGTCGGTCGGCGCGAAGGCCGACCTCGTGGTGCTGGACGCGCCGACGCACGTGCACCTGGCCTATCGGCCCGGAGTCCCGCTGGCGGCGCCGCTCACGACCTGACGGCGGGGGCGCTTGGACAAAAAAGATGGAAGAGAGCGTCGCCGCTCCCCTCCACTCTCAATGTATAACGCACATGGGGGCTTGCGGCAAGACCCGGGTGGTGCCCCAGAATGGCCGGCCGAAGCACGAAATGACGGTCATGGGGGACAAGAAATGCGGGTGTTGTTGTCGACGTACGGGTCGCGCGGCGACGTCGAGCCGATGGTGGCTCTGGCGGTGGCGTTGCGGGATCTCGGCGCGGAGGCGCAGGTGTGCGCGCCGCCGGAAGAGGAGTTCGCCGAGCTGTTGGCGCGAGCCGGCCTGCCATTGGTGCCTGCGGGTCCATCGGTACGCGAGCTGATGCGCGAGGTGCAGGTCGAGGGGAAGCCTCCGGACCTCCCCCGTCTCGCGGCGGAGATGCTCGCCGCACAGTTCACGGCGG
Organism: uncultured Actinomycetota bacterium; assembly: GCA_963839625.1. Taxonomy (GTDB): domain Bacteria; phylum Actinomycetota; class Actinomycetes; order Propionibacteriales; family Nocardioidaceae; genus Aeromicrobium. The sequence goes on along the minus strand of CAWIWE010000044.1, from coordinate 36,641 downwards.
TCTCGGCGGCGGCTGAAGGTTCTGACGCGATCGTGGCCTGCGGCATCACCCCGGCCGCTGCCGCCGCGCGTTCGGTGGCAGACCAGCTGGGCATCCGCTACGAGTACGCGACCTACTGTCCGGTCTGGCTGCGGTCGCCGCACCACCGGCCGCTCGGGCTGCCCGGCTGGCCGATCCCACCGGAGGTGACCGACAACACCGTCCTCTGGGACCTGCAGGCCGAAGGTCTCCACACCGTGTTCGGACCTCCCATCAAGAACCACCGGGCGTCGATCGGCCTGCCGCCGGTGGACGACATCGGCGACCACGTCTTCACCGATCGCCCGTGGCTGGCGGCTGATCCGACCCTGGGCCCGTGGGTGCAGCCGACCGACCTCGACGTCGTGCAGACCGGCGCGTGGGCCCTGCCGGACGAACGCCCACTCCCGGCCGACGTGGAGGCGTTCCTCGATGCCGGGACACCGCCGGTGTACGTCGGCTTCGGCAGCATCCCCATGCGCGCTGCGGAGGATGTCGCTCGGGACGTGATCAAGGCGGTTCGCGCGCAGGGCCGCCGCGTGCTCGTCTCCGGCGGCTGGGCCGAGCTGGGCCTGGTCGACCAGGGCGATGACTGCCTGGCCGTCCGCGAGATCAATCACCAGGCACTGTTCGCCCAGACCGCCGCCGTCGTGCACCACGGCGGGGCGGGCACGACGACGACGGCCGCCCGCGCCGGCGCGCCACAGGTGCTGGTCCCGCAGATCGGGGACCAGCCGTACTGGGCGGGACGGGTGGCCCAGCTGGGCATCGGCGCGGCGCACGATGGCCCGACCCTGACGTTCGATTCCCTGTCAGCCGCACTCGAGACGGCCCTGACCCCCGAGACCGCCGTACGAGCGGCGGCCGTGGCCGGCTCGATTCGCACCGACGGGGCGGCCGTGGCCGCGAAGCTGCTGATCGATGGGAGCCGATGACATGGCGGTGACCACCAGCGCGTTCGACCTTCCCGAGCGACTGGCCCCCAAGGCCGACCCGGCGCTGATCGCCCGCGACGAAGAGCACTTCGCGGCCATCGCGCAGAGCCTCGAGCAGACGATCGCCGACCTGTCCGACCGCCTCGAGACGGCGCAGAAGGGGTCCGGTGGCGTGGACGACCAGGCGTTCGACTGGGAGCCCGGCGGTGCGGGCCAGCAGGCGCTGGACCGGGACCAGGAAGTCGACCGGCTGACGACCCGGCTGCGGCTCATGCGTCGCTTCGGCCTGGACCTGTGCCTCGGACACGTCGTCAGCGCTGAAGATCCTGAGCCCGTGTACATCGGACGACTCGGGCTCACCGACAGCTCGGGCCGCCGACTGCTGATCGACTGGCGGTCCCCGGCGGCCGAGCCGTTCTTCGGCGCAACCCATGCGAATCCGATGGGCCTGGTGAGCCGTCGCAGGTATCGCTGGACCCGCGGACGGATCAGCGACTACTGGGACGAGGTGTTCACCCCGGACGCCCTCGACGGACGTGCCGCGCTCGACGACCAGTCCGCCTTCATCGCCAGCCTGGGCAGCAACCGGTCGTCCCGGATGCGGGACGTGCTCGGCACGATCCAGGCCGACCAGGACGCCATCATCCGGGCCGGGTCCCGCGGCGCACTCGTCGTCGACGGCGGGCCTGGCACCGGCAAGACCGTCGTCGCCCTGCACCGCTCCGCCTACCTGCTGTACTCCGACCCTCGGCTCGAGCAGCGCCGGGGCGGTGTGCTGTTCGTCGGTCCGCACCAGCCCTACCTGGCGTACGTCGCCGACGTCCTCCCGAGCCTCGGGGAGGAGGGCGTCCACACCTGCACGCTGCGGCACCTTCTTCCCGAAGGCGTCACTGCCGTCGACGAGACGGATCCAGCCGTGGCTCGCCTGAAGTCGTCCGCCCGCATGGTGGGGGCGATCGAGCCGGCCGTCCGGCTGTACGAGGAAGCGCCCACGGAGGGGATGGAGGTCGAGAGTGACGTGGCGAGCTTGTGGATCAGCGCCGACGACTGGGCCGAGGCGTTCGGGGCCGCCGACCCCGGCACCCCGCACAACGAGGCGCGGGACCAGGTCCTGGACGAGCTGATCACGATCCTGATCGACAAACATGACGACGACGAGCTCTCGGCCGACCTGCTGCGCAGTTCACTCCTGCGGAACGAGGAGCTGATCGTGGCGGTCGACCGGGCGTGGCCGTTGATCGAGCCGACGGACCTGGTCTCCGACCTGTGGTCGGTGCCCGCCTACCTGCGCATGTGCGCCCCCTGGCTCGAGCCCGACGAGGTCAAGGCGCTGCAACGCGATGACGCCCAGGCGTGGACGGTGTCCGACCTGCCGCTGCTGGACGCTGCCCGCCAGCGGCTCGGCGACCCGGAAGCCTCGCGACGCAATCGTCGGCATGCCGCCACGGTCGCTGCCGAGCGCGAGCGCATGTCCCAGGTCATCGACGACCTGATCGCGTCCGCCGACGACGGATCGAGCCTCGTGACGATGCTGCGCCAGGAGGACTTGCAGGACAAGCTGGTCGACGACACCGCGCTGCCCAGTGCGGATCCGGATCTGCTGGCGGGTCCGTTCGCGCACATCGTCGTGGACGAGGCGCAGGAGCTGACCGACGCCGAGTGGCAGATGCTGCTGCTCCGCTGCCCGTCCCGAAGCTTCACGATCGTCGGCGACCGCGCCCAGGCCAGGCATGGGTTCACGGAGTCGTGGGAGGAACGGCTCGAGCGGATCGGGCTCGACCAAATCCTTCTGGCCACCCTGAACATCAACTACCGGACGCCGGAGGAGGTCATGGCGGAGGCCGAGCCGGTCATCCGTGCCGTGCTCCCGGACGCCAACGTGCCGACGTCGATCCGCAGCACCGGAGTCCCGGTGGCCTACGGATCGACATCGGACCTGGACTCGATCCTCGACGCGTGGCTGGCCGAGCACGACGACGGCATCGGCTGCGTCATCGGCACCCATGAGCTCGAGGAAGGCGCCATTTCGGCGACGTCCAGGATCCGGTCGCTCACCCCGGAGCTGGCGAAGGGGCTCGAGTTCGACCTCGTCGTCCTGATCGATCCGGAGACCTTCGGTGACGAGATCGAAGGAGCGGTCGACCGCTATGTCGCGATGACCCGGGCCACCCAGCAGCTCGTGATCCTCACGAGCGGCTGACATCGGGTCAAGTGTTCTTGGGAGTCTCGCCCTCGTCGTCCGTCGCGAGCTCGGTGGCCTTGTCGCTGACCTCGCTGCTGGACGGCTGGGGATCGGAGAAGGGGACCGTGTCGGCCTCCTCCTCACGTGACTCCTCCTCGACCGGTTCCGTCTCGTCGGGGTTGTGGGTGATCTCCTCGGCCGGGCTCTCGTCGTCGTCGTCCGGCTCGGGTACCTCCTCGACGGCTGGGACGTCCTCGCCGGCCGGCTCGTCGTCCTCTTCGGCACCGGACATCTCGTGACCGCCGCCCTCCTCGTCGAGGGCGACGTTGTGCTTCGCGGCGTCCTCCTGGTCGGATCCGGACGGTTCGGTGGTGTCGCCCTCCAGGTGCGCATCCGCGGCAGGTGCCGCGGTGGCCGTGGAGCTGATCGAGGCGGTGTCGGCACGGTCCTCAGCGTCCGGCTCGGCGGCAACGACCTTGGCGTCGACGTCGCGCTTCACGGACGCGAGCAGCATCTGGGCGACGTCGAGCACCTCGACCTCTTCACGCGCCTTGCCCTCGGCCTGCTGGGCCGTCAGTCCGTCGGTGAGCATCACGCGGCAGAACGGGCATCCGACGGCGATCTGGTCGGCGCCGGTGGCGACGGCCTCCTCGGTGCGGTTGGTGTTGATGCGCGAGCCGATCGTCTCCTCCATCCACATGCGGGCGCCGCCGCCTCCGCAGCAGAACGAGCGCTCGGAGTTGCGCGGCATCTCGGTGAACGTGGCGCCGGGGATGACCTCGAGCAGCTCGCGCGGCGGTGCGTAGACCTTGTTGTGCCGGCCGAGGAAGCAGGGGTCGTGGTAGGTGATGGTCTTGCCGTCGACGGCGCCGGTGGTGGGCGCGACCGGGGTGAGGCGCTTCTCCTTCACCAGGCGGTTGAGCAGCTGGGTGTGGTGCACGACCTCGAGCTCGACGCCGAACTCGGAGTACTCGTTCTTGAGGGAGTTGAAGCAGTGGGCGCAGGTGGAGACGACCTTCTTGACCTTGGTCTCCTTGAACACCTCGGCGTTCTCCATGGCCAGCTGCATGAAGACGATCTCGTTGCCGGCGCGTCGAGCCGGGTCGCCGGTGCAGGTCTCGCCGTCGCCGAGGACCGCGAAGTCGACGCCGGCCATGTTCAGCAGCTCGGCGACCGCCTGGGTGGTCTTCTTGGCTCGGTCCTCGAACGCACCGGCACAGCCGACCCAGAACAGCCACTCGACCTCGTCGAGGCTCTCGACGTCGACCCCCACCTGCTTGACCGGGAAGTCGAGGTTCTTGGCCCAGTCCATACGGCCCGAGGGGTCCATGCCCCACGGATTCCCCTTGCGCTCCAGGCCCTTGAAGATGTTGTTGAGCTCGGTCGGGAAGTTCGACTCCACCAGCACCTGGTAGCGGCGCATGTCGTCGATGTGGTCGACGTGCTCGATGTCGACCGGGCACTGCTCGACGCACGCTCCGCAGTTGACGCATGACCAGAGCACGTCGGGGTCGATCACGGCGCCGCCGCTCGGGTGCCAGGCGTCGCCCTCGGTCTCGCCGACGAGGGCTCGCTCGGCCTCGGCGATCACCTCGGCCGACAGGTTGGCGCGCTCCTCGTCGCTGTCGGCGAGCAGGTACGGCGCCTTGGCGAACGCGTGGTCGCGCAGACCCATGATGAGCAGCTTGGGGCTGAGCGGCTTCTCGGTGTTCCACGCCGGGCACTGGTCCTGGCAGCGGCCACACTCGGTGCAGCTGGCGAAGTCGAGCATGCCCTTCCAGCTGAAGTCCTCGATCGTGCCGATGCCGAGCTTCTCGAAGTCGTCTTCCTCGAGGTTCTCCATCGCCTCCATGTCGACCGGCTTGCCGCGCACCGTCATCGGCTTGACCGCGCCGAGGGCGATGGGACGCCGGCCGAACATGACGTTCAGGGGTGCGACGAAGATGTGCAGGTGCTTGGAGTTGAGCACGATGATGAGGAACACCAGCATGACGCCGATGTGCGCCAGCAGGCCCACGTGTTCCAGCGTCTCGTTGGCCCCCTCGCCCAGCGGCTCGAGCCACGAGCCGACGAGATGGGACACGAAGGCGCCGTCACCGTACGGGAAGTTGCCGGTGACGACACCGGCCCCGCGGAACAGGAACATCGAGATGACGACGAGCGAGATCATCAGCAGCACGAGCCAGGCGCCACCCAGGTGCGAGCCCTCGAACCGGGACTTGCGGCCCAGCTTCTCCGGTCGGTTCCGCAGGCGGATCGTTGCGAAGACGGCCAGGCCCACGAGGGCCATGACCGCGATGAAGTCCTGCGCGAAGCCCAGCAGGTCCCACCGGCCGACCAGCGGGATGGCGAAGCCCGCCTGGAACAGCGAGCCGTAGGCCTCGAGGTAGACCGTGGCCAGGATCAGGAACGCCCAGAACACGAAGAAGTGCGCCGCGCCGGGCACCGACCACTGGAGCAGCTTCTTCTGGCCGAGCACCTTGACGACCTGGTCCTTGATGGTCTCGCCGACGCGGTCGCGGACGTTCGCGACGCGGTCGGGAGCCGGCTGCCCGCTGGTGATCAGGCGGTATAGGAACACGATCCGGCGCGCGGCGATCGGCAAGGCGATCGCGTTCATCACGAGGCCGAGGATCAGCACAAGCGTCATGGCTGGACCCTACCGCCAGTCATTCCGGTTCGTTGTCAGAGTCGCCACCGACCTTGAACGGCGTCGAGACTCCGTCGTACATCAGGTGTGCCACCAGTCCCTCCGCGGCGTGCGGAAGGTTGTGGCAGTGGTCCATCCAGATGCCCGGGTTGTCGGCCTTGAACACGAGGTCGACGGTCTCGCCGTCCTCCACCTCGACCGAGTCCACCCAGACCGGGCTGCCTTTCGAGGCCTGGGCGTTGCGAGCGGTCACGACCGCGTGGTGCCCGTGCAGGTGCATCGGATGCGCCTCGCCGCTGTGGTTGTCGATGTGGAACGCGACGACGTCGCCCTCGGTCACCGTATACATCGGCACGTCCGGCCAGAGATGGCCGTTGATGGTCCACCACATCCCGGGCTTGCCGTCGAGGAATCCGGGTCGGCGGCCGATGGAGTACTCGAAGCTGCGGTCGGGGTCGTCGGCCTCGAAAGGCAGCGGCATCGGTGTTCCGTAGGTGAGCAGGTCGAGCTCGGTCGTCGGTTGTGCCGGACGACGTGCCGCCGTCGCATCGTCCGGACCGATGACGTACGCCGTGGCTGCTCCCGACTGCACCCGGACCGTGCCGGACGGAGGCACCGTCACCTCCAGGTCGGCGCGTCCCCCGGCCGGAACGATGACGCGACTGCCCTCGACCGGTGTCGGCTCGTTCAGGTCACCGCCGTCGACCGCGAGCAGGCGGTACGGCTCCGACGCCCAGACCGGCATCGCACCGTTGTCGGTGTTGATGATGCGCGCCCGGACCCGCTCACCGGGCTCGGCCGGCACGCGGACCACGTCCTCCTGGCCGTTGAGGGTCCGGGTTCCTCCGTAGGTGTGGGCCACGCCGACGAGGTCGTGATCCTGCTCGATGCCGTCGCGGGGAAGGATGACGAGTGAACCGAGCAGCCCGCCGATCACCTGCTGGTGCGAGATCTGGTGGGAGTGGTACCAGAACGTCCCGACCTGGTCGGCGACGAACCGGTAGGTGTGTTCCTCACCCTGGCCGACCGCGTCCTGGGTCACCCCGGCCACCCCGTCCTCGGCATTCGGGACGTCCACGCCGTGCCAGTGCAGGGAGACGCCGTCCTCGACCGAGGCGTTGCGCAGGTTCACCTCGACGAGCTGACCCTCGGTTGCGGTGATCGTGGGACCAGGGGTCTTGCCGTTGAGCGTGTACCCGTCGATCTCACGCTCGGAGGCGAGGCGGGTCTTTCCCTGCCGAGCGACCAGGTCGACCGATACGTCCGCCTCGCGCTCGGTGTCGGTCACCAGGTCGGCGACGCTCGTCCCGCCCTCGTGACCGGCGCCGTGCGCGTGCCCGGACTTCGGGCCACCCCCGAAGTCGGCGTACCCCATGTCCATCACGGAGTACTCCGACGGCATCAGGCTCTGCTGCCAGAACCAGCCCAGTGGCAGCAGCACGAGTGCCGCCGCCGCCAGGCTGATCAGGAGGCGGATTTGTTGCTTGGTCACGCGGCCTTTCTACATCGCCGCGACTGGTGTCTCCTGCGCCGCCGCCTCCGGTTTGGCGGCCTTGGCGGCCACCAACGCCGCCCCGAACAGCAAGAAGGCGTTCGCTCCGTGCACGAGTCCGAGGTACGGCATGTCGGGCTCGGCGAAGAAGCCGGCCAGGTACTGGATGACGATCAGCACCACGACGGTCGCGGCGAGCGCAACACCCCGCGGCACCTTGGCGAAGAACGAGACCAGCAGGAGGAGCAGTCCGATCAGCGGGATGAGGAACGTTCCGCTCATGAGGTGGAGGAAGTGCCCGATGGAGCCTTCGAACGTGGGGGGTTCGTTCTCCCACCCCTCGATGACCGCCTTGTCGAGCGTGGCACCACCGTCGATCCAGCTGAACAGCCCGGCGATCGCCCAGACCATCATGGCTGCTTGTACGACGACCAGGACGGCAATGATGTCGGCGAGAACTCGATACGTCTTGCGCATGCGTCAACTCCCTTGAATAGGCCCACGCTCAGCATGGCACTTCGGGTCCCGCATGGTGAGATGTTTCCTCAACCAATTTTCGCGTCGCCCACACGCTCTCCGCGCACCGGCACGACCGGGATGGCAGCGAGCGCGAACAATGCCACCGCAGCGAAGGCGAACGCGTAACCGAGTCCGGTGACGAGGGCTCCGACCACCGGCGGGACGAGCGCGGCCACGAGGTACTGGCCGGTGTTGTGGACACCCATCGCCCGGCCCGACCAGAACGGTCCGCCGAGCTCGGCGACGGCGGTGAACGCCAGTCCGTTGCTGGCCACCGTGACGGCCGTGGCGACGATCATGAGGGCGATCGCGAGAGGCGTGTCCTCGAGCAGTCCGAGGGCGAGCATGGTGACGAGCACGGAGACGGCCACCAGGCGCATCGGGCCGAGCCGGCTCCCCACGCGATCCGACCACCAGCCCACCGCGATGCGCGCTGCAGAGCCCAGCAGCTGGGTGGAGCCGACCAACGCGCCGGCGGCCGTGGTCGACCAGCCACGGTCGTCGATGAGCCACACCAGCATGTAGGTCCACACCGTGATCTGGGGGATGACGAGCAGCATCGACGCGACGTGGATGCGGCCCAGACGCGCGGTGCCCCGGTACGGATTGGCGAGCTGTCCTGCACCCGCGGCTTCGGCCCGGCTCGGACGCGATGGGTCGACGACGAGGGCCGCGACGACGACCGTCGCTACAGCGCACACCACGGCCGGCACGAGGAGCGCCACCCGCAGTCCCTGTGCCTCGGCGGTGGCCGGGACGACGAACGCGGCCAGCCCGATTCCGAGCGGCAACGCGGTCTGCCGGATGCCCATGGCGGTACCGCGGCGTTGGGGTGGGAACCAGCCGACCACGAGCCGGCCGCTCGCCGAGTTGGTGCTCGCCGCGCCGACGCCGGCCAGCAGCCAGGAGAGTCCCAGGGCGATGTAGGAGCTGCTCAGCGTCGCAGCCAGTCCACCCACGGTGACGATCGCGAGGCCGATGGTCAGGGACAGTCGCTCGCCGATCCGGTCGACGACGGCACCCCACACGACGAGGGAGAGCGTGATCGCGACCAGCGGCGTCGACGCGAGGAGCCCGGCCTGCATGAGGGTGAGGCCGCGTTCGAGGTGCAGGTACGTGATGAGGAAGATCGGTGCGTTCGCCATCAGGGATCCCGCGACCTGCGCCAGCATCCCCACCGCCAGCATCGTCCACCGGTTCGGGGCATCGCGTGTGGGCATCACGTCAGGTACTTCTTCATGCCGACGTGGGTCGGTTCGTAGCCGAGCCGTTCGTAGAAGCGGTGGGCGTCGGCGCGTCGCCGGTTCGACGTGAGCTGGATCCGCGCCGCACCGCGACGCCGGGCCTCGTCCTCGATCACCGACATCAACTGCGCCCCGATGCCTCGCCCGCGCAGATCCGATGCCGTCCGCACCGCCTCGACCTGGCAGTACAGACCACCGTCTGCCGACAGCATGCGAATCCACGTCACGTGCGCGGTGGTGACGACCTGCTCGTCCAGCGTCGCCTCGCGCACCACCAAGCTGCTGGGTTCCGACACGGTGGCCACCGTCTAGATGGGCAGGGCGCCGACCGATGCGAGCGCCTGCTTCAGCAGGGTGCCCCGGCCACCCTCGAGGTCGGCCAGGACCTCCGGGCTCGTGGCCTCCTCGGGGGTGAGCCAGGTGAGCTCGAGCGCGTCCTGGCGCGGGCTGCACTCACCGCTGACCGGCACGATGTAGGCCAGGGCCACTGCGTGCTGACGCGGGTCGTGCAGTGGCGCGACCCCGGGCAGCGGGAAGTACTCGGCGACGGTGAACGGCACGATCGACGTCGGCAGCTGTGGGAACGCGGTGGGGCCGAGGTCCTTCTCGAGGTTGCGCAGCAGGGCCTCGCGCACCGACTCCCCGTGCATCACCCGTCCGGCCACGAGGGTGCGGCTGAGCTCGCCGGTGGTGGCGGACCCGCGCAGCAGGATGCCGACGTGCTCGACGTGCCCGAGCGCATCGACCCGAACGGGCACTGCCTCGACATAGAGGATCGGCACCCGGGCGCGGGTCTCGTCGAGGGCGATCTCGGAGAGCCAGCCGGGATTCGGGTCGGGTGTTCGGACGGATGCCATGGGAGCATTGTGGCCCCATGGACATGACGAACGGCAGTGTGTCGTTCTGGTGGGCCCAGACCGGGCGTCCGGCTCCGCGCCCCACCCTGGAGGGCGACGTCGATTGCGACGTCTGCATCGTCGGCGGCGGACTCACCGGACTGTGGACGGCCTACTGGCTGGCGACCCACGATCCGTCGCTCGACATCGTGGTCCTCGAGGCCGAGTTCGCGGGGTTCGGCGCCTCCGGCCGCAACGGCGGCTGGCTGTCGTCCGAGCTTGCCGGCAACAAGGACCGGTACGCCCGCACGCACGGTCGCGCCGGCGTCGAGACCATCGTCACCGCCATGGAACGTGCCGTCGACGACGTCATCGGCATCTGCGCGGACGAGGGTGTGGAAGCCGACGTCGTCAAGAGCGGCGTCCTGTACGTCGCCCGGTCGCCGGCGCAGCTCGTCAGGATGCGGGAGGGCTTGGCCGACGATGCTCGATGGGGCATCGGTGAGAGCCACCAACGAGAGCTGGACGCCCGGGACACCGCGGCCCGGGTGCGGGTCGAGGGAGCACTGGGCGGGGTGTTCTCGCCCCACGCCGCCCGGGTGCAGCCGGCCAAGTTGGTCGCCGGCATCGCCGAGGCGGTGGAGCGCCGCGGTGTCCGGATCCTCGAGCGAACGCTGGTCTCCCGGATCGATTCCGGCTCGGCGACATCCGACCGTGGCGTGGTGCGGGCGCCGGTGGTGCTGCGGTGCCTCGAGGGCTACACGGCGAGCATCCACGGACAGCGCCGGACCTGGCTGCCGATGAACTCGGCGATGGTCGTCACCGAGCCGCTGACCGGCGACGTGTGGGACGCGATCGGCTGGAACGGTTCCGAGGTCCTGGGCGACTGCGCGAACGCCTACTGCTACGCCCAACGAACCGCCGACGGTCGCATTGCCCTCGGCGGGCGCGGCATCCCGTACCGTTTCGGCTCACGCACCGACGTCGACGGCCGAACCCAGGACTGGACGATCGACTCGCTGACCCAGACACTGCACACGCTCTTCCCGGCGACGAACGACACCGGGATCGAGCACGCCTGGTGCGGGGTGCTCGGCGTCCCACGCGACTGGTGCGCGAGCGTCACGTTCGACCGGGCCACAGGCCTCGGCAGCGCCGGCGGGTACGTCGGCAGCGGGCTCACGACGACGTTCCTCGCCGGCCGCACCCTGGCTGATCTCGCGCTGGGCCGCGACTCCGATCTCGTCGCCCTGCCCTGGGTCGGCCGGAAGGTGCGTCGCTGGGAGCCCGAGCCGCTGCGCTGGCTGGGCGTGCGGGCGATGTACGGGCTCTATCGCGCGGCTGACCGTCGCGAGAACGCCGGTCTGGCGCGCCCCAGCCGGCTGGCACGCCTGGGTGACCGACTCACTGGCAGGTGACCCGCGGTACCCTGACGACACAGACAGGGGAGCGCCCGGCAGAGGGCGCTGAGAGTGCGGAGAATCCCGCAGACCCTTGAACCTGCTCCGGTTAGCACCGGCGAAGGGAGTCAGATCATGAGCTCTGCCGACACATCCACCGGTCGCGTGCGGTACCGCACGATCGACCTCGTCACCATCGCAACGCTCGCCGTCGCTTTCGGCGTGATCTTCTGGGGGTGGGGCAAGTTGTACGCCCCGCTCAGCGGTCTCGCCGTGTTCTCGTTCCCGCCCAGCTCGGCCTTGCTCGCCGGACCGTGGCTGATCGCCGGCGTGGTCGGTGGCCTGATCGTCCGCAAGCCGGGCGCCGCGTTCGCCACCGAGTTCCTCGCGGCCGCCGTCTCGACCGTCGTCATCGGCGGCACCGAGTGGGGCCTCACTGTGTTCGCGTCCGGCTTCTTCCAGGGCCTCGGCGCCGAGCTGGTGTTCCTCGCCGTCTTCTACAAGCGGTTCGGTGTGCTCGTCGCGATGGCCGCCGGGGCACTCGCTGCGATCATCGAGGCCTTCTATGAGTGGACGCAGCCGTTCACCGCGACCTGGGACTTCGGGTACAAGCTCGCCCACCTCGGCTTCCTCACGCTGTCGGGCATCGTCGTCGCCGGCATCGGCGGCTGGCTCCTCACCCGCGCCCTGGCTCGCGCGGGAGTGCTCGACGCGTTCGGACCAGGACGCGACGAGGTCACCGACGTCTGATGCCCAAACCGGGTCGGGTCCGCTTCGCCGGATTCACCTGGCGACCGCTCGGACGTCGTTTGCCGGTCGTCAGCGATCTCGACCTCGAGATCTCGCCCGGCGAGCGCGTGCTGCTGCTCGGCGCGAGCGGCGCCGGCAAGTCGTCGCTGCTCCATGCCTTGGCGGGGGCGCTCGGCACCACCATCGCCGGCGAGGTCTCGGGAGTGGCAGAAGTCGAGGGGCGGCTGGGGCTCCTGCCGCAGGACCCCGACGACGCCGTGGTGGCTGACCGCATCGGCCGCGACGTCGCCTTCGGGCCGGAGAATATCGCCCTGCCGCGCGACCAGATCTGGTCCCGCGTCGACGAAGCTCTGGCGGCGGTTCGTCTGCCGTACGGCCGCGACCACCTCACGACCGCGCTGTCCGGAGGTGAGCGCCAACGCCTCGCCCTGGCCGGAGTCCTGGCGCTGCGGCCGGACGTGTTGCTGCTCGACGAGCCGACCTCGATGCTCGACGCCGACCATGCCGAGTCGGTGCGCGACGCCGTGCTCGAGGTTGCCGGCGGCAGGACGCTCGTCGTCGTCGAGCACCGCTTCGAGGCGTGGCTCGACCACGTCGACCGGGTCGTGGTGCTCGCCGGCGGCGGGATTTGCTTCGATGGCTCCGTGGCGGCCTTCCTCGCGGGACCGCCGATCGACGGGCTCTGGATGCCCGGCCTGCCGCCGCCCGAAGCCATCGACGTGCCCGGCGAACTCGTCCGCCCCGACAAGGATGCGTTCGCGGTGCGGGCCGAGGACGTGACGGTCGACCTCGTGACGCGCACCCTGCGCGGCAGCCAGCGCACCCGGGCGCTCGACGGGCTCGACCTTGCGATGGGGCCGGGGTCGCGCACCGCCGTCGTCGGCCCGAGCGGCGCCGGCAAGTCCACCGCCCTGGCGGTGCTGGGCGGACTCATCAAGCCCGTCTCCGGCACCGTCACCCCGGCACTCGCCGGCCACCGCAGCCGCGAGCTGGCCCACGACGTCGGCTGGGTGCCGCAGGACGCGGAGCTCGGATTCGTGACCACCGAGGTCGCCGCCGAGATCGGCCGCACCGGCGAGGTGGTCGAGCGGCAGGTCGACGTCGGCGCCGTGCTCGACGTCCTCGGGCTCGGCCATCTCGGCGCGGCCCACCCCTACCGGTTGTCGGGCGGTGAGCAGCGTCGCCTCGCGATCGCCGCGGCCCTGGCCCACCGACCTGGCCTGGTCCTCCTCGACGAGCCGACCGTCGGCCAGGACCGGAACACCTGGGCCGCGGTCGCCGGCTGGATCGCCGCCGCAGCACGGGCCGGCGCCACCGTCGGCGTATCGACGCACGACGACGACCTCCCCGTCGACGTCACCGTGCGGCTCGTGGCGGGTGCCCGCCCATGAGGCTGTGCTCATGAGAAGGGGCATCCTCGAGGCGAACCCCCTCGTGCTGCTGTCGGTCGGCGTGTTCTCCCTGGTCGGCTCGTTCTTCGTCACCGACCTCACCACCGCCTGCGTCGCGCTCGCGGCCTACATCCTGGTCGCCCTCGTCCTGCTGCCGGGCTGGCGGTTCCCGCTCGTCTGCCTGGGCTTCTCGCTCTTCGCCGCACTCACCGTCGTGTACTCGAACTGGCGGCTCGGCAGCGGCGGACTCGAGCCGGCCTTCGTGCAAGGTCTGCGACTGGTGGTGCTCGCCTGGCCCGGCTCCGTCGCCGTCGGCTACCTCGATCCGGCCAGGCTGAGCGACTACCTGGCCCAGACCCTCCGGCTGCCCGCCCGCCTCGTGGCCGCATTCGGTGCCGCGCTCCAGCGCATCACGTCGTTCGGCCATGCCTGGACCCAGCTCGAGCGCACCCGTCGCGCTCGAGGGCTCGGGCCGTCGCGGAACCCCGTCGCCACCGCGCGGTACGCCGCCGGGATGTCGTTCGCGCTCCTCGTCCACGCCATGCGCGGCGCCACGCGGTCGGCCGTCGCCATGGACGCACGGGGTTTCGCGACCGCCGACGACCGGACCTGGGCCGAGCCCGCGACCTGGACCCGGCTCGACGTCACCGGCCTCGTCCTCGCGACCCTGCTCGGCGCCGTGCCCGTTGTCGCCCACCTCGTCGGAGGCTAGGGTGCGGGCTAAGCAAGCGCTTAGTCCCTGGATCCAGCACCGCAACCTCAGGAGTGCCCATGCCCCGCGACTTCGAGAATCTCGACGCGTTCCGCGCCGCCGCCGGAGAGGAGCTCGGCACCAGCGACTGGCTCACCGTTACCCAGGATCAGATCAACACCTTCGCTGACGCCACCGGCGACCACCAGTGGATCCACGTAGATCCCGAGCGCGCCGCCACCGGCCCCTTCGGCGGCACCATCGCCCACGGCTACCTGACCCTCTCGCTGCTCCCGGCGCTCGCCGAGAGCATCTACCAGGTGCACGGCCTGACGATGGGCGTCAACTACGGGGCCAACAAGATCCGGTTCCCCAGCCCGGTGCCGGTGGACTCACGGATCCGGGCCACCGCCACGCTCCGCGAGGTCGCCGACATCCCGATCGGCACCCAGGTCGTGATCTCCTTCGTGGTCGAGCGGGAGGGCGGCGACAAGCCGGCCTGCATCGCTGACGTCGTCTACGTGATGGCGGCCTGACATGGATTTCGAGTTCGACGACGAGACCCAGGCGCTGATCGCCCGCGTCGAGGCGTTCATGGACGCCGAGGTGTACCCGGCCGAAGGCGTGCTGCGTGAGCAGATCGAGCAGCTCGACGTCGACGACTCCTGGAAGTTCCCAGCGATCGTCGGCGAGGTGGCGCAGAAGGCCAAGGCGCAGGGGTTGTGGAACTTCTTCCTGCCGGGGGATCCCTCAAAAGGGGGTGCGGGCCTGACGAACCTGCAGTACGCGCCGATCGCCGAGATCACCGGCCGGAGCATCCTGCTGGCACCCGGAGCGTTCAACTGCTCCGCGCCGGACACCGGCAACATGGAGGTCCTGGCGATGTTCGGGACAGCGGAACAAAAGAAGGAGTGGCTCGAGCCGCTGCTCGAGGGAACGATCCGGTCGTCGTTCGCCATGACGGAGCCGCAGGTCGCGTCGTCCGATGCCACCAACATCGAGCTGAGCATCGTCCGTGACGGTGACGACTACGTGATCAACGGCCGCAAGTGGTGGATCAGCGGCGCGATGAACCCGGACTCCAAGATCTTCATCGTCATGGGAAAGACGGATCCGGAGGCGGCGCGGCACCGCCAGCAGTCGATGATCCTCGTCGAGCGCGATACCCCGGGCCTGGAGATCATCCGCGGCATGCGGGTGTTCGGCTATCCCGATCGCCACCATGGCGGGCATGCCGAGCTGGCATTTCACGACGTCCGGGTGCCGGCGTCGAACATCATCGGCGCCGAGGGTGAGGGCTTCGCGATCGCCCAGGCACGACTCGGTCCGGGACGCATCCACCACTGCATGCGCTCCATCGGCGTCGCCGAGCGGGCGATCGAGATGATGTGCGAGCGGGCATCGTCGCGGGTCGCCTTCGGCAAGCCGATCGCCGACCAAGGCGTCGTGCGCGACTGGATCGCCGAGTCGCGGGTGAGGCTCGAGCAGCTCCGTCTGCTGGTGCTCAAGGCGGCGTGGCTGATGGACGAGAAGGGCAACCGCGCGGCGCACACCGAGATCCAGGCGATCAAGATCGCCACCCCCGCGACGGTCGAGTGGATCCTCGACAAGGCCATCCAGGTGCACGGCGCCGGAGGCCTGAGCCAGGACTTCCCGCTGGCCGAGTGGTTCGCCGGCATGCGCACGCTGCGATTCGCCGACGGGCCGGACGAGGTGCACAAGGCCAGCCTCGCCAAGGCCGAGATCAGGAAGCATCGTGGAACTGAGTAACGCATCGGCGATCGTCACCGGTGCCGCCGGCGGCATCGGCGAGGCGATCGCTCAGCGACTGCTCGAGCGGGGCGCGTCGTCGGTGGTGCTGACCGACCTCGACGCCGACCGACTGGAGGTCGCGGCCGAGCGGCTGGGCAACTCCTACCCGAAAAAGGTCGACTTCCTGGTCGGCGACGTGACGGACGAATCCCATCTGCGGGCCCTGACCTCGCGCGACGTCGACATGTACTTCGCCAACGCCGGCATCTTCCGCGGATTCGGGCTCGAGGCCGACGAGGATGCCTGGGCGTCCAGCTGGGACGTCAACGTCATGGCGCACGTCCGGGCGGCGCGGCTGCTGGTGCCGCGCTGGGTCGAGCGGGCGGCTGCCGGCGAACCAGGCGGCTGCTTCGTGAGCACCGCGTCGGCGGCCGGGCTGCTGGTGCAGCTGGGCTCGGCGACCTACACGACGTCCAAGCACGCGGCGCTTGGCTTCTCCGAGTGGCTCGCCGCCACGTACGGCGACCGCGGTGTGCAGGTGTGCTGCCTCTGCCCCATGGGCGTGCGAACTCCCATGACCACCGGCGGAGACATCCAGGAGAACCCCGACGGCCGGGTGGCCCACGCCGCAGTGGCCGGTGCGGGCGAGATGCTGTCCCCGCTCACCGTTGCCGACGTCGTCCTCGACGCCGTAGTCGAGGGACGGTTCCTCGCCCTCCCTCATGGCGGAGTCGATGCCATGCAGCAGGGCAAGGCAGCTGACCGCGATCACTGGCTCGCCGGCATGCAGCGCCTTCGTCGTTCGGTCGAATGAACGCTCGCAACACCGCGGCAGGCTATGGCTGGGTGACCAGGCTTCTGCACTGGGTGATCCTCATCCTGATGCTGGCCCAGTTCGTTCTCGGCTATGCCATGGAGGGCCTCGGTGAGTGGCTGCTGGGGGAGATGGACAGCCTGGGCCACAGCCGTGGTGACGGCGACGAGCGGCTCGTCTTCGCCCACGCCTGGCTCGGCAGCATCATCCTCGCGGTCGCCTTCGTCCGGATCGGGTGGCGCCTGACGACGCCGCTGCCTGCGTGGGACGAACGGCTGAGCGACCTCGACCGGCGGATCGAGCGGCGGGCCGAGCTGGCGCTGTACTGGTTGATGGTGCTCGTCCCGACCTCGGGCCTCGCCTTGCTGTACCTGTCCGGCGAGGAACGGGAGGTGAGCGACGGCGAGTGGCTGCCGCCGTTCGACCTCATCGGCGACGACGTCCTGCTCGCCCTGCACGTGGCCGGGCACATCGCCTACTTCGTGGCCCTGGCCTTCCACGTCGGCATCGCGCTGCGGCGCCGGACGCTCAGCCGCATCTTCTGACCGCACGCGGGCAGAGCTCTCCCCTGAGGCTCAGGCCACGCTTCTCGGTCGATAGCGCTGATTGCGTCGCGGTGTGCCGGTGGAGTCGATCCTCGGGGGCGGGATGTACTCCGGCACACCGTCGTCGGCGAACCGCAGCGTCCATTCGCCCTGGTGGATGAGGCGGTGGTGGAAGGGGCAGATGAGGACTCCGTCGCCGATGTCGGTGGGTCCGCCGTGGCTCCAGGGTTCTCGTCCGTGGTGGGCGTCGCACCAGTCGGGTGGCCGGTCGCAGCCGGGGAAGGTGCAGCCGCCGTCGCGGTGACCGAGGGCGACGCGTTGGTGGCGGTCGTAGTGACGCTTGGCGCGTCCGACATCGAGAACACTGGATTCGCCGTCGAGCACGACGGGCAGGATCTCCAGCTCGCACGCGAGGCGGCGCGCTTCTCCGGGTGAGAGGCGGGTGCCGGTGTCGAGGGTGGCGGCACGGACGGTGCCGACGAGGACGTCGAAGTCGACGTTGACGGTCATGCGCGGCCCGACGCCAGCGGCGCCCGGCAGCACGCCGGTGGGGAACTTCTCGATCAGGGTGGCGAAGGCGTGGCCGTAGCGCTGGTTGGAGGTCGGCCGCTCGTCGAGCAGTACGGCGGCGTCGTCGGTCTCATGCTGGTTCCGCGGAGCCGCGATCGCGTCGAGCATGGTGCGCAGCTGATCGGCGACGAGCTCGGGAACGGTGAAGCCGCCTTGGTGAGTGCCGTCGCGACGGTCGACCATCCAGAACTCGGTCTTGGCCCAGGCCCGCTTCTCGCGCTCGGCCAAGGTGTCGGCCTCGATCGCGTCGACCTGGTGGGGCGCGAAGACGTCAGCGATGCGGTCGGCCCGTCGGCGGAGGTCCTTCAGCGACAGTCGTGGTGCGTCACCGATCAACGTGTCCTCGCAGGCCTGCTTCTGGTCCGGTGTCACGTCAGCCGGCAGTCCGGCCAGGGTGGAGGCGATGACGTCGGCCTGCCCGGCGGAGATCTCACCCTTGGCGAGGGCCGTCTCGGTGGCCGGCGCCCTGGCCACCCGTTCGGCTTGGTACAGCAACCGGTCGCCGGCGCGACGGTCGCCACCGAAGGAGTTGGCCAGCATCTGCCCGGTCGACGATGCGCCCATGTCTCGGGCCGTGCCAGTCGCGTGAGCCGACCGTGCCGCCGCCATCTGGTGCGCCCTGATGCGAGCCCCCAGCCGCATCAACGACTCACACGCGGCAGCCCGCTCGGACGAGGACAGATCGGCGTAGGCATCGAGCGGCACCGCGTCGAGGGCGTGGTGCATCGCGGTCAAGGACTGATCGATGGTCGACACGGGCACCTCCTGCACACGACCTCTGGATGGGTTCAGTGCAGCTGGCCCGGCGACGGGGAAGTCTCCTGCAGTCTCAGACTTCGAATCTCTGTTCTAGTTTATATCGCTGACCTCGCCAGATGCAAGGGAACGTTGCAAGACTTTCTCGGTTGTCCCTGTTCAACATCGGGGGACACCGAGGCCTTGACCTCAAGTGAACTTCAGGTTCTATCGTCGCTCGAGACGACCCATCTGACACGGAGGAACCCGAATGACCATCGACCACATCGCCATCCGCCCGGGCGACGCGGACTACGACGACGCACGCACCACGAAGGCCGGAACGGCTGAACCCGCGGTCGTCCTGCGTCCACGGACGCCGGAGGACGTGGCAGCGTCGATCCGCCACGCCCGCGAGGAGGGGCTCCCGCTGGCCATCCGCAGCGGCGGCCACAACGCGCTGGGGTTCGGCAACATCGACGACGGGGTCGTCATCGACGTGTCGCAGCTCGACCAGGTCGACCTGCTCGGCGACGGACGGGTGCGAATCGGTGCCGGCGCCAGCTGGGGCCCAGCCGCGGCGGCACTGGCCGAGCACGGCCTCGCGATCACGTCGGGCGACACGACCTCGGTCGGCGTCGGCGGGCTGACCCAGGCCGGCGGCATCGGGTGGATGGTCCGCAAGCACGGCCTCACCATCGACAGCCTGCTCGCCGCCGAGGTCGTCACCGCGGCGGGCGAAGTCGTGCATGCGTCGGCCACGGAGAACGCCGACCTGTTCTGGGCCCTGCGCGGTGGCGCCGGGAACTTCGGTGTGGTCACCGCGTTCGAGTTCCAGGCCCAGCACGTTTCGACGGTTCACCACGGCACGATCTCGTTCGCGCTCGACGACGTGCCCCAGCTGTTGAAGAGCTGGTCTGCCGCGATGCGCAGCGCCCCGGACGAGCTGAGCACGACGCTGGCCCTGATGCCCGCGTTCGGCGACTTCCCCGCCGGCGCGACGCTGTTCCTGTGCCTGGCGGCAGAGGAGGTCTCGTCCCTCGAGCCGCTTCGCACGATTGGCACCGTGGTCGCCGAGGACGTCAGCGAACGTCCGTATGCGGAGATCCTCGAAGAGGCAGGTCCGCCGCCCGGGGTGCTGCCGGTCATCGGCAACACGATGGTCGAGTCCGTCGACGAGCCGCTCATCGAAGCGATCGCGACGGCGTACGCCGCCGGTGAACGCATCGTGTTCCTGCGCAGCCTCGGTGGCGCGTTCGGCCGGGTCGATCGCGCCGAGACCGCGTTCGCCCATCGCGGGGCCGAGGCGCTGGTCGTGTCCGCGGCCTTCCTGCCGTTGGACGCGCCCGACGACCAGATCGCCGGAGCCCACGCCGTCTGGCGGACGATCGGCGACCAGGGGATCGGGTCGTATGCCGGGTTCCTCGGCGGCGACACCGCCGAGGACATCGCCGCGCTCTGGCCGGCCGACACCCTGGAGCGGCTGCGCCAGGTCAAGCGCACCTGGGACCCTGAGAACATCTTCCGCCGGAACTTCAACGTGGCTCCCTGACCGAGACCACCGAGACGTGGGCGCTCCAGCCCCGGATACGGTTGGCGGCGTGCCCATTGAGCTCTTGTCTCCCAAGCAGCTGGACGAGATGCGTCCGGCGGGGGAGTTCGTCGCCTCCGTGCTGACCCGCCTGGTCGAGGTCGCCGACGTCGGCATGAACCTGCTCGAGCTCGACGCCCTCGCGCACGACATGATCCGCGAGCGCGGGGCCGAGTCGTGCTACATCGACTACCACCCGTCGTTCGGAGCGATGCCGTTCGGCAAGGTGCTGTGCACGTCGGTCAACGACGCCGTGCTGCACGGGCTCCCGCACGACTACACCCTGCGCGACGGCGACCTCCTGAGCCTCGACTTCGCCGTCGCCGTCGACGGGTGGGTGAGCGACTCCGCGGTCAGCACGATCGTCGGCACGCCCCACGACGAGGACGTCCGCCTCATCGACACCACCCGCCGCGCGCTGGACGCCGCGATCGCCGTCGCCAAGCCCGGCAACAAGCTGGGTGACATCTCCGCGACCATCGGCGAGGTCTCGCGCGACGCCGGCTACGCCGTCAACACCCAGTTCGGTGGGCACGGCGTCGGCCGCACGATGCATGGCGACCCACACGTCCCGAACGACGGCCGCGCCGGGCGTGGCTTCCCGCTCAAGCCGGGACTCGTCATCGCGATCGAGCCGTGGCTGCTTCAGGCCACCGACGAGATCGTCATGGACCCCGATGGCTGGACGATCCGCAGCTCCGACGGCTCACGCGGCGCCCACTCCGAGCACACCATCGGCATCACCGACGGCGACCCGATCGTCTTCACCGCCCGGGACTGACGGGCACCGCGATTCTCGTCGGCTCGAGCCGGCCGCGCAGCTCGACCTGGTCGACCTCGCGCCAGCGCTCGGCCTCGTCGGGCGAAGCCGCCTCGACGGCCCGCATCGACCCGACGACACAGCCCTCGACGCCCTTGGCGTGCTCGGACAAGCGCGCTGCCTCGTTGACCGGGTCGCCGATCACGGTGTACTCGAACCGGCTCTCGGCGCCGACGTTCCCGGCGACAGCCCGGCCGGCGGACACGCCGACCCCGGCCTCCACCTCGGGCACCTCGTCCTGCAGTCGTGCGGTCATCGCGCGTGCCGCCTTCAGCGCGCACCCGGCGGCGTCGTCCATGTCCTCGGGCGCACCGAAGATGGCGAGCACGGCATCGCCCTCGAACTTGTTCACGAACCCGCCGTCCTCGTGCACCTCGGCGACGACGACCGCGAAGAACCGGTTCAGGAGCTTCACGACCTCCTCGGGAGGCTGCTCGGCCGCGATCGTGGTCGAGCCGACGACGTCGATGAACAGCACCGCGACGTCGCGCACCTCGCCGCCGAGCTCGATGTGCCGCGACATCGCCGCCTTGGCCACGTCCTCTCCGACGTGTCGGCCGAACAGGTCGCGGATCCGCTCGCGTTCACGCACGTCGTCGACCATGCGGTTGAACCCGGTCTGCAGCAGCCCCAGCTCGGTGCCGTCGAACACCAGCACCTCGGCGTCCAGGTCGCCCCGCTGGACCTTGGCGAGTGCGGCGGTGACCGAGCGGATCGGCGCGACCATCGCGCGGGTGTTCATCAACATCAGGCTGAGTCCGGCGCCGAGCCCGACCCCGCCCAGCACCAGGACCGCGATTGCCAGCTCATCGGCCGAGACGTTCTGACGGACCACAGCGAACAGCGCAACGGTCATCATGCCGGCCACCGGGATCCCGGCCAGGAGCCAGATCAGCAGCGACCGCATCGTGATGCCGACGCCGATGGCGCGACTCGGGGGTGATGCCGCCAGGGCCCGTGCGGCGATCGGTCGTAGTGCGAACTCGCTGAGCAGGTACGAGTTGGCGCTCACGACGATGCCGGCCATCAGCGAGGTGAGCATGACCTTGGCGATCAACCGGGTATCGACCAGCCCGTAGAGCGTCGTGAACAGGGCCGTCCCGATGATCCAGAGGACCGCCGAGATGGCCGTCAGCTTCCACGGCAGACGCAGCGTGGCGATCCGTTCCTTGCGGTTGGCGTCACGGCCCTCGAGGAACCAGCGCAAGGCACCGCGCGTCGCGGCCGTTCCGATGATCGATCCGACCACCAGGGCGGCCAGCACGAACGCGGGCACGGCCACGAAGTTGAGGGAGGCGAGGTCGCTCGTGAGCACCGCGCGGCCGGGAAGCACCAGGGCGAGGAGAAGGGTCACGAGCACGGTACCGACGAGGTTCGCGATGATCTGCGTGACGATGAGGAGGATCTGCACGCGCAGCCACAGCCGGTCGGCGCCCTCGTCGCCCGGGCCGAGCAGCCACGACCCGAGCGGACGAGCTCGGAGCAATCGACGCTCTGACGGCATGGGAATCTCCTCGGGAGTACACCGAGGAGAGTATGCGAGAACACCGCCGACGGTGGATGTGCGCAGCGTGCCAGGTGAAGACGATGGGTGTCATGACCACCCAGATCGACACCATGAGCCGCCCGCGACGCGACCGGCTGTCGCGGCGACAGCGTCATGCCGTCCTGGTCCTGCACATCGTGTCGGCGGTCGGCTGGATCGGCGTCGACCTCGCCCTCCTCCCGCTGGTGCTGACCGGCCTGACGACCGATGACGGTCAGACCGCGGCCGCAGCCTTCGGAGCGGTGGCGATCCTCGTGCCGTGGACGGTGCCGGCCCTGTCGCTGCTCATCGTCAGCACCGGCGTCCTGCTCGGGCTCGGCACGAAGTGGGGCCTGGTCCGGTACTGGTGGGTGGCGGTGAAGCTCGTCCTCTCGCTGATCCTGACGGCCCTGGTCTTCGTCTCATTGCTGCCGGGCGTCACCGCCATCGACGTCACCGGCGCGACGACGGCCGACGATGTCCGGGCCGCGCTCGGCGACCCCGTGAACTTCCTCTACCCGCCGGTGGTCTCCGGCCTGACGCTGCTGGCCGCGGTGGTGCTCTCGGTCACGAAGCCGTGGGGCCGGCGCTCGGCGGCGCGCGGTTGACCCACGGCGCCGCCTTCTCGACCTGGGAGAGCAGCGAGAACAGCGGGCCGTCCTCGCCCGGGCGTCCGGCGAGCATCACGCCGACCGGAAGCGACGGGGCGTCGGATGTCGGCTCGGTCCAGTGCAGCGGGAGACTCGCGGCCGGGACGCCGGCCATGTTGCAGACGGCCGTGAACGGGGTGAAGAGCAGCTCCCGGTGGTGGTCCTCGGCCGGGTCGCCGGACTCGGTGAACCACTCCGAGGGCTGCGGTGGCAGTGCGAGCGTCGGGGTCAGCCACGCGTCGTACTCGTCCATCGACGTCAGGACGTCTCGAGTGGTGGCCTCGAGGAACTGGATCGCGCGGGCCAGCTCCACGCCGGTCGCCTCCCGTCCCCGTTCCAGCCAGTAGCGGGTGTTCGCCCGCAGGTGGGGAATCGCCTCCTCCGGCACGGGCGCCGCGGCCATGCCGCTCGACCACACGACGTTGAACTGCGGCTCGAGCTCGGCCGGGAACGGGTTGTCGACGTCGACCACGTCGTGGCCGAGCGACTCCAGCACCCGGCTCGCCTCTTCCCAGGCGTCGATCGACGACGCGGACGTCTCGATGCCCGGCAGGTAGGGAGTCGACCAGCGCGCGATACGCAGTCGTCGCGGCTCGCGAGCCGCCCAGGCCGAGAACGGCACGTCCGGATCGGGGAGCGGGCGCACGTCGCCGGGCATCGGGTGCGCCATCGCGTCGAGCATCGCGGCGGCGTCTCGCACGGTGCGGGCCAGCGATCCGTCGCCGGCCAGCCCGGTCCAGTCGCTGCCGACCGGCCCGGCGCTCACCCGGCCTCGGCTCGGCTTGAACCCGACGACGCCACAGCAGCTCGCCGGGATGCGGATGGATCCGCCGCCGTCGCTGCCCTCGGCGAGCGGCACGAGCCTGGCTGCCACCGCGGCTGCCGCACCGCCGCTCGACCCGCCGGCGTTGCGGGTGAGGTCCCACGGCGTCCGCGCCGGGCCGACGAGGTCGTTGTCGGTGTAGGAGGACAGCCCGAACTCGGGGGTGTTCGTCTTGCCGAGGCTGATGAACCCGGCCCGCTGGACGAGCTCGACCACGTAGGCGTCGACCGGCGGGATGTTGTCCTGCATCACCACTGACCCCATGGTCGTGCGGGTTCCGGCGGTCGAGGTGAGGTCCTTGAACGCCGTCGGAACGCCGCAGAAGGGCGGCGGGTCGTCGTCGGCGAGCACCCGGTCGGCGTCGGCCGCGCGCTCGAGCGCCAGCTCGGCGGTGACCGTGATGAAGGCGCCGAGCGCCTCGGCGTGGGCGTCGACGCGGTCGAGATGGTGTTGGACCAGCTCGACCGACGACACGTCGCGCGTACGCAGCAGCGCTGCCTGCGCGGTGGCGTCCAGGTCGTGCAGCTCGGTCACGTGCCGAGCCTAGGGGGCGGCTACGAGATGCAGGAGGCGTCCCGGTTCTGGTCGTAGTTGAAGCTGCCGGGGCACTTGCTCGCGAGCACGTTGAGGGCGTCGCTGGGCTTCGACTGCTTGTTCGGCCAGGTGCAGTGCCAGATGTAGCCGCTGGTGTTGGAGCTGCCGCGCTCCATCGAGCACGCCTGGCTCCAGCCTGCAGGGTCAGGTGACCCGCTGTCGATGAACAGCATGGGACGCTCGATCGTGGCCTCCGTCAGGTCGTCCGCCTCCCGCTGGAACGCGGCCTTGTGGGAGCTCTGCTCGGAGCCCTGCCGAGCGGTGTAGGTGATCCGGCCCGAGTCGTCGAGCGCGGGATCGGACAGCTCGACGATCATCAGATCCTGCCCGGGCGGAGCGTCGGCCGCCTCGAGTGCAGCATTCGGGGGGTCGTCCTCGAACCCGTACGCGGCCCAGGACTCCACGAAGCGATCGGCGTCGACGCGGTAGGCGCGGCGCTCCGGCCGATCGCTGAAGACGGTGACGAACGGCGACGGGCTACGCAAGGTGAGCCGGTACTCGCCGTCACCTCCGCGTGCCACGAGTCGGGCCCGTCCGGCCTCGTGGACCATCAGGAGGCCTCCGCCGGCTTCCGCCTCGGCGGGAGCGGCTTCCTCGGCACCTGAGGCGCCACCGGAATCGTGACCCGAGGCGCCGCCCGACTCGTAGGTGCCGCAGCCCACCAACATCGCCACCGTGCAGCCGGCCGCCAGGGCTGCCGCGATGTTCCGTCGCACTGGTCTCATAGCCGGATCGTAGGGTCCGTGGCGCCGCGCCGAGGGCGGATTCCGGTGATTCGCTGTGGGCGCTGGACGGTTGAATGGGCCTGTGCAGCTGACCGACCTCGTCACCACCTTCGACTCCGTGCGCGCCACGCGCTCGCGCAAGGCCAAGATCGCCGCGGTCGCCGAGTGCCTGCGCCAGGCCGGCGACGACGTCTTCGTCGTCGCGACCTACCTCTCCGGCGCACTCACCCAGCGGCGAACCGGCGTCGGCTGGCGGTCGTTGTCCGATCTCCCCGCTCCCGCGTCCCACCCGTCGCTCACCGTTGCGGCGGTCGACGCGGCATTCGACGCGATCGCCGGCGCCTCCGGCGCCGGCTCGAAGGCCGAACGGCGTCGCCTCCTGGAGGAGTTGTTCGGTGCCGCCACCGAGCCCGAGCAGAAGCTGCTCGGCGGCTTGATCACCGGGGAGATCCGCACGGGAGCGCTGGAAGGCGTGCTGGTCGAAGGCATCGCGGCCGCGTACGCGATTCCCGCACGGGTGGTGCGGCGAGCGGTGATGCTCGCCGGGTCGGCGCCGTTCGCGGCCCGCGCCGCAGCCACCGGCGGCGAGGAGGCACTCGCGTCGGTCGGCTTGGAGGTCGGGCGTGCGGTGCAGCCGATGCTGGCCGGAAGTGCCGCCGATCTCGATGCCGGGCTTGAGGCCGTCGGGCTTCCCTGCCTCATCGACGGCAAGCTCGACGGCATCCGGATCCAGGTTCACCGCGCGGGCGAGGACGTCTCCGTGTGGTCGCGGAGCCTCGACGACCTCACCGGCCGGTTCCCCGAGCTCGCGGACCTGGCCCGATCGCTGCCGGCGACGTCGTTCGTGCTCGACGGCGAGGCGTTGCTCGTGGACGACGACGGGCGGCCGCGGGCCTTCCAGGACACTGCGTCGCGCTCCATGACGGTCTCGGCGTCCGATCTGGCGATGAGCTCGTACTTCTTCGACGTCCTGCACGTCGACGGGCGCGACCTGATGGACGCACCGGCCACCGAGCGGGCCGAAGCCTTGTCGAAGCTCGTCCCCGAAGAGCATCTCGTCCCCCGCCTGCTCGCCGAGACCCGTGAGGCCGCTGCTGAGTTCCAGGAACGGGTCCTCGCCGACGGTCACGAGGGCATCGTCCTCAAGGGCGTCGACTCCACCTGGGAGGCGGGACGTCGTGGATCCGGTTGGGTCAAGGTCAAGCCGCGGCACACCCTCGACCTCGTCGTCCTCGCGGTCGAATGGGGCAGCGGCCGGCGGCAGGGGAAGCTGTCCAACATCCACATGGGCGCCCGCGACGGTGACAGCTGGGTGATGCTCGGCAAGACGTTCAAGGGCATGACCGACGAGATGCTCACCTGGCAGACCGAGCGGTTCCTGGAGCTGGAGACCTCACGCGACGGCCACGTCGTGCACGTCCGTCCGGAGCAGGTGGTCGAGATCGCGTTCGACGGCCTCCAGCGCAGCACGCGCTACCCCGGCGGCCTGGCACTGCGATTCGCCCGCGTGCTCCGCTACCGCGACGACAAGCGCGCCGGCGACGCCGACACGATCGACACCGTCCGCGCGCTGGCCCGCTAAGGGCGCCCGAGCCGACGCTGCATCTCGGCGTTCAGCTGCGCCAGCGCCGACGCGATGCACGTCGCGACGAAGTCGCTGAGCCGGTGGTGGAGGTGGTCGCTGATGACCGGATCGGCATCGGCGACCTGGATGTCCAGGCGGTGATCGGCACCGGCCCGCTCGACGATCAGGTCGTCACCGGCCGGGCGCACGTCCACGCGCACCTGGATGAGCACGGGCTGCACCGAGCGCGAGGATGCCTCGACCAGCACGCTCTGAGCACCGTCGACCGACTGGTCGAGGACGATCCGGATGTCGAACTCGTGCGCGATCGGCTTGGAGATCTGGTCGACCGCGATCTCGATGATCTCGCGGCGCACCCGCTCGGCTGCTGCTTCGAGTCGGTCCGGCATGCGCCCATCATCTCGCGTATTCTTCTTCAACCAAATGGTTGACAACCAGCCAGGCGTGCGCTTCACTGTATTCAACCAATCAGTTGAACAAGGATGCACCATGTCGGATCATCTCTCCCGGGTCTTCGCGGCACTCGCGGACCCCACCCGGCGCGACATGGTGGCCAGGCTCACCACGTCGGACGCCACGGTCGGCGAGCTGGCCGAGCCCTACGACGTGAGCGTCCAGGCGGTGTCCAAGCACCTCAAGGTGCTGGAGGACGCCGGCCTGGTCAGCCGGAGCCGGGAGGCGCAACGTCGGCCGGTGCACCTCGAGGCGGAGGTGTTCGACCTCATGACGAAGTGGATCGAGCGTTACCGCCGGCAGGCCGAGGAGCGGTTCGCCCGCCTCGACGCCGTGCTGGCGGAGCTGAACGAGCAGGACCACCCCCAAGAGACACCGAAGGAAGGAACCGCATCATGAGCACGACGACCAGCGAGGCCACCATCGAGGCCGACGAGACTCTGCCGATGATCCGCATGACGCGCGACTTCACGGCCACGCCGGAACAGCTCATGCGAGCGCACACCGACCCCGAGCTGTTCGCACGCTGGGTCGGCCCGAACGGCATGGAGACGCGCATCATCGAGTGGGATGCCCGCGACGGCGGCGCCTGGCGATACATCGCCGGACGGGACGGGGAGGAGTACGCCTTCCGCGGCTGCTTCCACCGCGTCGGCGATGACGTCATCGTCCAGACGTTCACGTTCGAGCCTGAGCCCGAGGGCGTCGCTCTCGAGACCCTGCGGTTCGAGGATCTCGGCGACGGCCGCACCCGGCTGCATGCCCAGTCGCTCGTCGACTCCTTCGAGGGACGCGACGCATGGCTGCGCAGCGGCATGGAGGTCGGCGTCAACGAGGGCTACGCCAAGCTCGACCAGTTGATCGCCGACGGCGATGTCTGAGCTCACCGAGGTCGGACCCGCCGAACGGCACCGGCTCGTGGCCGGCGTGTTCACCGACCGCGTCGACGGAACGCGCGACTGGGACGCGCCGGCCCCGGTCGAGGGGTGGACGGCGCGCGAGGTGGTCCGCCACCTCGTGGAGTGGTTTCCTGCGTTCCTCACCGCCGGAGGCGTCGAGCTGGCCCCCGGCCCCTCGGTCGACGACGACCCGGTTGCCGCGTGGCGTACGCACGCCGACGCCGTGCAGTCACTGCTCGACGGCCCGGACCCCGACCGGCCGTTCACGCACCCACGCGCCGGCGCGCACCCACTCGATCAGGCCATCGACATGTTCTACACGTCCGACGTCTTCATGCACACGTGGGACGTCGCCCGGGCCACCGGGCAGGACGACCGGCTCGACCCTGATCTCTGCGCTCAACTCCTGGAGGGCATGGCGCAGATGGAAGACCTCCTGCGCTCATCCGGGCAGTACGGCCCCGCCGTCCCGGTGCCCGAGGGCGCCCCGGTGCAGGACCGGATGCTCGGCTTCATCGGCCGCGATCCTGACTGGAAGCCCGACTCGCCACAGTGAGGGCGCGCGGGTGCGCCTGCTGGTCCCGGCTCGTAACGTGACGAGCATGAGCCCTCCGAGTGTCCTGCTGTTCGACGTCAACGAGACGCTCTCGGACCTGTCGCCCATGGGTGACCGGTTCGCCGAGGCCGGTCTGCCCGCCCACCTGGCGGCCACGTGGTTCGCCGGCCTTCTCCGCGACGGCTTCGCCGTCACCGTCACCGGGCGGCAGGCGTCGTTCAAGGAGCTCGGTGCGGACGTGCTGCGAGGCCTGGCAGCAGGCGTGGACGGCGTCGACGCGGACGCGGCGATCGATCACGTGCTCGGAGCCTTCATGACGCTGGACCTTCATCCCGACGTCGTCGACGGCCTGCGTCAGCTGCACGATCGCGGCATCCGGATGGCCACGCTGACGAACGGCGCCGCTGCCATCCCGAGAACGCTGCTGGAGCGGGCCGGCGTGGACGACGTCATGGAGCATTTCCTCTCCGTCGACGATGCCGGCATCTGGAAGCCGCACCCGGACGCCTACGCGTACGCGGTCCGGACGATGGGCGTCGAGCCGGCCGACGCGATGCTGATCGCCGCGCACCCGTGGGACATCGACGGGGCAGCGCGCTCCGGCTTGGCCACCGCGTACATCGACCGCAAGGGTGCGCCCTACCCCGGCCACTTCAGTCGGGCCGACATCGAGGTCGACTCGCTGGTCGCTCTCGGAGCGGAGCTTCAGTCAGCCCGGTGAGTCCCCGAGGCGGAACTCGTCACGGAACTTCAGCAGCAGTGCCGCCTGCTTGACCTTGGACGCCCCACCCATGCCGCGGAACATCTTCTCGGTGCGCAAGGCCGGCGTCACCACCCACGAGGCGCGGGCCGGTGACTCGCCGGCGTTCCACATCTTGTGACCGGTGCGGGGCGGGACATCCAGGGTCTCGCCGCTGCGCACGACGCGCTCCGGTTCGCCGGTCAGCTCGACGGTCAGCTCGCCCTCGAGCACCTCGAAGTGCTCGTGCTGGGTCGGGTGCCAGTGCATCGGCGGTGGTTTCGAGCTGGCCTCCCACGTCGCCTCCATCTCAAGCCGCTCCGGCGTCGTGGTGATGATGTGCAGGGTCTGATGAGGACTCAGCTGGATCGCGTTCTCGGCCATGGCCCCGACCGTAGCCCAAGATTTTCACCGGACCCCGGAACATTTGGCCTGTGGGTGAAGTTGATACGATCAGACTCAAGTCATCTGACTGAGGCTCATCAACACCCCGAACCCACTGAAACACCCGATACGCAGGAGGAACACCCATGGCACGTGCCGTCGGAATCGACCTCGGCACGACGAACTCCGTCGTCGCCGTCCTCGAAGGTGGAGAACCCACCGTCATCGCCAACGCCGAAGGCGCTCGTACCACCCCATCGGTCGTGGCCTTCGCCAAGGACGGCGAAGTCCTTGCCGGCGAGGTCGCCAAGCGTCAGGGCGTCACCAACGTCGATCGCACCGTCCGCTCCGTCAAGCGCAACATGGGCACCGACTGGAGCGTCGAGATCGACGGCAAGACGTTCAACGCGCAGCAGATCTCCGCGTTCGTCCTGCAGAAGCTCAAGCGTGACGCCGAGGCCTACCTGGGCGAGCCGGTCACCGACGCGGTCATCACCGTGCCGGCGTACTTCAATGACCACCAGCGCCAGGCCACGAAGGAGGCCGGCGAGATCGCGGGCCTCAACGTCAGCCGCATCATCAACGAGCCCACCGCGGCCGCCCTCGCGTACGGCCTCGACAAGGGCGACGACCAGACGATCCTCGTCTTCGACCTCGGCGGCGGCACGTTCGACGTGTCCCTGCTCGAGATCGGCGACGGCGTCATCGAGGTGAAGGCCACCAGCGGCGACAACCACCTCGGCGGCGACGACTGGGACGACAAGGTCGTCGACTGGATCGTCACCAAGTTCAAGAGCAGCACCGGTCTCGACCTCACGAAGGACAAGATGGCCATGCCACGCGTCCGTGAGGCGGCCGAGCGCGCCAAGATCGAGTTGTCGTCGAGCTCCTCGACGTCGATCAACCTGCCGTACATCACGGTCGACGCGGAGAAGAACCCCGTGTTCCTCGACGAGAAGCTGAGCCGCGCGGAGTTCGAAAAGATCACCGCCGACCTGCTCGAGCGCACCAAGGCGCCG
This sequence comes from uncultured Actinomycetota bacterium, assembly GCA_963839625.1. Classification (GTDB taxonomy): domain Bacteria; phylum Actinomycetota; class Actinomycetes; order Propionibacteriales; family Nocardioidaceae; genus Aeromicrobium. Next base: position 5,754 of record CAWIWE010000044.1, on the reverse strand, counting down.
TTCCAGCACGTCATCAAGGACGCCGGCATCGAGCTCTCGGCGATCGACCACGTGGTCCTCGTCGGCGGCTCCACCCGCATGCCGGCGGTCGTCGAGCTCGTCAAGTCGCTCACCGGCGGCAAGGAGCCCAACAAGGGCGTCAACCCCGACGAGGTCGTCGCCGTGGGCGCTGCCCTCCAGGCCGGCGTCCTCAAGGGCGAGGTCAAGGACGTGCTCCTGCTCGACGTCACCCCGCTGAGCCTCGGCATCGAGACCAAGGGTGGCGTGATGACGAAGCTCATCGAGCGCAACACCACGATTCCGACGAAGCGCTCCGAGGTGTTCACGACGGCCGACGACAACCAGCCGTCCGTGGCGATCCAGGTGTACCAGGGCGAGCGCGAGATGGCCGCCGGCAACCAGCTGCTGGCCACGTTCGAGCTCACCGGCCTTCCGCCGGCGCCGCGCGGCGTGCCGCAGATCGAGGTCACGTTCGACATCGACGCCAACGGCATCGTCAACGTCTCGGCCAAGGACCGTGGCACCGGCAAGGAGCAGTCGATGACCATCACCGGCGGCTCGGCCCTGTCGAAGGAAGACATCGACAAGATGGTCAAGGACGCCGAGCAGTATGCCGAGGAGGACCGCACGCGTCGCGAGGCCGTCGAGACCCGCAACCAGGCCGAGACCCTCGCGCACACGACCGACACGTTCCTCCAGGAGAACGGCGACAAGGTCGGCGAGGAGGTCAAGACCGAGGTGCAGGCCGACCTTGACGCGCTGAACGAGGCGCTGAAGGGCGAGGACGCCGACGCCGTGCAGGCGGCGGTCACCAAGCTCGGGGAGTCCAGCTCGAAGATGGGCCAGGCGATGTACGAGGCCGCCGCGGCCGAGCAGGCCGCCCAGGGCGCCGACGCACCCGCCGGCGACTCCGACACCTCCGATGCTGATGACGATGTCGTCGACGCCGAGATCGTCGACGACGATGCGCCGTCCGACGAGGAGACCAAGTGACGGAACGTCCCGAAGAGGAAGTTTCGACAGGCTCAACCGGCGATCCGGTCGTTGAGCCTGTCGAGACGACGTCCGAGGAGCCGGAGGAGCCGGCTGAGCCGACGGTCGAGCAGCAGCTCGCCGAGCGCACGTCCGACCTCCAGCGTCTGCAGGCCGAGTACGTCAACTACAAGCGACGTGTCGATCGCGACCGCTCCGCCGCCCGCGTGATGGGCGAGATGTCGGTGCTTCGCTCCCTGCTCACCGTGCTCGACGACATCGGTCGGGCCGAGGAGCACGGACAGCTCGAGGGCGGCTTCAAGGCCGTGGCTGACGCGCTGCAGCAGGCCGTCAAGAGCCACGGGCTCGAGGTCTTCGGCGAGGCCGGCGACGCCTTCGACCCGAGACTCCACGAGGCGCTGTTCCACGCCGGCACGTCCGACCAGGTCGACGCCACGACGATCGCGACCGTGGTGCGCACCGGCTACCGCGTCGGCGACGACGTCATCCGGCACGCCCAGGTCGGCGTGGTCGACCCGGCCACCGGCACTGAGCCGGAAGAATCGATTCCGGACGCCGAGGCGTCCGACCCCGAGACCGAGTAGGGAGGTCAACCGTGCCTGCCAGTGACTGGGCCACCAAGGACTTCTACAAGACGCTCGGGGTGTCCAAGGACGCGTCGCAGGCCGACATCAAGAAGGCCTACCGCAAGCTCGCCCGCGAGAACCACCCCGACTCCAACCCGGGCAACAAGGCCGCGGAGGACCGCTTCAAGGAGGTCTCCGAGGCCTACGCCGTGCTGTCCTCACCCGACAAGCGCAAGGAGTACGACGAGCAGCGCACCCTGTTCGGGCAGTTCCGCGGTGGCTTCCAGGGCTCGCCCGGTGGGTTCGGCGGCGGTGCTGGTGGATATGGGGGCGGCCCGGGCGGCGCCGACTTCGACCTCAGCGACCTGCTCGGCGGCATCTTCGGTGGTGGTCGTGGCCGCACCCGGCGCCAGCCGCAGGGTCGTCGTGGCGACGACATCGAGACCGAGGCCAGCATCACCTTCCAGCAGGCCGTCGAGGGCGCCACCCTCTCGTTGCGCATGACCAGCGACGAGGCGTGCCCGACCTGCCACGGCACCGGAGCGAAGCCGGGCACCGTCCCGAAGGTGTGCTCCAAGTGCCAGGGCAGCGGCATGCAGACCGGCACGGCCGGCGGTGTCTTCGCGATGACCGAGCCGTGCGACCAGTGCCGTGGACGCGGCATGGTCGTCGAGGACCCGTGCACCACCTGCCGTGGCTCGGGCCGAGCGCCGTCGAGCCGCACGTTGCAGGTGCGGGTGCCTGCCGGGGTCAAGGACGGCCAGCGCATCCGGCTCAGGGGCAAGGGCGGCAAGGGCGACGGCGCGCCCGACGGCGACCTCTACCTCGTCGTGCACGTGGCGAAGCACTCACTGTTCGGACGCAAGGGCGACCATCTCACCATCACGGTGCCGGTCGCCTTCGACGAGGCCGCGCTCGGCGCCACCATCTCCGTGCCGACTCTCGACGGCCCGCCGGTCAGCATCAAGATCCCGGCCGGCACTCCGAGCGGCCGCACGTTCCGGGCCCGGGGCAAGGGCGGTGTGACCAAGAACAGCGCTGGCAAGGATGGGGGTCGCGGCGACCTCCTGGTCACGATCGACGTCCAGGTGCCGGCCGAGCTCGACGACGAGTCACGTGCCGCCGTCGAGGCCCTGCGCGCCGCCCGCGGTGACGCCGATCCACGGGGGTCCATCTCCACCGAGGCGGTGAGCTGACCCATGAGTGTGCCGACATCTCCCGGGGGCCCGTTCACTCCACCCGGCCCTGAGGCGAAGGTCTTCGTCATCAGCGTGGCGGCCGAGCTGTCCGGACTGCACCCGCAGACGCTGCGCTCGTACGACAGGCTCGGCATCGTGGAGGCGGGTCGCACCGGTGGCGGCGGACGCCGCTACTCACTGCGCGACATCGAGCTGCTGCGCCAGGTCGCGCGCCTCTCCGCCGAAGGCCTCGGCCTCGAGGGCGTCAAGCGCGTCATGGAGCTCGAGCACCAGGTCGAAGCCCTGCAGCAGAAAGTCGCCGAGCTCCAGGCCGACCTCGCCGCCGCCCACCAGGCCCTCGGCACCGTGCAGAACCTTCCCGTGCGCGTCACGGACGCCCAGATCACCGTCTGGCGCAAGCCCCGCCGCTGACGGTCAGCGCTCGTCGAACGGGGTCATGGGCGGAGCGAGGTGGGTGAGATCCGCAGCCCAGTCCGCCAACGGGCTGGCGTTGCGCAGCCGATCGCCCATGGCCGTGCGCTGCCCGTCCGTCCACAGCCTTGGTCCTCCGCGCGTGACATTGAGCAGTCCGGCGACTGTCATCATGGCGGTGGCGATGCTGCGCCGACGCCATGACGGCTGCACGTAGATCTGGTCGAGCTCACCGGTCGCCGGGTACCACCGCACCGCGCCGATCTGGTCGGCGCTGGTGACGGGAACGTCGCTCAGCGCCGCTCGACCGACGAGGCTGCCGGGCTCCACGCCGTGTCCGGAGAAGGCGACGAGACTGTGGGAGGGCCGTGCCTTCGGCTCGGGCAAATCGGCGAACCACAGTGGCGGCGCCTTCGGCGCGGCGAGGGCGGTGGGGGCGATCGACACCACCTCGCCCTCGGCGTCGAAGCGGGCGAGGCAGTAGAGGTCGTCGCCGACGGCCTCGGTCGCCTCCGGCTCGGGCAGGTCGATCTGCTCGCCGTCCGGGTGCTCACCGGACCAGACGGCGGCCACCCAGAGAGGGGCGCCCCCGGGTCCGATCGCGCGGCATCGCCAGAACTCCGCGGGTCGCGGCTGCTCCTGATCAGATGACGGCGCCATCACCACGATGGCGTGTACGGCTCCGCCCGCCGGCGATCAGCCTCGATCCGACGGCCAGCATGATCGCGCCGAACCCGAGCAACGTGGCGTCCGGTGCACCCACGTCGGGGAGGGTCCCTTCCTCCTCGTCATCGGACTCGTCGCCGTCATCATCGCCGTCATCGTCATCGTCGTCGTCGTCGTCGTCATCGTCGACGGCGTCCGTCAGCAACACGTCGCCGAACTCCTCCCCTTCTCCGTTCGGCACGACGAGCTTGGTCCCGTCGACGATCACCAAGCCGTCGTTCACGCCGGTCTGCTTGACGGTGATCTCGCTTCCCTCGCCTTCGCTGAAGTAGAAGTCTGCGAACTGGTCGGGTACGAAGTCGGGAGCGAGATCCTCGCAGTAGGTCGTCGTGGGCTCGACCGGATCCTCCAGGGTCGTGGTGCACGTGGTGACAGAGTCCGTCCCGTCGTCGAACTCCTCGGTAATCCTGATCCTCGATCCGAGAGTGGTCAGGCCGTCCGCCTCTGACGGGTCTTCGAGCTGCACGCCGACGCGGAACTTGCTGTAGCCGAAGTCAGGCTCGACCTGTGCCGTGACATCGTCGGACTCATCGACGTCGTCTTGTGACTTCTTCGACGGATCGGCCTCGTCCGGGTCAGTGGTCGGCTCCGGCTCCGTCGGCTCGTCGGTGGGAGTGTCGGTCGTCGCGTCGCCCGGCTCCGTCGTGGTGTCGGGGGGAGCGTCCTCCTGGGCCACGGCTGGAGAGGACAGCGCGAATGCGGTGCCGAAGAGCGCGGCGGCGGTCACGGCTGCCCAGGCGAAGGCACGCGTGAATGGCGAGTGATGCGGACGTGAGTACATGGTTCTCCGAAGTGTGTGCGCCGTGGGGGTACCTCATCATCGGGGCAAAGTCCCGTTCTGGGCAAGCAAGACGGGAAAATCGATCTCTTCCGTGGCGCCGTCTACGCTGGCGCGATGGATATCGCCGTTCCGTTCGCCGGGGTCGTCAGTCCTCTCGTCGCCGAGGGCGAGCGGGTCGAGTCCGGCCAGGCGATCGCCAGGATCGAGGCCATGAAGATGGAGGCGTCGATCACCGCCCCCGCGGGCGGCGTGGTGACCAGGCTCGTGATCGCCGACACCTCTCAGGCCGCAGGCGGGGATCTTTTGCTGGTGCTGGAGTAGATGGTGAACTGTCGGACGTGACCAAGCCCCGTCCGGCAAGCGACTGGCCTGAGCATCCCTACCCGGGCGACTGGCCGGACCACTCCTACGTGGTCGACGACGACACCATGGTGCACCGCATCGAGGTCGACGCGGAGGCGCCGTCCGGCTGGGCCGTGCGCTCCGGCGGCGACTCGGTATGTCTCGACGAGTGGCTGCGACAGGCCGGGCGACCGGGCTCGCTGGCCGCACACCGGTGCTGAGCTTCGGATCGAACCGCTGCCCGTCCAAGGTCGTCCGTCAGGGCGGCCCCTTCGTCAACCTCGAGTGCCACACCACAGGGCTCGCTGCGGTGTGGAGCCATGGTGCTCGCCGAGACGGCCAGATCGTGGCCACGCTGGTGACGGCCCACGAGCACGAGGACGTCTTCTTCCTGTCGATGTGCAGCGACGCGGAGGTCGAGCTCCTCGACAGGGTCGAGGGGCGCGGGCTTCGGTACGACCTCGTGGCGCTGGACCCGGCCCAGGTCGTCCTGGAGGACGGCTCGTCCCCGGAGGCGGTGGCGGCCTACGTGGGCGTGCATCCGGACCGGTGGCCGCTGGCCGGCGAGGAAGGCCATCCGGTCCTGTTGAACACCATGTCCCAGGAAGAGGTCGGCCTGTGGCGCGAGCAGGACCCGGCCCACTGGTATCCCGAGCCGCACCATCCGTTCGGCGCGCTGACCGACCTGCCCGAGGAGGAGAAGGACGTCAGTTGACCTGCCGGTCGTGGCCCTTCC
>CAWIWE010000043.1:0-131152 GCA_963839625.1 uncultured Actinomycetota bacterium | reverse complement strand
CGTGGTGCCGAACCAGTGCTCGGCGGACGGTGCCTGCTGGCGGCCGAACACCTGGCCGCCCGCGCGGTCGGCGTTGAAGTCGTAGGGGGCGAGCCATGGCGCGAAGATCGCGATGAGCAGGAATGCGAGGACGAGACCGAGGCCGAGCAGCAGCATGAATCGCTGGAGGCCGTGGCTGGAACGCAGCGTCGACAGCATCAGAACCTCACTCGCGGGTCGACGAACGCGACGATGACATCGATCAGGAAGCTCGCCGCACAGACGATCAGCGCGATCAGCGTGACGATGCCCTGGACGGCGAGGAAGTCGCGCCGGATGAGGTACTCCGCCAGCTGGTAGCCGAGCCCCTTCCACTCGAACGTCGTCTCGGTGAGGATCGCGCCGCCCAGCAGGAGGGCGATCTGCAGGCCCATCACGGTGACCACCGGCACCAGCGCGTTGCGGAACGCGTGCTTGCTCATCACGCGGCGTTCGCTCACGCCGCGGGCCCGGGCGGCCGTGACGTAGTCCATCCGCAGGGTCTGAAGCAGGTTGACGCGGATGAGCCTCAGGAAGACGCCGCCGGTGAGCAGGCCCAGCGCGATGGCCGGGAGCACGGCGTGCTGGAGCACGTCGATGATGTAGCCGGTGTCGCCGTACAGGATGGCGTCGATGATCATGATGTGGGTCTGCGGGCTGACGTCGGAGATGGCCAGCTCGGCGCCGGTCGAGGCACGGCCCGACGACGGCCAGCCGAACGGCGTGAACGCCAGCTTGAGCAGCAGCCCGACGAAGAACACCGGTGCGGCGTAGACGAGGATCGCGAAGAGCCGCAGCACGACGTCGGGGAACCGGTCGCGGTAGCGCGCGGCCATGCGGCCGAGCGGAACGCCGACGCCGAATGCCACGAGCAGCGACCAGAACGCGAGCTCGAAGGTCGCGGCGCCGTTCGTCACCAGGATCTCGCTCACTGCGCGGTTGTCGGTGAGCGTGCGGCCGAAGTCGCCCTGGATCAGGCCGCTCATGTACTCCCAGTACTGGGTGAGGATCGGCCGGTCGAGGCCCGCGGCCGCCTTCCGCTCGGCGATCTCCGCCGGACCGAGCCGGCCACCGAGCGCCGCCGAGATCGGGTCGCCGATGACCCGCATCAGGACGAACACCATCGTGACGAGGATCCACAGCATCGGGATGATGAGGGCGAGCCGCACCAGCAGGTAGCGGGTCAGGGGGCTGAGCCCGCCCGAGCGTTTCGCTCGGGCTTCCGGCGGCGGCCCGGCCGGCGCGACGATGCTGTCAGTGGTGGCCATTCACTACCTCGGGATAAGACGTGCGGGGGGCGGACTCAGATTGACACTGAGTCCGCCCCACCAGAACTACTACTCGGATCGGGTCGCTGTCACTTCTTCGACAGTGACGTGAACCGGAACTTGAACGACGCGTCGAGCGTCTTGTCGGCACCCGTGACGCCGTCACGAGCGACCGCGACCTGCGAGCCGGCCAGCAGCGGCAGGAACGGGATCTGCTCCGCGAGACGCTGCTGCACGTCGCCGAGCTTCTGCTCGCGCGCCGCCTTGTCGGGCTCGGTCCGCTGCTCGTTGAGCAGCTTCGTCATGGCCGGGTCCTCCAGGTTCTCCTTCGGGTCGTTGTAGTGGTTGTTGGTGAAGTTGCCCGGGCCCTCGGACAGGAACGGCGACAGGTAGTTGTCGGCGTCCGGGAAGTCCGGGAACCAGCCGAGCTGGAACACCGGGTAGGCGTCAGCCTTCGACTCCTCCTGATAAGTGGTCCACTCCGTCGACTGCAGGTCGACCGTGAACAGGCCGGACTCCTCGAGCTGACGCTTGACCGCGTTGTACTCCTGGTCGGAGTTCGAGCCGTAGTGGTCGGGGTTGTACTGCAGCTTGATGTTGACGGGGGTGTCGACGCCGGCATCGCTGAGGTACTTCTCGGCCTTGGCCTTGTCGGGCGTCGCGCCGTACAGCTCCTTGAACGGCTCGGTGGCTCCGGCCTGGCCCTGCGGCACCATGGAGTACGCCGGGGTGAACGTCTCCTTGTAGACGTCGGTCGACAGCGATTCGCGGTCGACGGACGAAGCAACGGCCTTGCGGATCGCGAGCTTCTGCTCCTCGTTGTCGCCCGGCATCGTCTTCAGGTTGAACACGATGTAGCGCAGCTCGCCGCCCGCACCGGTGTAGACCTTGAGGCCGTCGGCCTTGTCGAGGTCCTCGATGTCGGTCGGGGTGAGCGAGCGGAAGGCGACGTCGATGTCGCCGTTCTCGATGTCGAGCTTCAGGTTCTCGGCCTTGGCGTAGTACTTCATGGTCACGGCCTTCTCGGTGGCCGTGCCGTACGTGCCGTTGTAGTCGGGGTTGGCCTTGAACTCCGCCAGCTGGTTCTTGTCGTACTTGCCGATCGTGTACGGACCGGAGAACCCGTTGGCCTTGACCGCGGCCTCGTCGTCGATCTTCTTGTCGGCGGGGTAGGTCTCCTCATCGACGATCGGACCGGCCGACGTCACCAGGATCTGTGCGAATGTCTGGTCGTTCTCGCCATTGAGCTTGAAGACGACGGTCTTGTCGTCGGTGGCCTCGACCGACTTCATGCCGCCGAGCAGCGTGGAGGGGCCGCTGGGGTCAGCGATCTTGACGATGCGGTTGAAGGAGTGCGCGACGTCGGATGCCGTGAGCTCGTGACCGTTCGCGAACTTCAGGCCCTCCTTCATCGTGCAGGTGTACTCGTCGGGCTGGGTGAAGTCGCAGCTCTCCGCGGCGTCGGGCGTCGGTTCGGTGCTGCCCTCGGCGAAGTTCAGCAGGTACTGGTACACCTGCGTCTGCACATTGAGCGAGCCGTTGTCGTACGAGCCGGCTGGATCGATGGAGACGACCTTGTCGGTGGTGCCGACGATGAGGGCTTCTGATCCCCCTCCTCCGTCGTTGCCGGCTCCACAGCCGGCGAGCGCGAGGCCGACGACGGCCGTGGCGGCGAGGACAGACGTGCCTCGTCGGAAGTTCTTCATGGTGTTTCCTCCCCAACGGCGAGCTCGCTTGAAGGGCTCGCTCATCAATGCAGCGCCCGCAGGCCGGACGCAACCCTTCGCACGCTATACCAACGAGACGCCGCGATTTGGGGCCGCAAGATTGCGATTCGATGACGAAGCTGGAGCGGCGGTCCGGTCGGCTGGTCAGCGGCGCTTGCGCTTCGTTTCTACCGTCAAGGGCTCATCGACGACGGGCATGGTCTCGGTGTCGCGGCGGCCCCGACCGTCGCCGCGTGTCTCCTCGACCATCGCATCAGCTCGCGCACGGGCATCATGCACGTCGCGAATGTGCTGCCGCTCCTCCTGGCCTTTGACGTACGCCTCGTCGAGCAGGCGTTGTGCCGAGTCGCGGCCTCCGAGTCCGAAGGCGAGCGCCAACCCGAGCGCGAGCGCGAACATGACGGCTGCGAAGGCGATGCGGACGATCTCCTCGGCGATCTGGAGCTGCTCGAGAATCATGAACATCGCGATCACCATGACCAGCCCCGAGACGGCGGTGCCGGTGACTCGCCCCGCCGATGTGTCGCCCATGCTGCGCGTCGTCGCCGGGCCAAGCGTTCCCGCGATCATGGCAGCCACCACGAGGATGACCAGGGCGACAAGGATGTTCGGGAGGTAGGCGAGCAGCTCGTTCATGAAGGCCGTCACTGCGCGAACGTCGAGCGCGCTGATCGCGGCGACGACGAAGAACGCGAAGGTCACCCAGAAGACGAGCAGCGCCACCGGCTTGGCCACCCTGGCGCCCGGCAAGATCCGCTCGACGTACCGATGGGCGTCGGACTCGTGCATCCGCCGGTCGACACCCATCCGGGTCAGCAGCTTCCCGACAAGGTTGCTCACGACTTTGGCGACGACGAACCCGACGATCAGCAGGACGAGGAATCCGACGAGATTGGGCAGAAAGGCGACGATGTCATCGACAGCGTTCTCGAAGCTGGTCTCGAAGTCCATGGTGATATCCCCTCGTCGTCTCGAACGGTCCGGCGACCGTCGTCTCATCTTGTGCGTGATCCGAGGACTCGGCATCTCGGGCTTCCCGGATACGCTGAGGCCATGGACCACAACCAGCACCTCGCCGCCTTCGACCCCGAGATCGCGCGTCTGCTCGACGCCGAGCTGAAGCGCCAGCAGACGACGCTCGAGATGATCGCGTCGGAGAACTTCGCACCGGTCGCGTCGCTCGAGGCCATGGGCAGTGTCCTCACCAACAAGTACGCCGAGGGATACCCCGGCAAGCGCTACTACGGCGGCTGCGAGGTCGTCGACGAGGTCGAGCAGATCGCCATCGACCGGCTCAAGGAGCTGTTCAACGCTGGCTACGCCAACGTCCAGCCGCACTCCGGCGCAACCGCGAACGCGGCGGCGTACCACGCACTCGCCTCGGCCGGCGACACCGTGCTCGGTCTCGACCTCGCGAACGGCGGCCACCTCACGCACGGCATGAAGCTCAACTTCTCCGGGCGTCTCTACAACGTCGTTCCCTACAAGGTCGACGACCAGGGCTACGTCGACATGGACGAGCTCGCCGGCCTTGCCCGGGAGCACCAGCCGCGCATCATCCTCGCGGGGTGGTCGGCGTACCCGCGCCAGCTGGACTTCGCCCGGTTCCGCGAGATCGCGGACGACGTGGGCGCTTCCCTGTTCGTCGACATGGCGCACTTCGCCGGCCTGGTGGCCGCGGGCCTGCACCCCAGCCCGTTGCCGCACGCCCACATCGTCACCACCACCACGCACAAGACCCTGGGCGGCCCGCGCGGCGGCGCCATCCTCACGAACGATGAAGAGGTCGCCAAGAAGATGCGGTCGGCCGTCTTCCCGGGCCAGCAGGGCGGCCCGCTCGAGCACGTCATCGCCGCCAAGGCCGTCGCGTTCAAGATGGCCCTCGAGCCGGAGTTCAAGGAGCGGCAGCAGCGCACGCTCGACGGCGCACGCATCCTGGCCGAGCGGCTGCTCGCCGACGACGCCCGCGCGGCCGGCATCCAGGTGGTCAGCGGCGGCACTGATGTCCACCTCGTGCTCGTCGACCTGCGGGAGAGCGAGCTCGACGGCAAGCAGGCCGAAGACCGCCTCGACGAGGTCGGCATCACGGTCAACCGCAACGCCGTTCCCAACGACCCGCGTCCGCCGATGGTCACCTCCGGGCTGCGGATCGGAACCCCGGCGCTGGCCACGCGCGGCTTCGGCGACGACGAGTTCCGAGAGGTCGCCGACGTCATCGCCGAGGCGCTCAAGCCGGGCGACGTCGACATCGAGAGCCTGCGCAAACGGACCGGTGTCCTGGCCGAGCGCTTCCCGCTCTACCCGGACGTGCCGCCGTTCGCCGGGTGAAGCTGTGGCTGCGGCCCGGCTTGATCGGTCTGCACGTCCTCGCGGTCGCGGCGGTTGGTTTCTGCGTCGTCATGGGGTTGTGGCAGCTCGGCATCTACGAAGGCCGCCAAGGTGATGCCCAGGACGGGGCTCGCCAGCAGGTGGAACCACTTGCGGACGTCTGGCAACCGGGCGAGGCGTTCACGTCGGACCTGAAGGACAAGCGCGTCAGCCTCGAAGGCCGGTTCGCCGACGACGATCTCCGGGTGACGCGAGACGACGGGTCGAGGTGGCTGGTCACGCCCTTCGTGATCGGCGACCATGCGCTCCTGGTCGTTCGGGGCGAGGGCACGCGCGCGCCGGCGAGCGACGCGACTGATCTCGACGTGGTGCTCGAGCCGAGCGAGTCGGGTGGACGCGCCCTCGGCCCAGAACGTGACGGAGTACGGACCACGAATGCGATCTCGGTACCGGCGCTGCTCAACGACCTGCCCCAGCGGTTGTACGGCGGCTACGGGATCGCCCTCACCGACACCGGGCTCCCGCTGGTGGACCCGCCGGAGCCGGAGGTCTCGTGGACGGTCGGTCTCCGGAACCTCGCCTACGCCCTGCAGTGGTGGGTCTTCGGGGCCTTCGCCCTGTTCATGTGGTGGCGCATGGCCACCGAGAGCATCGCGGCGACCAAGGACCGAATGGGTGACCCCGATAGGTTCACAGCGTGAGTGGAACCCTGCGTGCCTACCAGGTCGTGGCCACGGTCGTCGGCCTCAACCTGCTCTTCGTGATCACCGCCGCCGTGGCCCAGCGTGTGACCGACGACTTCTCGTGGTGGAACCGCAACGAAAGCCTCATCTTCACGATCGACCAGGTGCATGGGTTGCTGTTCATGCTGCTGCTCGTGCTCATCGCGATGCTGCACTCCAAGGAGCGGTGGCAGCCGTGGTTCACCGTCAGCACGATGCTGCTGGCCACGATCCCGCTGGTCACGTTCTGGGCCGAGCGCCGCACGACCCATGCGGTCCGCGCCGCCCATCCCGAGGCGGCCTAGCGTCCTTCGAACGTCGCCTTGCCGGGGCCGTCGGCGAGAAACGACGCCATGCCACTCTGCAGGTCGTCGGTGTCGAAGAGCTCCGACGCGATGGTGGTCGTGTGCTCGATGGCCTCCCTCAGTCCACCGGACTCCAGATGGCGCAGGATCTGCTTGGCGGCACCGAACGCGACGGTCGGTCCCACCGCCACCTGGTGCACGATCTCGGTGACGGCGTCGTCGAAGCCGTCGTCGGGGAGCACCCGGTTGACGACGTTCCACCGCTCGAGCGTCGTGGCGTCGTAGAGCTCACCGGTGAACACGAGCTCCTTCGCCCGGGCAACGCCCGCACGACTGGCGAGGCGCTGGGTTCCGCCCATCGTCGGCGTCAGGCCGATGACGCGCTCGACGAGCCCGAACTTCGCCTTCTCCGCGGCGACGATGATGTCGCAGGCGAGCGCCACCTCGAAGGCCCACGTGAGGGTGAGGGCGTGCGCGGCGAAGAAGGTCGGCACGTCGAGTCGCGGCGATCCGCTCGGGCAGCTCGAGCATCCGGTCGTACAGGGCCTTGGTGTCGGCCTTCGACGTCCGCGCATGGAACTGCGAGACGTCGACACCGCCGGAGACGATCTTGCCCTCGGCCCGAACCAGCAAGGCCCGCGGAGGATCGGCTTCGACATCGTCGAGGACGGTGTCGAACGCGTCGTGCATCTCCAGTGAGTACAGGTTGACCGGAGGGTCGGCGAACGTCAGCACTGCGACGCCGTGGTCGTCGCGGGCGAGCGTCACGCTCACGGTGCGGAGGTGGGTGGCTCGTAGCTGCCACCGCGGTCAGCCGTGGCGTTGCGGACGACCACGATCGCACCGATCGCGAGGGCCAGGAGAAGCAGCCGCCGGAACGGATGCCCGGATGAGGTGGACATGCGCACACGGTAGCGGCCGGACGGCCGCGGACGGTCCGCACGGCCACCGAGCCGGGGTTGTCCGGCCATGGAAAGATGAGGAGAACCCCCAACCGGAAGGAAACGCCGCTGTGGCAGCGCCCCTGACCGCCACCCTCACCACCACGTTGGGTGACATCGTCATCCAGCTGTTCCCCGACCACGCGCCGAAGACCGTCGACAACTTCGTCGGACTCGCCGAGGGCACGAAGGAATGGCTGGACCCCGCGACCGGACAAGTCTCCGGGCAGCCGTTCTACGACGGCCTGACGTTCCATCGGGTCATCTCGAACTTCATGCTCCAGGGCGGCGACCCGTTGGGCACCGGCACCGGTGGTCCCGGCTACACGTTCGACGACGAGTTCCACCCCGATCTGCAGTTCGACCGGCCTTACCTGCTGGCCATGGCCAACGCCGGCCCCGGCACCAACGGCTCGCAGTTCTTCCTCACGCTGGGCCCGACCGACTGGCTCAACCGCAAGCACACGATCTTCGGCGAGGTCACCGATGCCGACAGCCAGGCCGTGATCGACGCCATCGGATCGGTCAAGACCGACGGGTTCGATCGTCCGATCGAGCCGGTGGTCATCACCAAGGTCACGATCGAACGGTCCTGACATGACCGAGTCCTCGGCGGTCGAGCAGCGCTGCTACCGGCACGCCGATCGCGAGGCGTACATCAGCTGCCAACGGTGCGAGCGGCTGATCTGCCCCGACTGCATGCGCGACGCCGCGGTCGGGTTCCAGTGCCCGCAGTGCATCGCCGAGGGTCGCAAGTCGGTGCGCGCTCCCCGGACGATCACCGGCGGGGCGATCACGATGCGAGCCGGTGCCGTCTCGATGGGGCTGCTCGGCATCAACGTCGTCGTCTTCCTCCTGCAGCTGGCCACGGAGGGAGACGTCAACTCGGTCTTCCAGCTCGGGGCCATGCAGGGCTTCGCGGTGGCCAACGGCGACTACTGGCGCCTCTTCACCGCGGCGTTCCTGCACGCCGGCTTCCTGCACATCGCGTTCAACATGTACGCGCTCTACCTGTTCGGCCCGTACGTCGAACGTTCCCTCGGCACGACGCGGTTCGTCGCTGCCTACGTGACGATGGCGGTGGCGTCGTCGGTCTTCGTCTACTGGCTCACCGAGCCGGAGGTCGCGACGATCGGCGCGTCCGGTGCGGTCTTCGGCCTGTTCGGCCTCGCCCTGGTGCTGCTCATCCGAACGCGCCAGGACGTCCGCGGGCTGCTCGTGCTGCTGGCCATCAACGCCTTCATCAGCCTGCAGGGCAACATCAGCTGGCAGGGGCACCTCGGCGGGTTCGTCACCGGCGCCCTGCTGGGGCTGGCACTCGCCTACGCTCCGCGCGAGCGGCGCTCGGCGTTCCAGCTCGCGGCGTTCGGCATCACCTGGGTCGTCATCGTGGTCGCCGTGGTGGCGCGCACCGCCCAGCTCGGCTGATTCCGCCAGCATCGTTGGAGCTCCCCGCGCCATAGTCTCGACCCATGAGTGAACGGGACCTCCTCCGACGCACCGCCGAGCTGGCGGCAGACCACCTCGACTCGCTGGACTCGCGACCTGTGTACCCGCGTGCCAGTGTCGGCGAGCTCCGCGAGGTGCTCGACGGCCCGCTGCCCGACGGCCCGTCGGATCCGATGCAGGTGATCGAACAGCTCGCGACGGATGTCGATCCCGGCGTCGTCGCGAGCCAGAGCGGCCGCTACTTCGGTTTCGTGGTCGGTGGGACCTTGCCAGTCGCACTTGCCGCGGACTGGCTGGTGTCGACCTGGGACCAGAACCTCGGGCTGGTCGCTCTCGGTCCGTCCGCGGTCGTCGTCGAGAACACCGCCGGAGCATGGACGAAGGAGCTGCTGGGGATCCCGGAGGATGCCTCGTTCGCGTTCGTCACGGGATGCCAGACTGCGCACCTCACCTGTCTCGCCGCAGCACGGCAGCACGTCCTGGCCGCGGCCGGCTGGGACCTCCTGGAGGACGGGCTCGCCGGGTCACCGCCGATCACGGTTCTCGTCGGCTCGATGCGGCACTCGACGGTAGACCGGGCGCTTCGCTACCTCGGGATCGGGCGCGCGCAGATCCGCGTGGTCGATGCCCACCCGGACGGAACCATCGACGCCGGTGCCCTGCGCGTCGCCCTGGCCGAGACCGACGGCCCGACGATCGTCTGCGCCCAGGCCGGAGAGGTGAACACCGGCGTCTGCGACGACCTGACCGCGGTGGCCGACGCGGTCGAAGGGACCGGGGCCTGGCTGCACGTCGACGGAGCCTTCGGCCTGTGGGCTGCCGCGGCCCCATCCCTGCGCCACCTCGTCGCCGGTCACGAGCGGGCCGACTCGTGGGCGACCGATGCCCACAAGCTGCTCAACGTCCCGTACGACTGCGGGATCGCGTTCTGTGCGCATCCGGAAGCGCACCTGGCGGCGATGACGGTCCACGCGACGTACTACATCCGCGACACCAAGGAGACGCGAGAACCCATCGACTGGACGCCTGAACACTCGCGCCGTGCCAGGGCGGTTCCGGTCTATGCCGCCCTTCGGCAGCTCGGCCGCTCCGGCGTGGCCGACATCGTCGAGCGTTCTTGCGCGAAGGCCCGACGACTGGCCGCCGGGCTGGCCGCACTTCCGGGATGTGAGGTGCTGAACGAGGTCGTGCTGAACCAGGTGCTGATCCGCTTCGCCGACGACGCATCGACCGTTCGCGTGCTGGCAGCGGTGCAGGACAGCGGCGAGGCGTGGATGAGTGGCACCGAGTGGGACGGCCGCGCCGCGATCCGCCTGTCGGTCTCCTCCTGGCGAACGTCCGACCGGGACGTCGAACGCACCGTGGCTGCGTTTCTGCAGGCCACCGGCTGAATCACACCGATGTAGTTATGCACACACCAGTCCACAGGTGGGGACAACCAGTGGTGGTGAGTGGCGAGGAACGAGCCGCCTGCCTATTCCCACTTCATCGCGAACCCGAAGGCCGCGAGGATGAAGCCCATGCCGATGACGATGTTCCACTGGCCGAGGTCGGAGTAGAACGGAATGGTCGTGTCGGTGCCGCCGACCACGTAGAACACCACGATCCACAGCAGGCCGATGATGGCCGATGTCACCATGGCCGGCCCGGCCCAGCGGTTCATCACCGTGCCCGGCTCACCGGGCGGGGTCGGGGGACGCGTGCGGTCCGCCACCGACATCGCGGCGAACCCCACGGCCGCGGCGATCGCATAGTTCCACCGGCCGATGCCGAACAACACCGGAACCTCGCCGATCTTGGGAAAGTCGTTGCCGGTGGTGGCGAAGATGGTGGCCACGAACCAGCCGAGGGCCACCAGGAGCAGCACCAGGGCAAGAGGATGCTTCCAGCCGCCGAGCGGTGTCCGAGTCGACTGCTGCTGCTTGGGCTTCTTCTGGTTCCTCGCCACGATGACCTCTCTGCATGATGGGCTCCAGTTAGCCTAGACGTCAGGAGCAATCGGAGGTGCGTCGCATGGCGAGGGTGGGGTTGCACGCGCGCCAACAGTGGCCCGTCGCCGCGCTGACCATGTGTCTCCTCGCCGGTGGCTTGTTCGCGGCCGCGGCCGTCACGTCCGACGGGTCCGACTTGCGCCCCGCCGGCGGCGACGTCGCGTCGCTGTTACAAGAACGGGCCCTGCGGGT
This sequence comes from uncultured Actinomycetota bacterium, assembly GCA_963839625.1. Lineage (GTDB taxonomy): Bacteria > Actinomycetota > Actinomycetes > Propionibacteriales > Nocardioidaceae > Aeromicrobium. Next base: position 120,211 of record CAWIWE010000043.1, on the reverse strand, counting down.
CGAGCGGAGCCGGGAGCAGGCGCGCGAGCTCCAGGAGGACATCGACGACCTCGCCGCGAGCGCGCCCGGCAACTCGCTCGACACGTTGCTGGGCCGGCTCGCCCGGCTGCAGGAGCTCAGTGGGCTCAGAGCGGCGCGCGGCCCGGGCGTCCGAGTGACCCTCACCGACGCACCGCGCAGCGTCGACGTCCCCGGCCTCGACCCGAACGTGCTCGTGGTGCACCAGCAGGACATCCAGGCGTTCGTGAACGCCCTGTGGGCCGGCGGCGCCGAGGCGGTCTCGCTGCAGGGGCAGCGGCTCGTCTCCACCACCGGCATCAAGTGCGTCGGCAACACCGTGGTGCTCGACGGCGTGCCGTACTCACCGCCCTACGTCATCGAGGCGATCGGCAACCGGGCGCAGCTGAATCTCGCACTCGACCAGTCGCCGGAGGTCGTCACCTACCGCGACTACGTCGAGCAGTACCAGCTCGGCCTGGAGACCAGGACGCTCGCCGACATCGAGATGAACGCCTACGCCGGCACCGTCAGCCTCACCCATGCCCGGGCGATCACCGACGACGACGCAGCCTGAGCCGACTACCCGCCGTCGGTACCGTCCTCGTCGGAGTTGCCGTCGACGAGACCACCGTCGCCGTCGTCCGGACCGGAGGAGACGGTGAGCTCGATCGTGGAGCCTTGCGGTCGCTGCTGACCTTGCGGCACCGACTGCGCGGTCACGATGCCCTCGGGCTGCGCCGACGGCTCCTCACTGGTCGAGGACTTCAGCCCGGCGTCCTTGAGGGCGTCCTTGGCGTCGTCGACATCCATGCCCACGAGGTTCGGCACGGTGGCCTGTCCCTCCGAGACCAGCAGCGTGACGGTGGAACCCCTGGCGACCTCGGTGCCCCCCGGCGGGTTGCTGTTGATGACCTCGTTCTCGGGTGCGCTGCTCTCCTGGTTGTTCCTCTTGACCTCGAGGCCGTACTTGTCGCTCTCGAGCAGCGCCTTGGCCTCCTTGTACTGGAAGCCGGTCAGCTGCGGGATGGTGACGTCACCAGGCCCGCTGGAGACGGTGAGCTCGATCTCCGAGCCCTCGTCCGCCTCGGTGCCGGCCTCCGGGTTCTGCGAGATGACAGCGCCCTCCTCGACGTCGGCGCTGGCCTCCTCGACCGGATCGCCGACGGTGAAGCCGTCATTCTCGAGGGCGCGCTTGGCCACCTCGAAGTCCTCGCCCACGACGTCGGCCACCTGAACCTGGGGGGCGTCGTTGGGCTGCGTCAGCTTGTAGATGCCGAAGGCGAGAGCGCCGAGCAGGAGGACGCCGAGGATGGCGTAGGCCCACCACTTGCGGCGGTCGTCCTCAGGCTCGTCTTCGTCGTCGCCCTGACGGTGCTCGGCGACGCGCGTGCCCCCGACCTGGGTGCCGCCCGTCTGGGTGTCGCCGAGCCCACCGCCGAGTCCGGCGAGCGCTCCCATGCCGACGGCGGTGCCGCCGAGCTGGGTGGCGGCCGGAGCATCGACCTGCTGGCCGGCGATGGCGCGCTCGAGGTCCTGCCGCATGTCGGCCGCGCTCTGGTAGCGGTCGTCGGTGCGCTTGGCGAGTGCCTTGGCGACGATGTTGTCGACCGTGCTGCTGACGTCCGGATTCAGCTGGGACGGCGGCCGGGCTTCCTCGCGCACGTGCTGGTAGGCCACCGAGACGGGGCTCTCGCCCACGAACGGCGGGCGACCGGTGAGCAGCTCGTAGAGCAGGCAGCCGGTCGAGTAGATGTCGGAGCGGGCGTCGACGGTCTCGCCGCGTGCCTGCTCCGGCGAGAGGTACTGGGCCGTGCCGATGACGGCGGCGGTGGCGGTCATCGCCGAGGAGGAGTCGGCGATGGCGCGGGCGATGCCGAAGTCCATCACCTTGACCTGACCCGACGGCGTCAGCATGACGTTGGCGGGCTTGATGTCGCGGTGGATGATGCCGCTGCGATGGCTGTAGTCGAGCGCGCTGAGGACGTCGGCGGTGATGGACAGCGCGCGCTCGGGCAGGATCTTGCGGTCGTCATTCAGGATCTCGCGCAGCGTGTGGCCCTCGACGTACTCCATGACGATGTAGGGGATGTGGTTGCCGTGGACGTCCAGGGCGTCGCCGGTGTCGTAGACCGCGACGATTGAGGGGTGGTTGAGGGCCGCCGACGACTGTGCCTCGCGGCGGAACCTGGCCTGGAACGTGTCGTCGGCGGAGAGATCGGGCCGCAGCTGCTTGATGGCCACGGTGCGTCCGAGGCGCAGGTCCTGGCCGATGCGGACGTCGGCCATGCCTCCGCGACCCAGTAGGCCGCCGAGCTCGTAGCGGTCACCCAGGCGAATGGCTTCGCCACCGGAATCGGTCATGGTGTCAGTCTCCCAAAGGGTTGAGGTTCAGGTGTCACTTGCCCAGCACCGCTTCCATGACTGACCGTGCGATCGGCCCCGACAGGCGACCGCCGGCGATCTCGCTGCGGGCGGTACTGCTCGACTCGACGACCACGGCGACGGCGACCTTGGGGTCGTCGGCCGGTGCCATCGAGACGAACCAGGCGTAGGGCGGGCGGTCCGCGGTGGACTGCGCCGTCCCGGTCTTGCCCCCGACATCGACGCCGGAGATCCGGGCCGATGTCGCGGTACCACTCTTGACGGTGCTCACCATCATCGACGTGAGCTGAGCGGCGTTGGCCGAGCTCATGGCCTGGCTCAGCCGTTCGGGCTCGGTCTCGTCGAGGACGCGCAGGTTGGGTGCGCGCAGGGTCTTGACGATGTAGGGGCGCATCACGTCGCCGCCGTTGCCGATGCCGCCGGCGACCATCGCCATCTGCAGTGGCGTCGTGGCCACCTCGAACTGGCCGATGCCGGACTGCGCGAGCTGCGGTGCCTCGAGGTCCGCGCCCTCCTCAGTGGTGTATCTGCTCGGGTTGGACGCGAGCCCCGCCAATGTGTCGGACCCGAAGCCGAACTTGCTGGCCTGGGCCGCCAGGTCGTCCTGACCGACCTTGCCCGCCAGCCAGCCGAAGCTGACGTTGCACGAGATGTTGAGAGCCCGCTCGAAGGTGATGCGCTCGCCCCCGCAGTTGCCGTTGTCGAGATTCGTGAGCTTGTACGTGATGCCGCCCGGGAACGACAGCGACGACCCGGCCTTCACCCGGTCGCTGGGTTTGAGGTCGAGGTTCTCCAGGGCCGCCGCGGCGGTGACGAGCTTGAACGTGGATCCGGGCGGCAGGATCTGCTGCGTGCCGCGGTTGAGCATCGGCTGGTCCTTGTCGGTGGTCAGCCGCTGCCAGTCGTCGTCGACGGCGGAGAAGTCATGTCGCGCGAGAACGTTGGGGTTGTACGACGGCTGCGTGACCATGGCCAGGATGGCTCCGGTGCTGGGGTCGAGGGCCACGACCGCACCCTTGGTGTCCTCGCCGAGGGCCTCGAGACCGCTGGCGGCCACCTTCTGGGCCAACGGGTCAAGTGTCGTCTCGACGCTGCCGCCCTTGGGCTGCTTGTTGGACAAGAGGTCGACCACGCGGTTGACGAACAGCCGGTTGTCGCTGCCCGACAGCACGCGGTTCTGGGAGTTCTCCAGCCCGCCGCGTCCGAACACGTAGGAGAAGTACCCGGTGACCGGCGCGTACAGCTTCCCGTCGGTGTAGCGGCGCTGGTACTTGAACTCGTCGTCGCTCTCGACGCTCTCGGCGACCGGGTCATCGCCGACGAGGATGGCGCCGCGGTCGCGGGAGAACTCCTCGTTGATGACGCGCTTGTTGCCATTCTTGGCGTTGAGGCTGTCGGCCTCCACGAACTGGACGTAGTTGATGTTCGCGAGCAGGGCCACGAACATCACCATGCAGGCGATGGCGAGGTAGCGGATCGGCCGGTTCACGTCAGCTTCACCACCTGGGTCTCCTCGTCGCGGTCGAAGGTGGCGACCTCCGGCGCGGGTCGGCGCGTCTGGTCGCTGATGCGCAGCAGCAGGGCGATGATCGCCCAGTTCATGACCACCGACGACCCGCCTTGCGCCATGAACGGCGTCGTGAGTCCGGTGAGCGGGATGAGCCGGGTGACGCCGCCCACGACGACGAACACCTGAAGGGCGAACGAGAACGCCAGGCCGGCGGCGAGCAGCTTGCCGAAAGCGTCACGGCAGGTGAGGGCGATGCGGAGGCCGCGTTCGACGATGAGCCCGTAGATGAGCAGGATCGCCATCAGGCCGGTGAGCCCGAGTTCCTCGCCCATGGACGCCGCGATGAAGTCGGAGAAGGAGTACGGGGTCAGCTGCGGACTACCCAGGCCCCAGCCGCGGCCGAGGATGCCGCCGTGGGCGAGGCCGAACAGGCCGTTGATGATCTGGCCGTTGCGGTCGGGGTCGGAGAACGGGTCGAGCCAGGCGTTGAAGCGCACCTGCACGTGCGCGAACGCGACGTACCCGAACCAGGCGCCGCCGGCGAACAGCACGCCGCCCACCAGCAGCCAGCCGGGACGTTCGGTTGCGACGTAGAGCATCACCACGAACAGGCCGAAGAACAGCAGCGACGAACCGAGGTCGCGCTGGAACACCAGGATGCCGATGCTGACCACCCAGCCCGCGAGGATGGGACCGAGGTCACGGCCACGGGGGAGGTCGATGCCGGCGATGCGCCGACCGGCCAGGGCGAGGGCGTCGCGCTTGACCACCAGGTAGCCGGCGAAGAAGATCGCCAGGCAGATCTTGGCGGCCTCGCCGGGCTGGAAGCTGAACGGGCCGAGGTTGATCCAGATGCGAGCACCGTTGATGGTGCGGCCGATGACCGGAAGCAGCGGCAGGATCAGCAGCGCGATGGCGGCGAACCCGAAGGTGTAGGTGAGCGTCTGCAGCCGCCGGTGGTCGCGCACGGAGAACAGGACGCCGGCGAACGCGGCGATGCCGATGACGGTCCAGATCAGCTGGGAGTTGGCGAACTGCGCCCGGTTCGCGTCCAGCTGGATGCGGCCGAGGTCGAGCCGGTAGATCATCGCCAGGCCGAGGCCATTGAGGCAGATCACCAGCGGCAGCAGCACCGGATCGGCATACGGGGCGACGCGGCGCACGATGAGATGGGCGATGACGGCGAAGACGACAAGCGCGGCGGCCAGCTTGGCCACGCCGGCCGGGATGGTGCCCTTCGTGCCGAGTCCGACGGCGCAGTACGCCGCGATGCCGATGAGCACCGCGAGGATGGTGAGGAAGAACTCGGCGCCGCGTCGCTTGCGCGGCACCCAGGTCGGCTGGCTGCTCATCCGGCGGCCTTCTTGTCCTCGTCCTCTCCCTGCTCAGAGGGGGAGGGCGATGGGCTGGGCTCCGCGGGCACGGACTCCTCGAGCTCGGCGACGATGCGGTCGGCGTCGGCCCGGCTCGCCGCCTCGATGCCGGCGTCGACCTGCTGGCGGCGGAACTCCGGCAGCGAGTCCATCGCGATGTCCGTGGACTTCTCGACGTGCTGCAGGGTGACGCCCGGAATGTCGGCCATGACGCCGCGGTAGATGGTGACGGTGCCCTCGTGGGCAGCGACGAAGAACTGGTCCTGCGTCCACCGGTAGCCGACGATCGCGCCTACGGCGAGGATCGCCAACACCGCGACGACCGCGGTGACCCGCATGATCCAGCGCCACCGGGTGGGCGGTCGCGGTGCGTAGCGCAGCTCCTCCGGGTCGACGGCCACGGGTTCGTCGTTGTCACCGTCCGCATGACCGGCAGCATGTCCGGTGCGGGCTCGGGGGCTGCCGGCAGCGGCGCCCACGAGCTGCGGGCGGCCGTTGGCCGACGACATGTGCGAGTCGGGCTCCTCGCTCGCGTCGACGAGCTCGCCGATGACGACCGTGACGTTGTCGTAGCCGCCACCCTCGAGCGCGAGTCGCACCAGCTCGGTGGCCGCCATGTCGATCGTCTCGGCGCCGAGTGCTCGGGCGATCTGCTCGTCCTCGACCATGTCGGTGAGCCCGTCGCTGCACAACAGGTAGCGGTCGCCCAGCTGACCATCGACGTGGTCGAGGTCGGGCTCGTTGTCGTCGCGGCCGAGCAGCACTCGCAACAGCAATGAGCGGTGCGGATGTCCGCGGGCCTCGGCGGGAGTGAGCTTGCCCTCGTCGACGAGGCTCTGCACGAAGGTGTGATCGCTGCTGATCTGGGTGAGGACGTTGTCGCGCAGCCGGTACGCGCGCGAGTCGCCGATGTGGGCCGTCGCGAAGCGCTGACCGTCCCACAGCATCGCCTCGAGGGTCGTGCCCATGCCCTCGACGGCGGGGTCGTTCGCCACGAGGTCGCCGAGGTGGTGGTTCGCGGTACGCACCGCTTCGCCGAGGGCGGTGAGCGGGTCGACGTCGTCGAGCTCGCGGTCCAGCTGCCGGATGATGTTCATCGTCTCCGCAGAAGCGAGATCACCGGCGGCCGCGCCGCCCATGCCGTCGGCGATGGCGATGAGCCGGCTGCTGGCGTAACCGGAGTCCTGGTTGCTGGTCCGGCGCAGACCGGTGTCGGTCAGCGCGACGTAGCGGAGTGTCAGGGAGGTCATCGATTACTTCCGCAGCTCGACGATGGTCTTGCCGAGCCGGACCTGGATTCCGAGGCCGACCGGCACGGGGCTGGTGATGCGCTGGCTGCCGAGATACGTGCCGTTCGTGCTGCCGACGTCCTCGACGAACCACTGCTCCCCGTTGGTGGCGAAGCGGGCGTGCCGGGTGGATACGTAGTCGTCGTCGAGCCGGATGCTCGCGTCGGTGCCGCGGCCGAGCAGGATCGGCTGGTCGCTGAGCGGGACACTCTGACCGGCGTTGGGGCCGGAGACGACCTGGAGCTTGGTGGGCACGCCGCGTGATGGCTTGCGCGACTTGGATGGCGAAGGGGCCTTTTCCTTGTTCTTGGGCTTCGCCTTCGGGCGCGGTGCGGCCGCCGGCGCCTTGGTGCCGAAGACGTCGGACCGGATGACCGACACGGCGGAGAGCACGAAGAGCCACAGCACGGCCAGGAAGCCGAGCTTGATCAAGGTGAGCGTGAGCTCGGACATGTCAGGGATTCTCGCTCTGCTGGTGGGATGTCGCCTTGGGAGTGATGCGGACGATGATGACAGTGTTGCCGAGACGGATCTCCGAGCCGTCCCTCACCTGAGACGAGTCGACCGGCTGGCCGTCGAGGATGACGCCGTTGGTGGACCCGAGATCGGCGACGGTGACGATCGTGCCACCCTCGGAGTCCTTGAGCGAGATCTCTGCGTGCCGACGCGAGATGCCGGGGTCGTCGATGCGCAGCTCGGCGTCGTTGCCACGGCCGATGACCAGACCTGGCGGGACGAGTGGGTGCCGCATGCCGTTGACCTCGATGACGACCTCGGACGACCGGATCGCCGTCTCGGTCATCCGCTGACCCGACACCGGCGTGACCGACGCGTTGGTGCGGCTCCGCACCCGGAACCGCCCGGTGCTGAGGTCGGCGCTCTGGGCGAACCCGATGCTGAGCGGGCCGGCGAGGGTGTACCGCTGCTCCTTGACGTGCTCCTCGACGAGTCGGGAGAGCTCCTTGGAGAGGGTGTCGCTGAACTGGGTGAGGCGCTCGTGGTCGGACGGCGACAGCTCGATGGTGAAGTCGTTGGGGACGAGCATCCGCTCGCGGGACAGGATGTGCGCGGAGTTGTCGACCTCACGCTGCAGGGCCGCCGCGATTTCGACGGGCTGGACGGCGCTGCGGAACGCCCGGGCGAAGGCACCGGTCACCGCGCCTTCGAGGCGTTGCTCGAATCGCTGGATCACCCCAGCCATCGGTCCACCTCCCCAATCGATCAGCACAGTGCTTGCAGGCGTCCATGCGATCGTATCTGGCGACCTGAGGTTGGGCCTGCCCGTGCACGCCTGGCGGGCGGAATCCGGGGCCGATCAGCCCTGTTAGACTCGTCCACCGGTCCCAGCGAGGACCGTGCGCGGGTGGCGGAACGGTAGACGCGCTGGCTTCAGGTGCCAGTGTCCGCAAGGGCGTGGGGGTTCGAATCCCCCCTCGCGCACACGACAATCGTCCGAGCCCCTCGACCCCGCCGGGTCGGGGGGCTTTGCCGTGCGGCATGCCTTTTGGTAAAGTCTAGTTATTCACCCGACTTACTCGTCATGAAGGCGGTCTCTCCATGCGCAACCTCATCGTTCTCGGAGTCGTGGGCCTGTTCGCCCAGATGATCGACGGCTCCTTGGGTATGGCTTACGGCGTCACTTCCTCCTCACTGCTCCTCGCGACCGGTATCGCGCCGGCCGCGGCGTCCGCAGCAGTGCACCTGTCCGAGGTCGGCACCACGCTGGTCTCGGGCGCCGCGCACTGGCGCTTCGGCAACGTCGACTGGAGGGTCGTCGGCATCATGGCGGTGCCCGGCGGAATCTTCGCCTTCCTCGGCGCCACGTGGCTGTCGAGCCTGCCCGGCGACGAGGCCAAGCCCTGGGTGTCGCTGCTGCTGCTCTCCCTGGGCGTCTACGTGGTGTACCGCTTCCTCCGACTCGGCGGTCGCCGGCCGACGTTCCGTGGCCGCGTCAAGGCACGGTTCCTCGTCCCGGTCGCTGCCGTCGCAGGCACGATGGATGCCATCGGTGGCGGTGGCTGGGGCCCGGTCGGCACGTCGAGCCTCCTCGCCTGGGGACGCCTCGAGCCGCGCAAGGTGGTCGGTTCGATCGACACTGCCGAGTTCGTGGTGGCCGTCGGTGCGTCGGTCGGATTCCTGCTCGCCCTGGGCTCGGCCGGCGTCAACTTCGCCTGGGTCGGCGCCCTGCTCGCCGGCGGCGTCCTGGCCGCACCCGTCGCTGCTTACCTGGTCCGGCACATGCCGGCGCGCGTCCTGGGCACCGCGGCTGGCGGACTCATCATCATCACCAACGCCAAGACGGTGCTGGAAAGCTCGCTGATCGGCATCGCGAAGGACTCACCGACCGTGTGGTCGATCATCGGCCTGCTTGTGGTGGCCTGGATCTCGCTCATCGTCGCGGCCGTGCAGGCCGAGCGGGCGGCCCGTCGCGCCGACGAGCCGGTGGCCACGTCGGTGTGACCGGCGGGGACCTGCGCGTCCTCTGGGATACTCAGGGCCATGCGCGTCTCGACGAAGTCTGACTACGCCCTCCGGGCCTTGATCGAGATCACCCGGCGCGATGACGTCGTCTCCGCCGAGCAGGTGGGTGCCAGCCAGGACATCCCGCACGGATTCCTCCAGTCGATCCTCGCGGACCTGCGCCGTGCCGAAATCGTGACGAGCCAGCGTGGCCAGTCGGGCGGGTGGCGCATGGCCACCGATCCGGCCGACGTGAGCGTGGCCGACGTCATCCGTGCCGTCGACGGGCCCCTGCTCAGCGTCTACGGCGTCCGCCCCGAGAGCGTCAGCTACAACGAGTCGGCCAAGGTGCTGCAGACCGTGTGGGTGGCTGCGCGACACAGCCTCCGCTCGGTCTTCGAGACAGTGACGATCGCGGCGCTGGCCTCTGGCTCTTTACCGGACGACGTGGTGGCCCGCACCGTCGACGAGGACGCCTGGAGCCCGCACTGATCGGCTGGTGTCAGGCGGCGTGCCGGGGGTGCAGGAGCTGCTGTCGCTCGGACTCGCTCAGGCCTCCCCAGACTCCGTAAGGCTCCTGGACCGCGAGCGCGTGCTCGCGGCACTGCTCGATGACGGGGCAGCGGGCGCACAAGGCCTTGGCGGCTTCCTCACGGCGTTGTCGGCGCATGCCGCGCTCGGCCTCAGGTGAGAAGAAGTCGTCAGGATCGACCTGGCGACAGGCTCCCTCGTACTGCCAGTCGTAGGACTCCATGATGGGCATCGGGAGTCGCTTGATATTGACCATTGGGAAACACTCCGTTCACTCCGGTCCGTGAGGCGACCGGTGATTCCGGGGCTGTCTACTCAACCCCCCCTGACTACAACCTGTTCAGAACTTATCCAAAAACTCGCCCGGCTGGCAAGAGCCTGAACAAGTTTTATACTGACATCATGACCGCCCGCCGGCGGAGGGAGGCAGGGTCAGTGGCGAAGCCACCGGACTCCCACGGGGAGGCTTCCAACCCGTCGCACATCAACGCGTCCTCCAGCGAGTTCGATGCCGGGTCTGACGTGACCTGGGGAGTCGGCGCGGTCTCGTCCCGGCTGAGCATCACGGCGTCGACGCTCCGCACCTGGGAGCGCCGCTACGGAGTCGGCCCGAGCTTCCGCACGGAGGGTGGTCACCGCCGGTACACCGAGAGCGACATCGACCGGGTCGATCTGATGCGCCGGCTGCTCTCGCGCGGTGTGTCGGCCAAGGACGCGGCCCGGGTGGCTCGATCGCTCGATCGCGAAGATCTGGAGCTCGCACTCAGGGACGAGAACTACGAGTCGGGCGGCGTTGCGCATGGCGAGGAGGACTTCCTGGCTGCGGTGGTCGCCGGCGACCGACACGAGCTGAGCCAGTTGTTCGCCGGCGTCCTGCGGGAGACCTCGGTGACCTCGGCCTGGCGGGACGTCCTGTCGCCGGCTTTGCGGCGGATGACGACGGAGAGCGCGGCTGGCGCGGTGCCGGCCGATGCGGCATCTGCGGCATCGGAGCTCCTGGTGCGCGAGCTGCAAGGTCTGGTGGCATTCGAACGGCGCCCGGATGGGGAGCGCACGCAGGTGCTGTTCGCCCGAAGCCTGCCGGCGGTCGAGGCCATTCCGCTGTTGGTCCTCGAGGCCGCCCTCCTTCAGGCCGGCGTGAACACGCACACCGTCGGACCAGAGCTCGACGGCCGAGGGGTCGCCGCTCTCGCCACGCGCCTGCGGCCCGACTTCCTCATCACCTGGGGACACCCCCCGACGCCGCCGCTGCGACGAGCGATGACCGAGCTCGAGGGCGTCACGTCCGTGATTCGCGCGCTTCCGGCGTGGCCGAAGGAGATGAGCCTGAGGTTCGGCTTCGAGGGACCCGTGGTGTCCACGGACGTGCCGGACGCCGTCGGGATCATCCTCGACCGCGTGTCCTGACCTCAGCGCATCACGTGTGGCCTCCACGCCCTAACCTTCTGCCATGACCGAACCACGCGTGCTGACCGAGATCGATGGCCCGGTCGCCTACGTCTGGCTCAACCGGCCGGACAAGCTGAACGGCCTGGAGCTCGAGACGCTCGAGGGCCTGATCGACGCTGCGGCCGCGATTCGCCGCAACCGCGACATCCGGGTGGTCGTGCTGCAGGGCAAGGGGAGCTCGTTCTGCGCCGGGCTCGACTTCGCCGCGTTCGGCACGACCAGCAGGGCGCGGTTCGTCCGCTTCTTCACGCCGAACCCGCTGCGCGGCACCAACATGTTCCAGCGGGCGGGCTGGGCGTTTCGGGAGCTCCCGGTGCCCGTCATCGCCGTCACTCGCGGCCACGTGTTCGGCGGAGGCATCCAGCTGGCGCTCGCGGCCGACTTCCGGTTCACCACGCCCGACTGCCAGTGGTCAGTGCTCGAGGCCAAGTGGGGTCTCGTCCCGGACATGTCGGGCACGGTCCCGCTGACCGAGCTGGCTGGGGCCGACGTCGTGAAGCGTCTCGTCCTGACCGGCGAGGTGTTCTCCGGCGACCAGGCCGTCGAGTACGGTCTCGCCACCGGTGCCGCCGAGGACCCGATGAAGCCGGCTCTCGAGCTCATCGACGCGCTGCTCGCCCGGTCGCCCGACTCGGTGGCGGCCTCCAAGAAGCTGCTCAACCGGTCGCGCCGCGGTGGCCTGCGTGGGGCGTTCGGGCGTGAGCGTCGGTACCAGCTCCGCATGCTCCGTTCGGCCAACGCGAAGATCGCCCGCAAGGCGGGCATGGACCGCACCGAGCCGAAGTTCAAGCCGCGAACGTTTGGGTGAACCGAGCGAAGCGAGCGTGAACCCAGGTTGAGCGTGATGCGCCGGAGGCGCCCGCGGCGAAGCCATGAGCCGGACCCTCGGCCCGTTGTTAGGGTGATCGGGTGAGTGAGGAAAAGCCTGCGAAGAAGGTCGCCGACCAGTACGACCGTGGATACGACTACACGAAGTACTGGGACAACCGCGACTACGAGCACGCGGCCGAGGAGGTCGCCATCCGGCGTCTCCTCGACGGGCGCCGCTTCGGTGCGGCCGCCGACGTCGGAGGTGGGTTCGGACGGCTGTGCCTCCTCCTGCGCGAGTACGCCGATCACGTCACCCTGGCCGAGCCGAGCCTGACGCAGCTCGAGGCGGCCAAGGAGGTCCTCGCCGGCACCGACATCGACCAGGTGCAGATGCAGGCCGACGACCTGCAGTTCGACGACGCCTCGCTCGACCTGGTCACGATGGTGCGCGTCATGCACCACATCCCCGAGCCCAGCACCGAGTTCGCCGAGATCGCTCGCGTGCTCAGGCCCGGCGGCACGGCACTCATCGAGGTGGCCAACTACGGGCACTTCAAGAACCGGCGCACGTACAAGAAGGAGGGCAGGCCGCTGCCCACCGAGCCCGTGAGCATCCGCACCGCGCCCGCCGACGAGCCCGACGCCATCGCCTTCGTCAACCACAACGTCGACACGGTCGTCGGTCAGCTCGAAGCGGCGGGGTTGAACCTCGTCGACAAGCTGTCCGTCTCGAACCTGCGCAGCGAGACGCTCAAGAAGGTGCTGCCCAAGGGGCTGATGCTCGCCGCCGAGAAGGCCGTCCAGCGTCGCCTCGCCGCCCGCGACTTCGGCCCCAGCATGTTCCTCGAGCTGCGGCGCGTCTGAGCCGATGGATGCGCTGGCGGAGCTACGGGAGGCCTTGCCGGAGTCGGCTGTGGTCTCCGACCCCGACGTCATCGAGGGCTACCGCTACGACTGGTCGCGCGACCCCGATGCCGGCACGCCGCTCGCGGTGGTGCGCGTCCTCGACGCGAGCCAGGTCCAGACGGTCATCCGGTGGGCTGCAGCTCACAACGTTCCTGTCGTCCCGAGGGGCGCAGGCAGTGGGCTCTCTGGCGGCTCGAGTGCCGTCGACGGAGGCATCGTCCTGAGCCTGGAGAAGATGAACGCCATCGAGATCGACATCGACTGCCAGGTCGCCGTCGTCGAGCCGGGTGCGTTCAATCGTGAGGTCAAGATGGCCGCTGCAGAGCACGGTCTCTGGTACCCGCCTGATCCCTCGTCGTACGAGATCTGCTCCATCGGTGGCAACGTCGCGACCAACGCCGGCGGCCTGTGCTGCGTGAAGTACGGCGTCACCACCGACTACGTGCTCGGTCTCGATGTCGTGCTCGCCGACGGAACGCTCATCACCCTCGGCGGCAAGCGCATCAAGGACGTGGCCGGGCTCAGCCTGCTCAAGCTCTTCGTCGGCAGCGAGGGCACGCTCGGCATCGTCACCCGTGCGATCCTGCGACTCGTCCCGGCGCAGGCGGCCCGGTCCACCATGGTCGCCACGTTCCCGGACGTCGACTCCGCGGCTCGCGCCGTCGTGCAGGTGCGGCGTGAGCTGCGCCCGTCGATGCTCGAGCTGATGGACTCCGCATCGATCAACGCCGTGGAGGACTACAAGTCGATGGGGCTCGACCGGACGGCCGGCGCACTGCTGCTGGCCCAGTCCGACGCTCCGACGCCCGCCCGCAGTCAGGAGGTCGCGACGATGGAGAGCGCCTGCACGGCAGCCGGGGCCACCGACGTGTTCGTCACCAACGATCCCGACGAGGGCGAGATGTTCGTCGAGGCCCGACGCCAGGCGTTCCCGGCCATCGGCGAGCGCGGGACGCTGATGCTCGAGGACGTCGGGGCTCCCATCCCGCTGCTGCCCGACCTGCTCGCGGCGATCGCCGCCATCGCGGCCAAGCACGACGTGGAGATCCCCGTCGTCGCCCATGCCGGTGACGGCAACACCCACCCGATCATCGTCTTCGACGAGAACGATGCCGACTCCACCCGGCGCTCCCGGGTGGCCTTCGACGAGATCATGCAGGCCGCCATCTCGCTCGGCGGCACGATCACTGGCGAGCACGGCGTCGGCCGCACGAAGAAGGGTGCGCTTCCCGACCAGGTCGGGCCCGACGTCATGGCCCTGACCCACAAGGTCAAGGACGCGCTCGACCCGCAGGGGATCCTCAACCCCGGCGCCATCCTCTGAGCTTCCCGACAGGGAAGTACCCTCGGCCGGGTGACCGCCGCGCTCGACACCGTCGCCTGGCCCGTGAGAACCGACCGACTGCTGATCCGACCGGTGACACCGGACGACCTCGAAGCCACCTGGCAGATCCGCCGCCTCGAGCCGGTGGCTCGGTGGATGGGGTCGGCGCCACAGACGCGGGATGAGTACGGCGGGACGTTCCTGGACCCAGCCCGGCTGGCGACATCGCTGGTCTTCGAGCTGGACGGCCGGGTCATCGGCGACCTCATGCTCGAGGTCCAGGACATGTGGTCCCAGACCGAGGTCGAGTCGCAGGCGAAGGGCGTCCAGGCCGAGATCGGCTGGACCCTCGACCCGGCCTTCGGCGGGCACGGCTACGCGACCGAGGCGGCCTCTGCCTTGCTGCGCATCTGCTTCGAGCAGCTCGGGCTGCGACGCGTGATCGCCCTCTGTTTCGCGGACAACGAGGCGTCGTGGCGCCTGATGGAACGGCTCGGCATGCGCCGCGAGACACATGCCGTGCGTGAGTCCCTGCACCGGTCCCGAGGGTGGCTCGACGGGTACGGTTACGCCCTCCTCGCCGACGAGTGGACACCGATCTCCTGAAGTTCGACAAAGCAACTGTCTTGGCGCGGGAACGGGTTTAACCTCGTCCGGGGGGAGAAATCGAGGGACCTGTGACGCAGCAATCATTCGGGATCGACAGCGCGTCAATTGATGACGCCGGCATCGAGGCCGGGCTCGGCGTGCTCGCGCAACCGCCGGACTGGCTGGTGGCGATCGAGGACCTCGACCGATTGCGCGCCGACCTCGAGCGCTCCATCCCCGAGCTGGCCTCTGGCGAGCTGAAGCTCGTGTCCTGCAAGTTCAAGCGGGCGCGCATCGCCGACGGCACCTACTGGTCGCTGTGCCGGCTCAAGATCGAGGATCGCGACGGCAGCTCGAGGCACGACGTCGACGTGCACGGAGTGCTCGTGCTCCCCTGGATGGATGCGCCCGCCGTGTCCGCGGCCCCGGCTGGATTCGAGCAGCTGAACTGGCACACCTACCTCTCCGACCTTCGCTGGGAGATCAGCGTGGAGCCGGCCGACACCGCCCTGCCGGCGATGCCATCGCTGACCGACCCCGACCTCTCGCGAGAGCTGCTCGAAGGCGCGATCCGCGCCACCCGTGGCGACCTCGCCGACATCGAGATCGCGAGCTGCGCCCCGACGGTCATGAGGTACCGCGAAGGCCGACGCTGCACGATCCGCTACGAGCTCGAGTACGCGGACGATGCCCGTCAGCCAAGCTGGCCGGACGGCATGATCGCCAAGGTCTACGAGGGCGACGAGGGACACGGAACGTTCGAGGCGATGACCGCCCTGTGGTCGTCGCCGATGCGGGAGAGCAGCACGGTGAAGATCGCCGAGCCTCTCGCGTTCATCCCGGAGCAGAGCGTCATGGTGCAGGGGCTGGTCCCCGGTGATCGCTCGATGAAGGAGCACATCAAGAAGGTCTTCAAGAAGGACGGGCTCGATGCGGGCATCGCGGCCCTCGAGTCGCCGGTCCGGAAGGCTGGCCGTGGCCTGGGCGAGCTGCACACATCCGGTGCCCTGGTCGGGCCCATCGTGACGTGGGAAGAGCAGGTCGCCGCGGTCCGTCACGCCGGCGATGACCTGGCATCGGTGATCCCCACCCTCGGAGACGCGATGGAACCCCTGGTCGCACGATTGGAGACCTTGGGGGAGGCCGTGCCGGCCGGACCGCTGGTACCGACGCACCGCAGCTTCCGGCCCGCCCAGATCCTCATGGACGGCGACGACATCTCCTTCATCGACTTCGACGGGTTCGTGCAGGCCGAGGCCGGCCTGGACCTGGCGCTGTTCCGCACCACGCTGTGCGACCTGATCCTGCGAGCGCTCGAGGTCGACGACCAGGTGATGTCGGTCGAGGACCAGGCCGCGTGCCAGGTCAAGCTCGACGAGCTGTGCGGCGTCTTCCTGGAAGGCTATGCCGAGGTGGCCGAGTACGCGCCCGAACGGCTCGCCCTCTGGGACGCGATCACCAGCACGAAGGACATCCTCGACTGCTGGCGGAAGATCAAGTTCGAGCACCTCGAGCGGCGGATGCGCATCCTCCACCACAAGCTCGGAGACGTTCCTACCGTCACGTGACGTCGCGCCGGGCAGTGAGTGCAGATCCGGCCACCGCGAGGACGGCCGCGTAGCCGACCAGGATGATGGCCGAGAGCCACCAGTGCTCGAAGTACGGCTGGGCCGACGCGTCGCCGGCGCCGCCCGTGGGGTCGACCGTGATCAGCATCCCGCCGGTGAGGTTGCCCGGCAGCCACTTGGCCGCCCAGGTCCAGTCGGCGATCGCGAAGATGATGTTCAGGGCGATCTGTCCGATCAAGGATGCGCCGACCGCGATGAGCACTGCCGCGACCTGGTTGCGGACCAGCATCCCGAAGCCGAAGCCGAGCATCGTCCAGACGACGAAGGCGAGGACGCCGATGCCCAGCGATCGCCAGACCTCAGGGTCGTCGAGCAGTGTGGGATGACCCTTGCCGGCCAGCATGGCCGCGCCGCCGGCGACGCTGGCGGCGGCGTGCCCGACCGCGTACACGACTCCGATGAGGACGACCGCCACCGACTTCGAGACCAGGACGACCCAACGCCGTGGAGTGCTCAGGAAGGTGGCCGTGATCGTCTGGTGGCGATACTCGCCGGTGATCAGGAGCACGCCGAGCGCCAGTGGGAACAAAGTGGTGAAGTTCTGGATCAGCCCGGCGTTGTAGATGAGCTGGGCGACGCCGACGTTCATCGTCGCGAATGGGTTGACGCCAGTGCTGGGATCCTCGCCGAACTCGGTGCCGACGAGCGCGGCGAATCCGAGGGCGATCAGCCCGGCCAGCACCGCCATGCCGAGGAGCATCGCCCACCACAAGCGGGTGGTGAAGACCTTGCGGATCTCCGACACGATCGCGCCGCCCATCAGAGCTCCGTCCCGTCGGCCGGTGCGGTTGAGGCTTCGGCAGACTCGCCGAGCTCCTGGCCCTCGGTCAACGAGAAGAAGAGCGACTCGAGATCAGTAGAGACCAGCCGCAGCTCGTGGACCGGCAACCCGGCGCCGAGTGCGACGTCGCCGATCAGCTGCAGGTCCGCACTTGAGGCCAGCAGCGAGCCGTCAGGTTGCACACTTGCGGCGACGTCGACGGGACGCAGCGCCGCCACGAGAGCCTCGGCGTCGGTGGTGCGGACCAGGGAGCTGCCGGTGCCGTGCAGGTCGCTCATGGCCCCGTGCTCGACCAGGCGGCCGTGGGCGATGATGACGATGTCGTCGACCGTCTGCTCGACCTCCTGCAGCATGTGGCTGGAGACCAGCACGGTCTTGCCCTGACTGCTCACATGGCGCAGGAACCCGCGCAGCCAGCGGATGCCCTCGGGGTCCAGCCCGTTGGCCGGCTCGTCGAGGATCAGCACCTGGGGATCGCCCAGCATGGCGGCGGCCAGCCCGAGTCGCTGACGCATGCCCATGGAGTAACCGCCGGCCCGCTTGCGCGCCGCGTCGGCCAGCCCGACCTGCTCCAGCATCTCGTCGACGCGGCGATGATCGATGTGCGTGGTGTCGGCCAGCACCTTCAGGTGGTCGCGGCCGGTGCGGCCCGGGTGAAAGTTGGTGGCCTCGAGCGCTGAGCCCACGGCAGCAAGGGGAGAGGGGATGTCGTGGTAGCGGCGTCCGCTGATCGTCGCGGTTCCCGACGTCGGGCGGACCAGCCCGAGCAGCATGCGCAGCGTGGTGGTCTTGCCGGCCCCGTTGGGCCCGAGGAAGCCGGTGATGCGGCCGGGCTCGACCGTGAACGTCAGGTCGTCGACGGCGGTGAGATCGCCGAACCGCTTGGTGAGGCGGTCCACCTCGATGCGGCCGCCCACCTCAGTCGTCGTCATCGCTACCCCCACGGGAGACCCTACTGCGGGTGGGTCTCACGCCCTCACAACACACCGAGACGCTTGAGGACGTCACGGACGTGCTTCAGCGCGTTCTTCTCGGCGAGGCCGGTGGTGTCGTCGAAGTAGAGGCCGTCGCCGATGAGCTGGATGGTGCGGGCCAGCGCCTCGTCGCCGAGATGCTCCCGGAGCACGGCGAACCAGCCGTCGCGAAGGTCGGCCAGCGCCGCCGCCGCGCGCGAGTCGTTCTCCTGGGCGATCCGAGCGGTGGCGACGAGGCCCCGGTCGAAGGCGCTGCCGGTGTCGACCGATGTCTCGAGATAGAACTCGACGGGTCCCTGCTTGGCTGTGGCCATGCGCTCGGCGTCCCGCGCGCCGAGCTCCCGAAGCCGGTCGAGCATGCCCTCGACGAGAGCATCCTTGCTGGGGAAGTGGTACAGCAGGCCGCCCTTGGAGACTTCCGCTGCGGCGGCGACGGCGTCGAGCGTGGCGGCCCGGCTTCCGGCGGTGACGAGCAGCGTCTCGAACGCGTCGATCAGGCGATCGCGGGTCGAACGCTCGATCGCCGGCATGGCCTCACCTTAGCGGCCGAGATCACACTCGGTGGACTCGGAACTATACCGTCCAGCCGGTACAGTAGAGCCATGACGATCACGGATGCACGGCTGCCCAACAGGCAGCAGAGTGCCGGCCCGCGCGAATGGCTCGCGCTGGCCGTCGTCGTGCTGCCCGTGCTCCTCATCTCCATCGACAACACGGTGCTGACGTTCGCGTTGCCGCAGGTCAGCGTCGCTCTGCGCCCGAGCGGCGAGCAGCTGATGTGGCTCGTCGACATCTACCCGCTGATGCTCGCGGGCCTGCTGATCGCCGCCGGCGGCCTCGGTGATCGCGTCGGTCGACGGCGCTTGCTGCTCATCGGCGCACTCGGTTTCGGGCTCGCCTCGGTCGGTGCCGCGTTCAGCCAGACGGCCGAGGCCCTGATTGCCTGGCGTGCTCTGCTGGGCGTGTTCGGCGCGACGCTCATGCCGTCGACGCTCTCACTCATCCGCACCATCTTCGTGAACCGCGGCGACCGGCGGCTGGCGATCGCGGTCTGGGCGGCAACGTTCGCCGGCGGCGCGGCGCTGGGCCCGATCATGGGCGGCTACCTGCTCGAGCACCTGTGGTGGGGCTCGGTGTTCCTCGTCAACGTGCCGATCATCGCCGTGCTTCTCGTGGCGGCGCCGTTCCTCGTGCCGGAGTCGCGCGACCCGCACCCCGGCCGTCTCGACGTGAGCGGCATCGCGTGGTCGATGATCGCGATGCTCCCGTTCGTCTACGGCATCAAACAGCTCGCCGAGCACGGCTGGTCCGTGGGGTCGCTCGGCTCGATGGCCCTCGGTGTCTTCGGCGCGCTGATGTTCGTGCGCCGGCAGGTCACTGCGACCCACCCGTTGATCGACGTCGGCTTGTTCTCCGACCGGGTGTTCAGCGGCGCCATCGGGGCGAACCTGCTGAGCATGGTGGGCTACGCCGGCTTCCTGTTCTTCGCGGCGCAGTTCCTGCAGCTCGTCGTGGGGCTGAGCCCGATGGCCGCGGCCACCGTCCTCGTCCCGGGGCTCGTGGTCACGATCGCCGCGGGCTTCACCGCCGTGCGCCTCGCCCGGCGCGTCCCGGTGCACGTGCTGGTGAGCCTCAGCTTCGCGCTGTCCGCCGCCGGTTACGCGATCGCGGCATTCGCGGGCACACCGACGACGTGGTCGATCATGGTGGCCTTCGCCGTGCTGGGCCTCGGGATCGGCCTGGCCGAGACGCTCACGAACGACGTCATGCTCTCGCGCGTACCGGAGCACCAGGCGGGTGCGGCCTCGGCAGCATCCGAGACGGCTTACGAGATCGGTGCCGTTCTCGGCACCGCCGTCCTCGGCAGCGTGCTCACGGCGAGCTACCGCGCGAACCTCACGGTGCCGGCCGTCGCCCGGTTCGGCGAGCAGGACTCGGCGTTCGAGACGCTCGGCGGCACCATGGAGCACGCGCGATTCTTCCCGAACATGCTCGGCGAGGAGCTCGTGCTGTCAGCCCACGCCGCGTTCGAGAACGCCGTACAGCTGACGTCGGCCGTGGCGATCGCCGTCGCGCTGGGTGCTGCATGGGTCAGCTGGCGGACATTGCGCGGAGCGTCTCTGGACTGAGCCCGTCATAGGGTCGGGTTCATGCGTGTGGTGGTGCCGCTTCTGCTGGTCGTCGGTCTGCTCGGCGCCTGCGGCGAGTCCGGCCCGGTGCCCGCACCGAAGGGTGTGAGGTTCCAGCTCGAGCAGACGCGACAGGACCTGCAAGGACGCAAGTTCTCGGTGCAGGTGGTCAACGGAAGTCGTCAGGACCTGGCGGTCGAGCGTCTGGAGCTCGAGTCCGGCCGGTTGCCGAAGCCGGCCACCTACGACGGGCCGACGACCGTCTTCGCCGGCACGGCGGTCAACCTCACGATGACGATGCCGCAGGCGCGTTGCGGAGAGGGCATCGACGCCATCGTGCGCATCACCTATTCGGTCGGCGACGGTGAGGCGGTGACCTCGACCGCGCGACCGAGCGATCATTTCGGCAGCGTCGAGCGGTTCATGAAGCGCGACTGCGCGGAGCAGGCGATCGGACCCATCGACATCGACGATCGACTGGACGTCCGAGGCCAGGGTGACGACGCCACGCTCAGCATCGGCGTGACGTTCACGCCTCCGAAGTCCGGAACGGCCGTGCACCTGGTGTCGGTCGGCGGATCGACGCTGCTGGCTCCGGCCGACGCGGACGCCACGACGATCGATCGCGACCTCGAGCCGGGCGGGGAACCGGTCCATGCCGACCTGACGTTCATCCCGAACCGGTGTGACGTCCACGTTGTCGCCGAGGACCGCACCGGCGGCATCCTGCCGCTGCGGGTGGAGTCGAAGGCGTTCGGCACGTCGCCGGTCTACCTGCGCTTCACCGAGCCGCAGAAGACCCAGATCTTCGACTACCTCGCCGAGCGCTGCGGCTTCGGCACGAAGCAGGACCCGCTCGACGCTCCCTGAGAAACCTGTGGCGTGGCAACATCAGCACATGATCAGGTGGATCGCGGTGCTCGGTCTGATCCTCGCGGCCGCGCTGGCGACGTTCCTCGCGTTCGTCCACTCGGCTGGCTGGTGGTTCGTCGCCGGGCCGCTCATCTTCGTCGCGTTCGTGGGGTCGTCCGACCTCATTCAGCGCAGTCACAGCGTCCTGCGCAACTACCCGGTCCTCGGCCACTTCCGGTTCCTGTTCGAGGAGATCCGTCCGGAGATTCGCCAGTACTTCGTGGAGTCGAACACCGAGGGCCGGCCGTACGACCGCGAGGTCCGAGACCTCGTCTACGACCGCGCGAAGGGAAACCACGGCGAGGAGCCGTTCGGCACCCAGCGCGACGTCAACGCCACCGGATACGAGTTCGTGGCGCACTCGATGCGGGCCAAGCCGAAACCCGACGGCTTCATCCCATCCGTCCGGCTCGGCGGCCCCAAGTGCACGCAGCCCTACGACATCGCGCTGCTCAACATCTCGGCGATGAGCTTCGGCTCGATGTCCGGGAACGCGATCGAGGCGCTGAACGCCGGTGCAGCCAAGGGCGGGTTCGCCCACGACACCGGTGAGGGCTCGATCTCGAAGTACCACCGAAAGCCCGGTGGCGACCTCATCTGGGAGATCGCGACGGCCTACTTCGGCTGCCGCACGCCTGACGGCCATTTCGATCCCGACAAGTTCAAGGAGCGAGCGTCCCTCGACCAGGTGAAGGCCATCTCGATCAAGATCTCCCAGGGCGCGAAGCCGGGACTCGGCGGGCTGCTGCCGGGGGCGAAGGTGAACGAGGAGGTCGCTGCCGCGCGCGGGGTGACCGTGGGCGAGACCATCGTGTCCCCGCCGTCGCACAACGCCTTCGACTCCCCGCTCGGCCTCGTCGACTTCATCGACCAGCTCCGCGACCTCAGTGGTGGAAAGCCCGTGGGCTTCAAGCTGTGCATCGGCTCGCGCCGGGAGTTCCTCGCCATCTGCAAGGCGATGATCGAGCGCGACTCCTGCCCGGACTTCATCATCGTCGACGGGTCCGAGGGCGGCACCGGCGCCGGACCGGTCGAGTTCGAGGACAACGTGGGCATGCCGCTCACCGAGGGCCTGATGTTCGTGCACAACGCGCTCGTCGGGTCCGGCCTGCGCGACCAGGTCAAGATCGGGGCGAGCGGCAAGGTCGCCAGCGGCATCGACATCGTCAAGCGCATCTGCCAGGGCGCCGACTTCACTCTCGCGGCCCGGGCGATGATGTTCGCGGTCGGCTGCATCCAGGCGCAGAAGTGCCACACGAACCACTGCCCGGTCGGGGTCGCCACGCAGGACCCGTGGCGCACCCGCGCGCTCGACGTCGCGGACAAGAGTGAGCGGGTCTACCAGTTCCAGAACAAGACCGTGAACAGTGCGATGCAGATCGTGGCCTCGATGGGCCTGGACTCCTTCGACGACCTCACCCCGCGAAAGCTGTTCCGTCGGGTCGACCCGCAAGTCACCAAGACGTACCACGACCTCTTCCGCTGGTTGACGCCCGGCGAGCTGCTCGACACCCCGCCCGAGGGCTGGCGTCGCGACTGGCGTGCCGCCGCGCCGCACACCTTCGCGCCCGTGGAGAGCGTCGATGAGATCACGCGTCACGGGGAGGTCGGTCAGGCCGGATGACCGAATCGGGGGAGGAACCGCGACTCGTGCCGGTGGGGGACGTCGAGCTCTGCGTCCAGGAGTTCGGTGACCCCGCTGATCCCGTCGTGGTCCTGATGCATGGTGCCGCGGCTTCGATGGACTTGTGGGACGTCGAGCTGTGCGAGGCGATCGCTTCGCGCGGACGTCGCGTGGTGCGGTACGACCACCGCGACACCGGCCGGTCGACGACCGGTCCAGTCGGTTCGCCGCAGTACGACGGGAGCGTGCTCGACCGTGACGGAGCGAATCTCCTCGACGCCCTGGACCGCGGCCCGGTTCACCTGGTCGGTGTCTCCATGGGCGGAGCCATCGCCCAGAGCGTGGCGTTGAAACGCCCTGATCTCATCCGCACCCTGACGCTCATCGCGACCACGGCGGTGGGCGGTGCCGACTTCGGCGCCCTGCCCGGCCCTGCACCCGCAATTTCGGCCAGGTTCGCGAACCCGCCCCCGGACCCCGACTGGACCGACCGGGCCCAGGTCGTCGACTGGATGGTCGACGGGGAGCGCGCCTTCGCCGGCTCCCTGCCGTTCGATGACGAGCACGCCCGAGTCGTCGCCGGCGTGACGTTCGACCGAAGCATCGACGTGGCGGCCGCCGGCAACCACTGGCTGGTCCTGGGTGGTGGCGACGGTGAGGAGCTCGATTCCGGCCAGATCACCGCGCCCACGCTCGTCATCCACGGCACGGCCGACCCGCTGTTCCCGTTGCCGCACGGCGAGACGCTGGCCGCAACGATTCCCGGAGCCGACCTGATCGTGATCGAGGGCATGGGTCACCAGGTGCCGCCGCCATCCACCTGGGACCAGTTCGTCCCTGCCCTGGTGCGGCACACGGACTCGGACTAGCCGACGAACTTCTTGGCCTCCCGGCCGGTGGCGCCGAGCGTGGTGCCGAGCCGCTCCAGGGCCTGGCCGACCGTGTCGAGCAGCGCAGAGATGTCCTTGAGGCCTCCCGCCAGCCCGTCGAGGTTGTCCTTGGTCTCGGCGACGGCGTTCGCCGCGTTGGCGAGCTGCCGGGACGGGCCGCCCATGAGCGGCACCTTCGCGATGTCGCCCGCGGCGTCGCCGACCAACCTCCCGACCGCGGCAAGGTTCGACGAGATGGAGGCGAGGGTCTCGGCGCTCTCGCCGACCCGGCCGGTGGCACCCGACGTGCCCGAGAGCGCCGCGCCGGCCTTCGAGGCGTGCGTACCGGCATCGGCCAGTCCGGAGGAGAGCAGTCGCAGCAGGTCCGGCAGATCGCGGGCGATCTTCGAGCCCGCCTCGATGTCGTCCTGGTGGTCGGCGATGAAGTCGACGACGTCCTGCAGTCGGGAGATGTCGGCGCCGGCGCCGAGGATCTTGCCGAGATCGACCATGGTGAACCGCCTGACGAGAGCCGGGTTGGACGACGGTCAGTCTAGGGCGCGTCGGGTCGATCCCGGCCCGATCAAAGAGCGGTGTGCCATCTCGATCAGGAGCGCGCGCATCTCCGTCGGCTTGATCCGGGCACTGTGCGGGGTGGAGTTGAGCAGGCCAAAGGTCGCCTGGACGGCCGCCCGGGTGGTCGCGTGGTCGAGGTCGGGACGCAGGGCTTGCACGGTGTCGACCCAGATGTCGATGTAGCTCAGCTGCAGCGCCCGCACGTCGCGACGGGCCGCGCTGGCGAGGTTCGTCCATTCACGGTCCTGCACGACGATGAGGGCGGGATGGCCGAGCGCGAACTCGACGTGCCAGTCGATCAGGGCGTCGAGCGCGTCGCCTGGAGACTCGGCGGCCGCGACCCGGGCCGAGCCCTCCTTGAGCAACGTCTCGCTGATGTCGGTGAGTGACGCGGACAGCAGCTCGTCCTTGCCGGTGAAGTGCTTGTAGAGCGCCGGGCCTGAGATGCCGCAGGCCGAGCCGATGTCGTGCACGGACACGCCGTGGAAGCCGCGCTCGGCGAAGAGCTCCGCCGCGGTGTCGAGGATCTGCTGCCGCCGGCCGGTCACGAACGGCAGTCTAGCCCACAAGTTAACGGGCGTTAACCTCGGATGCTAGCCTGATCGCATGGAAGAACTGGTCGCCGAGCTCCGCGAGCGGCTCGCCGTCGTCCGCCAGGGCGGCACGGTCGAGTCCCGAGAGCGTCACGTGAAGCGGGGCAAGCTGCTGCCCCGCGACCGCGTCGACCACGTTCTCGACCCGGGTTCGCCGTTCCTCGAGATCGCGCCGCTGGCCGCGTTCGGGATGTACGGGGGTGAGGTGCCGAGTGCCGGCATCATCACCGGCATCGGTCAGGTCTCCGGCCGCGACTGCATGATCGTCGCCAACGACGCCACGGTGAAGGGCGGCACGTACTACCCGCTCACGGTCAAGAAGCATCTGCGAGCCCAGACGATCGCCAAGCAGAACAACCTCAACTGCATCTACCTCGTCGACTCCGGTGGCGCGTTCCTGCCGATGCAGGACGAGGTGTTCCCCGACCGCCACCACTTCGGCCGCATCTTCTTCAACCAGGCGCAGATGTCGGCAGCCGGCATCGGCCAGGTAGCCGCCGTGATGGGCTCGTGCACGGCGGGCGGCGCCTACGTGCCCGCGATGAGCGACGAGTCGGTGATCGTCAAGAACCAGGGCACGATCTTCCTCGGTGGCCCGCCGCTGGTGAAGGCGGCCACCGGCGAGGAGGTCAGCGCCGAGGACCTCGGTGGCGGCGACGTCCACGCCCGCACGTCCGGCGTCGTCGACCACCTGGCCGACGACGACGACCATGCCCTGCAGATCGTGCGCTCCATCGTCGACACGTTCGAGCGACCGAGCACGCCCAGCATCCCGACGTACCCCGTTGAAGAGCCGGCCGAGGACCCCGCCGGCCTGTACGACATCCCCACCGACCCGCGCACCCAGTACGACGTGCGAGACGTCATCCGCCGCGTGGTCGACGCCTCGCGGCTGCACGAGTTCAAGCCGCTCTACGGCGAGACGCTGGTGTGCGGATTCGCCCGCATCTGGGGCTTCCCCGTGGCGATCATCGCCAACAACGGCATCCTCTTCAGCGAGTCCGCGCTCAAGGGCGCCCACTTCATCGAGCTCGCCAACCAGCGCGGCGTCCCGCTGGTGTTCCTGCAGAACATCTCCGGCTTCATGGTGGGCCGCGAGTACGAGAACCGCGGCATCGCCAAGGACGGCGCCAAGCTCGTCACGGCGGTCTCCACATCGGTCGTGCCCAAGTTCACCGTCGTCATCGGTGGGTCGTACGGCGCCGGCAACTACGGCATGTGCGGCCGCGCCTACGACCCGCGCTTCCTCTGGGCCTGGCCCAACGCCCGCATCTCGGTGATGGGCGGCGAGCAAGCCGCATCCGTGCTCGCCACCGTTCGCCGCGACGCGATGGAGGCCCGCGGCGAGAGCTGGTCCGCCGAGGATGAGGCGGCGTTCCGCGAGCCGATCCTCACCCAGTACGAGGAGCAGGGCTCGGCCTACTACTCCACCGCCCGGCTGTGGGACGACGGCCTCATCGACCCGCTCGACACCCGCCGCGTGCTCGGGCTCGGCCTCGCCGCCGCGTCCCACACCCCGATCCCGATGCCGCAGTTCGGCGTCTTCCGCATGTGACCATGACCTACTCATCGGTGCTGATAGCCAACCGGGGCGAGATCGCCCGCCGGGTGATCCGGGCCTGCCGGGAGCGCGGCCTGCGCAGCATCGCGGTCTACTCCGAGGCCGACGCCGATGCGCCGTTCGTGCACGATGCCGACCACGCAGTGCTGCTCGGCCCGGCATCACCCGCGGAGTCCTACCTCGACATCGCGCGCGTGCTCGCCGCCGCCAAGGAGTCGGGTGCCGACGCGGTGCACCCCGGGTACGGGTTCCTGTCCGAGCGCGCGGAGTTCGCCCGCGCCGTCGGCGAGGCCGGCCTGGTCTTCATCGGGCCGTCGGCCGACGTCATCGAGCTGATGGGACGCAAGGACCGCGCCCGCGAGGTGGCCGAGCGCGCCGGCGTGCCGGTCACCCCACAGTTCGCTGCCGATGCCGTTCCTGACGATGCCTACCCGGTCCTGGTCAAGGCGGCCGCTGGCGGTGGCGGCAAGGGCATGCACGTCGTGCAGCGTCCGGCCGATCTCGACGAGGCCGTGGCCACCGCCCGGCGTGAAGCCGCATCAGCGTTCGGCGACGACACCCTCATCGTCGAGCCCTACATCCATGAGGGACACCACGTCGAGGTGCAGGTCTTCGGCGACCAGCTCGGGAACGTGGTGCACCTGTTCGACCGCGACTGCTCGGCCCAACGTCGTCACCAGAAGGTGATCGAGGAGGCACCGGCGCCGTTCGTCTCCGACGACGTCCGCACCCGCATCCATGACGCGTCCGTCGCGCTGTGCCGCGAGGTCGGCTACACGAACGCGGGCACGGTCGAGTTCCTGATCAAGGGGGACGAGGCGTTCTTCCTGGAGATGAACACCCGGCTGCAGGTCGAGCATCCCGTCACCGAGGAGGTCACCGGTCTCGACCTGGTGATGTGGCAGCTCGACGTCGCGGCCGGACTGCCGCTGCCGCGCACGCAGGAGGAGATCGAGGTGCGCGGCCACGCCATCGAGGCACGCGTCTACGCCGAGGACCCGTACTCAGGCTTCCTGCCTCAGTCGGGCACCATCGAGGAGCTCGTCTGGTCGCCCGACGCCAGGGTCGATGCGGCCTACGACGTTCGCGGCGAGGTCACGACTGCGTACGACCCGATGATCGCGAAGGTCATCGTGCACGGCGCCGACCGCGAGGCCGCGCGGGTGCAGATGCTCGACGCGCTCGACGCGTCGGCCGTCTTCGGCGTGAAGACCAACCTGGGATTCGTGCGCCGTCTGGTGAGCTCGTCCGCGTTCGCCGAAGGCGCCGTCCACACGGGATGGCTCGACAGCGATGCCGCGGAGACCATGCTCACCATGCCGGAGCTGCCACGCGAAGCCCTGCTCGTTGGCGCTGACGTCATCGCCTCCGCCCTGGTCGGCCCGACCGGGTCACCGTTCGCGACCGGCGACGGCTGGCGGCTCTCCGGCGAACCGGCGCCGCGCAAAGTGCCGGTGATGGACCCCGACGGTGTCACCCACTGGGTCGAGTCGGCCGGGAGTCCTCCCTCTGCTCTGTGGCACCGCAACGCCGCTGGCGGCATCACGGTGGCCTGGCAGGGCCAGCCATGGCTGGTCGTCGCGCCCGACCCGATGCGCGGCGGCCACCTCGTCGCCGCGGGCGAGGCCGACGTCACCGCCCCGATGCCTGCCACCGTCCTGTCGATCGACGTCGTCGAGGGCGACACCGTCACCGCCGGTCAGCGCCTGGGTGCACTCGAGGCGATGAAGATGGAGCTCGCCCTCACCGCCCCGCACGACGGCGTCGTCACCCACATCGGCGCGTCGTCGGGCGAACAGGTGAAACAAGGGCACCTGCTGCTCACCGTCGAGGTCCCCACCGGTGACATCGATGCCTGACCTTCCCGCGGTGGTGCGCGACCCGTCGCTGCCCGGGCGGGTGACCATCTACGAGGTCGGGCCGCGAGACGGGCTGCAGAACGAGAGCGCGATCGTGCCGCTCGACGTCAAGGCCGAGTTCGTCGAGCGGCTGGTCGCGGCGGGCCTGCCGATCGTCGAGGCCACCAGCTTCGTCCATCCGAAATGGGTACCGCAGCTCGCCGACGCCGAAGACCTCGTCGCCCGCCTGCCACTCGACGGCCCGGTGCCCCTGCCGGTGCTGGTGCCCAACGAACGCGGTCTCGACCGCGCGCTCGCCGCCGGATGCACCCACGTCGCGATCTTCGGCAGCGCCACGGAGACGTTCGCGAAGAAGAACCTCAACAGCTCCCTCGACGGCCAGTACGCGATGTTCGAGCCGGTGGTCGCACGGGCGATCGACGCCGGGCTGGACGTGCGCGCCTACGTCTCGATGTGCTTCGGCGACCCGTGGGAGGGCCAGGTGCCCGTCGACCAGGTCGTCGACGCCGGACGTCGTCTGCTCGATCTCGGTGCCACCCAGCTCTCGCTCGGCGACACGATCGGCGTCGGCACGGCCGCTCATGTCGGAACCCTCCTCGACGCGTTCGACACAGCCGGCGTCGGAGTCGATCGGCTCGCCATGCACTTCCACGACACGTACGGCCAGGCACTCGCCAATGCGCTGGCCGCGCTGCGTCATGGCGTCACCACCCTCGACGCGTCGGCCGGCGGACTGGGCGGGTGCCCGTACGCGGAGAGCGCCACCGGCAACCTCGCGACCGAGGATCTCGTCTGGATGCTCACCGGGCTCGGCATCGAGCACGGCGTCGACCTCGACACCCTGGTGGCCACGAGCACCTGGATGGCCGGCCATCTCGGCCGTCCGTCGCCGTCGGCCGTCGTCCGCGCGCTCGGCTAGCCGCCACCCGCGACCTGCCAAAACCCCGTCCCACCCCGCAGCCCGGGTGTACTTTTCGGGCAGGCCACTCCCGGAAGCGAGGCCGCGGTGATAACGACGACGCGCGCAAGGATCGGGGCAACTGCGGTGCTGGTGGTCACGGCGCTGTTGATCGCCGGCTGCACGTCCAACGACGGCGGCGACGGGAAGACCGAGAAGTCCCCGGCGGCCAAGGCTTCCACGGCCGGCAGCCAGTTGTTCGTCGCCTCTGCCTCGAAAGGGGAGCTCGAGCCCCAGGACGCGGAGCACGAGTTCACTCTCACGCTCGGCGAGGCCAACGACTCGGTCGGTGTGTTCACCGACCGCCCGCAGCGCAAGGCCGGAACCGAGTCCCTGGCCGACTTCGCCGCGGCCTGGGACAAGCGCGGCTTCACCAAGACGCCCCCGAACGCGGCGGTCGTCTGGGGCAAGGACTCCTCGACGAGGGTGTTCGAGCTCTCCGGCCCCGCTTACGACGAAGCGGCCGACTCCATCTCCTTCACCGCCCACGACCTCGGCGACGAGTCGTCGACCGCGCTCTCGTCGTTCAAGGGAACGCCTGATGCGGAGCTGCCGACCGAGCTCGGCGAGGTCGCGGTGTTCATCGACAGCGCAGGCTCGAAGAGCATCGACCGCAACAACGCCTGGATCACCGTCGATGGAGCTCCCAATGGAGTCGCGACGGTCACCTTCGACAACCAGACGCTGGACATCGTCAGCGCCACCGTCACCAAGGGCGAGGCCGCAGCAAGTAATTCCGCAGCCGGGGTGGTCGGCGTCCAATGCCTGCAGGGAACGAGCTGCTACGTCATCGTCCACATCACGCTGAACCCCGGGACGTTCCCGTACGCGGGCAACCTCAAGACGTCGTCGTCAGGCATGAAGGTCACAGCCAAGTACGGCGACAAGCCGACGGAAGACTTTCCTCCGGGCGCATTCTCGTGGGTCGCAGCGCAGTAGGCGGCTGGTGAAAACGGCGTCCAACCCGACTGTCCGGGTGTACTTTTCGGGCAGGCCACTCCCGAAAGCGAGGCCGCGGTGAAGATGATGACGCGCGTGATGAGGTCAGGGGCAACTGCGGCGCTGGTGGTGACGGCATTGGTGGTCGCCGGCTGCACGTCCGACGACGGCGGCGACGGGAAGGCCGGGAAGTCCTCGGCGGCGAACGCCTCCAAGTCCGGTGGGCAGCTGTTCGTCGCCTCCGCCTCGGACGGGACGCTCGAGCCCCAGGACGCAGAGCATCAGTTCACGCTCACGCTCGGCCAGGCCCACGACTCGGTCAGCGTGTTCACCGATCGTCCGGAGCGCAAGGCCGGAACCGAATCCCTCGCCGACTTCGCCGCTGCCTGGGACAAGCGCGGATTCACCAAGACACCCCCGAACGCGGCGGTCGTCTGGGGCAAGGACTCGTCGTCGAGGATCTTCGAGCTCTCCGAGCCCGCCTACGACGAGGCGGCGGACACGATCGCCTTCACCGCGCACGACCTCGGAGACGAGCCGTCGACCGCGCTCTCAGCGTTCAAGGGAAGTCCCGACGACGAGCTGCCCACCGATCTCGGCGAGGTCGCGGTGTTCATCGACAACGCCGAAGGGGGGAGCGGTGGCCTCTTCTTCGTCGTCGCGCCCCCGGGCGGAGAGGCGACGATCACCCTCCAGGACCAGACGCTGTACTCGTCCACCTTCAACGTGATCCAGGGCAGCGGCGCGGGCAAGCAGGTGTCTCCCTCCGAGCTGGAGGTCGTCTGCAGCGGGGACAAGAAGTGCTACCTCACGGCGTCCTTCACGCTGACCCCCGGGACCTGGCCGGTCACGGGCACCCTCGAGACGACGTCGGGCGTGACGGTCGCACGGAGCGTGGTGGGCGGCGGTTCGACCGTGAAGGTCCCCGCGGGCGACTTCAGCTTCGGCGAAGAGGGCAAGTAGGCCCACGCGCATGATGAGGACTGGTGCGGCCGTCGTCTCGGTGTCCCTGGTTCTTCTGATGGCAGGCTGCACGTCCGGCGACGAGAACGGCGACGGCGAGAAGGCGAAGCCGCAGGCCGCCGCATCGTCCGCCGGTGGCCAGCTGTTCGTCGCCTCCGCCTCGGATGGGACGCTCGAGCCTCTGGAGGCGGAGCACGAGTTCACCCTCACGCTCGGCCGGGTCCACGACTCGGTCAGCGTGTTCACCGACCGCCCCGAGCGCAAGGCCGGAACCGAGTCCCTCGCCGACTTCGCCGCTGCCTGGGACCAGCGCGGGTTCGCCGAGACACCTCCGAATGCGGCGGTCGTCTGGGGCAAGGACTCCTCGACGAGGATCTTCGAGCTCTCCGACCCTGCCTACGACGCGGCGGCCGACACCCTCGCCTTCACCGCCCACGACCTTGGCGACGAGTCGTCGACCGCCCTCTCGTCGTCCCAGGGGATCCCGGATGACGACGAGCTGCCCACCGATCTCGGCGAGGTCGCGGTGTTCATCGACAACGCCGAGGGGAAGAGCGGTGGCGCCCTCTATTTCTTCGCGCCACCCGGGGGAGAGGCGACGATCGCCTTCGACGGCCAGACGGTGGCCTCGTCCGCGTTCCGTGGGGTCAAAGGCACGGGCGAGGGCAAACAGTCCTCTCCCACCGAGCTGGAATTCGTCTGCAACGGGAATGAGGAGTGCTGGCTCACGGCATCGTTCACGCTGAACCCCGGGACCTGGCCGATCAAGGGCACCCTCGAGGTGTCTTCAGACGCCTCGGTCGAATACCAGGGGGCTGCCGGGGGCAGTGCGACGATGGAGGTCCCACCAGGCGACTTCAACTTCGTGGAGCTCCTGGGGGGCTCGTGGTGCAGCAGGGAGCAATGTAGTTGAGGACGTAGGGACCCTCACCGGACGTTGCGGTCGCGGAGCTCGCGGGCCGCGTACTGGCCGATCTGCCAGGTCATGAGCGCGTCGCTGCCGCCGCCCACGACGCCACCGAGCAGTGGCACCCGGCGGCCGACCATCGTCACCGCACGACGTCCGGCCGTACGGGCGAGCAGGTCGGTGGTGACCTCGCGAGAGACGAGCTCGTCGAGCAGGGGGTCGTGCACCGGCGACGTCGCGATTCCCATCGGTGAGGACGGGAAGCTCGAGGTGCGCACCAGGTCGCGCACCTCGTCCTCACCGAGCATGCAGGCGAGGATCGCGTTGCGGACGCGGGCGTCCTCCAGGTCGTAGCCGCGCAGGTGCGCGATGCCGGCGACCAGGTGGCACTGCACGAGGGTGACGCCGACGACGTTGGCCGGCATGGAGACCGCCAGGGAAGCGATGCCGCCGAGGTTGGTGACGAACCCCTGTACCCCGGCGAGTCCGACGTGCAGGCGCACCAGCGCCTTGACCGCGTCCTCGACGTCGCCGTTGGCGTCGACGAGCCGGGAGTCGGCCGATGCGGCGGCCGATCGGAGCGGGCCGATGCCGTCGATGGCCTTGTCGAGCATCGTGCGGACGTACTGCGAGGCGACCGAGGGCGCCACACTCATCCCGGCCTTCTTCACGACGTTCGCTCGCACTCCCATGGCGCCAGCATAGGAGGGTCGATCACATGCCTACGCTGGGCGCATGGCCGAGCCCTTCTCCGTGTTGGTGACCAGCGCGGCGTGGCGGGTGGACGTCGAGGAGTGGGTGCACGGCCGGGTCGGCGACCACGGTCATCGCGTCACGGGTCCGCTGGACCAGCGCCGGGTCTGCGCGTGGTCGACCCAGATCGTGGTGCCCACGGATGCCGGCCGGCTGTGGTTCAAGGCCCTCTGCCCGTCCATGGCGTTCGAGCCGGCCCTGCAGGATCTGCTCGCCACCCTCGTGCCGCACGAGGTCGACCGGCCGTACGCGATCGACCCGCGGCGCGGCTGGATGATGACGGTCGACCGCGGCCAGACCCTCAGCGAGAGCCACGAGCCCACGCTCGACGACTGGTGCGCCGTCGTCGAGTCGACGGCCGACCTCCAGAAGGCGATCGCCCCGCACCGCGACGAGGTGCTGGCCACCGGTGTGCAGGACTGCTCACCGGCCACAGTGCCGGGCCGGTTCGACGACCTCGTCGAGTGCTTCTCCGGGCTCCCGCCGGAACATCCCTCGCATCTCGACGCCGACCTGCGGGCCGCGCTGCTTGCGGTTCGGCCGAAGCTCGTCGACGTGTGTGCGCAGGTCGCGGCATCCCCGATGCCGAACACGGTGCAGCACGGCGACCTCCACCCGGGCAACGTCTTCGTCGTCAACGGCGAGCTGCGGGTGTTCGACTTCGGCGACACGCAGTGGGCGCCTGCCGTCGAGGTGCTGAGCGTCCCCCACGGCATCCTGACCGAAGAGGGCCGGTGGCCCTGGCGGCCGGTCATCGACGCCTACGCCGAGCAGTGGGCCGACGTCGTCGACGTCCGCGCGTTGAACGCCTTGTGGGGGGCGGTCGCGTTCACGCGGCCCGTCAACCGCTCGCTCACGTGGTGGAACGCCCTGGTCGGGGCTACGGAGAAGGAGTGGGCCGATTGGGGCATCGCTCCGCTGCACCATCTGCGCCAGGTCTTGGACGCATGACCGGCCCTACGCCGCTGCCTCCGTCGCGGTACGACTTCGACCCGTCGGACTGGCCCGACGACGACTGTGTCGTCGCCGGCGCCGACCTGGAGCCGGCAACGATCATCGACGCCTACCGGCACGGCGTGTTCCCGATGCCGCAGCTCGGCCGGCTGCTGTGGTGGTCGCCGATGCTCCGCGGTGTGCTGGAGCCCGGATCACTGCAGATCACCCGCTCGATGCGGCGGTCCGCCCGTCGTTACGACCTCACCGTCGACTCGGCGTTCGAGCAGGTCATCGACGCCTGTGCCGATCCGTCGCGGCCCGGCGGCTGGATCGACTCGGACATCCGTGCGGCGTACGTCGAGCTGCACCGGCTCGGATGGGCGCACTCGGTCGAGACGCGTGACGGCGATGGTCGACTCGTCGGCGGGGTGTACGGGCTGGGCATCGGCCGCCTGTTCGCGGGGGAGTCGATGTTCCACCACGAACGGGACGCCTCGAAGGTCGCCCTGATGGGACTGGCGGACATCTTGGATGACGCCTCGCTCGTCGACGTGCAGTGGCAGACACCCCACCTGGCCACACTCGGCGTCGTGGAGTGGCCGCGCCCGGTGTACCTCGAGGCACTCCACGACCTCATCGACGCTCCGTCGCCGTGGTGATCTGCCCGTCAGCTGCGGAAAACATCGAGGACCCGCGGAAAATCGTGGGAAGCCGATCCTTACACTGGCCGCGAGGAATACTCATCCGTCATCTCTAGGAGCATCAGTGGCAATCTCCCGCAGCGACCTTGTGGCAGCACTCGCCGACAAGGCCGATACCAGCAAGACCAATGCCGACGCTGTGCTCTCGGCCTTCAGCGACATCCTCATTGATGCCGTGGGCAAGGGCGAGAAGGTCTCGATCCCGGGCATCGTGTCCGTCGAACGCGTCAAGCGCGCCGCCCGCACCGGCCGCAACCCGTCCACCGGCGAGACGATCCAGATCCCGGCCGGGTTCGGCGTGAAGGTCAGCGCCGGCTCGCGCCTGAAGTCCGCAGCCAAGTAGACACCGACACGACACCCTTGGGTTGAGTAGCCCGCGAGGAACGAGCGGGCATATCGAAACCTCGATGCCCCCGGTTCGTCCGGGGGCATCGTGCGTTTCCCGGGAGAATGAGTGGCCGGCCGCCCGATCCGTGGGGGACCGCTCGCTTGCCGACGGTTTCCGTGGTTCACGGAGCATTCGGCTCCGCAATTCGCAGCCGAAACCGGCTGAGATGAATCAAGTGGTAGCGAAACTCTGTGATTTGGCTCAAATAAGTAGTCAAGAACCACTCGCGATGGTTACTTTGGACTATATGGCGGCTGTTCTTGGGCGTGTCGAGGTCACTCGTGCACGCATGGGTGGGCAGAAGTGATGTCCATGCGCGCCCGCGACTCGATCAGCCTGCCCTTCGCGTCATCGACGCCGAGCATCGCGCGCACCAAGCTGGCGGGCTTCCTCACGATCAACCGCGCACCGGCCGCCGTCATCGACGACGCGCTCATCATCATCAGCGAGATGATCGCCAACGCCGTCAGTCACGGACTGCCCACGTCCGACGGCACGGTCGAGATCTCCTGGTCCATCAACGGCGATCTCCTGGAGCTCAGCGTCCACGACGCCGGCGAGGGCGGCTCGCTCGAGCCGATCGACTTCGACGAGGACTCGCTGAGCGGTCGCGGGCTCTCGATCATCAACCGGGTCGCCGATCGTTGGTGGGTCGACATGAGCAAGGGCACCAGGGTCAACGCCGAGCTTGCCCTGGAGCACGACGCTTAGGGCGCGTCTCCCTCACTGTCACGTTCCGCGACCCTGCGTCGTCTGGTCGGTGTAAGCCACCGAGACCAGGAGAGACCATGTCGCGCATCACGTCCGTCGCACCCCAGGACGCCGGACCGCTCGTCCGCATCGCGTACCGATTTGCCCGCCGGCGGCTGGGCGAGGTGCCCGAGCCGTTTGCCGTCACCGCGCACCACCCGAAGCTGTTCGTCGCCTCCGCCCGCCACGAGCTCGCCGTCGAGAAGGCCACACGGGTGGTCCCGAAGAACATCATCGAGCTGGCCGTCTACCGCACGGCCTGGACGGTCGGCTGCTCGTGGTGTGTCGACTTCGGCGAGATGCTCCAGCGCCTGGACGGCCTCGACGTCGACCGGTTGCGGCACATCGCCGACTTCGAGACGTCCGACGCCTACTCCGAGGAGGAGCGCGAGGCGATTCGCTATGCCGATGCCATGACGTCGACGCCCACGACCGTCACGGACGAGCAGGTCGCCGCCCTCGTCGACCGCTACGGGAACGATGGAGTGGTGGAGCTGACCTACCAGATCGCCCTCGAGAACCAGCGCGCTCGGTTCAACCACTCACTCGGCATCACCGCGCAGGGCTTCGGCTCCGGCGACACCTGCCGAGTCCCGTGGTCCGCTGAACCGAGCGAGCGCCAGCGAGCGAGCGTTCAGGGAGGTTGAGCGCGCCGCGGCGGAGCCGCCCGTTGCCGAAACCCCGTGAGGCGACAAGCCAGCGGAAGTGGTTTCGATACGGCCCTCGTCCGCGGGCCTACTCAACCACCGGGTGTCCGAGCCTGACGCCCCCGAGCTTCTCTGGATTGGCGATGTCGAACGCCGCGGCGATCATGCCGTCGCGGACCGTGAAACCGCTGACACGTGGTGGCGAGCTGAGACGGGGCTCGCCCCCGTCCCAGCCGGTGGTCCACAGGCCCAGCTGACCGTTGACGAGCACGGGCACCGCCGACTCCAGGGCAATGGGGCCGTAGCGCTCGAACAGCCCGAGGTAGAAGCGGGCGAACTTCTCGGGGCCGTGGATCACGTTGATGGACGTGCCGGTCGTGCCGTTGGCGTCGCCGGTGAAGACGACGTCCGGGTGCAGCGTGGCCACGATCGCGGCGAGGTCTCCCGTGGCCATCGCGGCGAGGAACCGGCCGACCGCCTCCTCGTGCTCGGGGTCGGGCGTGGGTTCTGGCGCGGCGGCGACGGCACGGCGGGCCCGGGAGGCGTGTTGGCGTGCGGCGTCGGTGCCGACGCCGAGCACCTCGCCCACCTCGTCGAACGGCACCGAGAACACGTCGTGGAGCACGAACGCGACCCGTTGTGGCGGAGTGAGCGTGTCGAGCACGACCATCGCTCCCAGGCGTGCGTCCTCGCCCTGCACGACGACGTCGAGCGGGTCGGGCTCGGCGTCGGAGCCGATCGGCCGGACCACGGGCTCGGGTAGCCACTGGCCGATGTACGTCTCACGGCGCTTGGCCGCGGAGCCGAGCCGGTCGAGGCACAGCCGGCTGACCACCCGGGTCAGCCACGCCTGCAGGTTCGACGGCTGCTCCTTCTCCTTCGCCCCGTCCAGTCGCAGCCAGGCCTCCTGCACCGCGTCCTCGGCGTCGACGACGCTGCCGGTGAGCCGGTAGGCGATCCGCATCAGTCGCGGGCGCTCGGCTTCGAAGTCCTCGACCGTGATGGTCACGGTGCTGCCTTCATGGGGCGTCCCGCTCGATCGGGCACGACATGCACCGAGGGCCGCCCCGGCCGGAGCCCAGCTCGGAGCCGCGGATGGCCACGACCTCGATGTCGTGGTGCTCGAGGCGTGCGTTTGTCTGCTCGTTGCGCTCGTATGCCACGGCCAGACGTGGGCCGATGGCCAGGGTGTTGTTGCCGTCGTCCCACTGCTCACGCTCGGCGGTGACGGGGTCGAGGCCGGTGTCGATCTGGTGCAGCGTGTCGATGCCCATGGCCTCGGCGGCCGCCGCGAAGAACGGCTTTTCCTGCGAGGCCTCGAGGTCGTCACCCGCCCACGTGACCGTGAAGGCACGCAGGTGGTCGGCGACGTTGGGGTAGATGACCACGGTGTCGACGTCGACCATCGTGACGATCGTGTCGAGGTGCATCGTGGCCCGCTCCTGGGCGATGGGCACCGCCAGCAGGGTGTGGGCGAGCTCGGCACCGAGCACCTGCCGCGCGAACGTCTCGAACCCGGCCGGCGTGGTGCGCTCGCCGACTCCGACGGCCATGACCCCGGGAGCGAGCAGCAGCACGTCGCCGCCCTCGAGATGCTCCAGGTGCGGGCCGTGCAGGCGCTCGACGCCGGCGAAGCGTGGGTGGTGCTCGTAGACGAGGTTGGTCAGCTGCGTCTCGCGCATGCGTGCCGGCATCGCGAGGCTGGTGATCGCGACCCGGCCCGGGAGCCACACGGACGAGTCGCGGGTGAACAGCAGGTTGGGCAGCGGATCGACGAGGAAGTCGTCGGCCCGGAGCAGACTCGTGACGATGCTGCGGTGCTTGATCTCGTCGTTGCGCAGTCCGGCCGTGACGACCGTGGCGAGGTCGGCCGGCGCGAGGTCGGACATCGCGGCGGTCAGGTAGTCGCGGAGGCCGTCGCCCAGGTGGAGCGTCGCCGTGGTGCTCTCGATGATCTGCTCGTGGGCGTCCGGGTTCTCGAGCGTCTCGGTGAGCAGCTCGACGAGGTAGAGCACCTCGACGTCGTGGTCGCGCAGCGCCTGGGCGAACGCGTCGTGCTCGTCCTGGGCCCGCCCGACCCACGGGATGCCGTCGAAGAGCAACGAGTCGTTGTTGCGCGGTGTGAGCCGCGCGAGCTCCGGCCCGGGCCGATGCAGCATCACCGTGCGTAGTCGTCCGACCTCACTGTTCGCGCCCGCATGGGTCATGGATCGAACGCTACGACACAAAGCACAGGTACGTCGTCCCGGCGCTGAGCACCAGCATGCCCGTGGCGTTGACGAACAGGTTCCGTCCGAAGTCGCGGGCACGGACGTGGGCCCCGATCGCGAGCAGGAAGTAGACGATCAGCCCGAGGCAGGCGGCCAGCCCGATCTCGGGGATCCACGCTCCGACGATGAGGCCGGCTCCGGCAGCGAGCTTGATCGGGGTGACGACCCACCAGTACTTGCGGGGGAAGTTGACGTCCTCGAAGCACTGGGCGGCGAACGTCATCGGCTTGAAGCTCACCACGGCATCGCCCAGCTGGATGGCGGCGAGCACGAACAACGGCCAGGTGGGGTCGGCAACATCCATGGCGGCATCCTTCCGTCAACCACCAGACGATGCAGCAGGTCGAAACGTGACAGCGCGGCTACTTCAGGACCAGGTCATCCAGTCCGACGAACCTGACGCCGGTGTTGGTCGAGCCGCGGGCGAGCGACAGGAACGTCTGGCCGTCGGCCGTCACGCTGCTGTCCGTGACCGTTGCCGCCCAGGTCGACGGCTCCGGATTGCCGTCGAGCCAGATCCGGAACTGGACGGTGGACCCCGTGACCCGCAGCCGCAGCCAGTGCTTGGTCGTGCTGACCGGTTGGGCGCCCGAGACCGACTGGAGTGTCGTCCGGGTGCCGTTCACGTTCTTGTCCAACGAGACCGTGCCGGAGTTGGGCGTGATCTGTACGCCGTAGCCGTTCCTCGGTCGGTACCCGTTGGCCCAGCCGCCCGAGCCCCGGACGTAGGCGCTGAAGAACGCTCCCGTCGCGGTGGAGCTGAAGGTGTAGGAGGTCAGCAGGTCCGCGTCCGCGCGAGCGGACACCGCGGTGAGCTGCGCCCGGGCGTAGGCGTTGGCGACGTCGTTGAACGTCAGCCGACCCTGGTTCGACTGGATGGTCGCCGAGCCGTTGCTGACACTCGTCGCCCATGTCCCAGGCCATCCTGCGCCGTTGGACCCCGTCCAGCTCTCCTCGTGCAGCGCGGCGGGTGGTGGCACCGTCACGTGAACCTCCGCCGACTCCCCGGTGTTGCCGGCTTCGTCGTGTGCCACGGCCTGCAACGTGTGTGAACCCGCCGCCGTGGCGTTCCAGTCGAACGAGTACGGGCTGGAGTCGTCGGAGTCCACCACCGTGCCGTCGACCTCGAGCTCGACCTCGGCGACACCCTCGTTGTCCGTTGCCGTGGCCGTCACCGTCGTCGGCCCGGAGACCTCGTCGCCCTCATCGGGTGACGTGATGGTGACCTCCGGATCCGTGGTGTCGGGCGCGTTCACGGTCACGTCGACCTCGGCGGACTCACCGGTGTTGCCGGCTGCGTCGTGGGCGATCGTCTGGAGCGTGTGCGCGCCAGGGGTGGCCGCCCAGGTGAAGCTGTACGGGGATGAGGAGTCCGAGTCGACCGTGACGCCGTCGACCTGGAGGTCGACGGAGGTGACTCCCACGGAGTCGGTGGCCGTGGCCGTCACGGTCACGTCGCCGGCACCCACGGTGTCACCGTCGTCGGGCGAGGTGATCGCCGTCTCGGGGTCCACCACGTCCGGGCCACTGCGGCCGGACGCCCGGTAGTGGTCGTCGATCTGGGTGGCCGACAGCGCACCGCCGTAGATCGCGACCTCGTCGATGGTGCCGGCGAAGTAGTCGGAGCTCGGGCGGTCGGGCCATGCGTTCAGGTTGTCCCCGCCGACGCGCCAGTAGCCGGAATAGCCCTGGTTCGTCGAGACGCTGTTCTGGCCGACGAGGTTGTTGTCCAGGTACAGCTTCATGCCACTGGAATCCTGCATGGCGACGACGTGGTGCCAGTTGCCGTCGTTCTGCCCCGCCGGGGAGTCGACGACATCGAAGCCCCCGTTGTAGACCCCGAAGCGCAGGCGCCCGCCGTTGAGCATGTACACCTGTTTGTCGTACGCACCGCTGTTGCCGGTCTGGTTGCTGCCGAACCCGATCAGCTTGCCGCCGTTGTCGGTGGTCGTCTTGAACCACAGCTCGGCGGAGAAGTTCGACGGTCCACCGCTGTTGCCGGTGCTGGACACGTTGCCGTCGGACCCGTTGAAGGTCGCCGCGGTGCCTTGCGACTCGAGTGCGCCGTCGGCTCCCTTGGTCACGCCTCCGCTGTATTGACCGGTGTTGCCACTGTCAGAGGTGTCGGCCGCGGTGTCGCCGGTGGTCTCGTCGAGACGCCAGAAGTTGATCGGCGAGTCGTTGAAGACCGAGGCACCGTAGGCGTCGGCCGGGACGACCGACGGCGGCGCCGCACGGCCGGAGGCGACGTAGTGGTCGACGACGTCCGTCCTCGCCAACGCCGTCGGATAGACCGCGACGTCGTCGATCGTTCCGGCGAAGAACGGGCTGTTCGGCCGGCTCGGCCAACCACCGAGGTTGTCTCCGCCGACCCGCCAGAAGCCGTCGTAGTCCTGGC
Organism: uncultured Actinomycetota bacterium; assembly: GCA_963839625.1. Lineage (GTDB taxonomy): Bacteria > Actinomycetota > Actinomycetes > Propionibacteriales > Nocardioidaceae > Aeromicrobium. The sequence goes on along the minus strand of CAWIWE010000043.1, from coordinate 79,473 downwards.
TGTTGCTCTGGCCGTTGCGCGCGATGCGCACACCGTCCACGTAGAGCGCCATGCCGGAGGGACCCTGCGTCCCGACGACGTGGTGGTACTGCCCGTCGTTGTAGCTGGCCGTCGAGGTCAGCGTGTCGGCGAAGCCGACCCACACGCCGAAGACGAGTCTGCCGTCATTCGTCATGTAGATCTGCTTGTCGTAGCTGCTGCTCAGCGCCGGGTTGCCGTTGAAGTCGAATCCCAGCTGGCGGTCGCCGAAGCCGATGATCTTCCCGCCGTTGGTGGTGGTCGTCCTGACCCAGGCCTCCACCGAGAAGGCGTTCGGCGTGTCCGTCTTGGTCGACGAGGAGACGTATCCCGTCGAGCCGTTCGTCGTGACGCCGGAGTTGGCTGCCACTTGTCCCGCCTGGCCGTACGTGACGCCGCCGGAGTAGATGCCGCCCTCGAGCGAGTCGGACGAGTCGGCGGCAGTCGGGCCGGCTGGTTCGTTGAGCCGCCAGAACAGCGACGGGGAGTTCGCGTTCACGCTCTTCTGGTAGGCCGGCGCGTTCGCGGCGACGGTGACGCTCCCGGAGTTCGGCGATCGAGGACTGACGAGCGTGCCGTTGTCCTCGACGGCGTCCACCGCATAGGTGTGCGAGCTGCCGACCGTCAAGCCGTTGTCCTCGATCGCGGCAATGGGCTGCTTCCAGAACAGCGAGCGGGCCGGCACGGTCTTGAAGGGCGTGCTGCCTCCGTCGCGGTAGAAGCGAAGGGTCAGCTCGGGGTCGGTGATGTCCACCGGTGCCTGCACGAAGACCGATACCTTGCCGCCGTCGCGGGCGACCGCGCGTGGCGTCGACGGCCTGGCGGGGCCGGCATCGGCGCCCGTCGGAGAGAAACGGGCGAAGCCCTGCTGAGCAACGCCGTTCACGGTCGTGAACTCTCCTCCGAGAAACAGCTGCGAGCCGTCGGTTCCCATGACGCGCGGTCCGAGACCGCCCCCGGCTCCACCGTTGGTGTTCGGGTACCACGGGGAGAGCTTGCCGGTGTCCGTGTCACGCGCCAGCAGGTGTCGGTGACGATTGATCGCCCAGCCCACCTCGGGGAAGGCGTCGGGGTCGAAGTCCATGTCACTCGCGCAGTCGTGCGCGTGCGAGCCCGTGTAGAGCAGCCCGTCGACCACCTCGACGGACTGCGTGGCACCGAGGCACTCGCTCTGCCACTTCAGGCTGCCGTCGTTCACGTTCGCGGCGAAGGTCCCGTCGAAGCAGCCGCCACCGCTGCCCTCGGCACCGAAATAGACGGTGTCGGCGTCCGTGCGGACGGTCGGGAGCTCCACGATGCAGCTGGGCGAGAACGGCGGGATGACCGACTTGGCCGGGAACGGCGTGTTGGCGCCGGTCGTGGCGTCGACGGCGCCGACGGCGTGGAAGCTGGTGTCGCCGTTGACGCTGAAGAACGCGCCGGCGAGGTAGAGCTTCGAGTTGTCCTTGGCCAGCGCGATTTGGTACACGACGTTGTCCGTGGTGGTGGTGAAGCCAGCACGGTTCGTCGCGGTGGTCGCGTCGAGCGCGGCGACCCGCTGCCTGGCCTGTCCGGCGATGTTGCTGAAGCTTCCCGCGGCGTACACCGTGGAAGCCGTCGCGGCGATGCCCGAGACCCGACTGTTCGCGCTGGGCGCCCAGGAACGCAGTGCGCCGGTGGCGGTCGTGAACGCCGCGATCCGGTTGCGCGTGACGCCGCCGACGCTGGTGAAGTCACCGCCGACGTAGAGGATGGAGCCGTCCGGTGAGGTGGTGATGACCCGCACCGTGCCGTTCAGGTTGGGGTTGAACGACGTGATCAAGGCGCCTGTCGAGGCGTTGAAGGCGGCGATGCGGTTCCGCGCCACTTCGCCGCTCCCGGCGGGCGAGCCCGGTGGCCGCACCGACGTGAATTCGCCGCCGACGTACACGACGCCGTTCGCGGCGGCGATACCGCGCACCGTGCCATTGGTCTGCCAGGCCGGCGAGGTGTTGCCCGGCAGGGTGCCCTGGAGGGCGTGAGCCGGAGCTGCCGGCAGGAGAATCGTGAGTCCTGCCAGTGCAAGCGCCGTGGTCGCGGCACCCGAGATGAAACGCTTGAAGCGCATGACGGAACCTTCCTCGCCCCCGAATCACTCATCAGAGCGTTTGGGCCGAGGAACGTGACGCGAGGCCGCTGGTCAGCCGGTGCCAGATGGTCGGACCACCGCGTAGCGGGCGCAGGCGAAGTCGCCGTTCTGGGCGAGCTCGACGAGCTCGAGCTCCTGGTGGCGCGGGAACAGCGGTGCGCCGGCGCCGAGGAACACCGGCGCGATGTAGACGATGATCTCGTCGAGCAGGCCGGCGTCGGCGAACTGTCCGGCGAGGTCGCCACCCCCGACCATCCAGACGTCCTTGTCGCCGGCGGCCTCGACCATGTCGGCGTGGACGGTGGCGACGTCGTCCTGGGTGAAGCGGACGTCGCCCTCGACCGTGGCCAGCTCCTGGTGGGTGAAGACCCACGCCGGAATGTCGTACGGCCACTTGCCCTTCTCGTGGTTGAGGACCCACTCGTACGTGGTGCGGCCCATCGCGATGGAGCCGATGTCGGCGATGAAGGCGTCGTAGTTGAGCGGGCCGTCATCGTCCTGCTTGCGGGTGAAGAGCCAGTCGAGTGATTGGCCGGGACCGGCGATGAAGCCGTCGAGACTGGTGGCGGTGTAGAAGGTGGTGCGCGTCATGACGCCCCCGTGGTGGTTCGGTGTGTCATCCAGTCGATCGGGTCGCCGTGGTCGGTCGCCAGGCCGCACTCGCGGAGCATGTGCCGCGCCAGCTGGCGACGATAGGCGGAGAAGGTCAGCACGTGGGCGATGACGCTGCCGATCACGAAGCTCTCCGGCGGCTCGCAGAGCGCGTCGATGATGCGGTCGCCCCAGCCGTCGCGCTCCTCGATGTCCCGCACGACGCCCACCCAGTCGGGGGTGATCGCCTCGTGCCTGGCCCGGACCTCTGCTGCGGAGCTCCCGCCCCGCTCGGGCAGGTCGTGGCCGGCGATCGCCGCCACCCACACCTCGCGGGTCCAGACCAGGTGCTCGAGGACCGAGGCGATCGACTCCTCTGGCCCGTCCCACATGAGCACGACGTGGCCGGGGAGCCGCTTGCGACGGTATTCGGTGTTGTCGAGCGTGCTCGCGACCTCGATCAGCTCGCGGGTGTCGTCGACGTCGTGATGGATCATCAGTGAGGTCAGGTGCATGGCTGGCCTCTCCTTCCTGGAGGACTCCACCCACAGGCTCACCGGTGGGTGGAAGTGGATGCCGTTGGGCGCGGCGAGACGGTGACTGCTCGTCGACGTCGTGGAGCTGGGTGGGTGGCCGAACGACCGCGCGAAGGCCCGGCTGAATCCCTCGACCGAGTCGTAGCCGGCCTCGGCCGACGCCTGGTTGACCTTCGCGCCGTGTCGGAGCCGCCAGGCCGCGCGCTCGAGCATCACGCGCCGGCGCAGGGCGACCGGCGACTCACCCGTCCCTCGGCTGAACTGCCGCGTGAAGTGGAACATCGATGTGTAGGCGTCCCCGGCCATGTCGCCGAGGTCGCGGTTGCTCTCGTCCAGGACTGCGTCGAGCAGCTCTCGCAGTCGGTCGCGGCCGTAGTCCGTCACGCCTCCAGTCTGGCCCGCGCGCGGTGCTGGTGCCCATGACCGATCTTGCGCATCCGCGCAGTGTCATGGGTCGCATCCGCTCCGGCGGGGGTTCAGCACACCTCGGCTGGTCAACGGGCATACGCTTTCGGAATGGATTGGAGCGACTACGACGCGGCCCTGTTCGACCTCGACGGCGTCATCACGCCGACGGCCGAGGTGCACATGCACGCGTGGGCGGAGATGTTCAGCGCTTTCCTGACGGAGCAGGGGATCGACGAGCCGTACACCGACGACGACTACTTCCAGTACGTCGACGGCAAGCCGCGGTACGACGGGGTCCGCTCGTTCCTGGAGTCGCGTGGCATCGAGCTGCCCGAGGGCGATCCGAGCGATGGATCCGACGAGAAGACCATCGCCGGTCTCGGCAACCGCAAGAACGAGGTGTTCGAGGAGGTGCTGAAGCGTGACGGTGTCAAGGCTTACCCGGGTTCGCGTCGCCTCGTCGCGGCGCTGTCGGAGCGTGGCGTCGCCCTGGCCGTGGTCTCCAGCTCGCGCAACGCGCCAGAGGTGCTTCGGGTCGCGGAGATGATCGACTTCTTTCCCACCATCGTCGACGGTCGCGTCGCCACCGACCGCCATCTCGCCGGCAAGCCCGCGCCCGACACCTTCCTCTACGCCGCCGAGCAGGTCGGCGTCGAGCCGGCACGCGCGGTGGTGCTCGAGGACGCGCTCAGCGGCGTCGCCGCCGGCAAGGCCGGACGCTTCGGGCTCGTCGTGGGCGTCGACCGTGGCGTCGGGGCGGACGCGCTCACCGAGAACGGCGCCGATCACGTCGTGACCGACCTTGAGGAGTTGCTGTGAGCGGCGAGGCCGACTCGCCGCTGATGCCTGACGTCCAGTCGCAGCCTGCCGCCGCCGACGCGGCCGGCCCCTCCCATGACGCCCCGCCGATCGACGACTACCTCGACCGGACCCGCTTCGGCGTCGACGAGTGGCGCCTCGTGGAGGAGCGGTTCAGCGACGAGAACCTCGGCACCACGGAGACGGTCTTCGCTCTCGGCAACGGCTACCTCGGCTTGCGCGGCAACGTCGAGGAGGGCCGCGAGTCCCACTCCCACGGCACGTTCATCAACGGCTTCCATGAGACCTGGCCCATCCAGCACGCCGAGGAGGCGTACGGCTTCGCGAGCGTCGGCCAGACGATCGTCAACGTCCCGGACGCCAAGACCATGCGGCTCTACGTCGACGACGAGCCGCTGCTGCTCCCCGTGGCCGACCTGCTCGAGTACGAGCGCGTCATCGACTTCCGCACGGGCGTCCAGACCCGCGACCTCGTCTGGCGCACCCCGGCCGGCAAGAGCGTGCACCTGCGCACCACCCGCATGGTCTCCCTCACCCAGCGCCACCTCGCGGTGATGACGCTGGAGGTCACGATGCTCGACGAGGCCGCGCCGGTGGCGATCTCGTCGCAGATCCTCAACCGACAGGACGGTGAGGACGAGTACCACGTGCCCTCCAAGGCGATGGGCGAGGGCGTCGACCCGCGCAAGGCCGAACGGCTGATCCGTCGCGTGCTCGAACCGGTGCTGCACAACGGCGACAAGGACCGTGGGCGGGTCGAGCTCGGCTACCGGTGCGCCGACAGCGGCATGACCCTCGGCGTCGCGGCCGACCACGAGTTCAGCACCGACAACGTCTACACCTCCGACATCCACGTCTCGGAGGACCTCGCCAAGATGGTCTACCGCATCGACGCGGAACCCGGTCAGACGATCAAGCTCACCAAGCTCGTCTCGTACCACACGTCCCGCGGTGTGCCGCCGCGTGAGCTGCTCGATCGCTGCCGCCGCACGCTGGATCGTGCGAATGCGGACGGCCTCGAAAAGCTCTGGGACGACCAGCGCTCCTGGCTCGACGACTTCTGGGAGCGATCGGACGTCGTGGTGGAGGGTGAGGAGAAGATCCAGCAGGCCCTGCGCTGGAACCTGTTCATGGTCGCGCAGGCGTCGGCCCGCGCCGAGGGCAGTGGCATCCCGGCCAAGGGTGTCACCGGGTCCGGTTACGGCGGCCACTACTTCTGGGACACCGAGATCTACGTGCTCCCGTTCCTCACGTACACGCGGCCGATGGCGGCGCGCGCGGCGTTGCGGTTCCGTTACACCCTGCTCAAGGCGGCGAGGAAACGAGCCATCGAGCTGGCCCAGAAGGGCGCCCTCTTCCCGTGGCGCACCATCAACGGCGAGGAGGCGTCGGCCTACTACGCCGCCGGCACCGCGCAGTACCACATCAACGCCGACATCGCGTATGCGCTGGCGCAGTACGTCGAGGCGAGCGGCGACATCGACTTCCTCGTGCGCGAGGGCATCGACGTGCTGGTCGAGACCGCGCGCATGTGGTTCGACCTCGGGTTCTGGTTCAACGGCGACGGCGGCGTCTTCCACATCCACGGCGTCACCGGTCCCGACGAGTACACGACGGTGGTGAACGACAACCTCTTCACCAACGTGATGGCCCGCTTCAACCTGCGCCGCGCGGCCGAGGCGGTGCGCCAGCTCCGCGAGCTCGACGGACCGGAGTACGACGCCCTCGTGGAGCGGCTCGAGCTGGGGGACGACGAGATCGGCGACTGGGAGAGTGCGGCCGAGCGGATGTCGATCCCGTTCGACGAACACCTGGGCGTCCACCCGCAGGACCTGCACTTCCTCGAGCGCGAGGTGTGGGACCTCGCCAACACTCCGCTGGAGAAGCGGCCCCTCCTCTTGCACTACCACCCACTGGTCATCTACCGGTTCCAGGTGCTCAAGCAGGCCGACGTGGTGCTCGCGCTCTTCCTGCAGGGCGAGCTGTTCACCGATGAGCAGAAGCGCGCCGACTTCGAGTACTACGACCCCATCACCACCGGTGACTCGACGCTCTCCGCCGTCGTGCAGTCGATCATCGCCGCGGAGGTGGGCTACGACGATCTTGCGCTGCGCTACTTCCTCGGTGCCCTGTTCGTCGACCTCGCCGACCTGCACCACAACGCGGCCGACGGTGTGCACGTGGCGTCCACGGGCGGAGTGTGGAGCACCCTGGTCTACGGCTTCGGCGGCTTCCGCGACCACGGCGGCCGCTTCTCGCTCGATCCGCGCCTTCCGGAGGCCTGGGCCTCGCTGACCTTCCGCCTGACGCTGCACGGGAGCCGGGTTCGGGTCACGCTGCGCACCGACGAGCTCGACCTCGCCATCGAGGAGGGCGACGAAGTGACGCTCGACGTGCGCGGCGAGTCCGTCACCGTCACGGCGGACACCCCGGCGACCATCCAGCTCAAGGGACAGGGCCCTCGCCTCGATGGCGAGCCGGAGCCGGTCGCGGGCCGCCGGCGCTCCGACGGGAGCGTCATCGGGGCGATTGTCCCGGGTGCCTGAGCGTCGCCGTTCCCCTGACGAGGTCCTGACGGCGCCTCTACACTGTCCGACGTGCTGATCGTCAGATACCGCTTGAGCTCCGGGGTGTCAGGCGAGGACGTCCTCGTGGGCGACGACAAGTGGTCCTTCGGGCGACCGGGCGCTGACGAGCCACCCACGGTCTCCACCGACGACAGCCGCATCAGCCGCAACGCACTCGTCATCCGCGACAGCGGACCCGGCCCCGTGGTCTTCCGCGGGCAGCGAGGCGACAACGCGCGCGTCGGGCTCATCTCCATCGACGGCACCACCGAGTGGCTGTCGGAGTCCAAGGCCGGTCACATGACCGACGAGGCTCGACGGGTGGACTTCTATCTCGGCGACGAGCACGTCATCACGATCGAGGTCGACTTCGCCGACCGCGGAAGCGTCAAGCAGCGGCAACGCCAGCAGGCCGAGGCTGAAAGGGCGGACCCGGCCAGCGATACTCTCTCTGGGTGACTTTCATTGGGGGTCTTCCGAAAGCGGAGCTGCACGTCCACCACGTCGGCTCCGCGTCCGTTCGCACGGTCGCCGAGCTCGCGGCGCGGCACGAGGGGTCAACCGTCGTGCCGAGCGATCCCGACAAGCTGGCCGAGTACTACGACTTCACGGACTTCGCGCACTTCATCGACGTGTACCTCTCCGTCGTCGACCTCCTCCGCACCGCAGAGGACATCTGGACGCTGACCCACGACGTCGCCCATGATCTCGCGGCCCAGAACGTCCGCTACGCCGAGCTGACCCTCACGCCCTACACGTCGATCCGGGCCGGCCTCTCGGCGGAGGCGTTCTGCGAGGCCGTGGAGGACGCGCGCCGCGTCGCCGAGTCCGAGCTCGACCTCACGCTGCGCTGGTGCTTCGACATCCCAGGAGAGTTCGGCATCGTGGGCGCCGAGGCCACCATCGCCACCGCGCTGAAGCAACAGCCGGCCGGCTTGGTGAGCTTCGGCCTCGGCGGTCCGGAGGCCGGCGTGCCGCGCGCGAAGTTCGCGCCCTACTTCGCCCAGGCCCACGCCGCCGGGTTGCACAGCGTCCCGCACGCGGGAGAGTCCACCGGCCCGGAGACGATCTGGGACGCGTTGCGCCACCTCGGCGCCGAGCGCATCGGGCACGGCATCGCGGCGGCGCAGGATCCGGACCTGTTGGAGTACCTGGCTGCCACGGGCACCGTGCTCGAGGTGTGCCCGACCTCGAACGTCCGCACCAGGTCGGTGCCGTCACTGGCCCAGCACCCGCTTCCGGCCCTCGTCGATGCCGGGGTGCAGGTCACCATCAACTCCGACGACCCGCCGATGTTCGACACGACGTTGAGCCAGGAGTACGAAGTCGCTCGCGACCTGCTCGGCCTCGACGACGCCGGCGTCGCCGACCTCGCGCGTGCATCCGTTCGCGCGTCGTTCGCCGAGGAGCCGGTCAAGGCCGCGATCCTCGCCGAGATCGACGCCTACGCGTCGTCCGTCTGAGTTTCCGCCACCCCGGGTGTTGACTTGCGGTCCACCATGGTGCAATCTATAACCAATTAGTTACAAAACTACAAGGTTATAGATCAGAAGGTTCGAAGATGACGGACGATCAGCTCGACCTCGTGTTCGGCGCACTGGCCGACCGGACTCGCCGCGCGATCCTCGCGCAGCTGAGCCGCGACCCCACCAACGTCGGTGGGCTGACCGAGCTGTTCGACATGTCGCAACCGGCCGTGTCCAAGCACCTCAAGGTGCTCGAGCAGGCCGGGCTGATCTCCCGTTCCCGGCAGGGCACGATGCGCCTCAGCCACCTCGAGGCCGCGCCGCTGAAGGGCGCCACCTCCTGGCTGTCCGACTACCGCGCCTACTGGGACGAGAGCTACCGACGCCTCGACGACCTGCTGACCCAGATGGACGACTGAACCAACGAGAAGGAGAGAACGATGAACACACTCAACAAGGAGACGACGATCGGCGTCGAGCCGAACTCGTTCGAGATCACCACCACCCGCGACTTCGACGCCCCGGTCGACAAGGTGTTCCGGGCGCTCCACGAACCGGAGCTGGTCGCGCAGTGGATCGGCCCGAAGTACCTGGAGAACGTCGAGTGCACCCTCGAGGCCCGCCACGGCGGCACCTGGACACTCATCCAGCGCGACCCCGACGGCAACGAGCACGGGTTCCGCGGCGTCGTCCACGGCGACCCGACGCCCGAGCTGTCGCAGCGCACGTTCGAGTGGCTCGGCATGCCCGGCCACGTGTCCTTCGAGACCATGCGCGTCGAGGACCTCGGCGACGGACGCACCCGCGTGCACGGCAGCTCGGTGTTCATGAGCGTCGCGGACCGCGACGGCATGGCCGAGAGCGGGATGGCCGTCGGCGTCAACGAGGGATACGAGCGTCTCGACGAGCTCCTCGCGTCGCTCTGACCATCAACCACGAACTGGAGAATTCCGATGAGCAAGGTACTCACGCACATGACGATGTCGCTCGACGGCTTCATCGCCGATCCGCAGGACGGCATCGACGAGCTGTTCGCCTGGTACGGCGCCGGCACCGTCACGGTTCCCACGAAGAGCGAGGACATCCCGCCGTTCAACGTCGACGACGCCTCCGCCGAGCTGCTGCGCGGATATCTCGCCAGCGGCGGAGCGTTGGTCGCCGGTCGGCGCCTGTTCGACATCACCAACGGATGGGGTGACACCCATCCGATGGGCGTACCGGTGGTCGTCGTGACGCACCACGCGCCCGACGATGCCGACCGGTGGCCGAGGACGACCTTCGTCGACGACGTCACCGCGGGCGTCGAGAAGGCGAAGGAGATCGCCGGTGACAAGGACGTGACCATCGCCAGCGCGAACATCGCGGCCCAGGCGCTGGACCTCGGTCTGGTCGACGAAGTGCACGTCAGTCTCGTGCCGGTCCTGATGGGCGAGGGCATCCCGTACTTCGCCAGCCTCGGCGACGCACCGCACCGGTTCGAGGACCCGGTCGTGATCCCGGGCACCAGGGCGACCCACCTTCAGTACGCCGTCAAGCGCGACTGAGTGAACGCTGCCTGCGTCAGGTCTCGGCCGGCGCGGGGAGCACGGGCACCCGGACGAGCAAGACCCCGTGCTGCACCTCGGCGGTGATCTCGGTTCCTGAACCAACCGGGTCACCGTCGAGCTGCATGGGCATCGGCTTCTCCGCGCGGATGACGACCTTCTGACCGGACAGCCGGTCGAGGCGCTTGTTCGTGCGGCGCTGGCGGCCGAGCACCCGGACGACGATGGCGAGCCAGCCGATGAACCGCTTCGGCGCGATCACCACGACGTCGAGCATGCCGTCGTCGATCTGGGCATCCGGCAGCAGCGGGATGCCACCCTGCAGGAAGCCGACGTTGCCGACCACGACGGTGCGCGCCCGGAACCGCTTGAACTCGCTGCCGTCGACACTGATCTCGACCCTCATCGCCGGGAAGCGGAGCGCCTTGATGCCGGACACGAAGTAGGCGAACCAGCCGACCCTCTGCTTGAGCTGGTCGTCCACGCCGGTCATGATCTCCGCGTCCATGCCGAGACCGGCCATGACCAGGAAACAGGTGTCGGTGCCCCACGCCTCGTCGGTCTGCTCCTCGTCGGCGCCCCCGTCGGTGGGCACCGTCTCGCCCGCAGGGTCGTCGAGCACGGTGTTGGCGCGGAAGGTCGCGAGGTCGATGGCCTTGTCCTGGCCGCCGAAGGCGACGTCGAGGGCATCGCGGATGTTGAGGGGCAGCCCGAGGTTGCGGGCCAGCAGGTTGCCGGTGCCGTGCGGCAGGATGCCGACGGCCACGCCGGTGCGGGCGGCCTCCTCGCAGACCGCGCGAACGGTGCCGTCGCCGCCCGCCGCGACGATGAGGTCGACGCCCTCCTCCAGAGCGGCCTGAGCCTGCCCGGGTCCGGGATCCTCGAGCGTCGTCTCGTACCAGAAGGGTTGCCTCCAGCCTTCGCGCGCGGCGACCGCCAGCACACGGGCCTTGAAGTCGTCGACGTCGCCGATCTTGGCCGGGTTGAGGATGACCGCGACGCGCTTGCGTCCGGTGCCGGTGAGCACCGCCAGCTCGTGCGGGATCCGTGACGCGTCGGGCACGAGAAGCACCCACGCCGCGATCGTGACGGCCGTGCCCAGGCACAGGCCGGCGATCACGTCGGAGAGGTAGTGCACGCCCAGGATGATGCGGTCGGCGCCGATCACCAGGCCGAGCAGCACCCAGGCCGTGATGAGCAGGCGGCGTCGCAGTCCGCGACGAGTCAGGATGATGGTCAGCAGGATGCCCACGGTCGAGAGCAGGCCGGCGCCTGCGGCGTGGCCGCTGGGGAAGGAGAACCCGACGATCTCGTACAGGGGTTCGTCCCAGGGTGGGCGCGGGCGACGGAACGCGAGCTTGATCAACGCGTTGCCGGCGATCACCATCACGCCGCTGAGCACGATCCAGCCCGCGACCCGACGCTCACGACGCCACCCCGCGAAGATCGCGACGGCGAGGAGCAGCGCGGCGACCGTCCAGTTGGAGGAAGCGGCGCTGAACCACGTGGAGAACGAGTGGATCGCCTCGGAGTCGTGCCCGATGCCGTAGCCCCAGTCGGCGACTCGATCGTCCACGCTCTGCAGGGCCGCGCTCCCGAAGCCGACGAGGATCGCCAGCAGCACCCACACGAAGGCCGGCGCGGCCATGGCCCAGTAGTACCGGGCCCGGCGGGTGGGCTCAGCGCGTCGCAGGTCGAACGACAACGGACTCACTCTCTCGGTCGGCTGGCGGGTCGATTCAGCGTAGGGGATCGTCCCGAGTCGGCCACCCCGGCGGTAGATAGGCTGGCACGGTGATCGATCCCCGCCTTCTGCGCGATGACCCCGACGCGCTGCGTGCCGCCCAGCGGCGCCGCGGCGAGCCCACCGAGCTGGTCGACGACCTCGTCGCCGCCGACGAGCGCCGCCGGTCGTCCATCGCGGCGTTCGAGTCGGTGCGGTCGGAGCAGAAGAACGTCGGCAAGCAGATCGCGCAGGCGGAGGGCGAGGAGAAGCAGACCCTGCTCGCGCAGACGAAGGAGCTCAGCACCCAGGTCAAGGAGGCCGAAGCCGCGCAGGCCGAGGCCGGTGAGGCGTTCGACGTCCTGCTGCGTGCGCTGCCCAACCCCGCCTCGGAGGAGGCACCCGAGGGCGGCGAGGACGACTTCGAGGTGCTCGACGTCGTCGGTACGCCGCGCGACTTCGCGGCCGAAGGCTTCGAGCCGCGCGACCACCTCGAGCTCGGCAAGATGCTCGGCGCCATCGACGTCGAGCGAGGGGCCAAGGTGAGCGGTGCGCGGTTCTACTACCTCACCGGCGCCGGCGCCCGCCTCGAGCTCGCGCTCACCCAGCTCGCGATGGCCACCGCCACCGAGTGGGGGCTCACGCCGATGATCCCGCCCGCGCTGGTGAAGCCCGAGGCGATGGAAGGCACCGGATTCCTCGGCCAGGCTGCCGAGAACGTCTACTACATCGAGAAGGACGACCTCTACCTCGTCGGCACCTCCGAGGTGCCGCTCGCGGCGTACCACTCCGGCGAGATCCTCGATGCCGAGTCGCTGCCGTTGCGCTACGCCGGGTTCAGCCCGTGCTACCGCCGCGAGGCCGGCTCGTACGGCAAGGACACCCGGGGCATCTTCCGCGTCCACTGGTTCGACAAGGTCGAGATGTTCGTGTTCACGACCATCGACGAGGCGCACGCCGAGCACGAGCGACTGCTGGGCTGGGAACGCGCCTGGCTCGACCTGCTCGAGCTGCCGTACCGCGTCGTCGACATCGCGACCGGCGACCTCGGGCTATCGGCCATCCGCAAGTTCGACTGCGAGGCGTGGATCCCGAGTCAGGAGCGTTATCGCGAGGTGTCGTCGGCGTCCAACTGCACCGAGTTCCAGGCCCGGCGCCTCGACATCCGCACGCGTCCAAAAGATGGCAATGCCGGTTCCACCACCCCGGTGGCCACGCTCAACGGCACGCTGTGCGCGATGACGCGCACGATCGTCGCGCTGCTGGAGAACGGCCAGCAGGCCGATGGATCCGTCCGGCTGCCGTCCGCGCTGCACCCGCTCCTCGGCGAGGTCCTGGAGCCGATCGCGTGACGTTCGTCCCGAAGGTGGCGGCGCTCGACGTCGACGGCACGCTGGTCGACGAGTCCAACGCCCTCAGCCCGCCCGTGCGCGAGGCCGTGCTCGCTCTGGCCGAGGCCGGCGTGGCGATCGTGGTCGCCACCGGCCGTGCCATGCCCGGCACCATGGAGGTCGTCGAGCGGCTCGGCCTCCACGACGGCATCGCGGTCAGCAGCAACGGCGCGATCGTGATCGGTTACCACCCGGTCGAGGTGTTGCACAGCGTCACGTTCGACGCGTCCGAGGCGGTGCGCCGCGTGCTCGAGCGGGTGCCTGAAGCCCTCGTGGCCGTGGAGGAGGTCGGCGTCGGCTACCGGGTGAGCGCACCGTTCCCGGAGGGCGAGGTGAGAGGGCAGATCACCGTCGAGGACGTCGACTCGCTGGTGGCGGAGCCGGTCACCCGTGTCGTCATCCGGGCGCCGGAGCACGACGCCCGCGAGTTCGCCGAAGTGGTCGAAGGGCTCGGCCTCACCGAGACGAACTACTACATCGGGTACACCTCGTGGCTCGACCTCGCGCCGCAAGGGGTGTCCAAGGCCTCCGGTCTGGAGATCGTCTGCACGAAGCTCGGTGTCTCCCAGGCCGACGTGCTCGCCGTCGGCGACGGATTCAACGACGTCGAGATGCTCGAATGGGCCGGCCGCGGGGTGGCGATGGGGCAGGCGCCGGAGCACGTTCAAGCCGTGGCCGACGCCGTCACCGGCACCGTGGCCGACGACGGCCTCGCTGCCGAGCTGTCGCACTACCTCTGAGCTCAGGCGACCCGGGACGTCTCCAGGGCGTCGAATGCGTCGAGAACCTCGTCGATCGTGGGCAGGTGCTCTTCCACGGCCGGGTCGGGGAGGGTCGCATCGGCGGCCCTCCGCTCCCGTTCGCGGCGCAGGTGGCGCTTGATGGTGGAGGTCGAGCACCCGAGCCGCTCGGCGAGCTGCTGGCAGGTGTCCTTCGGAAACGCCTGCCGTGAGGTGAGCACGGCTTCGTGGCTCACCGGCCCGCCGCCGACGCGTGGCGCCCCGTACGGGGTCAGCGTCGACCGCACGACCTCGATGCCGAGACGCTCACGGATGAGCACGCGCTCGGACTCGGTCGTGCAGGCGGCGTAGCCAGAGACGTCGACCTCGACGACCGCGCGGTACAGGCAGTCGACGAGCAACGGGCACCCGGCGCACTGTCGGTGGACGGCGGCCCTGGTGGCGCTGAGCTTGTCGCGCTCGGCTGGGCTCAGCGTCGTGATTGACGTCGCCTGAAGGGCTTCGTCAAGAAATGCCTCCGGCGAATTTGCGCACGGCGGCAGAATCGTGTCAGTCACGATGGTCATGGGCTCCCTCTTCCCGCTCACATCGTGACCCACACTAGAGGTACATGCCCCCTGACGCCGAATTTTCGTTCGAAGTAGTCGAATCGTCACTTTTGCCGTCGTTTGATGCTGGAAGCGCAAGTCTCATGTTCTGAAACTGCGATTGCGCTTGAACCTGCTGCGCATAGAGGGCGGCCTGTATGCCGTGGAACAGTCCCTCCAGCCAGCCGACGAGCTGGGCCTGGGCGACGCGGAGCTCGCCCTCGCTCGGAGTCTCGTCACCGAAGGGCAGGCTGAGCCGCTCGAGCTCGGAGACGAGCTCCGGCGCGAGCCCGTCCTCGAGCTCGGAGATCGACTGCTCGTGGATCTCGCGGAGCCGGAGACGGCTTGCTTCGTCGAGCGGCGCCGCCTTCACCTCTTCGAGCAGCTGGCGGACCATGCCGCCGATGCGCATGACCTTCGCGGGTTGCTCGACGAGCTCGGTGAGCGAACCTTCTCGCTCCTTCGGCACGGGCACCTGGACGGGCTGACCGTCGGGGCCGATGACCGTGGCCGTCTGGGTCTCGTCAGCAGTGGACTCCTGATCAGTCATGCCCCCAGCGTACGGTCACGGCTCGTATGGCACCGGGCGCGTCTTGTCGTCGTAGCAGGTGTAGCCGCCGATCCTGTCGGTGTTGAGGATCTCCTTGGGGATGCCCAATCGACTCAGGTCGTCACACAGAGGATGGTCCTGGCCGGTCAAGACCTCTCTCCACTCACCCGCGACCTTGGCCCAGATGATGTAGTACCCGCCGCACTGTCCGAAGCCACCGGAGGCGTACCCGGAGGGATCGATCGCGTCGACGGCGTATTGCGGCTCGTACTCGCACTCCTCGTCGACCTCCACGTCCTTGATGAGTCCGGCGATGAACGTCGTGAAGTCCTCCGGCGCGCCCCGGAGCTTGGAGACGTCGCTCTCGTCCTCGATGGTGGCGCCATCCTTGCCGAAGCGGATCACCTCGCCGGCCGAGGAGGCGGCTGCGGACGGTGACGCCGAGGTCTGGCCCGATGAGGGTTCTTCGGGATTGTCACCACACCCAACGGTGACGAGAAGCAGGCTCGCGATGAGCGCGACAAACAGGGGTCGGGAGTTCATGCGCAGGAGCATGGCAGCCTCCCGGGTGCCGCACCAGACTCGTTCGGGCTAGTCCTCGACGGTGAGCAGCACCTTGCCGACGTGCGACGAGTCCTCCAGCACCTGGTGGGCCTGCGCGACGTCGGCGAGCGGGAACGTGGAGTGCACGATCGGACGCACCCGGCCGTCCGCGATCATCGGCCAGACGTTCTCGACCGTCTGCGCGACGATCTCCGCCTTCTCCTCGATCGAGCGAGGCCGCAGGAGTGTGGCCGTGATGGAGGCTCCCTTGCGCTGCAGCTTCGAGAAGTCGAGCTCGCCCTTGATGCCGCCCAGCATCCCGATGACGACGATCCGGCCGTCCTGGGCGAGGACGGCGATGTTGGATGCGAGGTACTTCGCGCCGATGATGTCGAGCACCACGTCCACGGGATCGTCGCGCAGCGCTTCGGCGAAGTCCTGCTCGCGGTAGTTGACCGCGACGTCGGCGCCGAGCTCGAGGCACACGTCCGCCTTCTCGTCGCTGCCGACGGTGGTGAGGACGCGGGCACCCATCGCCTTGGCGATCTGGATGGCGGTCGTGCCGATGCCGCTGGCGCCTCCGTGCACGAGCAGCGTCTCGCCCGCCGTGAGGTGCCCGACCATGACGATGTTCCTCCACACGGTGCAGGTCGTCTCCATGATGCCGGCGGCGTCGACGAGGTCGATACCGTCGGGGACGGGTGCAAGCTGACCGACCGGCACCACGGCCAGCTCGGCGTAGCTGCCGCCGGCGAGCAAGGCGCAGACCGGGTCGCCGACGCTGAAGCCGGTCACGTCGTCACCCAGGGCCGCCACCTCGCCCGAGCACTCCAGCCCGAGGATGTCGGTGGCGTCCGGCGGCGGGGAGTAGAGGCCCATGCGTTGCAACAGGTCGGGTCGGTTCACGCCCGCCGCGCGGACGCGGACGAGCACCTCGCCCGGACCGGGCTCCGGGTCAGGCCGCTCGACCACCTCGAGGGCGTCGACTCCACCAGGTTCGTTGACGACGACGGCACGCATGTGACCGAGCGTAGTGAAGCGCGAGCGAACCGCCTCCCGGGGTTTCGGCAGGTGGCACTCGGTTCAGCGGACTCTCAGCCGTGACCTGAGAGAATGGCGGCCATGCGTGTTTCCCTCGTGCAGCTGGCGTCGAGCATCGACTCGGCGGCCAATCGTGAGCTCGTCGAGTCGCGTCTGGGCGGCGTCGACGGTTCCGCCGACCTCGTGGTGCTGCCCGAGGCGACGATGCACGACTTCGGCTCCACCGACCACGACCTCGCTGCCGCCGCGGAGCCGCTCGACGGGCCGTTCGTCGCCATGCTCGCCGAGCACGCCCGGCGCCTGGACTCGACCATCATCGCCGGGATGTTCGAGCACACCGACGACCTGCCGTTCAACACGCTGGTCGCCGTTGCGCCGGACGGGTCACTGGCGGCCGCGTATCGCAAGATTCACCTGTACGACTCCTTCGGCTACAAGGAGTCCGAGCGCCTGAGCGCCGGCGACATCGAGCCGGTCGTCATCGACGTCGGAGGCATGGCCACCGGCCTGATGACCTGCTACGACCTGCGGTTCCCCGAGATGGGCCGCGCCCTGGTCGACGCCGGTGCCGAGCTGTTCGTCGTTCCGGCGGCGTGGGTCGCGGGCGAGCACAAGCTGAACCATTGGCGAACGCTGCTCACTGCGCGTGCGGTCGAGGACACCGTCGCCGTCGCCGCGGCCGCCCAGGGTGGCAAGCGCTACACCGGTCACTCCCTCGTCGTCGACGCCTGGGGCTCTATCGTTGGCGAAGCCGGTGACGGTGACGACCTCGTGCAGGCCGACATCGAGCCCGCCGACATCGCGCAGGCCCGCGACGTCAACCCCTCGTTGTCCAACCGGAGGATCCGAGCCCCATGGTGAGCAGACGGGCCCCAGCATGACCAAGACGGCCGGTCGACGACGGGCGGACTCGCCGAATTCGCACGAGTACGATGTGCCGACCCGTGAGCCGCGGATCGAGTCGCCGCTCACCGCGCGGCTGCTGATGTTCGGTGTGCTCATCGCCTGGATCATCGGCACCGTCGCCGCCGGCACGTCCGTCGTGGCGGTCGACACCCCGTACGACGTCGAACGACCAGGTGCCGGCCTGCTGCTGATCGTCTTCAGCGCCGGTCTCACCCACCGGGTCGGCGGCCACATGCGCATCTGGGGGAGCCTGGGCGCGTTGCTGAGCGTCGCAGCCGTCGTGAGCGAGGCCAACGTCCTGCTGGCGGCGGCCGCCGCAGCCACTGCTGTGCTCGCGTCGGTGTGGGCCGTGGTCATCACTCGCCCAGCCGTCACCATCCCGCAGGCGGTGCGCGAGTACGTGATCGCGATCGTCATCGCCCTGAGTGGCACCGTGGGCGTCGCCGCGTGGAACGCACCGGTGAGCTATCAACGGTTCAACCTGGTCGTCCTCACCGTTGCGCTCGGCCTCGCGATCACCGTCGTCTGGAACCTCGGCGCCGGCCTGCACGGGCTCGGACGGCAGAACCTCGCCATCCTCGCCGGCGTCGCCGCGTTGGTGGTGCTGGTGCTCGCCTACTCCAGCTTCGTGCGCGCCCACGGCTCGCCGATGATCACCGACACGATCCGGGACCTGGTGATCTGGATGCGGCAGACGATCGGTGGCGTTCCCCGTCCGGTCGAGGTCTTCATCGGATTCCCGGCGCTGCTCGTCGGCGTCTCGATGCGCTCACGCAACCGCGAGGGCTGGTGGATCCTCGTGTTCGCCGTCATCGGCACCGGCGTGCTGTCGACGTCACTCGTCTCGCCCGGCGCCTTCCCGTCGTACATCGGACTCTCCACGCTCTACTCGAGCATCCTCGGCCTGGTGGTCGGCCTGTTCGCGCGGCGCATCGCCGTGCGTGACCGTTCGTCGCGGGCCGCGCGGGTGGTGGAAGCGGAGCGGCGCATCGAGCCTCCTCGCCTCGCCGCGCTCAAGTGATGAGAGAATCACTGACGGCACGGTGCCGCGCGCGAGCGTGACACCGGCGCCTGGAGGGGTGCCGGAGAGGCCGATCGGAACCGCCTTGAAAGCGGTCGCTGGCAGCAATGTCAGCCGCGGGTTCGAATCCCGCCCCCTCTGCGTGAACACGACCTATCGACTCGACCGCAGCGTCGCGCTCGTGACGGTGGGCGTCAGCCTCGTCGTGGCCGCGGTGGCGGTCTTCGCGGCGTTCCTGCTCGCCCCGCTCGACAGCGGGGCGCGGTGGATCGGCTACGTCGCGATCGGCGTCACCGTGCTCGCCCTGGTCATGGCATTGCGGTTCGCCGTCCGGCCGCCGGTGCTGGTACGTCTCGACGCCGACGGGTACCGCTCGCGCACCCGATCTGCCGGCGGTCTGTTCACGGGCCGCTGGCTCGACGTCGAGGACGTCACGGTCACCGACGACGTGCTGCAGCTGACGCTCTCGAACGGCACCGAGCAACGTCTGCCACTCGGCTTCCTCGGACGTGACCGGATGCGGTTGCTACGTGACATCCACGACCGGTTGAACACTGCCCATGGGTATCGGCGGTTTGGCGGCTGAAGGCCTCGGGCTCCTTGCGTTTCGGGCGGAGCAAGCTCCGCCCGCCCCAGGGAACGCTGTCACCAGCCATGTTGCAAGGGCAGAGCGTGTCAGCTCTGCTCCTTGCCTTTCGGGCGGAGATGGAGGGATTTGAACCCTCGAGAGGTTTGAACCTCAACCCGCTTAGCAGGCGGGCGCACTAGGCCACTATGCGACATCTCCCCGCTGACGGTTCGGTGACCGGCAACCGGAACAGGATAGCGAGCCGAGACCGGCTCTCCCGCATCGGGCGCAGCTGGTTCGGTCGCAAGTGGCGCCCCGGATCACGCCGCATGCTGCGGTAACGTCGGATCGGTCGCGATCGTTGATGGTGCGACCAGTGGAGGAGGCCGTCCCGTGACCTTGCGCGATTACGTGCTCATCGTCGCCCGCAGCTGGATCGTCATCGTCGTGACGATCGCGACGGGTCTCGTGGCCGCCGGCATCCTCGCGCTGACGGCCACCACGAAGTACACGTCGTCGGCCCAGGTGTTGTTCACGGGTCATGCGTCTTCGAGCGGTCAGGATCTCGCGTACGTGGGCAACTACGTGCAGTCGCGCATGCAGACGTACAAGAACCTCGGTGGGTCCAACAGCATCCTGAATCCCGTGGTCACGGTCATCGGGTCCGATGAGTCGGCGAGGCAGCTGGCCGCCCGCACCGAGGTCGAGGTCAGCCAGCTCAACACCGTCGCGCGGATCACGGCGACCGACACGACGGCCAGGGGCGCGGCGCGCACCGCGAACACGCTGGCCGGAGCGCTGCTGAACGCCGTCCAGAAGCTCGAGGCCGATGATGCCGGCAGCGAGCAGCCACCCAAGACGACGGTCGAGGGTGTCATCAGCAGCCGGGCCGAGGTCCCCACGTCGCCGTCTGATCCGGACGTCCCGCTCTACCTCCTCACCGGTCTCCTGGCCGGCCTCATCGTCAGCATCGGCGTCGTCGCGCTCCGGGAGGTTCTGAGGGGCGAGGACTCGTCGTCGCCCGCCGGCGAGGCGCCCTGATGGCCGATCGCGGCGACGGCTTCGGCCGGTTCCGACCAGGGGGCCGGGCGGCCGACGCGGAGCCACTCTCGAACCTGCGCCGCACCATGCACGCCTCCGGGTG
The DNA here is from genome assembly GCA_963839625.1 of uncultured Actinomycetota bacterium. Classification (GTDB taxonomy): domain Bacteria; phylum Actinomycetota; class Actinomycetes; order Propionibacteriales; family Nocardioidaceae; genus Aeromicrobium. Next base: position 59,203 of record CAWIWE010000043.1, on the reverse strand, counting down.
GATGTACTCCTCCCGCGCCCTGGTGTTCGGGTGGGCCCTGCTCCTGACGCACCAGTTCGGCATCGCCGAATACGGCATCTACGCGATCGCCTTCGCCGCCGGCGCGATCATCGGCGTGCCGCTCGACAGCTACTTCACCGTCCGTACGCCGCGCGTCAGCGACAACGTCTTCGCGGGTGAGCGCACCACCCGGGTGTTCATCGGCCTCGGCCTGGTGTTCCTCGGCTGGGCGTTGTGGCCGTTCACGTTCCTCGGCGGGTTCGCTGTCGGCAAGGCCGGCATCGACGTCTGCTTCCAGGCCTCGCGGAGCCCGCTGATCCGCGCCGGGCACCCGGACCGCGCCCAGCGGGCCGACGCCATGCGCCAGATCTTCGGCATCGCCCTCGGGACGGCCTACATCCTGTTCTACCCGGGGGCGATCATGGAGGTCGCCGCCCTGATCTATCTGACGGGATGCGCGTCCCCCATCCTCTTCGGCGTCCGCAACCTCGTCGACCATCGGCCGATCCGGCCCGAGCTGACGCCGCGCACGGCGTCAATCCTCGGGGAGTCGATCGGTGGGGTCGCCTACGTGCATGCCGAGGTGATCCTGCTCGGCATACTCGCCTCGTCGACCAGCGCCGGTTACTACTCGTTCGGCGCGACGATCGTATGGTCGCTGGCCGCTCTCGGGCAGAGCTTCGCCTACACGTTCCACGAGGGACTGCGGCACTCGCAGGGCGACGTCGACACCGGCCCGCCACTCCGCACGGCGGTCCGGCTGTCGGCGGCCACGGGAGTCATCGTCGCGGTCATCGCCGTGGTCCTCTATCAGATCGACTTCGAGCAGGCGCTGTGGTTGACGTTCGCCTGGCTCGCGCCGGTCAGCTTCCTTCGCACCCTCAGCAGCGTCTCCACGGTGGTGCTCACGATGCAGCACCGTGACGTCTTCCGGCTCAAGGTCACTGCGGTCAGCATCGCGGTCAAGGTCGGTCTCATCGTCCTGCTCAGCTCGATGGGCGGGCCCGGTGCTGCGGTGGCGTTCCTCGTCTCCGACCTGATCATGTCGGGCACCTACACGTTCAACGTCTACGGCCGACGCGGTCAGGTCCCCCCGGGCTCCGGGCGGAGTGCAGGGGATGGCTGAGCGCCTCGCCTTCCTGCTCGGCAAGGACCCCGCCACGTCGCACGGTGGCGACATGACGATGTTCCGCACGATGCACTCGATCGCCTCCGAGCGCTTCGCCACCGAGGTCATCTGCCTGTCCGACCGGGCCGACATCGACGAGCCTGACATCGCTCGCCTGCGCAAGCCGTCGGTGTCGCTGCCGCAGCTCGCGATTCGATCCGTTGCGCGGCGCCGCAGCCTCGTGCACACGCGTTTCGACGTCGACGCCCTGCGCAACGCGGTCGAAGGATCGTCGGCCGACCGCTTCGTCGCCGTGCACAGCTACATGGCCGAGTCGTACCTGCGAGCCGAGCGGGCCAACCCGGGCACGGACCTGCTCGTCAGCACCGAGGTACCTGAGTCGAGTGTCTGGCAGCGAACGCGAGGTTGGGCCGGCCGCATCGAGGCGCGTCGGCTTCGTCGCGACGAGCTGCGGGTCGCCGCGGCCGCGCGCGCCGTTGGCGGATACGACCGGGACGAGATGGACGCGTACCGAGCCGACGGCATGGATGCCCACTGGCTGCCGATGACGCTGGCTCCGGTGTCTCCGGTCGACGTGGCGGGCGCGTCTCCGCGGCTCGCCCTGCTCGGCAATCGCACGTGGCCGCCCAACGCGGCGGCGGCCGAGTCGATGCTCCGGCTCTGGCCGCGCATCGCCGCGGGCATCTCTGGTGCCGAGCTCTGGCTCATCGGCCCGCCGGGATCCGGGGCGGCCTCGCTCCCGCCGGGGGTCAGCGATCTCGGGTCGGTCGATGACCTGGACATCGTGCTCGGGCAGTGCCGCGCCCTTGTCGCGCCATTGACCGTTGGCGGCGGCGTCCGGGTCAAGCTGCTCGAAGCCGCCGCGCGTGGACTTCCCGTCGTGGCCACATCAGCGGCTGTCGGATCGATCGAGGCCTCGCTGGGCATGGTGCCCGCTTCCGACGAGGACGACTTCATCGCGCGGTGCCGGGCCTACCTGCTCGACGCCGGCAGGGCCGCCGAGGACGGCTCGGCGCTGCACGCCGTGAACGCACAGCGCTGGTCCGACCGCATCGGCCAGGACGCCGTCCTTGGGTGGCTGGCGGCGTGAGCACCGCCGTCCGTCCCGAGACCCGGTTCCCGTGGTGGACGCTGGGCGCCTCGGTGGTGCTCACGATCGCGCCGCTGGCGGTGTTCCTCGAGGGCGGCAGCACGACCCGCGAGATCGTGGTGGCCGTCGGCGCGCTGGCGGTCGCAGCCTATGCGGCGTCCGTGCATCCGCTCTCGATCTTCGTTGGCTCGGCCGTGGCGCTGGGGTTCGTCCCGTACCTGGACGTCCCCGGCACGAAGATCCCGGTCATCCTGGTGCTGGCGGTCGGCCTCTGGGTTGCCCTGGCGTTCCTGCCGGGCGTGAGGTTCCGACCGGGATGGTGTGAGCTGTGGGTGTTCGCCCTCGCGGCGACCGCCCTCCTGTCGGTGGTGGCCACCGGTGTGTCGACCACGTCGTTGACCGAGCTGGCCGCGTGGCTTGCCGCCACCGCTGTCGTCGTCCCCGTGCGCTTCCTCCCGGCCTCGGCGCGGACGACCATGGCGCGCGCCTTCGTCGTCAGCACCGCGGCAGCGTCGGCGCTGGGCATCGTGCTCGTGCGCGTCGACCCACAGGGGGTCCTCCTCGGACGACTCGCGTTCGCCGGCTACGACCCGACGCGCAGGAACGTCCAGCAGGTGGGCGGCACCGAGACGCTCACGACCCGTCTCACCGGCACGTTCGTCGAGCCGAACATCGCCGGCCTCGTCCTCGCTGCCGGAGTGCTGCTCGCCGTCGCCTACTTCCGCGGGCCGCTTCGGGCCACGCTGATCGTCGTGATCGGTGCCGGACTGCTCCTGACGCTCAGCCGCTCAGCCATCGCAACGGTCGTCGTCGCCGGGATCCTGCTGGTGCTGCGCGCCCCGGGGGGACGCAAGGTCACCACCATCATCGCGGGACTCTTCGCCGGTCTGGGCTCCCTGGCGATCCCACAGGTCCGTGACCGGCTGCTCGACTCGTTCGGCCCGAGCGACACCGGCACACGGATGCGCGACCTTGCGCTTCAGGAGTTCCCGCGCGCCATGGACGGACAGTGGGTGTGGGGCCTCGGCTGGGCCCGCGAGGAGTTCCGTGATCCGGCGTTGGGCCGAGCCGTCAACTTCGTCGCCAACGCGCCACTCATCACCGTCTACCGAGGCGGCGTCGTCCTGGGCGTGCTCGTCGTCCTCGTCCTGCTGGTCCTCGTGGTGCGGTCGTGGTTCGTCGCGCGAGGGACGTTCGAGGGCGCGGTGCTGTGCACCGCCGTCATCGGCTTCGTGCTGGTGGCGTGCCAGCTCGACTTCCCGATCGTGCTCCAAGCGCCCGCCACGGTCCTGTTCTCGTTCCTGGTGGGGCTGTCACTGGCTCCACACCCATCGTCGCCACCCGGGACGCGCCATGCGTGATCCGACCAGTCAGATCGGGCGGTATCTCGGCGGTCTCGACGGCCTGCGGGGTGTGGCCGCGCTCGCCGTATTGACGGCGCACTGCTTCGGGCACTTCGCGCCGCTCACGACACCGGCCGGCCTGGCCCAGATCCTCTCGCAGGGCCTCACGGTCTTCTTCGCGATGTCCGGGATGCTCATCTACACGCCGTTCGTGCGTGACATCGCGCGTGGCGAGCGACGTCTTCGGGTCGGGCGATTCGCCCGGCGGCGCCTGTTACGGGTCTTTCCGGTGTACGTCGTGATCTTCCTGATCGTCGACTTCGGGCTGCGCGCCGTGTATCTGTCCAACGCCGTCGACACCGCGGTGCCGGGCACCGATGCCGGCACCGGCGTGATGACCGACCCGCAGCCGTTGCTGCTGAACCTCTCCCTCCTCCAGACGTTCTTCCCGGATCACCTCCAGACCGGCATCAACCCGAGCTGGTCGCTCACGACGGAGCTCACGTTCTACGCCCTGCTGCCGGTCCTCGCGGTGTGGCTGGTCGGGCGGTCGAAGCATCGGCTGGCGATGGCGCTGCTTCCCGCGGCGGTCATCGGCGTCGCCGGCCTGGCCGGACGCGCGTGGGCTGAGCACCTGTTCGCGCAGTCCTCAGACCTCACCCCGTTCTCGGCCGAGTACGGCGCGAACGGGATCGCCGTCCTGTCACGGAGCCTGCTCGCGCTCGGCGACAACTTCGCCCTGGGCATGGTCGTCGCGGTCCTGTTCGTCTGGACCGAGCGGGGCGAGCTCTCCTGGTGGACGCGTCGCCGCGCGACGATCACCGGCTGGACGCTGGCTGTGATCGGTGTCGCCGGCGGCCTCGTGCTGCATGAGAGCAACCCGTGGTTCATGGGTACGTTCACCTCGCTGGTCGCGGGCGCGATGATCCTGCTCATGGTGGACCCGGCTGCCCGGAACGAGCCGTCGCGGTTGGTCCGCCTCGGGAGCTGGCGTCCGATCGAGTACGTCGGTGAGATCTCCCTCAGCGTCTACCTGTGGCACTATCCGGTCCTCGTCCTGGTGGCACGCACGGGCCTCTTCGACGACGACTCGGTGGTCAGCATGGCCGGGTCGACGGGCATCGTCGCCACCGCATCGATCGCGCTCGGCGCCATCACGTTCGCGTGGATCGAACGGCCGGCCATGACCGGCCAGTTACCGCACCGCCGGCACCACGTCGCGTCATGACCGTGATCAAGGACGAGCTTCGCTCGCTCGTCGGGGTCCGGGCGTTCGCCGCCGGCCTGGTCGTGTTCTGGCACTTCCACCTGCTGCTCGATGTATTGGCTCCTGGCGTGCTGCACCCCAGGGCCCCCGTCATCGCTGCGTTTCTGGCCGTCGACTTCTTCTTCATGCTGAGCGGCTTCATCCTGGCCGAGAAGTACCTCCACGCGATGAGGCGGCTCTCGTGGGAGGAGACGCGCCACTTCTACACGCTGCGCTTCGCCCGCATCTGGCCCGTCCACGTGGCGCTGGTCGTCGCCTTCGTCGCCTTCGATCGGTTTTCCGTGGCCGTCCTCGGCGACGGAGTCCTGGGTCCGGACGCGGCTCGGTGGACCAACACGGTGCTGAACGTCCTGATGCTCCACGAAGTGCCGCCCGGGATCTCGATCAACATTCCGGCGTGGTCGGTCGGTGTCGAGGTCGGGGCCTACCTCCTGTTCCCGTTCCTGGCCTTGGGCCTGGTGCGGTTCCGCTCGGCGTCCTCGGCATTCGCGACGGCCGCGATCCTCCTCGTGGTCGGCGCGTGGGCTTACGGGCAGCTCTTCCCACAACGGGACATGTTCGCGGTGACGCTCTATGTCGTTCCCTGGGTGCGCATCGCGTTCGGATTCGTCGCCGGCGCGCTGCTGAACGTCGGGTGGCGCGCGCTGCGTACCGGCCGGTACGGACGTGGATGGGACGTCACCGCCCTCGTGGCGGTCGCGGTCATCTTCACCGCGATCGTTGTCGTCAACTGGTCGGGGCCGCTCGCGATCCCGGTCGTGGCCTACCCGTTCATCGGGCTGCTTGTGCTGGCCTGCGCCGGAGCCACCGGCGTGGTCGGCCGGATGCTGAGCAGTCGTCCGGTGGAATGGTGTGGGCGCCTGTCCTACTCGATCTACATGACCCACTACCTGGTGGTGATCGCGCTCGAGACGGTGTTCATCCACATCGGCGCCGACGACTTCGGTCTGCCCGTGCGCCTGCTGCTCATCGGCCTCTCCGTCCTGGCCGTGGCCGTGATGGCGGTGACCTCCTACTACGTCCTCGAGGAACCAACGCGACAATGGATCCGCACGTGGGAGCATCGACGGCGGCAGCGCCGTTCAGCTGCCACGGCCACGGACACCTGAGGAGGGACGTGATGGCGGAACACGAACACGTGCGCGTCGCCATCGCTCACGACTACCTGACTCAGCGGGGCGGAGCGGAGCGAGTCGTGCTGGCGATGGCACGGGCGTTCCCGAACGCTCCCATCTACACGACGCTGTTCGACCCCCCTGAGACGTTCCCCGAGTACGCCGACCTCGACGTCCGCACGTCCTGGCTCAATCGGGTCCGGTACCTGCGGCGGCACCACCGGGCGGCGCTCCCGCTGCTTCCGTGGGTCGTTTCGTCCATGACGATCGACGCCGACGTCGTCCTGGTCAGCAGCAGCGGATGGGCGCACGGCATGACCAGCACCGGCGCGAAGCTCGTCTACTGCTACTCGCCACCGCGGTGGCTGCACCAGCAGCGTCGGTACCTCGGCGACCACCCGTCGCGCAGAGCCGCGATGGCTCTCAAGGTCCTCAGTCCATGGTTGCGCCGGTGGGACCTCCGGGCCGCGCACACCGCCTCCGCCTACGTGACGATCTCCTCCGTCGTCCAGGACCGGGTGCACTCCGGGTACGGACTGTCGTCGACGGTGCTCCCCGCACCACGGCCGGACACCGACACGTGCCCGTCAGAGTCGATGCCGCACGTCGAGCGCTGGCTCGACGGCGGGGGGTTCGAGCTGTGCGTCTCGCGGCTGCTGCCGTACAAGAACGTCGACCAGGTCGTCGCCGCGTATGCGCAGGAACCGCATCGGAAGCTCATCGTGGTCGGACGTGGACCGCAGAAGCCGGCCCTCCGGGCTGCGGCAGGCAGCAACGTGCTGTTCCTCGAGAACATCACCGATGGTCAGCTGGCTTGGTTGTACCGCCGATCCCAGGCCCTGATCGCCATCAGCTACGAGGACTTCGGGCTCACGCCCCTGGAGGCGGCAGCGTTCGGCAAGCCCAGCATCGTCCTGCGGTGGGGCGGCTTCGTCGAGACGATGGTCGAGAACCTCACGGCGGTGTTCGTCGAGGTGCCAGAGGCGGAGCACGTGCGCCATGCCCTCGAGCAGCTCGACGCCCGCGACTGGGACGCCGACCGCATCATCGAGCATGCCGCGCGCTATCACGAGGACGTCTTCGTCGAGGACATCCGCGAGCTCGTCAAGGCCCAGCTGGAGCAGCTCGATCGCTCCTGAGCAGGCCGGTCATGCTCAAAAGTGGAGTTGGGCACTTGCCCCACATCGGTTCGAGGTTCACCATGGACGAACGGGGGATGACCACGTCGGCCCAACCGGTCCGCAGAAGGAAGTTCCGACGTCATGTACACCGATGTCACGTTCTCCATGGACGGACGCTCGTCTGCGCCGAACCGCGTCGGATCGTTGCTGGTGCCACAGGCCGCGCAGTACTTCGCTCGTTGGGTCGACCGGGGCAACCGCTCCTACGTGACTCTCATGGTGAACACGGCCATTGTCGATGACATGGTTCGCAAGGTGTGCCGCATGCACCCCACTGTGCGATGCATCTCGCGCGAGGTCGTGGTGCCGTCGCCGCGCCAACCCGAAAGTTCCACCGCTTGAATCGCGGATCGGTGTACGCGAGGGCATGGTGCTGGGCTAGCCTCTCGGGGTGAAGTTGTCAGTAGTCGGATGTGGGTACCTCGGTGCCGTCCACGCAGCGTGCATGGCCACGCTCGGTCACGAAGTCGTCGGTATCGACACCGACACGGCCAAGATCAAGGCCCTCGCGGCCGGTGAAGCCCCGTTCTACGAGCCCGGCCTGCCCGAGCTCCTCGACGAGGCGCTCGCCACGGGCCGCCTGACGTTCTCCAGCGACATCGTCGACGTCCGTGGTGCGGCAGTGCACTTCATCTGCGTGGGCACGCCCCAGCTCCCGGGAGAGATCGCCGCCGACCTCACCTATGTCGACGCTGCCACCGACGCTCTGCTCCCACACGTCTCGGAGGGCGACCTGGTGGTCGGCAAGTCCACCGTCCCGGTCGGCACCGCCGAACGGCTCACCGCGATCCTGAACGAGGCCGACACCGGTGCCCTGCTGGCCTGGAACCCCGAGTTCCTGCGCGAGGGCCATGCGGTCAAGGACACGCTGCACCCGGATCGTCTCGTCTACGGCGTCCCGGCGGGCATCGACGGTGAGAACGCGACGGCCTTGCTCGACGACGTATACGCGACACTGATCGCCGAGGAAACGCCTCGACTCGTCACCGATCTCGCGACGGCCCAGCTGGTCAAGGTCGCGGCCAACTCCTTCCTGGCCACCAAGATCTCCTTCATCAACGCCATGGCCGAGCTGTGCGAGGCCACCGGTGCCGACGTCACGCTCCTCGCCGATGCGATCGGGCACGACGAGCGCATCGGCCGCAAGTTCCTGAACGCCGGACTGGGATTCGGCGGCGGCTGCCTCCCCAAGGACATCCGGGCGTTCATGGCGCGGGCCGGGGAGCTCGGCGCCGACCAGACGCTGGCGTTCCTCCGCGAGGTCGACGCGATCAACGATCGCCGCCGCATCCGCATGATCGACATCGCCCGCGACGAGTGCGGCGGATCGATCGCCGGGCTCCGGGTGGCCGTCCTCGGCGCCTCCTTCAAGCCGAACAGCGACGACGTGCGCGACTCGCCGGCCCTCGACGTCGCCGAGCAGATGCGTCTGCAGGGCGCCGACGTCGTGGTCACGGATCCGCAGGCCATCGACAACGCGCGCGCCAGCTACCCCGAGCTGTCCTTCGCTGACACCGTGCTCGAGGCGGCCACCGGGGCCGATCTGGTGCTGTTGCTCACCGAGTGGGCCGAGTACATCGCGCTCGATCCCGAGAAGCTGGGTGCCGCAGTCCGTCAGCGCCGCATCCTGGACGGGCGTCTCGTGCTCGACCCGATCGCGTGGCGCGACGCCGGCTGGGTGTACCGCTCTCTCGGCCGCCCGTGACCGAAACCCGGGGGTCCGGCCTCTGGCGCGACGCCGACGGTCACCTCGTATTGATTCAGTGGCCGAACCCGGCGATCGTCGTGTTCTTCGTGGCGATCGCGTTGCGCTGGTCTCCATGGGACGCCCGCGACACCGAGCTGCTGTGGATCGGCCGCGGTGCGCTCATCGCCTGGGCAGCCGACGAGATCCTGCGCGGCGACGCGCTGGTGCGCCGCCTGCTGGGCGTGGTGGTGCTGGCCTGGCAGCTGTTCGTGCTCTTGACCTGAGCCGCGGTACCGGTCAGCCGTCGAGGAGCCCTTCCTTGCGGGCTTCGGCGACGATCCGGCGCACGTTGGTCAGGCTTCCACAGTTGTCGTCGATCTGAGCGTTCCGCTCGTCGGCGAACTTCTGGCCGAGCTCCTCCCGGACGCGCGGGCCGACGTCTTCGCGTGCCGGGTTGAGGATCGTCAGCTCCTCCTCGGTGAGGTGGTGACCGACCACGCGCGCCAGTTCCTCGACCGCGTCGTCGAACTTCTGCGTATCCGTGCCGGCACACTCGAGGACGGCGAGCAGCGCCTCATGCCCTTCGGCGTGCTCCTCCTCACCGTGCTCGGCTTCCTCCGCGTCGACCGCGGTCTTGCGCCGCAGCTCCGGGTAGACGTGGCGCTCCTCCGCCTCGGCGTGCGCGACGTGCAGCGTGGCGAACGCCTGGCGCACGGCATCACGATCGGAGGTCGAGCTCCGCAGCTGGCGCAGGAGGTCCTCGAACCGACGGTGGTCATCGAGGATGAGGTCGATGACGTCGCCGGACGTCGGTCGTCCGAGATCGATGGCCGTGCTCGGGTCCATGGGGGGTGCTCCCTGTCGTTGGTGTCAGTTGAGCCTAATTGCCATGGTCGAGGAGCGCCTGCTGCCATGATCTCCCCATGTGGTCCGAACTCCAGAGCAATCCGCGCCGAGGCCTTCAAGTACTCGGGTTCTTCATTCTCATGCTCGGTGTGGGAGCGCTGGCGCTTCCCTCCTTCGGCCGGATGGACCTGCGGGGCGTGAGCATCCTCGACCTTGAGTTCATCCGAACCAGCGCCGACGCCCTCGAGCAGACCAACCGCCTCGGGCCGGACGGCGTGGACGCCGCGAAGACGTCGCTGTACCTCGACTTTCCCTACCTGATCACCTACGCCCTTGCGCTGAGCGCGGCGTGCGCAGTGCTGGCGGCCCGTGCGGCGGAACGGGGTTCGGCGGCGTTCGCCGCGGCCGGTCGGACCGTCGCGTGGATCGCGCCGATCGCGGCGGCGCTCGACGCCATCGAGAACGTCTCGCTGCTCCGGGTGCTCGGCGGTCAGGTCGACCAGCCCTGGCCGGGTCTCGTGTTCGGCGCCGCGTCGGTGAAGTTCGCGTTGCTCGCGGTCGTGGTCGTCTATCTGGTTGTCGGCCTGGTGATGACCTTCAGGCGACGCGAGACACCAGCGGAGTCGTCACCACCCGGACCTCGATGACCCTAGCCGTCGAGACGAGCCTTCAGGCCGTCGAGCTCGGTCCAGAGCGTGGTCGGCAGGGTGTCACCGAACTGCTCGAACCACTCGTTGATCTGCGGGATCTCGGCCTTCCACTCATCGACGTCGACCCGTAGTGCGGCCTCGAGCTGCTCGGTGCTGATGTCGAGCCCCTCGGTGTCGATGGCGCTCGGTGACGGGACGAGCCCGATCGGAGTCTCGTTGGCCTCGACCCGACCCTCGACTCGTTCGATGACGTACTTGAGGATGCGGCTGTTCTCGCCGAAGCCCGGCCAGAGGAAACCGCCGTCCTCGTCGCGACGGAACCAGTTGACGTAGAAGATCTTCGGGAACTTGGACTCGTCGTTGTTCTTGGCCATCGAGATCCAGTGGCTGAAGTAGTCGCCGGCGTCGTAGCCGATGAACGGCAGCATCGCCATCGGGTCGCGGCGGACGACACCGACCGCTGCGGTGGCGGCGGCGGTGGTCTCCGACGAGAGCGTGGCGCCCATGAAGGTGCCGTGGGTCCAGTCGCGCGCCTCGGTGACCAGCGGGATCGTGGTCTTGCGACGGCCGCCGAACAGGATCGCGTCGAGCGGGACGCCGTTCGGGTCGTCGTACTCAGGGGCGATGACGGGGCACTGCTTGATGGGGGTGCAGAACCGGCTGTTGGGGTGGCTCGACAGCTCGTTCGCCGAGGGGAGCTTGCGACCCGCGCCATCAAGCCCAGTGGGCGTCCAGTCGCGGCCCTTCCAGTCCGTGAGGTGGGCTGGTGCCTCGTCGGTCATGCCCTCCCACCAGATGTCGCCGTCGTCAGTGAGGGCGACATTGGTGAACACCGAGTTGCCCTGCTCGATGGTGCGCATGGCGTTGGCGTTGGTGGCCCAGCCGGTGCCCGGCGCGACGCCGAACAGGCCGAACTCAGGGTTGACCGCGTAGAGGCGGCCGTCCTGGCCGACGCGGATCCAGGCGATGTCGTCGCCGATCGTCTCGGCCTTCCAGCCGGGGATCGTGGGCTCGACCATCGCGAGATTGGTCTTGCCGCAGGCGCTGGGGAACGCGGCGGCGACGTACTTGACGACGCCCTCGGGGTTGGTGAGCTTGAGGATCAGCATGTGCTCGGCCATCCAGCCGTTGTCGCGGCCCATCACCGAGGCGATGCGCAGGGAGTAGCACTTCTTGCCGAGCAGGGCGTTGCCGCCGTAGCCGGAGCCGAACGACCAGATCGTGCGCTCCTCGGGGAACTGCACGATGTACTTGGTGTCGTTGCACGGCCATGCCACATCTTCTTGGGCGACGCCGTCCGGGCCCAGCTCGAGCGGTGCGCCGACGGAGTGCAGGGCCGGCACGTAGTCGGCGTTCGCCTCCTCGATCGCGGCGAGGACGTCCTTGCCGATGCGGGCCATGACCGTCATCGACGCGAGCACGTAGGCGGAGTCGGTGATCTCGACGCCGAACATCGGGCGGTCGGACTCCAGGTGGCCCATGACGAAGGGGATGACGTACATCGTGCGGCCACGCATGCAGCCGTCGTAGAGGTCGGTCATGATCTTCTTCATGTCGTCCGGCGCCATCCAGTTGTTGGTGGGGCCGGCGTCCGCCTCGTCGACGGAGCAGATGTAGGTGCGGTCCTCGACGCGCGCGACGTCAGACGGGTCGGAGGCGCAGTAGAAGGAGTTCGGCTTCTTGTCCTCGTTGAGACGGACGAATGTCCCGCTCTCGACCAGCTCTTCGGTGATGGAGGTCCATTCCTCCGGCGTTCCCTCGCACCAGTACACCCGGTCCGGCTTCGTCAGGGCGGTTACCTCGTCGACCCAGGACTGGAGCTGCTGATGGCTGGAACGGTAGGTCGAGCTGATCGTCTCTGCAGTCATGTGAAATGTCCTTCTCGCGCATCGCGGCCAGGATCTCCGTGGCTCGCACTCCTGGGCTCGGGGGATCCCGACCCAGACAGCTGATGTGTGAAACCGCCCATGCTGGCATGAGCGGTCGCTTGACTGTACGCGGTACTTCGCGGGAGGTAACAACCGGATCGGCGTGGAATTCGTCACAACATCGGCGCCTCCGTTTGGCTCTTGTCCCCTTTTCAGACATGATCGATGACATGGGGGGAGACGTAGAGCTCACGTTCGCAATGTCCACGGAGTCGTCCGCCTCGATGCGGGTGCAGTCGATGTTGCTGCCGTACGACGACCGGTTCGAGAACCGTTGGGTCGAGCGGGGCGATCACACCTATCTCGTCATCCAGGTGCCCGAAGGTGGCCTCGACGAGTTCATCGACGACGTGCACGCCTGTCACCCCACCGTCTCGCAGGTCGGGCAGGAGACGGTCGACGCCTGAGCTTGACCGATTTAGAGTCGCCCTCGATCACCGGTTAGACTCATCCCCGGTCCTCCGGGGCCAGGCGCCCGTAGCTCAACGGATAGAGCATCTGACTACGGATCAGAAGGTTGGGGTTTCGAATACCTCCGGGCGCGCAGAGAGCGGAGCGACTTCGTCGCCCGGTTGACGGTGAATCCCGAGTCACGTCGAGTCGGTGGGTGGATACATGGTCAATCTCCAACTGAGTCTGGCTGGGTGGTCGGTCCTCGCGATCGTCGTCCTGGTCGTCATCGCGACCACCGTTGCGTTCGTGATGCTCATGTTTGGCGATGCTGGAGTGGATGATCGCCGGTTCATGCGGACGGCATGGTGGATGCTGGCGGGCTGGCTCGTCATCCTCGGTGGGGCAGCGATCTACTTTTCCTTCTTGGATTTCTAGCTGATCTTCGTGATGAACTTCGGTTGTCGATGTGTCCGGGAGGCGTTGCCGCATGGCTGAGTTCACGTTCGCACCGTTGACGCCGACCTCGTTCCTCGATCGTTCCGCCGCATCGTTCGGGCAGCGCACGGCCATCGTGGACGGCGACGCCCGGTGGACGTACCGCGAGCTGGCCGAGCGCGTCGAGCAAGGGGTGGCGGCTCTGGCAGGCAGCGGGATCGCTGACGGCGACCGGGTCGCCGCGCTGTGCGCCAACAGCCACGTGATGGTGGAGCTGCACCACGCCGTGCCGGCACGAGGCGCCGTCCTGGTCTCGGTCAACATCCGGCTCGCGCTCGACGAGATGGCCTACATCGTCGAGCACTCCGGCGCCTCGCTCCTGATCGCCACCCACGAGTTCGCCGACGTCGCCCGTCAGCTGGCCGAGCGCACGCGGGTCGACGTCCTGGTGGCAGGTGGAGACGACGACGAGTATGAGCCGTGGCTCGCGGATGCCAAGCCCGATCCCGCGGACCGGCCGGAGCTCGACGAGCGGCAGCTGCTCGCCATCAACTACACGTCCGGCACCACCGGGAAACCCAAAGGCGTCATGTACCACCATCGCGGTGCGTACCTGCAGTCCGCGGCCATGGCCTACCACGCGCGTCTGGGTCCCGGCGCGAACTACCTGTGGACGCTGCCGATGTTCCATTGCAACGGCTGGTGCTTCACCTGGGCCGTCACGGCTGCCGGTGGCACCCACGTGTGCCTGCGCAGCGTCGACACCGCTGAGGTGTGGCGCCTCCTCAACAGCGAGGGCGTCACTCATTTCAGTGCCGCGCCGACCGTGCTCACGATGATCGCCGAGGATCCTGCCGCGAGTCCGCTGCCCGAGCGGGTGCATGTCGACACCGGCGGTGCTCCGCCGTCGCCGGCCCTGCTGGCTCGGCTGGAGCCGCTCGGCATGGACGTGACCCACCTCTACGGGCTGACGGAGACCTTCGGACCGGTCGCGGTCAACGAGTGGCAGCCGGAGTGGGACGAGCTCGATGCTGAGGAAGCAACGCGGCTGCGCGCACGGCAGGGCATCGGCAACCTCATCGCCCGGCCGTTGCGGATCCTGGACAACGAAGGCTCTGACGTTCCGGCCGACGGATCGACGATGGGCGAGCTCGCGATCCACGGCAACGACGTGATGCTGGGGTACTACCGCGACGACGCCGCCACGGAAGCGGTGACACGATCAGGATGCTTCCTCACCGGAGACCTCGCAGTCATGCACGAGGACGGCTACGTCGAGATCCGTGACCGCAGCAAGGACATCATCATCTCCGGCGGAGAGAACATCGCCTCGGTCGAGGTGGAGCAGGCGATCGACTCCCACCCCGACGTCATCGAGTCGGCGGTCGTGGGGCGTCCCGACGAGAAGTGGGGCGAGATCCCGGTGGCCTTCGTGACGCTTCGCGACGGCGCCACGGTGACGGACGACCAGATCATCGAGCACGTGCGCAGTCGGCTCGCCTCGTTCAAGGTCCCGCGAGGAGTGACCTTCGCGGACCTGCCGAAGACGTCGACCGGCAAGATCCAGAAGAACGTCCTCCGACGCGATTCAGCCGGCGGAACCTGAGTCCCAGCGGTTGGCGAGCAGAGCAAAGCTCGGAGTGTCCGCCAGGGACGTCATGGCCTCGTAGATGCGCTCGTACTCCGTGCTCGAGATGCGCCAGGCCCCGTCGGCGTCCTTGCGGTAGCGGTCCGTGTAGTAGCCGGCGCCGCGAATCTGGGTCTGGAACTCGGGCACGATCACGGTGTCCTCGAAGCACCACGAGCCGGTTGCCTCAGAGCCGTCGACCTCGATCTCGGGGTGATGGGCCACGTGGACCGTGATGACGCTGCGGCCAAGGTTCTCGGACATGAAGGCGACCACTGACTCCCGGTCGTCGAAGTGCACCGGCTCCTTCATGACTTGCGTGCCGTAGCGCGCGCGGATGTCGGTGGCGAGGCAGTCGCCGAACTCCTCCCACGACTTGAGATCCAGGGTTCGGAAGTAGCGGTACTTGAGACGCTTGATCGCTTCGATCGCTTCGAGGTCCATGGGGCAAACTAACGCGTCGGACGTCGAACCGAGCTCGAAACAAGAACGTGTTCTACATCCTTCGGTACCGTGACGCCATGACCAAGGCCGGCTCGCTGGCGCGTATCGCGGCGGCGTATGCCATTGCCCTCGGCGTGGCCGCCGGCTGGCTGGGCTGGGGACCGGACACCCGCTGGCTCTGGCTCGACACCCTGATCGCGGACCTGCTCGCCACCCTCGTGGTGTTCGCCGCCAGCCGGCGGTACCGGAACTCCAGCTGCTACGACGCGTACTGGAGCGTGGTTCCGCCAGTGTTGCTCGTCTACTGGTGGAGCCAGGGTGGTCTGGGCGTTGATGACATGCGCTCCTGGCTGGTCGCCGCGGTGGTGCTGCTGTGGTCGGTGCGCCTCACCGGCAACTGGGTCCGCGGGTTCCCCGGGCTGCACCACGAGGACTGGCGCTACCCGATGGTTCGTGGACGGGCCGGACGCTGGGAGCTGCTCGCCGATCTCGTCGCGATCCACGTGGTTCCCACGCTGCAGGTGTTCCTCGGCATGCTTCCGGTGTACATCGTGGTCGCCCGCGCTGATCGTGGCTTGAACTGGATCGACGCCCTGGCCCTCCTGGCTGGCCTGGGAGCGGTGGCCCTCGAGCTGGTCGCGGACCTCCAGATGCATCGCTTCATCCGGAACCGGCAACCCGGCGAGGTGATGGATCGCGGCCTGTGGAGCTGGTCGCGGCACCCGAACTACGTCGGCGAGGTCGGCTTCTGGCTTTCCCTGGCGCTCTTCGGCGTGGCCGCGTCGCCGGCTGACGCGTGGTGGCTGTTTGCGGGCGTCGTCGCGATGCTGGCGATGTTCCTCGGCGCGAGCATCCCGATGATGGAGCGTCGCAGCCTGGAGCGCCGGCCCGACTACCAGCACGTGATCGAGCGGGTGTCACGGTTCGTGCCACGACCACCACGTCGAGCCGCGACGTGACCCGCAAGCGCGTGGTCGTCGCCGGTCTCGGCGACAGTGGTCTCCTGACCGCGATCAAGCTCACCCGGCGCATGGACGTCGTGGGCGTCTCGGCCAAGCCCGAGCTGGTCAGTGGGCAGGAGCTCGGCATGCGGCTCACTCGCCCGGACTACTGGGCCAAGGACTACCGGGTCGCCTTCGACCGCTACCGCCAACTCGACGGTGCTCGTATCGTCCACGGCACCCTGACGGGGCTCGACCTCGCCGCGCGCGCTGTGACGGTGGAGGGTGACGACGGCTCAACCCGGCAGGAGCCTTACGACGTCCTCATCATCTCGACCGGAGTCACGAACGGCTTCTGGCGGCAACCGACCCTCCAGTCGGCCGACGAGGTCAGCGCCGACATCCGAGCGGCGCACGAGAGGCTCGCGTCAGCCGGCTCGGTGATCGTCGTGGGCGGTGGCGCCGCGGCGGTGGGCAGCGCCGCCAACCTGGCATCGACGTGGCCCGACAAGCAGATCGACCTGTACTTTCCCGGCGAGCGCGCGCTCCCGCGGCACCATGGGCGCGTGTGGGGACGGGTACGGCACCGCCTGGCCGACCTGGGTGTCGGCCTCCATTCCGGACACCGCGCCGAGATTCCCGACGACTTCGACGGTGACGAGATCACCAGCGAACCGGTTCGCTGGAGCACCGGCCAAGAACCCGTGGCTGCCGACGCCGTGCTCTGGGCCATCGGCAAGGTTCGGCCCAATACGTCGTGGCTGCCGCCGGAGCTGTTGGACGACGACGGCTTCGTCCGCGTCACCCCGGAGCTGCGCGTCCCGGGCCACCCCGGCGTCTACGCGATCGGCGACGTCGCAGCGACCGACCCGCTCCGCACGTCGGCCAGGAACCGGGCCGATCGCCTGCTGGCCCGCAACGTGCGCGCCGAGCTCTCGGGTCGACCGCTCCGTCGCTTCGACCCACCGCGTCGCCGGTGGGGCTCGGTGCTCGGAGTCCAGCACGACGGTCTGGAGGTCTTCGCCCCGTCGGGTTACGCGTTCAGGTTCCCGGCCTGGTCGGTCGATCGACTACTGCGGGGTCTCATCGTGCGGCAGGGGATCTATCGGGGTGTGCGGCGTGCTGGATCGCGGTCGCGTGACTAGGCCGCTCGCGACTGGGTACGCCACAGCTGCACGACCGAGCGAGGAGGACAGCATGACCGAGACCACCCCAGAACCCGACACCGCCCCGGACGACCCGGATCAGTCGGCAGGCGAAGCCCAACCGGAACCGCCGGATGAACCAGTGTCCGAGCCGGACGTCGAGGGCGAGCGCGCATCGGCGACCGAACCGCCGGCCTAGACGAGGTTTACGCTTCCGTGCCGACGTCTGGTCCCCGGACCACCGCGATCGAGGCCTGAGCCGTGCTGCTCTTCAGCAACCGGCTCGGGTGCCTCGGATCCGTGGCGATCTCCTTGATCGGCACGGCGGTGCTGATCATCGTGCTGACCCGCTGACTCGAACGAGGTGACCATGGAACCAGCGCGCGGCGAGGAGCACGACAAGTCCTGGGTGGCGACCGTATCCGGGGCGGCCGGCTCCGTGCTCAGCGGTGTCTTCGCCGCGGCAGCCAGGGTGAGGCCCACCCGGAAACCGCTCCATCCCAGGGGCGAGGTCCTCGGCGGGACCATCCACCGCAACGGCCTCGAGCCGGGGGTGGGCGTTCGGTGGGTCGAGGAACCCGGAACAGACGACGTGCAGGTCCGGCTGTCCCGGGCGATCGGCCTGCCGAGCGGGTGGCCGGACATCTTCGGCCTCGCGATCCGGGTGCCCACGGGGCCGAACAGCCATGGTGACGTGCTGTTCGCGACCACAGGGCGGACGGTTCCGGGGCGGTTCGTGCTCTTCCCGGGCCGCACACCGACCGCGCGGACCTACTCGACCCTCATCCCGTACCGCACGGCCACCGGCCCGCTGCTGCTCGCCGCCCAGCCCGACCGCGACGGCACTTTCACGCTGGCGTGCGCCCGTCCGGCAGGTCCGTGGCGGACGTTTGGTCTGCTGAGACTCGCAGCGAACCCGACCGGCGATCTCGGTGACGTCGATGACGTCGGGCCGAGCTTCGATCCGGTGCTCAACCAAGTGCCCGGCCTGGCCTACTATCCGTGGGCGGCGCGCATCAGGGAAGGGTCGTACCGGGCGGCTCGAAGGTCGCGGGCCGAGCGGGATCTCTGACCTGGGTGGTCAGGCCTCCGGCTCGGCGTCTTCGTCGCTCGGGTCGTTGGGGGCGCCGCCAGGAGGAGCGGTGTTGCTCGGCTCGCTGTTCGATCGTGACGCGGCAACTCCCTGTTCAAGCGAACAGGTACCCGTACGACTCCGACGAAACCCGCACTGCACGTTCGTGCAGTCATCGAGATCGCGCCGGAACGCGCGGATCCTCCGCCGCCACCTCGGATTCACCGGCCGCGGGCGCCACGACCCGCCGACGCCACGGCCACGTCCCGTGGTGGTGCGTGTAGTCGCGGCGGCGCAGCAGCATCGCGCCGAGCATGGTCAGGAACATCAGCGAGTGTCCGCCCATCATCAGCGTGTCTGCCGTGATGGCGCCCGCGGCGAGTGGGATGAGCAGCACCAGGAACGGGGCGACCATGGCCGCCGACATCTCGACGGTCATCCGTCGGCCGTGGCCACGGAACACCATCCACGTCGCCATGCCGATGGTCATGTTGGCCGTCATCACCAGCGTGTCGAAGACCGGGTGGTCGGACAGGGCGGGCCAGAGGATCATCCACGGAATGGCGAGCAGACCCATGCCGGCGAGCATGGACAGCACCATCTCCAGGTAGTGGCCGACGAAGCGGCGGAGGCCCGGACGGGCGCGCATCAGGCGGAAGACGGCGAATCCGGCGACGAACGCCACGGCGGCGCCGACGAGACCGATGAGAGCAAGCTTCGCGGTCGACATCCACGGCCACGTTGATCCGGACAGCTCGGCCTGGACCGGGTATTCCAGGGTCTTCGCGACCCAGGTGGCCGTGGCGACGTCCTTGGTCTCGGCGATGTCCTGCAGGACCGGGTCGAACGGGAATGTGCCCTCGCGGTGCATGTACTTGAGGTCCAGCCCGGCCTCCTCGGCGGCGCTGGCCACGGCCGGGTCGGCCTGCTGCGCCGCGTCGGCCCCCGGCACGATCAACCGGTCGAGCCGGTCGGCGACCGGAGCGAGGGTGGACCGGGGCACGAACGTGAGCCCGTGACGTGACCGGATCGGCGATCCGTCCAGCGTGATGGTGTGCGGGCGGGCCACGTAGGAGAGCTCGGTGTAGGGGCGGAGGACCGAGGCGAGCTCGATCTCGCCGACGCCCTCGGTGAGCACGACTCCCAGCTGGCTCGGCTCTCGATAGGCGACGTTGAGCAGCGCCACCGTGTCGGCCGGCCTGATCCGCGACCCCGGAACCGGTGCGGCGCTGCCCGGCCGGTAGGAGTTCCAGCCCACCGCGGCCGCGGCGCGCTGGGCGACGGACTCGTCGGCTTCGCGTTCCAGGATGCGCAGCGCGCCGTCGATGCCGGACAGGACGCCGGCAGTGGTGATGATGTTCCCATCGTCGACGTAGCGGCTGTCGCGCTCCCACTTCACGTCGGGGAAGTCTCGCGTCAACCCGTACAGGCCCAGCCAGTGTGAGGTCGCGGGACGCCCGTCGAGCAGCCCGGCCTCGGCCAGCAGCTCGGTGCCGGTGCAGACACCGAGCACGGTGGCGCCGTTTCGGTACTGCAGCGTCAGCCAGTCCCGGACGGAGGCCGTTTCGGGTCCGGCCGCAGCGGGCACATCAGGCGCGACCACGACGTCGACGCCCTCGGGGAAGCGTTGCGTCAGCTCGTCGAAGCTGAAGTCGGGCACGACATCGAGGCCGCCCATGAGTGGGACGGGCCGACGCTCGGGCGCTGCGGTGTACACGTTGAACCTCTTCGACACCGACAGGACTTCGTACGGGGGGAGGGCGTCCGCGACGTTCGCGCCCTCGCTCGCCAGCACGATGACGGCGGTCGGCAGGTCCGCGTCGTGACGGGGCCTGGGCGCGGCATCGACCGCGGCCCGGACGTCACTCGTGACGTCGATCCGGTCCGGGTAGACGGCGGCGGCGGACTCCTTGGTGGGAGCGAACCCCACCAGGACCATCGCGGCCACGGCCGCGAGCACGATCGAGAATCCGATCAGGATCCTGAGCATCTGACGTTTCATGTCCTTCTCCCCAAATCGCAAACGCGAGATTCCTCGCATCAGTGACAGTACGCCGCGTCGAGTACTAATGCAAGAGACTTCGCGTTATGCTCTTCACATGGACAACGGACGAACCATGCAACGACCCGGCGGCAGGTCCGCTCGGGTCCGCTCGGCCGTCCACGCCGCCGCGCTCCAGCTGCTGGAGAAGCACCAGTGGGAGGAGCTGAGCATTCCGCTGGTGGCCGCGGAGTCAGGCGTGCACCAGGCCACCATCTATCGACGTTGGGGCTCCATGTCGTCGCTGCTGAATGACGTGGTCACCGAGTGGTCAGCCACGGACGCGGCACTTCCCGACACCGGTTCCCTGCGCGATGACCTCCAGCTGTACGCCACGGCAGTGGCCGCCTCGCTCGAGGAGGGCAACGTGCCCCTGATCCTTCGTGCCGTGGTCCTGGAGATCCAGCCGGGCGAGCGGCGCGAGGCCTCACCGGCCTTCGTCGAACGCGAGCGTCAGCTCCAGACGATGTTGGACCAGGCCCAGGAGCGAGGCGAGCCCGTGCCCACCCTGGAGGAGCTTCTCGAGGTGCTGGTGGCGCCGCTCTACTTCTATGCCCTGTTCACCACTCCCATGCCCAAGGCCGGGACGTCACGGCTGGTCGATCGTCTTCTCGACGTCGTCGCCCAGCGGACGGCAGCGGTGAGCGGCTGAGAAATCTCGTCGCTCAGCGGTTCAAGGGTTGGAACAGCTCGATGGCGTTGCCGGACGGGTCCTCGACCAGGACCTGCTTGCCGCCGATGCCGTTGACGATGTCGTTGCGGAACGTCGCTCCACTCGAGCGGAGCCGCTCGACCAGGGACTCGATGTCGTCAACGGTGAGCTGGAAGCGGGCCCAGCCGCCGGGCTCCGGCAGGCGACCGTCGGGCATCGGCTGTGAGGCGCCACCTGAGCCACCGACGACATTGAGCATCAGTCGCAACGGACCGCGCGACAGCATCACGAAATCGGGCGACGCGTCGAACACGATCTCGAAGTCCAGCTGCTCGACGTAGAACTCGGCGGCGGCGTCGACCTTGTCCACGAGGTAGCGAACGCTGGCCTGGTCGTTCATGGATCCTCCTTCATCGTTCATCTCTCATCCTGACATCAGCAGCAGATGCCGCGATCTCGTGCCACGCGTAGATTCTCGCCATGGCGGAGGAGGAGTCGACGCGCGAGCGGATGGATCGCAACTGGACCGAGCTGTTGCAAGAGCTGCGGGTCGCGCAGACCGGGGTGCAGATCCTCACCGCCTTCCTCCTGACGTTGCCGTTCCAACCAGCCTTCAAGGAGCTCTCCGACTCCCGCACCCACGTCTATGTGGGCGTGCTGTTGTCGGCGATGACGGCGATGCTCATGCTCCTCACTCCGGTGGCGATGCATCGCGCGGTGTTCCGTCGAGGCCTCAAGCCTTGGCTCGTCCAGACGGCGAACGTCATCACCCGTGCAGGGCTGGTGCTGCTGGTGGCCGCGAACGTCGGCGCCGTGTGGCTGGTCATGGACGCGGTGGTGGGGATCGCCGGTGCCTCGACCGCTGCGGGTGTGCTGGCCGGCCTGGTGACCGTCGGATGGCTGGTGGTCCCGGCGTGGGTGCTGAAGAAGGGACGGAGCTGACTCAGCCCAGCCCGGCGCGGTCGACTCGTCGGTGGAAGCGCATCCCGGCCAGTCCGCCCATGATCGCCCCGATCAGGGTGACGGCGGCGATCGCCGCCGCGGCGATGATGCCGTTCGTGGTGACGTCGCCCTCGTTGCTCGGGATCCGCGGGAAGTTGTTCAGCTCGCTCTGGATGTCGTACTGCTCGCCGGCGACCATGCCGGCGATCGCGACGGCGATCGCGATGACGATCGCCCAGATCCATACCGCGACGCCCTGCTTCATGCCGTTGAACCGGGCCATCCGTCCGGCGACGTACCCGCCGCTGTAGTACGCGACGAAGAAGATGACGAGCAGCACGACGGCCTCGGTCAGGCCGATGGTGTCGACGGGTGCGTCGGCCTCGTTGCCCTGGGCCAGTGAAACGGCAGCGCCGCCGGCGGCTACCAGCGCGGTGAGCAGCACCGCCATGCCGGTGGCGGCGAGCCAGCCGAAGAACGCCGAGCCCACCTTGACGCCCCCGAGTGCCTCGCGCTCTCGGTCGACGACGGTCGCGCGATCGACCTCCTCACCGTCCTCGGCGGTGTAGCGGTCGGCCTCGTCGACGCGGGTCGTGTCGACGTGCGCGCCTCCCTCGAAGTCGTCGGATCGGGCGACTCGCTCGTCATCGATCTCGTTCGACGCGATGGACTCGTCTGCTTTTCGTCCCCAGCGCATCTCGACCTCCTGGGTCATCCGGGAATCACCAAACTACGGCGGACGAGCGGCTCCGCAACTTGACGATCTGTGGGAAGGAGCGCGTCAGTCGGACGGAAGCGCACGCCGGGCGGCGACCTGCTGCGCGACCTCGCGCAGCTTGATGTTGTTGGTCTGCGAGTAGCGCTGCAGCACGTCGAACGCGCGATCGGGTTCGAGGGAGTACCGCTCCATGAGGATGCCCATCGCGATGCCGATGACCTTCCGAGCGTCCATGGCCCGCTGCAGACCATCAGTCTCCTGTGACGTCGCGAGTGCGATGGACGCGTGGCGTCCGAAGATTGCCGCCACGGCGAGGTCGTCGGGTCCGAACATCTCCGGTGTCGACCCGTAGAGATTGAGCGAGCCGTAGCGGCGAGCGCGGGTCTCGAGCCGGATGCTCAGCACACTGCGGATACCGGCCTCGGCCACGATCTTGCCCCACCGAGACCAGCGGGGGTCGGTCGCGGTGTCGTCGATGAGGTAATACGGGTCTTCGGCGGTGAGTGCGTCGAGGCACGGGCCTTCGCCGAGCTCGGTCTGCAGGTCGTGGGCGCGCTCGGCTCGCTCCGATGTCGCCGTCGCCGTCTCGATCCGACGCCGGCTGTGCACCAGGAGGATTCCGGCGTCGTCGCTGCGCATGGCCGCCTTGGCGTACTCCGCGATGCGGTCGATGGTGCGTTCCGCGCTTGGTTCGTCGTGCAGGTCAAGGGCCATGTCGGCGAAGTACGAAGGCTCGGTCATCGGGTTCAGTAACGGCTTGGCTTGTTCATCGATGGTCACAAGGGTGATCTCGTCCCGTCTTCGGGCGAAGGCTCACGCCCCGTTGATCCTGAACAGCAGTGACTTCAAGGAGAACACACATGGCCGACAAAAGACCCTGAAATGTCAGGCGATCTTCGTGCAGCCAGTCGGCTACCCACACATGTGAGGGCGGGCCACCCGAGTCCTGCGTAAGTCGTGTGGCCCGCCCATCGAGGTGTTACCCACGAACCCCCGGCCCAAACCTTCGGATCTCCGAAATTCCGGGGGCTCCATGTCTCAGTTCTTGAAGGCGTCCTTGACGTTCTCCTTGGCGTCCTTGAGATCGGACTTCGTCTGGTCGGTCTTGCCTTCGGCCTCGAGCTCTTCGTCGTCGGTGACCTTGCCGGTGGCCTCCTTGGCCTTGCCCTTGAGGTCCTCGCCCTTGTTTTCCATCTTGTCGCCGATACCCATCGGGTCTCCTTCGGTCGTCGTGGGGTGTCACTCGTGAACGTTCCCCGTTCGATCGATCTCAAACGCTCCTCCGGTTGCGGGCCTATCCCGGGGATGTGACGCTGAGCGCGGTTGAGCAGCAGCCGTGAGGCATCTCTCGAGGAGAGTCCCCATGACCCTCAGCCCGATCCTGACCTCGTTCGATGAGCTCGTCCTCGAACACCTGCCTCTGGCCCGGCACCACGCGCTCCAGTACCGCGGCCGAGGCGTGGAGCTCGAGGAGCTCGTGCAGGTCGCGAACCTCGCGCTGGTGAAGGCAGCCCATGGGTTCGATGCGAACCGCGGAGCCTTCGCGCCCTACGCCGCGGCCACCATTCGTGGCGACATCAAGAAGTACTTCCGCGACCACGCCTGGTCGGTCCGGCCCCCGCGCCGGGTGCAGGAGCTGCAGGCGGCCATCACGGCGGCCACTGACGCCGCTGCCGGCCACCACGACATCGACGAGCTGGCGAGCGACCTCGACGTCGAGCCGGAGGACGTCGTCGAGGCGTTGTCCGCGCGGGGATGCTTCAGGTCCGAGTCGACCGACCGGGAAACGGGGTCGTCCGGGCTGACGATCGGGGAGACGTTGGCGTCCACGGACTCCGACCTCGAGCTGGTCGAGGAGTGGGTGACGTTCTGCGCGCTGAGCCGCGAGCTCACCCGAGACGAGCGCGAGCTGTTGCGGATGCGGTTCGTCGACGACCTCACCCAGCAGGAGATCGCGGACCAGCTCGGCGTGAGTCAGATGCAGGTGTCCCGCCGTCTGCGCAAGGTGCTGGAAACGATGCGTCGCCAGGTGAGTGCCTACGATCACGAAGTGCCGCCGGAGGCTGCCTAGGACGCGATCAGTCGCGGTCCCGGCCGCGGTGCGGGAGCACCTCCTGCGCCTTGGTCTTCAAGCCCTCCTTCATGATCCCCCACCGATCCGTGTCGCCCTTGGCCAACGACAGCGCCAAGGCCTTGGCCTGCTCGAAGGTCGTGTGTGGCGGAATCGGTGGCACGTTCGGATCGCAGTGGACGTCGAGCACATACGGGCGGTCGGCAGCGAGCGCGCGCTGCCAGGCATCGGACATCTCGCCCGGCTCCGTCACCGTCTCGGCGCCGAGACCGAACCCGGCCGCCAGGCTCGCGTAGTCGACGTCCGGCAACCGCTGTGACTCCTCGAACTTCGGTGCGCCACCCATGGCCCGCATCTCCCACGTCACCTGGTTGAGATCGTTGTTGTGCAGGACAGCGACCACCAGCCGTGGATCCGACCACTCGTGCATGTAGTGCTTGGCGGTGATCAGCTCGGCCAGGTTGTTCATCTGCATGGCGCCGTCACCAACGAGCGCGATGCTCGGGCGATCCGGGTGGGCGAACTTGGCGCCGATGGCGTACGGGACGGCAGCGCCCATGGTCGCGAGTGTCCCCGAGAGGGAGCCTCGCACACCGGCGGAGAATTTCAGGTGCCGCGCGTACCAGTCCGCTGCGGATCCGGAGTCGGCCGACACGATCGCATCGCCCGGCAGCTGCTTCGACAGCTCGTGGAAGATCAGCATCGGGTTGACCGGGTCCGCGTCCACGGCGGCCTCCGCCTCCATGGTCCGCCACCAGGTCTCGACGTTCTGCTCGATGCCATCGCGCCAGCTGCGGTCGTCGTGACGATGCAAGTGGGGGATGAGTGCGCGCAGGGTGGCCCTGGCGTCGCCGACGAGATTGAGCTCGTACGGATACCGCATGCCGATCAGGTGGGCGACGTCGTCGATCTGCACGGCACGCGCCTGGTCGTACTCGGGCATGAACTGGGAGTACGGGAAGCTCGAGCCGACGGTGAGCAGCGTGTCGCACCCCTGCATGAGCTCGTAGCTGGGCTTGGTGCCGAGCAACCCGATCGACCCGGTGACGAACGGGAGGTCGTCGGGCAGGACGTCCTTGCCGAGCAGCGCCTTCGCCACGCCGGCGCCCAGCAGGTCAGCGACCTCGATGAGCTCGGCAGCGGCGTTGCGGGCCCCTTGGCCGGCCAGGATGGCGACCTTGTCACCGGCATTCAGGATGTCGGCGGCACGGCGAACGTCTGCGTCGGTGGGTACGACCGTTGCCTCTCGAAGTCCCAGGGAGGACGGCACCATCTTGAACTCATGCGTCGGCGGCGAGTAGTCGAGGGTCTGGACGTCACTGTGGATGATGATCGCGGTGGGCACGCGACGCGAGATCGAGGTGCGCATGGCGCGGTCCAGCACGTTCGGGAGCTGTTCGGGAACGGTGACGACGTGGACGTAGTCGCCGGCCACGTCCTTGAAGAGGCTCAGCAGGTCCACCTCTTGCTGATAGGAACCGCCCATGGCAGACCGCTCGGTCTGGCCGACGATGGCGACCACGGGCACGTGGTCGAGCTTCGCGTCGTACAGGCCGTTGAGCAGATGAATGGCACCAGGGCCTGACGTGGCTGCGCAGACGCCGACGCGGCCACTGAACTTGGCGTAGCCGACCGCACTCAGGGCTGCCATCTCCTCGTGCCGTGCCTGGACGAACTTCGGTCGGTTCTCCGCGCGTCCCCATGCCGCGAGGAGTCCGTTGATGCCATCGCCCGGATAGCCGAAGACGTACTCGACGTCCCACTGCCTCAAGCGATCGAGCAGGTGGTCGGCAACGCTCGTCATGGATGCTCCCTTCGTCAGCTCTGCGGAGGCGTACCCAGAACGGGGAGCTTGTATCAGGCGGCGCGTTCCTCCGCGATGCTGGCCAGGCGTTGGAGCGCCTCGGAGTTGCGCCACCGCAGTGACAACCCTTCGATCGGTGGCGGAATGAGGGCGCCCGGACCGGAGGTGACGCTCTCCTCGAGCCTCACATCGGTGTGCTCGCCATGGGGAGTCAGCGTGATCGCGATCTCGGCCGCGCCGGCGGGCCAGGCGCGGGCGCGCAGGGACAGGAACTCGCCGCGTCGCATCTCGAGCACCTCGGTGTGGTCGTTGATCAGGAACGGCCACAGGCCCACGGAGTGGTGGATGCGGGTCCCGACCTCCGGCCACCCGGGATCGACGCGTCGCATGCGTGCGGCACCCACGACCCACAGCGGGTAGAGCCACCCGTCGGCCAGCACTTCCCAGACGCGCTCGGGTGTCGCTCGGATCGTGCGTTCGTTCGTGCTCATGCAAGCCCCCTTGAGGTCGGGCCGAGACTACCGCCGGCTCACGACCGGCGCGCGCCGGACGCGATGCCGTTTGAGCAGGTCGCCGGGGGGTACGAACAGGCTGTGCTGACTCCAAAGCCACGCGGGGCCCTCAGCGACGCGATGTTCGAGGCCATGCGCACGCGACCCTCATCGTGGGATGACGTGCTGAGCATCGAGCCCGACCACGACGACGACGCACAGATCGCCCTGTGGGCGCTCTACGAGCTGCACTACCGCGGGTTCGACGACGTCGACGACGACCTGGAGTGGCACCCCCAGCTCCTGATGCTCCGGCGGAACCTGGAGCAGCCGTTCGAAGCGCGCCTCCGCGAGCGGTACGACGCACCCCACGTCACCACGCCGTTTGCCGAAGCCTTCTTCGACTACGTCGCAAGCCACGACGGTCGCTCGCTCGCATCGTTCGTGCATCGCGACGCCGATGCCGACCAGGTGCGCGAACTTCTGTCCGTGCGGACGATCTACCACCTGAAGGAATCGGATCCGAGTGCGTGGCTGGTTCCCCGGCTGTCAGTGGCACCGCAGGCCGCGCTCATGGAGCTGCAGTACGACGAGTACGGGGCCGGCGACCCCAACGACCTGCACGCCCACCTGTTCGCCCGCGGCCTCGAGGCGTGCGGGCTTCGCTCGGAGTACGGCGCCTATATCGACGAGGTGCCCGGCGAGGTGCTCGAGCAGAACAACGCGATGTCGATGTTCGGGCTGCACCGACGCCTGCGCGGAGCAGCACTCGGCCACCTCGCCGCATTCGAGGCGACGAGCTCGCTCCCGTCCCGGCGCATGTCCCAAGGGCTGCACCGGCTGGGATTCCCGGAGGAGATGATCCGCTACTACGACGAGCACGTCGAAGCTGACGCGGTCCACGAGCAGCTCGCCGTCCGGGTCGTGTGCGGGACGCTGCTCGACGCCGAGCCGGCACTCGCCGACGACGTCTTCTTCGGTGCGTTCACCTGCCTCGATCTCGAGGACCGGTTCGCGGGCGCCATGCTCGAGGGATGGGCAGCATGAGCGTGCCGGAGTTCGACCATCCCGACGTCGTCCTGTGCCCCGGTGGCCCGATGCTCCTGCGCGGCGACCACGTCGTGGAGGACCCCGACGGTGTGGCACACCGGACGTCACGACCGGTGAGTGCGGTGTGCCGCTGCGGCAAGTCCGGCTCTCAGCCGTGGTGCGACGGCACGCACAAGGTCATTCCGCGAGGGAACGCGCGACCGTGACGAGCTGCTGCGCCATCGTGCGAGCGGTCTCCTCGGACCAGTCGTGCTTCTCGTCGGTCTCGGAGTAGCTCGGTCCGGGGCCGGGACCACGGTTCCAGTAGGTCCAGGCCTGACCGGGGATGGTGAACCCGATGTCGATCAGGCCACCGGCGATCTCGCTGATCACATGGTGCGCGCCGTCCTCGTTGCCGGTGACCACCACCCCGGCCACCTTGCCGAAGGCGACGGGCCGGTCGTCGTCATCGGTCTCGGAGATCATCGCGTCGAGCCGCTCCAGCGCCTGCTGGGCGTAGGAGGAAGGATGTCCGACCCACGTCGGGGTGGCGACCACGAGGATCTCGGCGTCGAGGATGGCGTCGTGGACCTCCGGCCACTGGTCCGCGTCCGACATCGTCGTCTCGACGCCGTGGTCGAGGGTGAGGTCGGCGAGTCGGATCGTCCTCGTCTCGACCTCCTCCTCGGCCATCGCCTCGACCACGGTGTCGGCGAGCATCTGCGTGTTCGACGGTTCCGATGACGGTTTGAGACTGCAGTTGAGGACGACCGCCCTCATGCGCCGTCGCCGGGGCGGTCGACATCACCGCGCCATGCGCCGGTTTCCGTCCCGCGGCTCTCGATGAACTCCTTGAACCGCTTCAGGTCGCCCTTGACGCGGTGGTCGAGGATGTTGGCCTTGTCCGCGACGTTCTCGACGAACCCGTCCGGGTCGATGGTCATCTGCACCGTGACCTTGGTCTGCTGGTCGTCCAGACGGTGGAACGTGACGACACCGGCATGCTCGGGCCCGTCGTCGGACTTCCAGGCCACCCGCTCATCCGGGTGCTGCTCGGTCACGGTCGCGTCGAACTCGCGGGTCGCGGGACCGATGGAGGTCACCCAGTGCAGGTGCGTGTCGTCGATCTGGCGAACCTCGTCGACACCTTCCATGAACTCGGGGAAGGACTCGAACTGCGTCCATTGGTCGTAGGCCGTCGTGACGTTGACTCCAACGTCGATCGACTCGGTGATGGTGCCCATGATGCGTCCTTTCTCTCGATTACTCGGCCTTGTACCCCGGCGATGGCGGTCTACACATCTGACGTCCGCGGCTGTCCGCGTCAGCGCTCGCGTCGCGCCAGCGGTTTGCTGGCCGGGCCCTCCAGGACGCTGCCGTCGGGTGCGAAGCGTGAGCCGTGCAAGGGGCAGTCCCACGACTTCTCGGCGTCGTTCCACGACAGCAGCCCGCCGAGGTGCGTGCACACCGCACTGACGGCGCAGGTGCGTCCGTCGACCGTGGACACCGCTGTCGGCAGCACTCCGTCTCGACCGACGACGCCCTCGCCCTCGGCGGGATGGGCGTCGACGCCGGTGAGGTCCACGCCGACAAGCGACCGGGCTGCGGCGACACCGACACCCGCATTCGTCCGCACGATGTTGAAGGCCCCGGTTGGGCGGGTGACGCGTCGGCCGAGCGGCCCGGCCCAGGACGGCTTGTCGCCGAGGATGCGCGCGGTGAGGTTGCGTGCAGCAGCGACCCCGTTCGTCATGCCCCACTTGTCGAAGCCGGTGGCCAGATGGATGTGCCCTCGCCCGAGCGGCAGCTGGCCGACGTAGGGGATGCCGTCATGGGACCGGTAGTCCTGCGCCGACCAGGCATGCGTCTCGACGGCGGCGGGAAAATGACGTTCGGTCCATGCGCGGAGGTCGTCGAGGTGCTGGAGCTCGGAATCCACGCGCCCGACGGTGTGGCCGTTGCCACCGACAACCAGCTTGCGGCGGCCGGGCGCGAGTGCGTCGCGGATCGATCGCGTCGCCGAGCCAGCGGACAGGAACATCCCATCGGGGATGTCGGCGGTGTCGAAGGCGAGCGCGTACGAGCGCAGGGGCTCGACCTTCGCGAAGTACAGCCCGCGGTCGAGCATGGGCGTGCCCGTCGCGAGAATGACGTGCTCCGCCTCCACGGTCGACTCGTCCTCGAGCGTCGCCCGGGGTCGGCCGTGCTTGGAGACGGCCACCACTCTGCTGCCCTCGTGCACGGTGCCGCCGTGCGCATGCAGCTGTGCCACCAGTGCCTCGAGCACGTCCATCGGGTCGAACTGCGCCTGGTCCGGGAGCAGCGTGCCGCCGTGGAAGGGGAACGGAACGTCGAGCCTGTCCACCCATCGCACGTCCAGGCCAACGGTCTGCGCCGCGTCGTGCTCCCGGCGCGCGGCGTCGACCTCGGACTCATCGGCGGCGTAGGTGATGGCGTCGCGGGTCTGCACCGGGACACCGTGGTCGGCGCAGAAGCGCAACAGCCACTGCTGTCCCTCGAGATTCGCTCCCACGTACGCCTCGACGACAGCCTTCGACTGGAGCCGCAGCATCTGCGACAGCTTGGTGCCCTGCAGCAGGGAGACCTTGCCGGTGGTGTTGCCGGTCGTCACCGCGCCGACGTGGCGTGCCTCGACGACGGCGACCTGCCGACCGGCACGGGCCATGAGCAGGGCGGCGGTCAGCCCGGTCAGGCCCGCGCCGACGACGAGGTCATCGACTCGCTCGGGCAGCGGATCGGTCGACGGCACCAGGGTGCGGTCGAGCCACAGCGAGGTCATCCGCCACCGGCACTCAGGCGCATGAGCACCCCGTGTACTCCGAATTGACGGATTTCCCGGGCCGTCAGTGGTGACTCCGTCGCACTGAGGTGGTCTTGCACGCGAAGTGCCTGGCCCGGCGAACCGAGCTGGAGCACCACGGCCCCGCCGGGCACGAGGTGCTGTTCGCAGGCATCGAGGCAGGACCGGACGATGTCGAGGCCGTCACTGCCGCCGTCGATCGCGATCAGCGGATCATCGGGAAACCGGTCCGTCATCGAGCTGGCCACCCACGGCGGGTCGGCGATGACAAGCTCGAACCGCTCCTCCGGCGCGAGCACGGCGTCGATCCGACCCTCGCGGACTTCGACCCGCTCGCCCAGACCCACTGCTTCGGCGTTGCGGCGGGCGTACGCGCAGGCGGCCGGGTTCACGTCGACCGTCACCAGCCGGACCGGGAGCGCGTCGGCCATCGCCAGGGCCAGCAGACCGATGTGCCCGACTCCGGCGCATAGCTCGAGGGCGGCCGAGGGTCCCGGCACGGTCTGCAGCAGCTCCGCGGCCCAGCGGGACTGTGCCACGGTCCACGGTCTCGGTCGCAGCACGCGTTGGTCGAAGGCGATCGGGAGGTGCCCGAAGACCATCGTCTGCTCGACTGCCGATGCGAGGTCGGGGCGCGTTGTCGTCACGGCGCGGCCAGCTCGGTCACTCGGACAGCTCCCGGGCCCGCATGAACGCGAGCCCGAGTCCGCCCAGGCCGCTCAGGGCGCCGACGGTCAGGCCGAGGTAGCCCCAAGGCTCCCTGCCCAGATTCGTGAAGCGCACCAGCAGAAGGGTCGCCAGGGCCACGGCGAACCCGAGCACGACCAGTCCGATCCCGGACGACCAGAAGGTTCGTTCCTTTGCGTCTGCGTCCATGGCCCCATCGTCGCCCGGACGATCCCGCTCCGCATCCGCAGCGCGTAGTCCCGTCCGGTTGCGACCCTCTGTTCACGATGTGACGCTGGATTTCTGGTCGAGCCCAGGCCTGGACGACACGATCTGAGCTGGGGAGTTGTCATGACCAACGCACCCGAGGAACCCACCGCACCTGACGAGCCGGAGCCCGCGGAGGCGCCGGATCCCGTGCACGAGCCCGACGGCGAGCCGAGGTTCGCACCCGAGGGGGACGACACGCCGGAGGTGCCGGTACCCGACGCGGACGAGAACCCCTCATGAATGACCAGGCCTTCCCCCCGCAGCAACAGAAACCGCCCGGCTTGACGGACGAGATGCAACCGCGCCCCGACCACGGCGAGGACTCCTACGAGGGCCACGGACGTCTCGAGGGCAAGAGGGCGCTCGTCACCGGCGGCGACTCCGGCATCGGCCGGGCCGTGGCGCTGGCGTACGCCCGCGAGGGTGCGGATGTCGCGTTCACGTTCATGACCGAAGAGAAGGAGGACGCCCAGGCGACGATTGATCTCATCACGTCCGCCGACCGCAAGAGCGTCGCGATCGAGGTCGACCTGCGGGAGCGCGATGAGTGCGACCGCGCCGTGGCGGAGACGGTCGAGGGGCTCGGCGGCATCGACATCCTGGTGAACAATGCGGGCTTCCAGATGGCCCGTGACGACGGGCTCGAGGCCATCGACGACGAGCGCCTGGACCGGGTCTTCAAGACCAACCTGTACGCACTGTTCTGGGTGACGCGCGCGGCGGTGCCGCACCTGCGCGAGTCCGGCGGATGCATCATCAACAACGCGTCGATCCAGGCGTATGAGCCGTCGACGACGTTGCTCGACTATGCGGCCACGAAGGCCGCGATCAACAACGCCACCGTGAACCTGGCCCAGGATCTCGGCTCTGACGGCATCCGGGTCAATGCTGTGGCACCGGGACCGATCTGGACGCCGCTGCAACCGGCGACCCAGCCGGTCGAGAAGCTCGAGCAGTTCGGCCTGGACACACCGCTCGGCCGCGCCGGCCAACCGGCCGAGGTCGCGCCGGCGTTCGTGTTTCTCGCGTCCGAACGCGATGCGAGCTATGTGTCCGGCACCGTGCTGGGCGTCACCGGCGGCAAGCCGGTGTTCTGACGGAGAGAGAGGGACCATGCCCGGTGAGAAGAACCGCAGCCTGAAGAAGCCCGACATGTACGAAGAGCTCCGCGAGGACGGCGCCTCGAAGGAGAAGGCCGCCCGGATCTCCAACGCCGCGGCGAACGAGGGCGAGGAAGCCGTCGGACGTCGCGGTGGCGAAGCCGGCTCCTACGAGGACTGGACCGTCGACGAACTGAAGGACCGCGCGAAAGAGCTCGACATCGAGGGCTACTCCGACAAGGACAAGGACGAGCTCATCGACCTGCTCCGCAACCACTGAGCCCGCAGGGGCTGGACGGTCGCTAGAGCCCGGACGGTGGCCAGACGCCGATGACCAGCGCCATCGCGGTGACCGTGATGAGCTCGTTCAACGCGGTCAGCACGGTGATGCCTAGCGTGCGGGTGTCGAAGAGGTCATGCACCAGCATGCGCGACGCGGTGAACCCCAGCCAGAGGATCCACGCACTGATGAGGGCCGACCCGAAGAAGCTGCCCCCGTAGAACTCGTGCGAGAGGAACGCGACGCCGGCGAGGGTGTAGGCCGTGACGAAACCGGCCACGATGACGAGTGGGTAGAGCAGCGGTGGGCCGCCCTCCTGGACGGACTCGTCGGCGTCGCCGACCATCTCCATCCAGCGCTTGCCGAACACCGCCGGCATGTAGAAGACGAATCCGACGACCATGGCCGCGACGACGGCGAGGACGACGGCGAGATGGTTGATCTCCGGGGTCATGTGCGAGCCTTCCTGGTCATTTCGTCTTGGTGATGACGGGCAGATCAGCGTTCCCCGCTCCACGGTAGCGAGCGGCGATCGTGGTGCGCCAGACTATGGAGGTGAAACCGGACGCGCGTCGAGCGGTCTCCTGGGGGAGCGTTCCCGTCGCAGCAACTGTCTTGACGGCGATCATGGCGCTGCAGATGCTGCTCATCGCGATCACGAACTGGACCGATTTCGGAACCAACCAAGCCTTCGTGCACCACGTTCTCGAGATGGACACGACGTTCCGCGACCCGGACGTGATGTGGCGCCGTATCGGCAGCGAAGCCTTTCAAGACGTCGCCTATGTGGCGATCATCCTCTGGGAGTCGGTGACGGCGCTGGTCCTGGGCTTGGCCGTGGTCCGATTTACCGGTTCGCTGCGCGCCGGTGACGGGTACGACTCAGCCCGTCGCACCGCGACGATCGGATTCCTCATGGTGATCCTGTTGTTCTGGGGTGGCTTTGTCGTCGTCGGTGGCGAGTACTTCGAGATGTGGCAGTCCGAGAAGGCCAACGGCCTCCAGCCCGCGCTCCAAAACACCCTTCTCGCCGGCCTCGCCCTGATCGTGACTCACCTGCCGTCGCCCGACTGGCACGCGACGTCCGATTGACAGGTCGAGGTCGGCGCCTCGCCGTAGGCTCGGCGCATGGCGACACCGGCCGAGGAGATCGAGGTCGATGACAAGATCGTTCGCGTCACCAACCCGGACCGGGTCTACTTTCCCGAGCGGGGCTGGACGAAGCTCGATCTCGTCGAGTACTACCTCTCCGTCGGTGACGGCATCGTCAACGCCCTGTTCGAGCGGCCGTGCATGCTGCACCGGTTCCCGAAGGGGCTGGCGGGCGACAAGGTGCACCAGAAGAAGGTCCCGTCGAGTGCGCCGCCGTGGATCGAGACCGTCAGCATCCACTTCCCACGGTTCAACCGTGACGTCCACGAGCTGTGCGTCACCGAGCTGGCTGCGGTGATCTGGGCGGTGCAGATGTCGACCGTCGAGTTCCACCCGTGGAACAGCCGCCGCGCCGACACCGAGAAGCCGGACGAGTGGCGCATCGACCTCGATCCCGGCCCGGAGTGCGACTTCGCGACCGTGCAGCGAGTCGCCCACGTGGCGCACGAAGTGCTCGACGAGCTCGGCGCCGTCGGGTGGCCCAAGACGTCCGGCGGGTCCGGCATGCACATCTACGTGCGCATCACGCCCCACGGTTTTCAGGACGTGCGGCGCGCGGCCCTGGCGTTTGCGCGCGAGGTGGAGCGACGCTCTCCCGACGTGACCACGGCGTGGTGGCGCAAGGACCGCCACCCGGCCGACCTCTTCGTCGACTACAACCAGAACGCCCGCGACCACACGATCGCCGCCGCCTACTCGGTGCGCGGCTTCCCCGACGGTCGGGTGTCGACGCCGATTCGCTGGGACGAGGTCGACGATGTCGACCCGCACGACTTCACCATCGAGACCGTGCCGCCGCGCTTCGCCGAGCTGGGTGACCTGCACGCCGGCATCGACGACGCGGTGTTCGACATCGCGCCGCTGCTCGAGTGGGCCGACCGCGACGACCTACCGGAATCGTGACCTGATCGGCGCTCCGTCGTTGGAGTGGCATGTTCTCCGTTCAGCGGAGCCTCCTCCTGTCGCTCGCTATCGGCGTGGTGAGCGCCAGTGGGGCCGCTGCGGCTCCGATCCCAGGGGACCCGATCCCGCCGCGCAGCCCTGAATACGTCGGCAGCCCGGCGACGCCGCAACCGGTGACGGCGCCGGCACCGCCGCAGCACCCGTTCCTGGCACCAGATCCGGGCAACAACATCCACAACGACGCCTACATGACCGACACCTATCCGGGGCCTGGTCCGCTGGGCGTCGACCCGCAGGTCACCTCCACCCTGCAGGTCGCCGAGTGCGCGAGCCTGACCTTCGACCGCCAGGGCCGGATCGAGACCGTCTGCGTCGGGGCGACCACGCCGACCCTCAAGCTGTTCGACCCGACCACGCTGAAGCAGATCGCGTCGTACTCACTCCCGATGCGTCCGCTCGGCCTCAACGTGTTCACCGACTTCTCCGGCGGCGGCTATTTCTACCTCGACCACCTCGACCGTGCCGTCATCCCGACCGGCAACCGGCACATCCAGGTGGTGGGCCAGAACTCTGCGGGCGACGGATTCGTCCGCGAGCACGACTACGACCTGACGAAGTCGATGACCCGCAGGGACAAGATCGTCTCGGCCCTCCCGGCCTGGTCCGGGGAGATCGTCTTCGTGACCGAGAAGGGCGTGGTCGGGGCAGTCGATCCCGAGACCGGCACCACGAAGCTGCTCCCGCTGGACGAGACGATCACCAACTCGTTCGCCGTCGACGAGACCGGCGGCATCTACATCGTCACGACCAAGGCGCTGTACCGCCTCGACCTCGACGACGCGGGTGCTCCCGCGGTCACCTGGCGCGAGGAGTACCCGAACACCGGCGCAACCAAGCCGGGCCAGACGTCGCCCGGGTCGGGCACCACGCCCACGCTCGTGAACGACGAATGGGTCGCCATCACCGACAACGCCGACCCGATGAACATCGTGGTCTATCGCCGGGGTGCTGACGTGTCCGGCGAGCGTGAGGTCTGCAGCGTCCCGGTGTTCGAGCAGGGCGCGAGCGCGACCGACAACTCCCTCATCGCGGTGGACCGGGCTCTGGTCGTCACCAACAACTACGGCTATCGCGGCCCGATCAGGTCGATCGGTGGCAGCATCACCGCACCGGGCATCGACCGCGTCGACATCGACGCCGACGGCAACGGCTGCCAGGTCGTCTGGCAGAACCGGACGGAGCGCTCGCCGTCGGCCGTGCCGAAGGCGTCGCTGGCGAATGGTCTCGTCTACATCGTCAGCCGCGACCGCAAGGGCATCTCTGACTCCTGGTACCTGACCGCGCTCGACTTCCGCACCGGTGAGGCCGTGTTCAAGCAGCGCTACGGCACCGGGTTCGGCCACAACGTCAACTACGCACCCGTGAGCCTCGGCCCCGACGGCACGGCGTACGTCGGCGTGCTGGGTGGACTGGTGCGGATCGCCGACAGCCCCGGAGGCTAGGCCCGGCCGCGCAGCGCGTCATGGCGGCGGAGCGCCTCGCGCCGCTCCTCGGCATGGTCGAGGATGGGCGCGGGATAGTCGCTCGGCGGGTCGTCCATCGCCTGCGGATCGTGCACGTGTCTCGCCGGCACGTCCGCGAGCTCAGGAACCCATCGCCGCACGTATGTACCGTCCGGGTCGAACTTCTTGCCTTGCGTCGTGGGGTTGAAGACCCGGAAGTACGGCGCGGCGTCGGTGCCGCACCCGGCCACCCACTGCCACCCGTGCTGGTTGGAGGCCACGTCGAAGTCCACGAGATGCTCGGCGAAGTGGCGTGCTCCGTGCTGCCACTCCAGGTGCAGGTCCTTGACGAGGAAGCTGGCCACGATCATCCGCACGCGGTTGTGCATCCATCCCTCGCCGAGGAGCTGGCGCATGCCGGCGTCGACGATCGGGAAGCCGGTGCGACCTGCCTTCCACGCCTCGAGGTCGCCACCGGGCTCGTCGTACTGCATCGCCTCGAAGTCGCGGTCGTAGTAGCCCCAGGCCGAGTCCGGTCGCCGGTCGAGCACGTCGGCGTAGAACTCCCGGAAGGCCAGCTCGCGCCGGTACGCCTCTGCTCCTTGGGAGCGTCCGAGGTCGGCCAGCATCGTGCGGGGATGGATCTCGCCCCACCGCAGGTGGACGGACATGCGGGACGTCCGGTCGGTGCCGGGCTCGTCGCGCACGGCGTCGTAGTCGTCGAGGTCGGACGCGGTGAAGTCGCGCCAACGCTGCCGGGCCGCCGCTTCGCCGGCCTCGGGAAGGGAGACGTGGTCGAGGCCTTCGGGCTGGGGTAGTGGCGCCGACGGGCCGCCCGGATCGAGCCAGGGGACGTCGCGCACGGCCGGCGCCGGGTCGGGCCAGCCGTGCTCACGCCACGCGGTGTAGAACGGTGTGAACACCTTGAAGCGTGAGTCGCTGCCGGTGTGGACCCGGCCGGGCGAGACGGCGTACGGAGATCCGGTGCGGACGAGCGCGATGTCATGCGCCGCGAGAGCCTGTGCGACGTCCTCGTCGCGCGCGGATC
This sequence comes from uncultured Actinomycetota bacterium, assembly GCA_963839625.1. Lineage (GTDB taxonomy): Bacteria > Actinomycetota > Actinomycetes > Propionibacteriales > Nocardioidaceae > Aeromicrobium. The sequence goes on along the minus strand of CAWIWE010000043.1, from coordinate 21,420 downwards.
CGAACGGCGCGTGGTCCGCAGTCACGTGCACGGCGGCAGCGCCGGCTTGTTGGGCCACGCGAACGACCTCGCTCACAGGATCGCCCGCTGCCAGGTGGAAACCTTCGATGCGACTCGACAGGTGCTCGAGAGACGCGCCGAGGTACGCGAGCCGGCCCGGCCCCGATCGGTCGATGAGCACCGGGTCGAGCACGAAGAGCGGCACCACGCCGTCCGGTCCCGCGTCCACGGCGGCTCGGAGGGCGGGATGGTCGGCCAGCCGCAGATCACGGCGAAACCACATCACCGAGACGTCGGCCACGGTCAGACGTCGCCTGCGTCGAGGGCCTCGGCCGCCTTGGCGATGTTGCGCTGCATGCCGCCGAACACGATGCCGTGGAACGGCAGGACCGACCACCAGTAGAGGTGGCCGAAGAGCCCGTGCGGATGGAAGAGGGCGCGGTGGTGGAACGTCGTCGTGCCACCGTCGGTCGAGCCCACCTGAAGCTCGAGCCAGGCGAGCCCCGGCACCTTCATCTCGGCTCGCAGCCGGAGGAACCTCTCGTCGTCGGTCGCCTCCACCCGCCAGAAGTCGAGAGCATCGCCGACGACCAGCTCCTGGTCGTTCCGTCGTCCACGCCGTAGACCCGGGCCACCGACCATACGGTCCACCAGTCCTCGTATCCGCCAGGCCAGCCCCCACGAGTACCAGCCGTTCTGACCGCCGATGCCCTCGATCACCGACCACAGGGCTGCCGGCGAGGCGTTCACCTCACGGGTGCGGGAGTCCTGGTAGAGCGAACCGCCGGCCCAGTCCGGGTCCGAGGGCAGCGGTTCGGCGGGAGCACCTGGTGTGGATGCCGACGACCACCGGGTGGGAACGTCGAGATTCCTGACCTTCGTGAGCGCCAGCTCGACCGATCTCTCGTAGCCGATGAGCCCTTCGGGTGGATCTGGCACGTACTGCTTGATGTCCTGCTCCGCGGCCACGACGGTGTTGCGCAACGACTCCACCAACGGGCGGGCGAGACCGGCCGGAACGGGGGTGATCAGGCCGACCCAATGGCTCGACAACCACGGCGACAGCACGGGTACCGGCAGGACGCGACGCCGTGGGAGCCTGGCCACCTTCGCGTAGCCCTGCATCATCTCCAGGTAGGTGAGGACGTCGGGGCCGCCGACGTCGAACCGGCGGTTGACGTCGGCGGGGAGATCGGCGCATCCGACCAGGTAGCGCAGCACGTCGCGGATGCCGATCGGCTGGATGCGCGAGTGCACCCATCGCGGCGTCACCATCACCGGGAGCCGCTCGGTGAGATAGCGCAGCATCTCGAAGGACGCCGACCCGGATCCGATCACCACGCCCGCCTGCAACACCGCGGTCGGCACGCCGGACTCGAGCAGGACGTCGCCCACCTGCTCCCGCGACCGCAGGTGCTCGGAGAGCTCCTCGTCCTCCGGCACCATGCCGCCGAGGTAGACGATGCGCTGCACGCCGGCGTCGGCTGCCGCGTCGGCGAATGTCGAGGCGATGCGTCGCTCCGTCTCGGCGAAGTCGCCGCCGGTCCCGATCGAGTGCAGCAGGTAGTAGGCGACGTCCACGCCATCCAGCGCAGAACGAACGTCGTCGGCATCCGTGGCGTCGCCGACGACGATCTCGACGTCATGGGCCCAGTGGTGAGCCCGGGCCTTGGCTTCGTCGCGCACCAGGACGTGGACTTCATGTCCTGCGTCGAGGAGCTCGGGCACCAGGCGTCCGCCGATGTAGCCGGTCGCCCCGGTGACGAGACTGCGCGTGGTCATGGCTCCAGTCTTGCGTCCCGAGCACGACTCCGCAGAACAGTCAGCGTCTCCCGGACCGCATGGCGCGCGCGAAGATCTCCGGGTCGATGTTGCCGCCGGAGACCACGGCAACGGTTTGGCCCGGAGACAGCTCGTCGGCGTGGTGCAGGTAGGCGGCCACGGCGACGGCGCCGCCGGGCTCGGCGACGAGGTGGGCGTTCAATGCGAGCGTCCGGATCGCGTCGAGGATCTCGTCCTCACTGACCGCGACGATGCCATCGAGCAACCGGCTGAGGTGGGCGAAGGTGAGCTCTGACGGCTGCGACCTCAGAGCATCGGCGATCGTGCGGTTGCGGTCCTCGATCGGCCAGTCGACCCGGTGCCCGGCCCGCAGGCTGTCGCGAGTGTCGGCGGCCAGGGCGGGCTCGACGCCGTAGACGCGGGTGCCGGGGCGCATGGTCTTGACGGCCACGGCGATGCCAGAGGCGAGACCCCCGCCGCTCACCGGCACGAGGACGACGTCCACGTCCGGCAGGTCCTCGACGATCTCCACTCCGATGGTGCCTTGGCCGGCGATGACGTCCGGGTGGTCGAACGGCGGGACGAGGACTCCTCCGGTGGCGGTGACGATCTCGGCGGCGACCTCCTCGCGTCGACCGGAGTCGCAGAGCACCACTTCGGCACCGTGCCGCCGAGTGGCGTCGACCTTGACCTGCGGGGTCTCCTCGGGCATCACGATGTGAGCCGGCACGCCGAGCTCCTTCGCGGCCCACGCGACGGCCTGGGCGTGGTTGCCGCTGGAGTAGGCGACGACTCCCCGAGCCCGGACGGACGCATCCACCCGCGCGAGCGCGTTGACCGCCCCACGGATCTTGAAGCTGCCGATGACCTGCAGGATCTCCGGCTTGAGGGTGAGCGGACGCTCCGGATCGGCCCATGGACAGGGGATCAGCGGCGTGCGCATCACCGCGTGCGCGATCCGCTCGGCCGCATCGTTGACGTCGTCCAGCGTCACCAGGTCCATGTCCTGGCTCATGCCCGGCTGTTGGCTGCTGCGGCCACCAAGGCGGTGAAGAGACCGGCGTCGGGCTGGGTCTCGGGGTGCCACTGGACGGCGAGCCAGAACGGACGCTCAGGATCCTCGATGGCCTCGAGGCTGCCGTCGTCGGCGTGCGCTGCCGCGACGAGGCCGGGGTGGTCCAGCACCGACTGGTGGTGATGGCAGCGGACGGATGGACCGGTGACCAGGATCTTCTCCAGCTGGGTGCCCTCGACCAGGTCGATCTTCACGTCGCCGTACACGCCGGAGCCCGCCCCGTGGTTCTCGTGGCCGATGGTGTCGGGGAGATGCTGGTCGAGGTGACCGCCGGCGTGCACCGCCATCACCTGCATGCCGCGGCAGATGCCGAGCACCGGCAGCTGCGTCTCCCGGGCGGCGTCGAGCAGCGCGAGCTCCCACGCGTCGCGGTCCTCGCGCCAGTTGGCCGTGCGCTCGTGCGGCACCTCGGTGTACCGCCGTGGATCGACGTCGGCTCCGCCCGCGATCACCAGTGCGTCCAGCCGCGCAACGACGTCGTGGGCGTCGTCCGCGGGATCGTCGGTGGGCGGCAGCAGCACCGCGATGCCACCGGCCACACCGATCGAGCGGGCGTACTCGGCATGCAGGACGTCGGCCTCCTGGTCCCACACGCCCCACCGCGAGTGCTCGCGATAGGTGGTGACTCCGATGAGCGGCTTCATCGCTGTGCTCGTCTCATACGGGGGTGACGTACGCCCCGGAGATGCCGCCGTCGACGAGGAACGTCGATGCGGTGATGAAGCTGGACTCGTCGGACGCGAGGAAGAGCACGGCGTTGGCCATCTCCTCGGGCTCGCCGAAGCGACCCATCGGCACGTGGACGAGCCGGCGCGAGGCGCGCTCAGGATCACTGGCGAACAGCTCTTGCAGCATCGGAGTGTTGACCGGGCCGGGGCACAGGGCGTTGACCCGCACACCCTCGAGCGCGAACTGCACGCCGAGCTCGCGGGTCATCGACAGCACGCCGCCCTTGGAGGCCGAGTAGGAGATCTGCGACGTGGCGGCGCCCATCACGGCAACGAACGACGCGGTGTTGATGATCGAGCCCTTCTTCTGCTCCAGCATGTACGGCAGCACCGCCTTGCAGCACAGGTAGACGCTGGTCAGGTTCACTTCCTGCACCGTGCGCCACGCCTCCAGATCGGTCGTGAGGATCGAGTCGTCCTCAGGCGGGGCGATGCCGGCGTTGTTGAACGCGACATCGACCGACCCGTACGTCGACTGCGCCGTGGCGAACAACGCGTCGACCTGCTCCTTGTCGGTGACGTTGGTGTGCACGTAGGTGCCGCCCACCTCGTCGGCGATTCCGGGGCCGCGGCTGTCGTCGAGATCGCCGATGACGACCTTGGCGCCCTCCTCGACGAACCGGCGTACGGTGGCCAGCCCGATGCCCGAGCAGCCGCCGGTCACCACAGCGGTCTTTCCCTCCAAACGTCCGGTCATGGTCAGCGGTTCCTTCTGTCTGGACTTTCGTCGGAGATGAAGACGTTCTTGACGTCGGTGAACGAGTGAGGTGCATCCGGGCCGAGCTCTCGACCGAGCCCAGACTGCTTGAAGCCGCCGAACGGCGTCCAGTAGCGCACCGAGGAATGGGTGTTGACGCTGAGGTTGCCGGCCTCGACGCCGCGCGATACCCGCAGCGCCCGGCCGACGTCGGCGGTGTAGATCGAGCCGGACAGCCCGAACTCGCTGTCGTTGGCGAGCTGCACGGCTTCCGCCTCGTCGCGGAACGGCATCACGGCCACCACCGGACCGAACACCTCCTCGCGCCAGATGCGTTGCTCGACCGAGTCGGCCAGCACCACCGTCGGCGGGAACCAGAACCCGCGGCCGTCGGGAGCGCTTCCGGTGAACGCGACGTCGACCTCGTCGACGAATCCCTGCACCGTGGAGCGTTGGTCGGCCGAGATGAGCGGGCCCATCTCGCTGGACTTGTCCGCCGGGTCGAGCACCTTGATGCCCTTGACGGCCGGCTCAAGCAGCGAGACGAACTCGTCGAACGCCGACTGCTCGACCAGGATGCGGGATCGGGCGCAGCAGTCCTGGCCGGCGTTGTCGAACACCGCCATCGGGGCCGCGGCCGCCGCCTGCTTCAGGTCGGAGTCGGCGAACACGATGTTGGCGCTCTTGCCGCCGAGCTCGAGTGTCACCCGCTTCACCTGGTCGGCGCAGCCGGCCATGATCCGCTTGCCGACCTCGGTCGAGCCCGTGAAGCAGACCTTGCGGACGGCCGGGTGCGTGACGAAGCGCTCGCCGACGATGGAGCCCTTGCCGGGGATGACGGTGAAGACGCCGTCCGGCAGGCCGGCCTCCCGGCCGAGCTCCCCGAGACGTATCGCGGTCAACGGCGTGAGCTCGGCCGGCTTGAGGACGACGGTGTTGCCGGCGGCGAGTGCCGGTCCGAGGCCCCAGCCGGCGATCGGCATCGGGAAGTTCCACGGCACGATGATGCCGACGACCCCGAGTGGCTCGTGGAAGGTGACGTTGATGCCCCCGGCGACCGGGATCTGGTGCCCGGTCAGGCGTTCGGGGGCCGCCGAGTAGTAGTTCAGGACGTCGCGGACGTTGCCCGCCTCCCAGGTGGCGTTGCTCCACGTGTGCCCGGCGTTGCTGACCTCCAGCTCGGCGAGCTCGTCGATGTGCTCGTCGACCACGGCGGCGAAGCGTCGTAGCAGCCGCGCCCGCTCGCCGGGCGCCACATCACGCCAGGCCGGATACGCCTCGGCCGCGCGCTCGATGGCCGCATCGGTGTCCTCCAGCGACGACGACGGAACGTCGGTGACGGCTTCTTCGGTGGCCGGATTGACGACGGTGTGAGTACTACTCATTCATCTCCTCCCACGGACTCGGTGGTTGAGTAGCCGCGAGGAACGAGCGGCGTATCGAAACCACATCGGCCAAGCCTTTCATCTCACGAGGTCTCGATACGACGGGCGGCTTCGCCGCGACGCACTCGACCTGGCCCGCAGTTCGCTCGCAGAGCTCGCTCATGCGGTCTCACATCCTCTCGAAGCCGCGGCGCAGCTCCCAATCGGTCACCGCGGCATCGAAGGACGCCAGCTCGACGTCGGCCATGTTGGTGTAGTGGTCGACGACCTCGTCGCCGAAAAGCTCCCGAGCGAGGGCCGAGTCGTGCCAGGCGTCACGGGCCTCGCGCAGCGTCGACGGGACGTGCTCCTTGTCGGAGGTGTAGGCGTTGCCGGTGAGTGGCTCCTCCAGCTCCAGGCCCTGGTCGATGCCGTGCAGTCCGCCGGCGAGCATCGCGGCGAGCGCGAGGTAGGGGTTCACGTCGCCGCCCGGCACCCGGTTCTCCATCCGGGCGCTCGGACCGTGGCCGACCAGGCGAACGGCGCAGGTGCGGTTGTCCTCGCCCCAGGCGATGGCCGTCGGTGCGAACGACCCGACCGCGAACCGCTTGTAGGAGTTGACGTTCGGCGCGTACAGCAGCGTGAAGTCGCGCATCGTCGCCAGGATGCCGGCGATGAAGTGGTCGTACGTCGAGGTGCGGCCGCCCTTCTCGTCGTCCCAGAAGACGATGTCGTCCTTCTTGCCGCGCAGCGACAGGTGGATGTGGCACGAGCTGCCCTCGCGCTCGTTGTACTTCGACATGAAGGTGATCGACTTGCCGTGCAGTGCGGCGATCTCCTTGGCCGAGTTCTTGTAGACGCTGTGGTTGTCGGCCGTGGTCAGCGCCTCGTCGTAGAGGAAGCCGATCTCGTGCTGGCCGAAGTTGCACTCACCTTTCGCGCTCTCCACCCGCATCCCGGCGTCGTACATGTGGTTGCGGATGTCGCGCAGCAGCGGCTCCACCCGGCTCGTGCCCAGGATCGAGTAGTCGACGTTGTACTGGTTCGACGGCGTCATCTCCCGATACCCGGAGTCCCACGCCTCCTCATACGTGGTGTTGAACGCGATGAACTCCAGCTCGGTGCCCGCGAGGGCGGTGAACCCGGCATCCGCGGCCTTGGCGAGCTGCCCCTTCAAGATGCTGCGCGGCGCCTGCACCACCGGCTCGTGGTCGAGCCACACCAGGTCGCACTGGATCATCGCCGTCGCCGGCAGGTGCGTCAGCAGCCGGATGGTGTCGTAGTCGAGGGCGAACTCCATGTCGCCGTAGCCCTTCTCCCACGACGACATCGCGTAGCCGTCGACCGTGTTCATGTCGATGTCGACGCTGAGCAGGTAGTTGCAGCCCTCCGTGCCGTGATCGATCACCACGTCGACGAAGTACTGCGCGTGCAGGCGCTTGCCCTGCAACCGTCCTTGCATGTCGGTGAACGCGACGATCACCGTGTCGACCTCGCCGTCCCCGATCAGCGTCGTCAGCTCGTCGATGGTCAAGAGCCGTGGATGGCGAGTGGTCATGAGGATCCTTCTTTCTTCGGGTTCTGCAGTGCCAGATCGAGGGGGGCCTTCAAGGAGACGCGCACCGGTACGAGGTCGCCTCCGACGTCGATCTCGTAGTTCCCGGATCGAACGTAGTCTGCCGACGCGGTCTGGCCTTCGGGCGCCTTGACGTACGCCAGGCCGACGGAGGCGCCAACGGTCTCGCCCCAGGCGGCCGACGTCACCTGGCCTGCGGCGTCGCCGTCGCGGCGCAGCAGCTCGCCGCCCCAGGGAGTGGCCTCGGGGTCGTCGCAGACGAAGGAGACGAGCCGGCGACCCGGACCGTCGGACTTGGCCTTCTCGACGGCGGCGCGGCCCAGGAAGTCGATGTCGGTCTTGAGCTTGCAGGCGAAGGTCAGCCCCGCCTCGACCGGGTTGTAGTCCGGGGTCAGCTCCCGGCCGTACGCGCGAAAGCCCTTCTCCAGCCGGAGCGAGTCGATCGCGTAGTAGCCGGCGTTCGCGACCCCGATCCCCTCGCCGGCCGCCATCAGCTCGTCGTACACGTCGAGGGCGACGTCGGTGGGGACGTACAGCTCCCAGCCGAGCTCGCCGACGTAGGTGATGCGAGTGGCACGAACCGTGGACCCGGCCAGGCTGATCTCGCGGCTGGAGCCGAACGTGAACGCGTCCTCGCCAAGATCGTCGTCGGTCAACCGGGACAGCAGCTCGCGCGACTTCGGACCCATGACGCCGTACACGGCGAAGTCGTCCGTGACGTCGGCGATGCCGACCACGAGCCCGGCGGGGATGTTGCGACGGATCCAGTCCTGGTCGCGCTCGGTGGTCGCCGAGCTGCTGACCAGGAAGAACTCGTCGTCATCGATCCTCGTGACCGTGAGGTCGGACTCGTAGGTGCCGCGTGTGTTGAGCAGTCCGGTGTAGACGGTGCGGCCGTTCTCGACGGCGACGTCGTTCGTGCAGATCCACTGCAGCGCCTGCTCGGCGCCAGCCCCGGTCACGCGGTATTTCGAGAACGACGTCTGGTCGAACACGGCCACGGCCTCGCGGGTGGCACGGTGCTCGGCAGCCGTCCACGGGTGCCAGTTCTGGCGACCCCACGCGTACTCGATCGCCGGGTCCTCGCCCGGGGGAGCGAAGAAGTTGGCGCGCTCCCAGCCCATCTTGCTGCCGAACCCGGCGTTGGCCTCGGCCAGCCGTTCGTACACGGGGGAGGTGCGCAACGGCCGGGCGGTGTCGAACTCCCGATTCGGCCACGGGACGGCGTAGTGGAGCCCGAGCACCTCGCCGACCCGGGCGCGAAGCCACGCGTGGTCGCCGTGGAACGGAGCGAAGCGGCGGATGTCGACGGCCAGCAGGTCGAGGCTGGGCTCGCCCTCGACGATCCACTCGGCCAGGGCCTGCCCTGCCCCGCCCGCCGTGGCGATGCCGACCGAGTTGAACCCCGCACCGACGAAGAACCCGCGGACCTCCGGCGCCTCGCCGAGGATGAACTGGTTGTCCGGGGTGAAGCTCTCCGGACCGTTGTAGAACTTGCGGATGCCGGTCTCGCCCAGCACCGGGAGGCGTTCGATGGCGCTGTCCATGAGGATCGAGAAGTGGTCCCAGTCCTCGTCGAGCAGCTGGAACTCGAACGGGTGCGGGATCTGGTCCGGCGACACCCAGGGCTTCGCCTCGGGCTCGAACCCACCGACCACGAGTGCGCCGACCTCTTCCTTGAAGTAGGTGTACCCGTCCGGGTCGCGCAGGATCGGCAGGTCCGGGTGAATGCCGTCGATCTGCTCGGTCACGACGTAGAAGTGCTCGGCGGAGTGCAGCGGCACCGTGACGTCGATGCGGGCCGCCAGGTCATTGGCCCACTGGCCGGCACAGTTGACGACGATCTCGGCTTCCACCTCGCCGTGGCTCGTATCGACCCCCACGACCGCGTCGTCCTCGGTGAGGACCTCGAAGACCCGGACATGCTCGACCACCCGGGCTCCACGCTGGCGCGCTCCCTTGGCCAGCGCCATCGTCAGGTCGGTGGGATTCGCCTTCCCGTCGTCAGGCAGCCAGATCGCGCCGACGAGGTCGTCGGTCGACATCAGCGGCCACCTCTCGCCGGCCTCGGCTGCGGTGAGGGTCTCGCACTCGAGGTCGTACGCCTCGGCGCTCGCGGCCGTGCGACGAAGCTGGGTCATCCGGTCCGCGGTGCGCGCCACCGTGATCCCGCCGCACCGCTTGAACCCGGCGCTCAGCCCGGTTTCCTCCTCCAGTCGTGAGTAGAGGTCGGTCGAGTACTGCGCGAGCCGGGTGATGCTCTCGCTGGCGCGCAGCTGGCCGACCAGGCCGGCCGCGTGCCAGGTCGTGCCGGAGGACAGCTCGCCCTGCTCGATGAGCAGGACGTCCGTCTCGCCGGCCAGCGTCAGGTGGTAGGCGACGCTGGCCCCGATGACGCCACCGCCGACGATGACGATGCGGGCTCGTGACGGCAGGTCGGTCATGGCCTGGACCCCGCCGCGGTATCAAGGAGGCGCCCGAACTCCGGCGACAAGAAGTCCTCGACGGCGGCGTCGAACCGGTCCTGGCCCCAGGCGTGGAAGTCGTAGTCCTGGTCGGAGGTCGCGGACTGGATGTAGCCCCAGAGCGACCACCCGTACCTGGACACGGTGGCCTGGAGCCTGGTCCTGGCGATCGTCTCTGCGATGTGCTGGGGGTCGTGGTGTCCGACGTAGGCGGTCACCAGCTCGTCGAGGTGGTCGTCGTCGAGCTGGCACTCGGTCCAGGTGTTGCCGAGCTCGAAGAACGGGTCGTTGTTGCCGGAGTACTCGTAGTCGATCAGCCAGAGCTTGCTGCCGTCGTCGACGAAGTTGCCCGCCAGCAGGTCGTTGTTGCACGGCACGGTGGGCCCGGCCTTCACAGCAAGCGCGGCTCGAATCCGTTGGAACTGCGGGTCGAAGTCGGTGTAGTCGGACGGATGGGCGAAGCCGCCGTCGACGACCGACGCGAGGTAGCGCTGCTGCCGGGTGAACATGTCGAAGTCGCCCACGAAGCGCGGCCCGGCGTGGAGGGTGCGGATCGCGTCGGCGACCCGGGCAAGGGCACCCGGCTTCCTCAGGTCGTCGTTCCCGAAGGAGCCTCCGTCGATGAACCCGATCACGAGGACGCCGAGGTCGGGCCGGAACTCCACGACCGGGGCACCCACGCCGGCGAGCTCGGCCGACCGGGTGTTCGCGTGCTCGGCCTCCCGGTCGATGCCGAGCAACGTCGTGTCACTCCGGCTGACCCGCGCCACGAAGACGCCTCGCGGGGTGGTGACCTTCATGTTGAGGTTGGTGAGCCCTCCGGGCAGCTCCACGATCGTGCGGGGCTCGCCGGCGAGGCTGGGGATCTGGTCGAAGAGCTCCTCGAGCGTGCCCATCATTCCGCTCCCGTGTCCGCGACGAGCTCGGCCGACACCGTCGTCGAGACGCTGGTGCGCAGGCTGATGCGGGTTCGATCGGCGCGGTATCGGTCGTACGCGTGCTCGACCGCGACTCCCGCGGCCGTGTACGACGTCCGCGTCACGAGCATCAGGGCCGCGCCGGGCTCCACGTCGAGCAGCCTCGCGTGCTCGTCGGACGCCAGGGCCGGTTCGAGCCACTCCTGGGCATCGTGCGGAGCGAGGTCGTAGTCGTTGCGCATGATGGCGTAGATCGAGCCGGTGAGCCGTCGCTCGTCCAGTCCCTCGAACAGGTGACACGGGAGGTACGTCTCCTCCAGCGCCAGGGGCTCGCGTCGTGCCGACCTGACCCGGATGATCTCGTACACCTCCTTGCGAGGGCTCAGCTCCAGCGCGGACGCGACGGCTCGCCCAGCCTTCAGGCGCTGCACGCTGACCACCCGGGCGCCGGCCCGCACGTTGGCTCGTCGCATCTGCTCGGTGAAGCCCGGCAGACCGGTGAGGTCGGTCTCGATCCGCTGCTCCCGGATGAACGTGCCGCCCGCCCGTCCACGCCGGCGTTCCAGGAGCCCGCTCGACTCCAGCGTTCCCAGCGCCTGGCGCAGCGTCATGCGACTGACTCCCAGTGCGGCGGACAGCTCTTCCTCGGGCGGCAGCTTGTCGTCCGGGGAGAGATGGCCCGCCGCGATGCGGCCCCTCAGCCACTGCTCGATGCGGGTGTGTGAGGGCTCCTCGGTCGTCCTCGTCAGCCTCGGCTTGTCGCCCAGCGCCTGATCATCGATCGACAGAACCCTCACGTCGTGGTCAGTCGTCGAATGCCTCGATGACCGCTTCATCGATGGTGTGCTTGGGTCCGGTGAACCACTTCTTCGCAGACGCGTGCCACCAGATCGTCAGCAGGATGAGCGTGCCGCCGGTGAGGATCGGGGCGTAGTTGACGAACTTCCAGGAGAACCCTTCGTTCCATGGCACAGCCGCCGGTGTGAACGGAAGGATGAAGTAGACGCTGATGATCGCGATCTCGACCACGGCGATCAGGTTCATCCACTTGTACTTCGAGCCGTTGGTCCAGCTTCCGGGCTGGAAGGCGTCGCCCATCCGCCAGCGCAGCCAGATGGGGATGAGGAAGGCGAGATAGAGCCCGATCACGGCGACCGAGACCACGGCATAGAACGCCACAGGGACGATGAGCGGGGCTTCGTCGGTTCCGAGGTTGACCTCGACGATGGCCGGCAGCGTGATGATGGCACCGACGACCGCCACCAGGAGGACGGCGTTGGCCGGAACCTTCGTCGCCGAGACCTTCGACCAGAACCTCGAGCCCGGGATCGCACCGTCGCGACTGAAGGCGAACGTCATGCGCGAGGCGCTGGTGAGGCAGGCGATCGTGCAGAAGAACTGCCCGGCCGAAGAGATCGCGAGGACGATCACGTGCCAGCCGTCTGGCAGCGCCTGGCTGAAGATCACGTCGACACCGCCGCCGCCGGCCGTGACCGCGTCCTTGTCCTGGACGGCGAACAGGAAGGCGAGAAGGATCAGCCAGCCGCCGATCGCCGAGTACGCGATCGATCGCCAGATCCCCTTCGCGGCTCCTTCTGACGCCGCTTGCGTCTCTTCGGAGAGGTGGGCCGAGGCGTCGAAGCCAGTGATCGTGTACTGGGTCAGGAGGAAGCCCAGTGGAAGCACCAGGAACCAGAACGTGCCGTTGCTCAAGGCTCCCTCGGCATATCCGGAGTTGTTCACGCGCTCGGTGAACACGAAGTCGAGCGACTGGTGCTTGTCGGGTACGAAGGCCAGGATCCCGATGACGATGGCGGCGCCGGCGACGTGCCACCAGACCGAGACGTTGTTGATGACAGCCATCAAGTGACCGCTGAAGATGTTGAGCACGGCAGCGACCGCGAGGATGATGAGGAAGATGACGAAGACTCGCCCGAGGCTGTAGTTGTCGGCGTACTCGCTGCTCAGGGTCGCCAGGGTGAGATCGGTGAAGGTGGCGCACCCGTAGGCCACGGATGCAGTCACGGCGAGCAGGCCGATGAGGTTGAGCCAACCTGTGAAGAAGCCGGCCGCGGGTCCACCCATCTTGGACGCCCACCAGTAGATGCCGCCCGATGTCGGGTAGGCCGACACCAGTTCGGACAAGGTGAACCCGATGACCAGGATGAACAGCGAGATGATCGGCCAGCCCCAGGAGATCGCGATCGGGCCGCCGTTGTTCCACGCCTGGCCGAACGTCGTGAAGCAGCCGGCCAGGATGGAGATGATCGAGAACGAGATGGCGAAGTTCGAGAAGCTGGACCAGGACCGGCTGAGCTCCTGCTTGTAGCCGAGCTTGGCGAGAAGCTTCTCGTCATCGGTGAGGTTGTCCATCTGATCCGTCATGGTGCCGCCCATCTCAGAGAAGTTGCTTGGATGCTAGCGCAACGGTTCCGATTGCATCTAGACCTTTTGGCGGGGCAAACGCTAGACCCACCGAGGGTCATTCCACGGTTTCCGTTACTCCGGCCTGACGTCCGCGGGCTTCTTGTCGGGTCGCAGCCCACGCCACACCGGGTGCCGCAGGTGCCCGTCACCAGTCCACTCGCTGTACGTGACCTCGCCGACGAGCTTGGGGCTCACCCACCTGGCCTCGCGGGCGACGTCGCGCGGCACCTCGAGGGGAGCGGTCTTGCGCTCGATGGCCTTGAGCCGCTCGGTGAGATCGCGGACCACGCGGTCGGTGAACCCGGTGCCGACGCGCCCGATATAGCGCCAGCCGTCCCCATCCGGCATCGCGAGCAGGAGCGACCCCACGTTCCCCGAACGGTTGCCCTTGCCCGGCCGCCAGCCGACGATCACCGCCTCCTGCATCCGCTGGTTCTTGATCTTGATCCACGACGACGACCGGGCGCCGCTGCGGTAGCGGCTGTCGCGACGCTTGGCCACCACGCCCTCGAGCCCGAGCTCCTGGCTCGACGCGACGGCGTCCTCGAGCGAGCCGTCGAAGGCCAGCGGCACGCGCAAGGTCTTCTTGTCGTCGAGGTCCAGATCCCTGAGCACGTCCCGCCGCTCCAGGTAGGACGCATTCTTCAGCGCCTCACCGTCATGGCTGAGCACGTCGAAGAGCAGGTACTGGATCGGCCTCGTGCCCTGCTGAAGCCGGGAGAACGACGGTGCACCGTCGGGACCGAGTGCCACGACCTCCCCGTCGAGGACGGTGTCGTTGAGGTCGTGAGCGGCCAAGGCGTCGGCGACCTCCGGGTACGTGTCGGTCATGTCCTTGCCGGTGCGGCTGAACAGCGCGACGTCCGTGCCGTCGCACACGGCAACGGCACGGTAGCCGTCCCACTTCATCTCGAACGCCCAGTCGTCCTCGTCGTCGATGTCGAACGCCTTGCCGGCCGTGGCCAGCATCGGCGCCACCGGTTTCAGGGTCGTTGATCGTTTCGTCGGTCGGATCGCCCGGCGCGGCTTCTCCTGGTCGGCGGGCTTCATCAGGTGGATGAGCCAGTTCTCGCCGGTGCGGATGAGCGCGAACCGGCGCGGCTCGCCGAGCCCGCCCTTCTTGGTGCCGGTGAGCGTGGCGATGACCTCGCCGTCGCGCCACTTCTCCGCCTCGAACGTGCCGGTGTCCCAGATGGTCACCTTCCCGCCGCCGTACTCGCTCTTCGGGATCGTGCCCTCGAACGTGCCGTACTCCAGCGGGTGGTCCTCGGTCTGGACGGCCAGGTGGTTCTTCGCCGGGTCGGTGGGCACGCCCTTGGGGAGCGCCCAGGAGACGAGCACGCCGTTGCGCTCGAGCCGGAAGTCCCAGTGCAGACGGCTTGCGTGGTGCTCCTGGATGACGAAGGAGTTGCCGTCCCCCGGTAGGTCGGCGCCTTCCTCCGGCACCGGCTCGGGCGTCTTGGTGGCGTCGCGCTTGGACCGGTAGGTCGACAACGCGTCCGTCGCCGGGACCTCTGCGCCGCCGTCCTGGCCGAGTGGTGCGAGCGGATCCTTGCGCCGCTTCATGCGGGCGAGCACCTCGTCGTAGGTGAGGTGGTGCAGGTCGGGGTCGTTCAGCTCGCGCCACGTGCGCGGCACGGCGACGGTCGGATGCTCGCGACCGCGCAGCGAGTACGGCGCGATCGTCGTCTTGTTGGCGTTGTTCTGGCTCCAGTCGGCGAGCACCTTGCCACCGCGCAGTGCCTTCTGCTGGGAGCTCACGACGAGGTCCGGCAGCTCGCTCTGCAGCACCGAGGCGAACTCCTTGGCGAACCGGTTCACGTACTCGGCGTCGTGGCTCCCGTCGAGGCCGGCGTACAGGTGGAGGCCCTTGCTGCCGCTGGTGACCGGGAAGGCGTCGAGACCGAGATCGGCGAGCAGCTTCTTGGCGCGTTTCGCCACCTCGACGCACTCGGGGAGGCCGGCACCCGGTCCCGGATCGAGGTCCAGCACGAAGCGGTCGGGGTTGAGGTGGGCGCCACGCGGCCCGACGCGCCACTGCGGCACGTGGATCTCCAGGGCGGCCATCTGCCCGAGCCAGGCGAGAACGGCCACTCCGTCGACGACGACGTAGTTGTTGCGGCTGGTCCGGTGCTGGATCGACGCGCGCCGGATCCAGCTCGGCGCAGAGTCCGGAAGGTTCTTCTCGAAGAACACCTCTCCCGGCTTCTTGGCCGTGCCGACCCCGTTCACCCAGCGTTTGCGCGTGGCAGCCCGATCGCGGACGTGCGGAAGGATGTACGGCGCGATCTCGACGTAGTACGCGATGACGTCGGCCTTCGTCGTGCCGGTGGCCGGATAGATCACCTTGTCCGGATTGGTCAGACGCAGGCGATGACCTCCGATGGAGACGGTCTCACCGGAGGAGCGGGCCAACTCAAGCCCCCTTGCGGGCCTTCTTCTTCGGCGCCGACTTGCTCGATGACGACTTGCTCGAGGACGACTTCTTCTTCTTGCTCTTCTCGACGCTGCGCGACAGGGCATCCATGAGGTCGATGACCTCGGCCTGCTCGCCGTCCTCCGGCTCCTCGCCGAACGTGGCGGCGGTGTCGAGGGCGTCACCCTGCTCGAGCTTCGCCTCGACCAGCGTGCGCAGCTGCTCCTGGTAGTCGTCGGTGAACTGGCTCGCGTCGAAGTCGCCGGCCAGGGAGTCGACGAGCTGCGACGCCATGTCGCGCTCCTTCTGGCTGATGCGGGGGACTTCGTCGAGCACGTCGAAGTCGGCTTCGCGCACCTCGTCGTCCCAGAGCATCGTCTGCAGGACGAGGGCCTTGTCCTTGACCCGCAGGATCGCAAGGCGGCTCTTCTGGCGCAGCGCGAACTGCACGACGGCACTGCGATCGGTCTCCTCCAGGGCCCGGCGCAACAGCGTGTACGGCTTGAGCGCTTGCGCGTCCGGTTCGAGGTAGTAGGCCTTGTCGAGCCGGATCGGGTCGATCTGGTCGGCTGGCACGAACTCCACGACGTCGATCTCGTGGTTGCTCTCGGCCGGGAGCGACTTCAGCTCCTCGTCCGTGAGCACCACGGTGTTGGTGCCGTCGTCGTAGGCCTTCGTGATGTCCTCGTAGGCGACGACCTTGCCGCACACCTCGCACTTGCGCTGGTAGCGGATGCGCCCACCGTCCTTCTCGTGCACCTGGTGCAGCGAGACGTCGTGGCTCTCGGTGGCGCTGTAGACCTTCACTGGCACGTTGACCAGACCGAAGCTGATCGAGCCTTTCCAGATGGATCGCATGTGCTCCAGTGAATCGCAGCGCAGTGTCAGGCGCCACTCTTTTGTTGAACGGTCATTGACGATGACCTAGCGAGCAGGTCAGATTGAATCCAGCCGAGCGAACAGGACGTCGATGACCGGGACCACGAGTTCATCTCCGGCCATCTCATTGCGGGGTCTGAGCAAGCACTTCGGTGACGTGCGCGCGGTCGACAGCATCGACCTCGACATCGCAGACGGTGAGTTCTTCTCCATGCTCGGGCCGTCCGGGTCAGGCAAGACCACGGTGTTGAGGCTCATCGCCGGCTTCGAGCGGGTCACCGCAGGCACCGTCACCTTGGGCGGCGACGACGTGACGTCGCGGGCGCCGTTCGACCGCGACGTCAACACGGTGTTCCAGGACTACGCCCTGTTCCCGCACATGTCGGTGCTCGACAACGTCGCCTATGGGTTGCGCGTGCGCGGAACCGGCAAGGCGGAGCGACGCCGCAAGGCCGAGGAGGCGCTTGCGACGGTGCAGCTCGCCGGGTACGGCGACCGCACTCCCGGGCAGCTCTCCGGCGGTCAGCGCCAGCGCGTCGCCCTGGCCCGCTCGATCATCGTCCGCCCCAAGGTGCTGCTGCTCGACGAGCCGCTCGGCGCCCTCGACCTCAAGCTGCGCGAGCAGATGCAGGTCGAGCTCAAGGAGCTGCAGCGCGAGCTCGGCATCACCTTCGTGTTCGTGACCCACGACCAGGAAGAGGCACTCACCCTCAGCGACCGCATCGCGGTGTTCAGCGAGGGCAAGATCGTGCAGCTCGGCACGCCGAGGGAGATCTACGAGCAGCCCACGTCGTCGTACGTCGCCTCGTTCGTCGGCACGTCCAACCTCTTCGACGATGCGGAGTCGTCGCGGCTGTTCGGTCGGTCCGGCTCGTTCGCCCTGCGCCCGGAGAAGGTGACGCTGCGGTCGGCGTCGGCGAGCACCCCGGCGGGCGTCTCGGACGGCGTCGTGCGCGCGTCCGGCGTCATCGTCGAGTCCATCTATCTCGGCACCGGCCACCGTCTGCACGTGCGCCTCGACGACGGCACCGAGCTGGTCGTGCTCGAGCAGAGCTCCGGCGCGGAGGCGCCACAGGAGCAGCGCGGCGAGCACGTCGTGGCGAGCTGGTCCGTCGACGACCTCGTCACCGTCACCTGAGCTTCCCATCCATTCACCACCGAGAAGGAGAACCACGATGAGCATGAAGACCACCAGAAGGCGCAGAGTGCGCGGGCCGGGACTGGCCCTCGCCTCTGCGTCCATCCTCATCCTCACCGCTTGTGGTGGAGGAGGCTCCGACGACAGCTCGGGGGAGGTGCCGACCGAGCTCGGTGAGAACGAGGGCAAGGTCTCGATCCTGGCGTGGCCGGGCTACGTCGAGGACGGCACCAACGACCCCGAGGTCGACTGGGTGACACCGTTCGAGAAGGAGACCGGCTGTCAGGTCACGAGCAAGACCTACGGCACGTCGGACGAGGCGTTCAACCTCGCCAAGACCGGCGACTACGACGTCGTCGTGGCGTCCGGCGACCTCACCGCCCGCATGGTGGCGTCGAAGGAGGCCGTCGAGGTCAACACCGACCTGATCCCGAACTACGAGAAGGTCTTCGAGTTCCTCAAGGACCAGGAGTGGAACACGTTCAACGGCAAGCACTACGGCGTCCCGCACGGCTACGGCGCGAACCTGCTGATGTACAACGCCGACGAGGTCGATCCGGCCCCGACGTCGTGGAAGGCCGTGTTCGAGGACGCCGCGAAGTACAAGGGCAAGGTCACGGCCTACGACTCGCCGATCTACATCGCCGACGCCGCGCTGTACCTGATGAAGCACCAGCCCGACCTCGGCATCGAGAACCCGTACGCGCTCGACGAGAAGCAGTTCGCCGCGGCCGTCGACCTCCTGAAGCAGCAGCGGGAGAGCATCGGCGAGTACTGGTCGGACTACCTCAAGGAGATCTCGGCGTTCGAGACCGGCGACCTGGTGGTCGGCACGACGTGGCAGGTCATCGTCAACTCGATCGACACGAAGAAGGCCAACGTCAAGGCGATCCTCCCGGAGGAAGGTGCGACCGGCTGGAGCGACACCTGGATGATCTCGTCGAAGGCCAAGAGCCCGAACTGTGCGTACGCCTGGCTGAACTACATCGACTCGCCCAAGGCCAACGCCGCGGCGACCGAGTACTTCGGTGAGGCTCCGAACAGCCAGGAGGCCTGCGAGTTCGCCAGCGACGAGTCGTTCTGCGACACGTTCAAGGCCGGCGACGAGGAGTTCGCCAACCAGCTCTGGTACTGGCGCACTCCTGTCGCGAAGTGCCTCGACGGCCGGACCGACGTGAAGTGCATGGATTACGCCGAGTGGACCAAGGCCTGGACCGAGATCAAGGGCTGAGGTTTGCCGAACGGCGAAGTCGCGCAGGCGGCCGTCCCCCCACCCGGGGTGACGGCCGCCCGCCGGCTGTCGTCGTCGCTGAGTGCGAGACCGCGGCTGCGGCTCTCGCTCCTGCTCACCGCGCCACTGACGTGGTTGGTGCTCATCTATGTCGTGGCGCTGGCAGCGCTGCTGGTCACCGCGTTCTGGTCGGTCGACAGCTTCACCGGTGAGCTGAACCGGTCGTTCACGTTCGCGAACCTGCGCGAGATCACGACGGAGTCGCTCTACCGCACGGTGACCATTCGAACCATCAGCGTGGCGCTCGCCGTCACGATCGTCGACATCGCGATCGCCCTCCCCATCGCGTTCTACATGGCCAAGATCGCGTCGCGCCGCATGCAGCGGGTCCTCGTCATCGCGGTGCTGACGCCGCTGTGGGCCAGCTACCTCGTCAAGGCGTTCGCCTGGCGCTCGATGCTCTCCGACGGCGGCATCGTCGAGTGGTCGGCGAGTCGATTCGGGCTGGACTCGCCTGGGTACGGGCTCGTCGCGGTGGTGATGACGCAGGCGTACATCTGGCTGCCCTACGTGATCCTGCCGATCTTCGCCGGGCTCGAGCGCGTGCCCGACTCGCTGCTCGACGCGGCGGGTGACCTCGGTGCGTCGGCTTGGCAGACGATGCGCACCGTCGTGTTCCCCATGTTGGTGCCGGCCATCATCGCCGGCTCCATCTTCAGCTTCTCGTTGACCCTGGGCGACTACATCACCGTCAACATCGTCGGCGGGGCGAACCAGATGCTCGGCAACCTCGTCTACACGAACGTCGGCGCGGCCAACAACCTCCCGTTGGCGGCGGCGGTGGCGCTGATCCCCGTGCTCATCATGGTCGGCTACCTGGGCGCGGTGCGTCGCACCGGCGCGCTCGAGAACCTCTAGGTGCCGGCCGATGACTCTCAGCTCCAACGTCCGCCGACTGCTGGCCCTGCTCACCGTCCTGGTCCTGGTGGTGATGTACACGCCGCTGCTGATCGTGGTGGTCAACTCCTTCAACGAGAGCCAGTCCCTGACCTGGCCACCCAGCGGGCTGACGTTCGAGTGGTGGGAGCGCGCGGCCAGCAGTGCCGGTGCGCGGAGCGCGCTGGTCACCAGCGTCCAGGCCGCGGCGGCGGCCACGGTCATCGCGCTCGTGCTCGGCACCCTGATGGCCTTGGCCCTGCAGCGCTACAGCTTCTTCGGGAAGAACTCGGTGAACCTGCTGGTGATCCTCCCGATCGCGCTGCCGGGCATCGTCACCGGCATCGCGCTCAACAATGCGTTCCGCGGGGTGCTCGGTCTGCAGCTGACGATCCTGACGGTGATCATCGCGCACGCGACGTTCTGCATCGTCACGGTGTTCAACAACGTTCAGGCGCGGCTTCGCCGGGTGGGAGGCAACCTCGAGGAGGCGTCGGCCGACCTCGGTGCCGGGGTGTGGACGACGTTCCGCCTCGTCACGTTCCCGCAGCTGCGCTCGGCACTGCTGGCGGGCGGACTGCTCGCGTTCGCGCTGAGCTTCGACGAGATCATCGTCACGACGTTCACGGCAGGTGCCGGTGTCAAGACGTTGCCGATCTGGATCCTGGAGAACCTGTTCCGGCCCAATCAGGCGCCGATCGTCAACGTCGTCGCGGTGGTGCTGATCCTCGTGTCGATCGTGCCGATCTGGTTCGCGCAGAAGCTGTCGGGCGATACCGACGCCCTGCGCTGAGGGTCACTTCTTCTTCGGCGCTGCCTTCTTCTTCGGAGCGGAGTCGGTCGCCTTCGGCGCTTCGGGGGCATCCGCCTGGGGTGCGTCCGGCTCTGGAACAGCCTTGGGGGCCGGCGGCTTCGGCGGGGTGGGCGGGTTGTACGGCGGCGGCGGAGGCGGCGGTGGAGCGGCGCCACGCCGTACGGCGGCGAGGGCTGCGGCACGAGCGCCGGTGACGAGGCCGACGACGGCCAGCTTGCGCAGGCGCCGCTTCTTCTTCTTGGGCTTGACGTCGTCAGGCACCTTGTCCTTCACGCCGTCAGG
Source organism: uncultured Actinomycetota bacterium (assembly GCA_963839625.1). Classification (GTDB taxonomy): domain Bacteria; phylum Actinomycetota; class Actinomycetes; order Propionibacteriales; family Nocardioidaceae; genus Aeromicrobium. The sequence continues at coordinate 693 of CAWIWE010000043.1, read as the reverse complement.
GAGCTTGTCGTAGGTGTCCTCGCTCATCTCGGGCACACGATCGAGCACCTCGTCGCGGATCTCGGGCCAGCGCGTCTTGAGCTCGGCGAGACCCGCGTCGACACGGGTCATCAGGTTGTCGCGCACCTCCGGTGCCCGGTCGGACACCTGCTTGCGCAGGTCTTCGGCCTGGTTCAGGAAGTCGTCGAGTCGGACCTCGAGCTGGTCGCGGACGGTCTTCTTCTTCCGGATTCCCATGCTGGCTCCCTTGAGCGTCGTCTCCTCTCGAACCTTAGCCAAGGCCCGAGAGCGGGGCATCCCGGGTCGGTGGTTGAGTTGGCCGTATGGCCGAGGAGCAGACCCCCGAGCACGTGGTGGTCGTCGGTGCCGGCATGGTCGGCCTCGCCACGGCGTGGTTCCTCCAGGCCGAGGGCGTGCGGGTCACCGTCGTCGACCGCGAAGGTGTGGCCGCCGGCTCGTCGTGGGGCAATGCCGGGTGGCTCGCACCGGCCCTGACGCTTCCGCTGCCCGACCCGGCGATCCTGGGAACCGGGGTGAAGGCGACGCTGAGCCCGTCGTCGCCGGTCTACGTGCCGTTCACGACCAACCCGCAGCTGCTGAGGTTCCTCGCCGAGTTCGCCCGGAACTGCACCCCGAAGCGCTGGCGCGCGGCCGTGGCGGTGTTCCTCGAGGCCAACCACGGCGCCCTCGCCG
>CAWIWE010000042.1:0-75372 GCA_963839625.1 uncultured Actinomycetota bacterium | reverse complement strand
ACGTCATCGTCGTCCCAGCCTACGGTGGAGACCCGACACCACCGACGGGCGCCCGCCCCCCTGTCGTGCTAAAAACGCAGGATGGAACTCCTGCGTATCGACCCCGCGAGCAGCGAGGCGCCGTACGAGCAGGTGCGCCGGCAGATCGCCGAGGCCGCCGCCGCAGGGATGCTCGCACCGGGTCACAGGCTGCCCACGGTTCGAAGCCTGGCCACCGACCTGGGCATCGCCGCCAACACCGTCGCGCGCGCCTATCGCGAGCTCGAGGCCGACGGAGTCGTCGAGACCCACGGACGCAACGGCACGCTCGTCGCCACGCGCCGCATCGGCGACGCCGACGCCGGTGACGCCGCCATGGCGTACGTCCGCACCGCCCGCAACCGCGGGCTGTCGCTCGACGAGGCACGGCGGCTCGTCGAGACCACCTGGCTGCGCTGAGGCCTCAGACGTCGAGGGAGCCGATCTCGGGACGATCGGGCCCGAAGTGGCGGTACATCACCCGCTTCGGAACCTTGTCGCCCCATCGTTGTAGGTACCGCTCGCCCCAGGCCGTGCGGCCGAGGATGCGATAGCGCAGACCATTGAGGACGATGATGTAGGCCACGGCCCACGGCGGCCGCATGGGTAGCCCGAGCTCACGCATGCTGCGTGGGCCGAGCAACGTCGTCAGCATGCTCAGCATGCGCTCACGTGTCAGCCAGCGCCCGATCCGCGCGAACCGGTCGAAGTGCAGATCGTTCTGGGCCTCGACGATGGACTGAGCCAGTCGGGGGCCGGCCTCGCTGATGCCGGCCTGGGCGATCAGCACGTGGTAGTTGAGCCGGTGCTGCTCCTTCTCCGCGTCGACCAGCCAGGCGTCGTCGACACCCATGAGCCAGCCGATGTACTTCCACAGGTGCATGACAGCCCGCGACTCTTCCCGGGTGGTCCGGACGTTCAGGGCTCGCGAACCCAGCACCAGCACCCCGCTGAACAGTCCCAGCGTGGCCGCCTGGTCGCTCTGGTTGATCGGCACGCCCCACTTGGCGACGTCCCACCGCGGAGTGAAGGACTCGTTGACGAGCGCGTGCATGACCCGCACGTGCAGCGTCAGCTGGTAGCCCTCGCCGTCACGTCGCATGCCGTGGGGCTGGGCCACGGCCACCGTCCACTTCTGCGTCTCACCGAGTCGTCGCCTCGTCATGTCCCCGGCGAGGCCGCCGGTCGCCACCAACAGGTCGGTGGGCCCGCCAAAGCGGTACCCCCCGAGGAGCGATAGCTGCGTGAGGATGTCAGCGGCGTTCTGGCCGTAGCGTCGCGACACGCGGCCGCCCTCCTCGACGAGGTTCCAGTCCACCCAGTCGGGAACGGAGTCGACGACGTCGAAGAAGGCCCGCAGGGCCGGAGGCGGGTCGTCGACGGCGGTGATGCCGTCGGCGATCGCGACCTGGAGCTGGGCCATCGTCACGCGCTCCGGGTGGTCGGCGCGGAGCCGCATCGCCCGGGCCAGCTCGGCACCGAGCTCGTCCTTCTGCATGAAGCCCTCGGCGAGGCGCTGCATGAGCTCCTCGTCGAGCTCCTTCACACCGGCGAAGTGGCGCAGCACCTTGCCGAGGCGCGCACTGCGCTTCTCGTCGGAGCGGTACCGGCTCGGGACGGTCGGCGCCGCCTCGTGCTGGACGTCATCGGAGGTCAACGTCATGCCGAGAGTATGACACGAGCGATCGCTCGCATACAATTCGCATCATGACTCGCCCCACTCCGGCTGGAGCTCGCAAGGTTCCGCAGCAGGAACGCTCGCGCCTCATGGTCGATCGCATCGTCCAGGCCGGCCGCACAGTACTGCTCCGCGACGGCTATGACGCCGCATCGACCAACCGCGTGGCCGCTGAGGCCGGCATCAGCCCGGGCTCCCTCTACCAGTACTTCCCGAACAAGGACGCGGTGATCTCCGCCGTCGTCGAGCACTACTCCGACCACCTCGGAGAGCGCATCACGGCCTCGCTCTCCGACCGCTTCGACGAGTCCGGGCCGACGATGGTGAGGGCCACCCTCGAGGCCCTGCTCGACGCGCTCGAGGAGAACGCCGAGTTCCTCCGCGTGGTCAGCGACGAGCTGCCCCGCGCCGAGAACAGCAGCCGGGCCGAAGCGCTCGAGCAACGCATCGTCGGCCTCGTCGGCGCCTACATCGCTGCGCGACGCCACGAGATCCGCGATGTCCAGCCCTCGACGGCAGCATGGGTACTGGTGCGCTCGATCGAGCACCTGACCGTGCGCTACGTGCTCGAGCGCCCGCCCATCGACCGCGACGTGTTCGTGTCCGAGCTCGTCCTCCTCGTCGCCGGATATCTCCCGGAGACCTGAGGTTGGCCCGAAGGCTCAGGCAGCGGGAACTGGCGCCGCTTCCGGCTTCGACGCCCTCGCTGCGGCTGCGGACGCGACGCCGGCCAGGATGAAGGCGTTGATGCCGTGGAGCCCGCCCAGGAGCGGCAGCTCATGGGCGTAGATCCCGAGCAGCACCTGGATCGCGACGACCACGACGACCACCAAGGCCATGACCACGCCCTTGTCCACCTTCGCAAAGAACGAGACGATCAACATGATGATCGCCAACAGGGGAATCACGTTCATCCCATTGATGCCGTGCACGATGAAGCCGACGATCTCGTCGAAGGCCAGCTCGTCGGACTCCACGAGAGCCTTGTCGATGGTGCCCCCGTCCTCGACGAACTTGCTGACCCCGAAGTTCGCATAGGCGATGGCGGCGGCCTGGATGACCACCTCGATGGCGATCAGGTAGCCGAGGACGCGATACGTGGCTCTCATGTCAGGTCTCCCCTGTGTCAGGCGACGTGCCGGTCGCGTCGCCACCACGAACCGTAGACCCACCGGACGCGATTCTGGAAGCGTTCTCCCAGATCGCGGTGACACCGCTGCTCGGGCTACTCCCCGGCCGGGTTGGGCCGGCGCCACGTCCGCTCAAAGGGCAGGCGCCAGGCTCGAGGTGCGATGAGCTGGTGCACCGAGTTGGGGCCCCAGGTGCCGGGTGCGTACGGCCGCACCGGGGGCGGATCGTCGAGCAGCGGCTGGGAGATCGCCCAGAGCCTCTCGATGCCCTCCGCCGTCGTGAACAGCGTGCGCTCGCCGCGCATCGCGTCGTGGATGAGTCGCTCGTACGCCTCGAGCACGTCGCCGGCCCGTTCGGTCTCCTGCATCGCGAACTGCATGCTCAGCTTGTCCAGACGCATGCCGGGCCCGGGCCGCTTGCCGTAGAACGACAGCGACATCTTCGAGGAGTCGGCGAGGTCGAACGTCAGGTGGTCCGGCCCGGACAGTCCGACCCCGGAACCACCGGGGAACATGCTCTGCGGCGGCTCGCGGAACGCGATCGAGATGATGCGCGCGCCCTCGGCCATCTGCTTGCCCGTGCGGAGGAAGAACGGCACGCCGGCCCAGCGCCAGTTGTCGACCTCGGCACGCAGCGACACGAACGTCTCGGTCTCCGACTCCGCCGGACACTCCCGACTCCTCGAGATAGCCCTGGTACTGGCCGCGCACGACCTGGCTCGGGTCGAGCGGCTGCATCGAGCGGAAGACCTTGTTCTTCTCCTCGCTGATCGAGTCCGAGTCGAGCGTGGTGGGCGGCTCCATCGCCATGAACGCCATGATCTGGAACAGGTGCGTGACCACCATGTCCTTGAACGCGCCGGTGCCCTCGTAGAAGCCGGATCGACCCTCCAGCGACAGGGTCTCGGGGACGTCGATCTGCACGTGGTCGATGAAGTTGCGGTTCCAGATCGGCTCGAACAGGCCGTTCGCGAAGCGGAACGCCAGGATGTTGAGCGCCGCCTCCTTGCCCAGGAAGTGGTCGATGCGGAAGATCTGCTGCTCGTCGAAGACCTCGTGGATCTCCGCATTCAGGGCTTTCGCACTGGCGAGATCGGTGCCGAACGGCTTCTCCATGATGATCCGGGCCCGCTCGACGAGGTGCGCTGCGTCCAGCGTCTTGACGACGTCGAGCGCCGCCTTGGGCGGGACGCTGAGGTAGTGCAGCCGGCGTGGCTCGCCCCCCAGCTCCTCCTCCAGCCCCGACGGCCTTCGCGGCCAGGGCGTCAGGCACCGTCCTTGACGTTGACGAAGTGCAGCTTGGGCGCGAACTCGGCCCACTGCTCCGCGCTGATGGACCGGGTGCTGAACTCGCGGCAGGCCTGCTCGGCGAACTCGCGGAACGAGGCGTCGTCGTGCTCGTCGAGGGAGACGCCGACGAGTCGTGAGTCGGCGACGAGGCCCGACTGCAGCAGGTGCATGACGCCGGGGAGCAGCTTGCGCCGGGCGAGGTCACCGGTGGCGCCGAAGAGCACGATCAGGTGCGGCTCGTCCACGCTCACAGGCTAGACCTGTCGACGGCGTGGCACCATCGTCACCGGCCTCTTCGGTCGCCGGGCGCACGTGGGAAGTGGCGTCCGTGCGGGCAGCCTGAGGCTATGCTCTGACGGTGCAGATGCAGACCATGAGCGCCCCGCGGCGCATCTCCTTGGCCGCCCGCCGGGTTCGCCAGACCCTGACCCGGTTCGAGAACGGGCCGTCGGTGCTGGCCGGAATCGTCGGCCGTCGGATCCGTCACCAGCCCGCGGAGCTGATGTTCCGGGTCGACGACGACCTCAGCATCGTCTGCCCCAACCTGCCGGGCGCCCGCGTCCCCGTCTACGAGGTCTTCGCCGAAGACGCCTACCGCCTGGAGTGGTTCACGTCCGACCTGGACGATCCGCGCGTCGTCGACATCGGCGGCCACATCGGGTGCTTCGCGCTGGCGATCGCCCGCCTGCACGCCGGTGGCCGAGTCGAGGCGTTCGAGGCGTCACCGTCCACGGCGGCCTTCACCCGCCGGAACATGGCGATCAACGGGTTCGACGACCGCGTCACCGTCCATCAGACCGCCGTCTCGTCGTCGAGCGGCACGCTCCGCTTCGCCGACAACGCAGGCGGCAGCGGGCTGAACGGGCTCACCGCACCGGAGGGCACGCCGACGATCGAGGTGCCCGCCATCACGTTCGTCGAGGCACTGGCCACGGCCGGCGGCCCGGTCGACGTCGTGAAGATCGACACCGAGGGTGGCGAGTACGACATCGTCCTCGGCTCGGATCCGTCCGACTGGTCCGACGTGCAGCGGGTGGTCATGGAGTTCCACCCGGTCGACGGTCACTCGTGGGACGAGCTGCACACCTTCTTCTCGAAGGCTGGGCTGGAGGTCGTGCACCAAGAGCTCGCCCTGGACACCGACCGGCTCGGCACCGTGTGGCTCTCCCGCACACCGCTGCCTGCGCCCTAGGTTTCGATACGCCGGACGGGCTCCGCCCGTAACACACTCAACCTGGCCGGACGCTCCTCGCTGCGCTCGTCGGCCCGGCTCAGATCAGACGACGGTCGTTGGCCCATCGGGTCAGCTCGTGACGGCTCGACAGCTGTAGCTTGCGCAGCACGCTCGACACGTGCGTCTCGACCGTCTTGATCGAGATGAACAGCTCCTTCGCCACCTCCTTGTACGCGTAGCCGCGGGCGATCAGCCGCATGACCTCGCGCTCGCGCTCGGTGAGCCGGTCGAGGTCCTCGTCGACCTGGGCGATCTCGATCGTGCCCGCGAAGGCGTCGAGCACGAATCCGGCCAGACGCGGCGAGAACACCGCGTCGCCTCCGGCCACGCGCCCGAGTGCGTCGATGAGCTCCGGCCCGGAGATGTTCTTGGTGACGTAGCCGCGGGCGCCGGCGCGGATGACCCCGATGACGTCCTCGGCGGCATCACTGACCGACAGGGCGAGGAAGGTCGTGTCGGATCCGAGCTGCTGGAGCCGGCGCAGCACCTCCAGGCCGCCACCGCCGGGCATGTGTACGTCGAGCAGCACGACGTCAGGACGGTGCTCGGTGATCGCGGCGACGGCGGTGTCGACGTCGTCCGCCTCGGCGACGACCTCGACCCCATCACCGCGCTCGAGCTCTGCACGCACGCCGGTGCGGAACATGGCGTGGTCGTCGACGAGCACCACGCTGAGCGGACTCTTCGGAGTGCTCATGCCGGTGCCTCCTGGCTGGTGCTGAGCGGCAAGCTCATCCGGACCTCGGTGCCTTCTCCCGGTGCGCTGCGGATGGTGACCGTGCCCCCGTGCCGCTCGACCCGTCCCACGATGGAACCACGAAGGCCCAGACGGTCATCGGCCACCTGCTCGGGGTCGAAGCCGGTTCCCCGGTCGCGCACGAACACCTCAGCCGTGCGGCCGTCGCACTCGGCATAGACGTCGACGCGTCCGACCTGCGCGTGCTTGGCGGCGTTGACCATGGCCTCGCGGGCAGCACGCGCGAGCGCTGCGACATCGGAGTCGAGCGTGGCGTCGCCGACGCCGACGACCTCCACGGTGACGTGATGGGTCTCCTCGACCTCCACGGCGGCAGTCCGCAGGGCGGCGAGCAACGAGTCGCCGTGCTCGTCCTCGTCGCCGTACAGCCACGCCCGCAGGTCGCGCTCCTGGCGGCGAGCCAGGGTGGCAACGGCTGCGGGGTCGTCGGCGTTCTTCTGCAGCAGCGCGAGGGTCTGCAGCACCGAGTCGTGCAGATGCGCGGCCACGTCGGCGCGCTCCTGCGAGCGGACCCGCTCGCGTCGCTCGGCGGTGAGGTCACCCAGCAGCTTGCTGATCCACGGACCGAGAATGAGGAAGATGCCCACCAGGGCGATGCCGGTGGCCGAGGCGACGTCGAGGAACCCGCTGAGCCCACGCTCCTGGGTGAGCAGGTAGATGCCGGCGAGCATCACCATCACGACACCGGCGGCGATCCGCGCCGCGAACGCCCACCCCGACGTCTGACGCATCCAGCGCTGCCAGGCGACGTCGTCGAGCTGACGCCAGATGACCGCGACGCCGAGCAGCCCGACCAGCACGGGCAGCAGCAGCGAGTCGCTGATCCCGTTTCCGGTGGCCTGGAGCAGGATCAGCACGCCGACCCCGATCGCGCAGATGGCGATCGTCTGCAGCACCTCGAGGGCGCCGATCCGGACCCGTCCGGAGCGCAGACCGCGACGGGACGCCGATTCCAGGCCGGCCGGCAGCACCGGTTCGGCGAGCGGCAGGAGCCGCCACAGGAGGAGATAGGCGATGATCCCGGACAGGTTGAAGAACGTCGCCACCACGAACGCCGCCCGGACGATCAGCACCGGAGCCGAGAAATGGTCGGCAAGACCTGCGGCGACGCCACCCACCAGCCGGCGGTCGGCCGGACGGCTGGCCCGTCGATACGTCGTCGCCCCCGGTGGGGGTACCGGGCCGCGCGCGGCTGATGACGGAGGCAGGCTCACCCAACGATCGTCACACGCGCGTACGTGCGGGCGCCAGCAAGGACGACCCTTGCCCCACCCTGAGTATCGGCTCGACGGAACCAGGGTCGTACCCGATGGTGAATCCAGTCGCCGGCACCGACGATGGACGCATGGAAGACACCAAGGACCAGTCCAACCAGACCACTTCGGACGAGCGCCCGGCACCTGACGACGACTTCGATCCACGGCGGTTGCGGACGATCGCCGACATGCGTCGTTCGAAGGACGACCGCATGCTCGCCGGCGTCTGCTCCGGCGCGGCCAAGTACCTGAACGTGGACCCGATCGTCATCCGGGTCATCGTCGTGGTGCTCACGTTCGTCGGCCTCTCCGGCCTCATCCTCTACCTCGCCGCGTGGTTCCTGCTGCCGCCCGAAGGTGAGCAGAGCATCGCAGCCGACTGGTTCAACCTCGACAAGAACGAGCAGCAGTTCCGCATGCTCGGGCTCGTCGGCGCCGCGGTGCTCGCGGCGGTCGCCATTGTCGGCGACAGCCAGTGGGCGTGGTGGGGACTGCCATGGATCCTCGTGCCGCTCGCGGTCCTCTACTGGCTCTTCGTGGTTCGCCCGCGCCGCCGTGACCCTGGTGCTCCGCCGGACCCTGACGTGAGTGCGGAGCTCGTCGCCGGCTCGGAGGACGCCGCCGTGTCGCCCGCCGATGGCGCCACCGAGCAGGGGCCCACGCGGGTTCGCCGGCCCAAGAAGCCGCGTTCCTCAGCCTTGACGGGGCTCACCCTCTCCGTCGCTGCCATCGCGGTCGCGATCACCGTCCTCGTGGATCAGTCGACCGACGTGAGCTGGACGACCTACCTGGCCGTGGCGCTGGGCGTCGTGACCGTCGGGCTCCTGGTCGGGATGTTCTTCGGTGGGCCCGGCCCGCTCATCTTCGTCGGCCTCGTCCTCGCCACCCTGCTGATCGTCGGCTCGCTGATGCCGAGTGCCGGCACGGGCGAGAAGGTCGTCAACCCTGTGACTGCTGCTGCCGTGAACGGCACGTATGAGCACGGGTTCGGCCCACTCCGGGTCGACCTCACGCACGTCAGCGACCCCCAACAGCTGCTGGGCCGCACCCTCACCCTGGAGAACGGCGCCGGTGACGTCACGGTGACCATCCCCGACGACCTCAACGTCGCCGTCGACGCCAAGGTCGATGGCGGGGAGATCAGGGCATTCGGCCGCAAGGCCAACGGCACGGACGTCACCCTCGTCCAGCCCGCCGATGAGCCTGATCAACCCGCGCTCACCCTGCGCATCAGACAGACCTTCGGAGGAATCGAGGTGATCGAGCGATGAAGCGCCATCCATTCCGCTGGGACGCCCTGATCTTCGGGCTGTTCTTCCTGGCCGTGCTCGGCCAGTGGGCCGTATGGGAGAGGGACCTGCTCACGCCGGACGCCCTGGCCTTCGTCGCCGCCGCCGCGCTCATCGTGCTCGGGGTGCTGGGCATCGTCGGCACCGCCATCAGCGCAAGGTCCGACCGTCGCACCGCGCCGTTCACACCCGACACGACCGCGACCGAGGACGACCCAGTCACCACCGACGACCTGACCGAGATCGAACCAACCGAGACCACGTCGACCCGTGGAGGGGACCCAGCATGACCACCCAGAAGCGACTTCAGCGCAGCGACGACGACCGTTGGATCGGCGGCGTCTGCGGCGGCCTCGCCGACTACACCGGCGTCGACGCGGGGCTCATCCGCCTGATCGTCGCCGTCGCCACGATCCTCGGCTTCGGGTCGCTGATCCTGGCCTACATCGCGGCCTGGGTGATCATGCCGTTGGAGGATCCCCGCCCGTATCCCCCGGCCGAGCCCCGCGGTGGGCCTCCCGCGCCTGAACCGCCGTCCGAGTGAAGTCGGAGAACATCCCGTCGATGCCGGAGTCGAAGAAGGCGAGATACTCCGGGAGCATGTCGCCGTAGGCGGACCTCTCGGTGCCGATCCGCAGGTTGGCCGGCAGGAAGGCGTTCTCGTCGCGCATCGTCCAGATGTGGACGTCGAGGCCGGCCGCATGGGCCCGATCGACGAGGCCGGTCGGCTCGCCCAGGTTGCCGTCGTCGTCGAGGGCGATCACCAGGCTCTTGTGCGGTCCGATCGCGTCGGCGTAGCCGGCCACGAACGCGAGGCCCTCCTCCGACCTGAGGTCGGCGTAGGTGCGTGGGTCACCGGCGGCGACGAAGTCCGCGGGTGCGCCCTTGGGCGACATGAGCTGGACGATGAACAACGGTGACCGCCGCCGAAGGTCCTGCAGGTTGTCGGACTCGAACGACTGGATGATGACCGGAGCCTCGTCGTGGTTCAGTCCCAGGCGCTCGAGCGCGTCGACGAGCAGGTCGTTGAGGTCGAGCCCGATTCCGCGGAAGTACGTGGGGTGCTTCGTCTCGACGTAGACGCCCACGGGTGTGCCGCGGCGCACGAAGCCCGCTTCGGCGATCGCGACCACTTCGTCGAACGTCAGGATCTCCTCGGTGCCTCCGAGTGGCACGTTCTTCGGCCGGACGTCGGGGATGCGCTCCGCGGCCCGGAGCGTCTTCAGCTCGGCGAGGGTGAAGTCCTCGGTGAACCAGCCGTTCTTCTCCACGCCGTCGACGGTCTTGGTGGTGCGCCGATCGGCGAACTCGGCATGGTCGGCGACGTCGGTCGTGGACCCGATCTCGTTCTCGTGTCGCACCACCAGGTGTCCGTCGCGCGAGGCGACGACGTCCGGCTCGATGTAGTCGGCCCCCTCGTCGATCGCGAGGTCGTAGGACGGCCGGGTGTGCTCGAGGCGAAGGCCGGGACACCCGCGGTGGGCGATGACGATCGGTCGGTCGGAGGACTTCACGGTCCTCATCATGCCGCCCACGGCCGGCGCCACGACACCGTGCCACGTCACCCTGCCGAGGACTACGATCGCGCCATGGACGTGGCGGCCGGTTCGCACGAGGATCACAGCGAGCTCTCCGAGATCGAGCTCCGGGTGCGGGCACTCGAGTCGATCCTGGTCGAGAAGGGCTACGTCCAGCCCGCAGCGATCGACGCGCTGGCCGACACCTACGAGACGAAGATCGGGCCCCGCAACGGCGCTCAGGTCGTGGCCAGGGCCTGGTCCGATCCGGCCTTCCGCGAGTGGCTCCTGAGCGATGCCAACGCCGCCATCGGCTCGCTCGGGTTCAGCGGTCGCCAGAGCGAGCACATGATCGCCCTCGAGAACACCCCTGAGGAGCATCACCTGGTCGTCTGCACGTTGTGCTCCTGCTACCCGTGGGCGGTCCTGGGCCTGCCGCCGGTCTGGTACAAGTCCGCGCCGTATCGCTCGCGCGCGGTGATCGACCCGCGTGGCGTGCTCGAGGACTTCGGCGTGCGCCTGCCCGCCACGACCTCCATCCGGGTGTGGGACTCGACGGCCGAGGTCCGCTACATGGTGATCCCCATGCGCCCCGACGGTACGGACGGCTGGGACGAACCGGAGCTCGCCGAGCTCGTCACCCGCGACTCGATGATCGGCACGGGTGAAGCTCTCAGGCCCGACCGAGCCGGGACCGTGGCACCGTGAACGGCGGACAGGACCTCGGCGGAATGATGGGCTTCGGCCCGGTCGAGCCGGAGCCCGACGAGCCCACGTTCCACGCCGACTGGGAGCGCCGCGTCTTCGGGATGACGATCGGCATGGGTGCCTCGCGGGCCTGGAACCTCGACATGAGCCGGCACGCCCGCGAGGGCATCAGCCCGGCCGACTACCTCTCGTCCACGTACTACGAGATCTGGATCGCGGGGCTGGAGCGCCTGCTGCTGGATGGCGGCCTCGTCACGGCGGACGAGCTCGCCGAGGGAAAGGCCCTCGTTCCGCCGGCGCCCATTGCGGGGGTGCTCCAGGCCGAGCAGGTGCCGGCGGCGATGGCGAGGGGCTCCTCGACCGAACGCACCGTGCCAGATCCGGCTCGGTTCGCCGTCGGCGCCGACGTCAGAACCCGCACCATGCACCCCACGGGTCACACCCGCTTGCCCCGCTACGCCCGGGGCAAGGTCGGCGTGGTCGAGCGGTTGAACGGTGCGCACGTGCTTCCGGACTCCAACGCGCACGGCCAGGGCGAGAACCCGGAGTGGCTCTACACCGTGCGTTTCACCGGATCGGAGCTGTGGGGCCCGGACGCGGACCCGTCGCTCGCCGTCTCGATCGACGCGTGGGAGAGCTACCTTGAGCCGGCCTGACGGACTCCTCGAGGCCACGACGCCGGTGGCGCCGATCCCCCAGGACGACGACGGATCGCCGGTCTTCCGGGAACCGTGGGAGGCTCAGGCCTTCGCCATGGCCCTCACGCTGCACGAGCGTGGCGTCTTCACCTGGCGCGAGTGGGCGGTGGCCCTCGCGCAGGCGATCACGCAGGCCCAGGCCGAAGGCGATCCGGACGACGGTTCCACGTACTACCGGCACTGGCTCGCTGCCCTCGAGCACCTGGTTGACCAGAAGGGCGTCGCCGACCGCGTCCAGCTCGCGGCACGGCGGGACGCCTGGGACCGAGCCGCGCACGCGACGCCCCACGGACAGCCGATCCTGCTCGAGAACGATCCCGGCACCTGAGCGGCACGCCCGTCAGGCGATCGCCTCGTCGGCCGTCGACCTCGACCGGTAGGTTTCCCCCGTGAAGCCGTTCCTCCTGCTCGCCACCCGCGCCGAGGACCTGGCCGCCGACGACGAGTACGCCGAGTTCCTCGCCTGCGGCGGGTTGGACGAGCGAGAGCTCGAGCGCAGACGGGTCGAGCGTGACCCGCTGGGCGCGGTCGACCTGGACCGGTACTCCGGCGTGATCCTCGGCGGGAGCCCCTACACCATCACCGATCCGGAGCACGAGAAGTCACCGGCGCAGATCCGGGTTGAGGCGGAGCTCCATCTGCTGGTGCACGAGATCATCGAGCGCGACTTCCCGCTCCTCGGCGCGTGCTACGGAATCGCCATCGTCGGCCGCCACGAGGGCGCGGTCATCGACCGCACCTATCCGGAGCCGGTCGGGCCGACGACCCTCCGCCTCACCGACGCGGGACGAGACGATGCGCTGTTCGGCATCCTGCCGGAGGAATTCGAGGCCTTCCTGGGACACAAGGAGGCGATCTCGAAGCTGCCCGACCACGCCGTCCACCTCGCGTCGTCGACCGCATGCCCGGTGCAGGCGTTCCGGGTCGGACAGAACGTCTACGCGACCCAGTTCCATCCCGAGCTCGACGTGCCCGGTATCCAGAACCGGATCGACATCTACAAGGACTACGGCTACTTCGCCCCCACGGAGGCGCAGGGGCTGAAGGACCTGGCGGCCAGCAGCAGCGTCGTCCATCCGCCGACGATCGTGCGGCGGTTCGTGGAGCTGTACGCGCGCTGAGGTCTCCGGACACGGCCGGTAGCGTGGAGGCATGAGTGATCGGCGGCTGTTCGCGCGGGGCAGCTGGCCGGAGACGTCGCGCATCGCCGAGCTGCTGCGGCAGGAGACGCTCGGTGGCGTCCTGCTCATCGGGGCGGCCCTGCTTGCGCTGGTCGCAGCCAACGTCGGCGACCTGTACGCCGAGGTCCGCGACACCGTCGTGGGGCCTTCGGCGCTGCACCTGGACCTCACCCTGGGCACCTGGGCGGCCGACGGGCTGCTGGCCGTCTTCTTCTTCGTGGTCGGGCTCGAGCTCAAGCGCGAGTTCGTGGCCGGTGATCTGCGCGATCCGCGCCGTGCTGCCATACCGATCGTGGCGGCGGTGGGCGGTATGGTCCTGCCGGCTGCCTTCTATCTCGCGGTCAACCTCGGGGCGGACGACGGCGCTGCTCGCGGCTGGGCCATCCCCACCGCGACCGACATCGCGTTCGCGCTTGCGGTGCTCGCCGTCATCAGCACGCACCTCCCATCGGCACTGCGCACGTTCCTGCTGACCCTCGCGATCGTCGACGACCTCCTCGCCATCACCATCATCGCGTTCTTCTACACCGATGACCTCGAGGTCGTCTGGCTGCTCGCGGCCCTCGTGCCGATCGCAGCCTTCGCTGCCCTGGTCCAGAAGCGCGTGCGGGCCTGGTGGTTGCTGATGCCGCTCGCGATCGTCGCCTGGGGCCTCGTGCACGCGTCGGGCGTGCATGCGACGGTCGCCGGGGTTCTCCTGGGATTCGCGGTGCCGGTGCTCCGCCGCGACGGCGAGGACGGCCCCGGCCTGGCCGAGCACCTCGAGCACGTCTTCCGGCCGCTGTCAGCGGCAGTTGCCGTGCCGGTCTTCGCGTTCTTCTCGACCGGCGTGGCGATCGACGGCTGGGACGAGTTCGCGGACGGACTCGACCATCCGATCACCCTCGGCATCGTGCTCGGCCTGGTCGCCGGCAAGACGGTCGGCGTCTTCGCCACCACGTGGCTGACGGCGACGCTCACCCATGCCGAGCTCGACGACGACCTGTCCTGGTGGGACGTTCTGGGAGTCGCAGCGCTGGGTGGCATCGGCTTCACGGTGTCGCTGCTCATCGGTGAGCTGGCGTTCGGCATCGGCAGCGAGGCGGACGAGCACGCCAAGGTCGGCGTCCTCGTGGGGTCGCTGATCGCTGGCTCGGTTGCGGCGGTCGTGCTCCGCGCACGCAACCGGGTCTACCGCCGCATCGAGGCGCTGGAGACCGCCGACCCGGACCACGACGGCATCCCGGACGTCTTCCTCGGCGACGATTCCGGTCTCCGGTGATGCTTCATCCGGATTTGCCGTCCTCGGCCGATGTGCGAGATCGTGGCGATGGCGTGCCGGGAAGTCTGGTCGGCAGGGTCGCTCGACGGAGCAGCCCTTTGTTCTCACACGAGGGAGATCCGATGCACGCCGTACGATGCGAGCATGCATGCAGAGCAGATGGCAGAGGACTATCCCGCCGTGGTGCCACTCGACGCCGCCGCGATCGACGCAGCGCAACTGCTGGCGGAGCACCGCCTACCAGGCCTGGTCGTCACCGACAGCGACAAGCCGCGTGCGGTGCTTCCCGCCTCGCAGGTCGTCCGCTTCCTGGTGCCGACGTACGTTCAGGACGACCCATCGCTGGCCCACGTGCTGGGGGAGAACATGGCGGATCATGCTGCCGACGCCCTCGACGGCAAGACGGTGGGCGACCTCATCCCCTCGAAAGGTCCCGAGCTGGCCGTGGTGAACGCCGACGACACGATCGTCGAGGTCGCCGCCATCATGGCTCGGCTGCGCTGTCCTCTTGCGGCGGTGGTCAGCGACGAGCGGATCGTCGGCGTCATCACGGCGTCACGGTTGCTGCAGACCGCCTTGCGACCGCACGACGTCTGATCGAGACATCGTGACCGCCTGGATCGCGGTGGCCGTCTTCGTAGCGGCCTACGTGTTCATCGCCACCGAGTGGGTGCACAAGACCTTGGCTGCACTGGCCGGTGCCGGCATCGTTCTCGCGCTCGGCATCGTCGGGTCGGAGCAGGTCTTCTACTCCCAGGAGACAGGGATCGACTGGGACGTCATCTTCCTGCTGCTCGGCATGATGATCATCGTCTCGGTACTCCGACGGACCGGCGTGTTCGAGTTCACCGCGATCTGGGCGGCGAAACGCGCCAAGGGCTCCCCGTTGCGCGTGATGGTGCTCCTGGTGTTGATCACGGCCCTCGCCTCGGCCTTGCTGGACAACGTCACCACCGTCCTGCTCATCGCGCCGGTCACCCTGCTGGTGTGCGACCGGCTCGGCATCAACCCCGTGCCGTTCCTGATCGCCGAGGTGTTCGCCTCCAACATCGGCGGTGCCGCCACGCTGATCGGCGACCCGCCGAACATCATCATCGCCAGCCGGGCGGATCTGACCTTCAACGACTTTCTCATCCACATGGCGCCGATCGTGATCGTCGAGCTGATCGTCTTCACGGCGATCCTGCCCTGGCTGTTCCGGGGGTCCTTCTTCTCCGATCCCGAGCGTGCGGCCGAGGTGATGGCCCTCAACGAGCGTGAGGCCATCGAGGACACCGGGCTGCTGGTCAAGTGCGGCGTGGTGCTGCTGGCCGTCTTCGTCGCGTTCATGCTCCACTCGGCGCTGCACGTCGAGCCGTCGATCGTCGCGCTGCTCGGTGCCGGCGTGCTCGTGCTGATCTCTCGGAGCACACCGGAGCAGTACCTGGCCAGCGTGGAGTGGGAGACGCTGCTGTTCTTCGCCGGCCTGTTCATCATGGTCGGTGCGCTGATCGAGACCGGCGTGATCGGCAACCTTGCCAGCGAGGTCGCGACGGCAACCGGCGGAGACGGCCTGGTCGCCTCGATGCTCATCCTCGGTGTCTCGGCTCCCGTCTCCGGCATCATCGACAACATCCCGTACGTGGCCTCGATGAGCCCACTGGTGGCTCAGCTGGCCGAAGGCATCGCCGACCCACAGCAGGCGCAGGCCCTGTGGTGGTCGTTGGCCCTCGGCGCCGACTTCGGCGGCAACCTCACCGCTGTGGGCGCCAGCGCCAACGTGGTGGTTCTCGGCATCGCGTACCGCAACGGCACGCCGATCTCGTTTTGGGAGTTCACCAAGAAGGGCATCGTCGTCACCGCGATCACGATCGCGATCGCCGCGCCGTACGTCTGGCTGCGGTATTTCGCGCTGGCGTGACTATTCCCACTCGATGGTGCCGGGCGGCTTGCTGGTGATGTCGACGACGACCCGGTTGACCTCTTCGACCTCGTTGGTGATGCGCGTGGAGATCCGCTCCAGGACGTCGTAGGGCAGCCGGCCCCAGTCGGCGGTCATGGCGTCCTCGCTGGTGACGGGCCGCAGCACGACCGGATGCCCGTACGTGCGGGCGTCACCCTGCACCCCGACCGAGCGCACGTCGGCCAGCAGCACGACCGGGAACTGCCAGATGTCCCGGTCGAGCCCGGCGGCCGTGACCTCCTCGCGGGCGATCGCGTCGGCCTCGCGCAGGATGTCGAGCCGCTCGGCGTCGACCGCACCGATGATGCGGATGGCCAGGCCGGGGCCGGGGAACGGATGCCGCCACACCATGGCCGACGGAAGGCCGAGCTGTTCGCCGACGTGACGGACCTCGTCCTTGAACAGGGTGCGGAGCGGTTCGATGAGGCGGAACTCCAGGTCGTCGGGCAGCCCACCGACGTTGTGGTGGCTCTTGATGTTGGCCGCTCCCTCGCCGCCACCGGACTCGACCACGTCGGGGTACAGCGTGCCCTGCACGAGGAACTCGACCGGAGTGCCCTCGGCGTTGGCCACGATCTCCCGCTCGGCGGCCTCGAAGACCCGGATGAACTCGCGGCCGATGATCTTGCGCTTGAGCTCGGGGTCGGTGACGTCGGCGAGAAAGCCGAGGAACTGGTTCTGGGCGTCCACGACGTGCAGGTCGACCCCGGTGGCCTCGACGAAGTCGCGCTCGACCTGCTCGGCCTCGCCCTGACGCAGCAAGCCGTGGTCGACGAACACACACGTCAGCTGGTCTCCAACCGCCCGCTGCACCAGAGCCGCCGCGACGGCCGAGTCGACGCCGCCGGACAGCCCGCAGATGACGCGCTTGTCGCCGACCTGCTCACGGATGGCCTCGACCTGCTCCTCGACGATGTTGGCGCTCGTCCACGTCTGGGTACAACCGGCGATGTCGACGAGGAAGTGCTCGAGCACCGCCTGCCCGTGGTCGGTGTGCATGACCTCGGGATGCCACTGGACGCCGGCCAAGCGGCGCTCGACGTTCTCGAAGGCGGCCACGGTGGCGCGCGGCGACCGCGCGTTGACGGTGAAACCCTCGGGAGCCGCGACGACCTCGTCGCCGTGCGACATCCACGACGTCAGGAGGTCGGGGAGGCCGGTGAGGAGCGTTCCCGGCTCGAGGACGGACACGGCGGTGCGGCCGTACTCGCGCTGGCCGGTGCGGGCGACGTCGCCGCCGAGCACCTGGGCCATCGCCATGAAGCCGTAGCAGATCCCGAACACCGGGACCGAGCCGTCGACGATGGCCGCATCGAGCTGTGGTGCGCCTGCTTCGTACACACTCGACGGGCCTCCGGAGAGGATGATCGCGGCGGGCTTGCGCGCCAGCACCTCGGCGGCCGGCATGGTGTGCGGCACGATCTCGGAGTACACGTTCGCCTCGCGCACCCGACGGGCGATGAGCTGGGCGTACTGGGCCCCGAAATCGACGACGAGAACGGTGTCATGATCGGGGTTCACATCATGATCCTAGTGGCGGCCGACCATGCATTCGGAGTCGACAGCCCGCAGGGAAAGCCAGAGCCCGACCTGGAGGGAGCTCACGGGTCGGGCCCTGTCGTGCCACGAGGAGCGGGCACCTGATCTAACGGGAGGGAGTGTAGTTAGATCCACTCGGTTCAACGAGGCTTGTCCCGATAGGTTACTACCATTTTCAGAGTTTTTCCGGAGGCCGACGAGCGCAAGCGAGGAGCGCCGGAGGAGGTTGAGCGCGTCACGCCGAAGGCGTCCGTGGCCGAAACCTCGTGAGACGACAGGCTCACCCGAGATGTGGTTTCGATACGGCCTACGTTCCTCGGCCTACTCAACCACCGGCGGTGCGGTCAGCTCACGCCGACGATGGGCAGACGGAGCGCTGCCGGGGCGTCATCAGGGACGATGGGGCTCTTCGGCTGAACGGGTTCTGTGACGCGGTAGGCCTCGCCCACGGCGGGGCGGGTGTCGGTCTCGCCGCGGTTCGGCCACATCGCCATCGCCCGCTCGCTCTGGGCGGTGATCGTCAGCGACGGATTGACGCCCAGATTCGCGCTGATGGCCGAGCCGTCGACCACGTGCAGGCCCTCGTGGCCGTACAGGCGGTGGTAGGGGTCGATGACGCCGGTCTCCGGGCTGTCGCCGATGGCGCAGCCGCCCATGAAGTGCGCCGTCAGCGGGACGTTGAACGGCTCGCCGATGGTGCCTCCCGCGGTGCCCCCCATGTGCCGCGCCATGTGCTGGACGGCCTCATGAGCCGGCTGGATGAAGGACGGGTTCGGCGCACCGTGGCCCTGGCGCGACGACAGCCTGCGCCGCCCCGTGATGCCGCGCTTGGTGAACGTGGTGATGGAGTTGTCGTGCGTCTGCATCACCAGGGCGATGACCGTGCGCTCGGACCAGTGCCGCAGGTCGTAGAGCTTGAACAGGTTGCGCTTCTCGCGCCACATCTCGCGGAGCCAGACCCGCCACCGAGGAGTGTCGGTGCTGCCGTCGGTGAGGACGGTCTGCATCAGCGACATCGCGTTGGAGCCCTTGCCGTAGCGCACCGGCTCGACGTGGGTGTGCTCGTCCGGGTGGAACGACGACGTGATCGCAATGCCGTGGCTGTAGTCGACGTCGCGCTTGTCGGCGATGGCTCCGAGCAGGGCCTCGGAGTTCGTGCGGGTCAGGAGTCCGAGGCGCTCCGACACGGCCGGCAGCTTGCCGTCGTCGCGCATCCGGTGCAGCAGCTTCTGGGTGCCCATCGTGCTGGCCGCGAACACGACTTGCTGAGCGGTGATCTTGCGGTGCGGGCGGAAGCGCCGGTTCGTGCGGCGCGTCTCGACCTCGTAGCCTCCGCCGGGTAGCGGGCTTACCGCCACCACTGTCGTGAGCGGATGGATCTCCGCGCCGTTGGTCTCCGCGAGGTAGAGGTAGTTCTTGACCAGCGTGTTCTTGGCGTTGTGACGACATCCGGTCATGCACTCGCCGCACTGCAGGCAGGCGTTGCGCTCGGGTCCGACGCCACCGAAGAACGGGTCGCCGACCGACTCACCGGACGGCGAGTGGGGGTCTTCACCGAACACGACACCGACCGGCGTGTGGTGGAACGTGCCCTGCACGCCCATGTCGGCGGCCACCTGCTTGATGACACGGTCGGCGGCCGTCTCGATCGGGTACGTCGTGACGCCGAGCATCCGCTTCGCCTGGTCGTAGTACGGCGCCATCTCGCGCTTCCAGTCCGTGATGTGTCCCCAGGCAGGATCCTTGTAGAACGGGTCGAGCGGTTCGTAGAGCGTGTTGGCGTACACCAGCGAACCGCCACCGACGCCCGCGCCGGACAGGATCAGCACGTCCTTGAGCTTGTCGATCCGCTGGATGCCGTAGCAGCCGAGCTGCGGCATCCACAGGAACTTGCGCAGCCGCCACGACGTCTTGGCGAAGTCCTTGTCCTGGAATCGCTTGCCGGCCTCGAGGACGGCGACCTTGTAGCCCTTCTCGGTCAGCCGGAGCGCAGCGACGCTGCCACCGAACCCGGAGCCGATGACGACGACGTCGTGGTCGAACTCGGTCATGAAGCCTTCCTCTGCGCGATCATGCTCGTGGCGTGCGTCGGAGCACCTTGAGGCCGATGGTGAGGAGCTTCGCGAAGGTCTCCGGCCGGAGGAAGGCCGGGCCGGCCATCGGGAAGCCCCGCTGGACGGCCACCGACTGGGGCTCCGTGTAGCGGTGGATGCCCTCCGAACCCTGGCGCCGGCCGAGGCCGGAATGTCTCATCCCGCCCATCGGGGCGTCGATACTGCCGAACGATGCCGAGAAGCCCTCGTTGATGTTGACCGTGCCGGCCTTGATGTCGGCGGCCAGGCCTCGGGCCTGGCGGACCGGCCCCCAGATGCTGGCGTTGAGGCCGTACTCGCCGGCGTTGGCGAGCTCGACCGCCTCGTCGACGGTGCCGTACCGGTACAGCGAGACGAGCGGACCGAACGTCTCCCCGGCGAAGCACTCGGCGGCGTCGGTGACGTCCTCGAGCACAGTGGGCTCGTAGAAGTACGGGCCGAGGTCGGGACGCGCCTTGCCGCCGGTGAGCACGGAGGCGCCGTTCGCGACCGCGTCGTCGACGTGCTTGGTGACGGTCTCGAGCTGCGCCGGCGAGACGAGCGACCCCATGTCGGCGTCCCAGTCGAGGCCTGCACCGAGTGCCAGCGCGTTCACCCGTCGGACGAAGGCGTCACGGAAGTCGTCGTAGAGGCTGTCGGGCACGTAGAGCCGCTCGATGGAGACGCAGAGCTGGCCGGCCGAGGAAAAGCAGGCGTTCACGGCGCCGGCGGCGGTCTTCTCGACATTCGCGCCGGGCAGCACGATCATCGGGTTCTTGCCGCCGAGCTCGAGCGAGCAGCTGACCAGCCGGTCGGCAGCCTGCCGCGCGATCAGCGAGCCGGTGGCGGTGGACCCGGTGAAGCAGATGTAGTCGGCCCGCTCGACAATCGCCGTTCCGACCTCGGAGCCTGCGCCGCTGACGACCTGCCACACGTCGGCAGGGAACCCGGCGTCACGCAACAGCTCGACTCCGGCCAGGGCGATCAGCGGGCTCTGGCTGTCGGGCTTGTGCACGACGGTGTTGCCGGCGGCGATCGCCGGCAGCCCGTCGGAGATGGCCATGGTGAGCGGGTAGTTCCAGGGACTGATGATGCCGACGACGCCCTTGGGCACGTGATTGACCCGTACCGACGTGAGCCCGGGCAGCGCGCCGGAGCGTCGCTCGGGCTTCAGCTGGCGCCGGAGGCGACGCGCGTAGAAGCGCGCGGTGAGCGCCACGTGGGCGATCTCGTCGAATGCGTGCGAGCGGGCCTTCCCGGACTCCAGCTGGATGAGGTCGAGCAGCTCTTCGCGACGCTCCAGCACCAGGTCGTGCAGGCGGAGCAGCGCACGGCTGCGTTCGCGCAATGAGGTCTGCGACCAGGTGAGCTGGGTCGCGCGGGCGAGGTCGAAGGCGGCCTCGACGTCGTCGATGCTGGACTTGGGGATCTCGGCCACCGGCTCGCCGGTCAGTGGGGAGGTCGTGGCGCGGCTCTCACCGGTGGTGCTGCGGATGAGGCCGGTGAGCTCGGCGACACGGGCCGGTGACACGGCATCGCGGGCCGTTCGTTCCGACGTGGGAGGAGGCATGCTGGACAGGATACCGCTGGTATGACAGCAGTGCTGTCAGCAGCATCACCCCGCTAGCAGAACAGGACCTCGCCCCAGAAGCCCTTGGCTCCCGGACCTGGCGGAACGGCGAACAGGCCGGAGCCCACGTGCACGATGTACTCGTTGAGGACGTCGTTCTGTGTTCCGGCCAGGCTGCGCTGCACCTTCACGAACTGCTCGGGATCGCGTTGATAGGAGATGAAGAAGAGCCCGGCGCTGAGCTGGCCGAGGCCGTTGGATCCGTCGACGAAGTTGTAGCCACGACGCAGCAGCTTGGCGCCACCGTTGTTGTCGGGGTGGGCGAGGCGCACGTGCGCCTTCTCGGGGATGACCGTCTCGCCGTTCTTGCCCTTGGCCCTGAAGTCGAGCTTGTCGAACTCGTCGCCGCCGCTGACCGGACCGCCGCTCCCCTTGCGCCGGCCGATGATCGCCTCTTGCCCCTCGAGCGACTCGCGGTCCCACGTCTCGATGCGCATGTCGATCTTGCGGGTGATGAGGTACGTGCCGTCGACGTGCCAGTCGGGGCCGTCACCCAGCTTCGCCCAGACGAACGTGTCGAGCTCCTTCTTGTTCTCCGCCTTGAGGTTCGCCGTGCCGTCCTTGAAGCCGAGCAGGTTGCGCGCGGTGGACTGAGCCGTGGAGGTGGACGACGTACGCCCGAAGCCCATCTGCGAGTACCGCACGGACGCCCGGCCGAAGGCCATCCGCACCAGGTTCCGGACAGCGTGAACGGCCACCTGGGGATCGTTGGCGCAGGCCTGGATGGCGATGTCACCGCCGCAGATCGCCGGATCGAGCCGGTCGCCGGAGAACAGCGGAAGGTCGGTGAGCCGGTCAGGCTTCATGCCGCCGAGACCGAACCGGATCTTGCCGTCCTTCTCGAACAGGCTGGGCCCGAACCCGATCGTGAGCGTCAGGCGCGAGGGCGGCAGGCCGAGCGCCTCGCCGGTGTCCTCCGGTGGTCCGAACGGCGACCCACCCACGGCACCGAACTTTCCGACGTCGTTCCCCTGGACGAGCTTGCGGGCCGCGACGGTCCATTCCTGCAGCATCGCGACGAGATCGTCGCGCTTCTCGGTCGTCATGTCGAGCGCGACGAAGTACATCCGGTCCTGCGCCGGAGTGACGATGCCGGCCTGGTGGCGTCCGGCGAAGTCGACGGGCAGCTCGTCGGTGTCGGGAACGACCTCGGACTGCGAGTTCGCGACTGCGTACCCGCCCGCCGCGCCGGCCGCGAGGGCACCCACTCCGGCCGCTCCCAGCAGTGATCTGCGGGAGAGGCCGGACCGGTCGTCCGTCATGTGCACCTCGTCATCGGGATTCGGCGACGACCGAGGCAACCTTCGAGATGGGCTCGCTCAGTGCAGCAACGACGTCCGAGAGCTTCTTGATCTGCGGCTTGGTCAGATCATCGTAGAACGTCCAGCTGCCGTCGTCCTTCTGGTATTGGTTGAGCTCGGTGTCGAGCTCCTTGAAGCGCTGGTCGAGCAGGGTGACCAGCTCGGGATCCTGCTTCTTGAGCACCGGACGCAGCGCAGCGATGGCGGCTTGTGAGCCCTCGATGTTGGCCTTGAAGTCCCACAGGTCGGTGTGGCTGAACTCGTCCTCCTCGCCGGTGATCTTGCCGGTGGCGACCTCGTCGAGCAGGGCCTTCGAGCCCTGCGCGAGCTGCAGGGCCGTGAGCGGCTCCTTCTCGCTCTGGGCGACGACCTTCTCGATGTTGGAGAGCAGCTCGTCGGCGTACGGGCCCATGCCCTTGGTGTTGCCCTCGACCCACAGCTGCTTCTCGATGCGGTGCCAGCCGGTGAAGTCGCGGCCCTCGGCCTTGGCGTCGGGCTCGCGGCCGTCGGTCAGCGGATCGAGATCGCCGAAGATCTCGGCGACCGGCTCGATGCGCTCCCAGTACGTGCGGGCGATCGGGAAGAGCGTCTTCGCCTTCTCGGTCTCACCGGCCTTGACGGCGGCGACGAACTCCTTGGTCTTCTCGATGAGTGCCTTGGCCTGCGAGGCGACGTAGCGCTCATAGCTCTTCGCGGCCGCCTTGAGCTCCTCGGAGTCGGACAGGTTCTTGGCGGGCTCGCCGGTGACCGTGAGCGTCTCGCGGATGCCGTCGCCGGCCATGCCCGGCTTGCAGGCGCCCTCGTAGGTGCCCTTCGGCAGGTCGACGACGAGATTGCGCGAGAGGCCCGGGCCGATGTTCTCGACCTCGCCCATGATCCGGTCGCCCTCGGCGTAGACGTAGAACTCGGTGACCTTCGAGCCCGTGTTCGTGACCTTGAACGTGAGTGCGCCGGCGTCGAGCTTCGTGGCCGAGACCTCGCAGGAGGAGTCGGATGCGTCGACGTTGATGTTGCCGGAGCCGGCCGGGGTGTCCTCGGCGCACGCGCTCAGGCTGAAGATGGTCAAGGACACGGCGCCGAGAGTGGCAAGGGAGGACTTCATGGGACGTATTCCTTCGCGCTCAGTGGAACGTCTGTTAGGTAAGCCTCACCATGCTATTGCACGGCTCCGCCGGACGTCGAACGGGGCCCCGCGCAATGCGGGACCCCATCCTGACAACCGTCCAGATGCTCGTTACGGGATCGGTGGCGCAGCCTTCTTCAGCTCGCCGTCCATCCAGTTGAAGCGGTCCTTGTACCAGTTCCGCAGCCACTCCAGCTCGCCGGAGTACGTCGACGACCTGGCGTGGTACCGCGTGCCGTAGCTCTGCCAGACCGCACGGTCGTTGGCCGCCACCTGCTTGCCGAGGTCGTAGTCGTCCGCTCCCCCGAGCTTGGTGACAGCCCGGCTCACGGCCGGCCCGCGGGGCACGCCGGCGAAGGCATCTTCGAGCGCGTCGCGCTTCGCGGCCCAGCGATCGTGCAGGGCGTTCAGGAACCGAGGATCCTTGATGATCCGGGTGTACCAGTGGATGTTGTTCGTGTTGTGCGTCGACTTTCCGCCGCCACGCATCCACCAACCGGTGGGCGATGCCACGCCCGTGTTCTCGCAGCTCGTGCACGCGCCGGCGCTTCGGTCGAAGTCCCAGATGGGTCCGAGGAAGAGCTTGTCGGCCGAGTCCGGGTCGACGTTGTTGGTGTAGAAGTAGTTGCTGCGATAGAAGTTCGCGTCGTTGTCCTTCGTGAACTCTCTGGTGATGTAGTAGTCGACCGCCGAGTTCAGGTCGAGGTAGTTCGTCCAGTCGTCGTCGTCCGGAAGCGCGTCGAAGTCGGCGACCTTGCTCCAGTCCCTGGCGTAGAGGACGTCCTCGAAGTTGCGGATCTTCTGCTTCATGTCGTTGATCTTGGCGTTCGTCAGGCCCTCGGGATCCTCGTCGCCGTTGTCGAGCTCCTTGAACTCGTCGGGGTCCTTCCAGGCGTAGTTCAGGCCGGACTCGCCGACGAAGCCCGGCACGCCGTCTTCCTTCCAGTGCGGGTCGATCTCGATGACCTGACCGGTGAGGGCATTCACGTTCACGCGGTTCTTGTCGATCTTGATCGACTCCACCATCTGGTAGCTGCCGAGGTACTTGCCGTTGAGGAACAGCTCGGCGAACGTGCTGGTGGGCGTCCACTTGAGACCGTCGAACATCTTGCCGAGATCCCAGGCGACCATGCTGCGGACGAGGGTCCAGTCGCCGTAGTTGGCCAGCAGGATCCACGTCTTGTCGCTCTTCATGCCGAACGGCTTCTGCTTGTCCTCGAACTTGAGCTTGTAGGGCTTCTTCGCCTTGGTGGCCGAGGTGTTGCCGCGCACGGCGATCTCCTCGAGATCCCAGATCGGCGTCTCCTCATCTCCCGAGGCGAGTACCGCCTTGCCCTCGTAACCGACGCCCTTCGTGACCGGCGTCGCGCCCGAGTCGGTGGTCACGTAGACGCGGTTCTTGCCGAGGGTCTTCGGCCCACCCGTGATGTCGCTGGGCGACGCCGGCGTGATGGTCTTCACAGCGGTGCGATTGCCAGTGCTCGCCAACCCGAAGTACTCCTGCGAACCGTCCAGCTTGACCCCGCTGACGTAGGCGTTGCCGGACGCGGACGTCTCGTCGCTGCCGACGGGCACCCATTCGTCGCCGGTCTTCCGGAACACCGTGACGTCGAAGACGCCGTTGGGGAAGTTCGCGACGATCGTTCCCTTGCGCCCGTCGTAGATCTTGGCCGGGTCGGTGTAGATGGTGCCGGTCTCGGTGAAGTTCGCCGGGTCGATCGTCTGGGCGGTCAGGGTGTCGACCTCGGTGTCGTCGCCGTTGCTCTTACGGGCGAACAGCTCCTCACCGCCCTTGACCACGTAGTCCTTGAAGTAGGCGTTGCCGGCAGTGCTGCTCTCGTCCGCGCCGACCTTGACCCAGATGCCGTCGGTCTTGCGGTAGAGCCCGACGTCGGCCACGCCGTCGGGGAAGTTGGCGACGACCTGGACCTTCTGGTCCTTGGTGAAGACGGTCGGCTGCACGGACAGCGCGCCTTCGGCGCCGCCGGTGGGCTCGATCTTCGGCGTCGGGGTGAGCGTCTTCGTCTCGGTGCGACCCGAGGGGCCGTCGGTGATGCGCGCGTAGAGCTTCTGGGTCCCGTCCACCTCGTAGTCGTAGAAGTAGGCGTTGCCGTTGGCGTTGCTCTCGTCGGTGTCGACCGCGTCCCAGACATTGGACCCGGTCTCCCTGAACAGCGTCACCGTGAAGCTGCCGCTGGGGAAGTTCGCGCCGACCGTGACCTTCTGGCCCACGGTGAACGAGGCCGGATCGACCGTGAAACTTCCGGTGTCGGAGGTGCTGCCCGGTGGCGTGCCCACCAGTGCGTCGACCTCGGGCGCAGCAACGCCCGGCGAAAGAAGCGTGAGCGACAGCACGGAGGCGAGCAGGCCGGCAAGAGCGGATCGACGCATGTTCAGGGTTCCCCACATAGAAAGAGTCAGAGGCACCGCGGCGCCCCAAGGCCGAGATCAAGCGTACCGGTAATCCCGGCTGACGACCGCCCGACGCCTGAATGCGCCGATCAGCTGAGCTTGCTGTCCATCCAGGCGAATCGCTTCTGGTACCAGTCCTTGAGGAAGTCGACCTCGCCCTTGTACGTCGAAGCCCGGGGCGGGAGACGCAGCGGGGAGTTGGGCCCCCAGCGGTCGCGGTCGTTCCTCGCGGCAACACCGACCTTGGCGGCTTCGCGCTCCACACCGTGGTCGGCGAGGTCCTTGAAGAACCCGCGCTTCTCGGCCCACCGCTTCTTCAACGCTTCCAGGAACACCGGATCCTTGGTCATCTGGACGTACCAGTGGGTCTTGTCGGTGCTGTGGTTCGGCGAGCCGTTGCCGCGCAGCCACCAGCCCGCCGGGCTCGCAATGGTGGTACCGCTCTCGGAGATGTCGGGCTTGGAGCCGGCGCTGCGGTCGAAGTCCCACACCGGACCCATGAAAAGCTTCTTGTCCGCATTCGTGTAGTCGTCCATGTAGAAGAAGTTGCTGCGGTAGAAGTCGCCGTCGTTCTCCTTCGAGTACTCCTTGACCAGGTAATAGTCGACGGCCGAGTCGAGATCGAGGTGACGGGTCCAGCCGGTCTTCGGGTCCTTGAAGTCCTTGCCGTACAGCACCTTCTCGAAAGCCATGATGCGTGACTTGAAACCGGCGATCTTGTCGTCGGTGATGCCCTCTTCAGCCTCCTTGCCCTTCTTGCGCTCGTCTGGGTCCTTCATGGCGTACGGGATCTGGTGGTCACCGAAGAAGCCGGGGACGCCGTCGTCCGCGTAGTGCTTGTCGACCTCGACGATGACGCCCTTCTCCTTGTCGATGTTGATCCGGTTCTTGTCGATCTTGATCGACTCCGAGAGCTGGTAGCTGCCCTTGTAGTCGCCGTTCACGTACAGCTCGGTGAACGTGGCACGCGGGGTCCACGTGAGACCGTCCAGTCCGGCGCCGATGTTGTAGCCCATCGCGGTACGGATGAGGCTGCGGTCGCCGTAGTTCGCGAGCAGGATCCAGGTCTTGTCCTCAGGAAGGTTGAACGGCCGGCGCTCCTTCTTGAACTTGATCTTGTACGGGTGCTTGATCTTCGGGGCGGACGAGTTGCCGCGCACCGCGAACTCGTCGACCCGGAACGGCTTGGTGGCCCGGCCGTCGGTGACCATCACGGCGTTGGCCTCGTAGTTGGTGCCCTTGACGACCGGATCCTTGAAGTCGTCGACCGTCACGTAGATGACGTTCTGGCCGAGCTTGGTGGGGCCCTTCGAGAATCGCGTGGCCGCTGACGTCGCTCCCTTCGTGCCCTTGATGACGTCGCCGACCAGGCGGTAGAAGCGTGAACCCTGCACGTCGAAGGGGATGCTGACCCGGCCGTGGCCGTCCTCGGACGCCGAGCCCATCTTCTTCCACTTCGAGCCGTCGAGCCATTGCAGCTCGAAGTTGCGGCCGGCCTTGCGGTACTTCACCTCGCCGATCGCGGTGCCTGACTTCCCGGCCCGCACCACGGAGAGGTGGACCTCGTCCTCCACGGTCATGACCTTCACCGGTGCGGTGATGTGCTTCTCTAGATCGCCCGTGGCGTCGGCGACCACACGGAAGCGGGCGGAGGGCTCGTCCAGGGACGTCGTGAACGTGTACTCACCGTCGTCGGTGGTCTTCGCCTTGTCGACCTCGCTCCACCCCTCGTCGAAGGACTGGAGCATGACCGATCGTGCACCGTCGGCATCGACGCTGCCGGTGAGGGTGAACTTCTCCCCCACGAACGGCGCCTCGTTGGAGACCGTGGGTGAATCGTCGCCGCCGCCGCAGCTGACGAGCGTGAGGCTCAGCAGCGCGGCGGCAACGGCGATGGAGACGGTTCGGCGCATCAAGTGGGTCCTGGGGTCGTCAAGTGGGCGTGGGGTCACCCTAATCGGCGTTTCCAATCACGGGAAACGCTGGCTTGCCGACACGCTGGTCACTCCAGCTGGCTGTTCATCCAGTTGTAGCGCTTGGCGTACCAGTCCTTCACGAACGCCTGCTCCCCGGCGAGACCGCTCTGGCCGTTGAAGGTGTGCGGCGCGAAACGCTTGGGCTCGCTCGCCCAGCGGTTCCTGTCGTTCGTCGCACCGATGCCGACTTCCGCGGCGTTCTCGGGGACGTCGGTCGTCGAGACCTTCTGGAACTCGGTCTGGATCTCGTCCCACCGCGCCTTGACGGCATTCTGGAACGATTCCTCCTTGAACAGCTGCACGAACCAGTGCGAGTTGTAGGTCGAGTGCCCGTTCGCCTCTCCGGTACCACGCATC
Source organism: uncultured Actinomycetota bacterium (assembly GCA_963839625.1). Taxonomy (GTDB): domain Bacteria; phylum Actinomycetota; class Actinomycetes; order Propionibacteriales; family Nocardioidaceae; genus Aeromicrobium. Next base: position 47,003 of record CAWIWE010000042.1, on the reverse strand, counting down.
ATCCAACCGTTCGGCGAGCGGAGGTAGGCCCCGATCGCGTCGTTGTCGGTGTCGTTGCCGGCGCTGTGGTCGGCGTCCCACGCCGGGCCCCAGTGGAACTTGTTGTCACCGCTCGGGTCCCACCAGAAGTACATGCTGCGCGAGAAGTCGGAGTCGTGGTCCTTCGTGAACTCCTTGACCAGCCAGAAGTCGATCGCCGAGTTGACGTCGACATAGTTCGCGTACTGGTTTCGCGTTGCCGGGATGTACAAGCTGGTCTCGAACTGGTTGATACGAGTCTTGATCGCGTCGAGCTTGTCCGCCGTGACCTTCTTGGAAGTAGGCGAATTGCTCCCGTCGTACTCGTCCGGGTCCTTGAACGCGAACACGATCTTGCCGACCGCCGACTTGAAGCCCAGCAGGGCGTCCTCGACCGAGTAGCCGTCGACCTCCATGATCATGCCCTTGGTCTCATTGACGGGCACCCGGGTCGAGTCGATCTTGACCGACTCGGTCAGGATGTAGGAGCCGCGGTACTGGTCGTTGACGAACATCTCGACGTACCTGCTGTCGGGCGTCCAGGTGATGTTGGGGGCCATCTTCCGCCCGAGGTCGAGATTGACCTTCTCCCGGAGGAACGCCTGGTCCTTCCAGCTCGCCAGGAGGGTCCACGACTTGCCACTCAGCATGCTGAAGACCTTGCCTGCGCCCGGCTTGTCGAGGAACTTCAGCTTGTACGGCTTCTTGGTGTAGGCGGACGTCGTGGTGCCACGCACACCGAAGCTCTCCAGAGCGACGTGGTCGAGCGTCTTCACACCGTCCACGCTCAGCGTGGCCTTGCCCTCATACTCCGGACCTCTCTGCGTCGGGTAGACGCCATCCTTCACATCGACGCGAAGGACGTTCTTGCCGAGCTGGGTCGGTCCGGGCATGAACTGGATCTGGTTCGAACCGACGCCGGTCGCCAGGAAGCGGTAGGTGCGGGTCGTCCACTGGGGCACTCCGCTGAGGGAGAACTTGTAGGTGATCTTGCCCTCGGCGGTGGTGGTGACCGGGCCGCCGATCGGCGAGACCGTGACCCAGGAGCTGCCGCTCAGGCGCTGGAGCGTCACGGGCACACCGGCCGCCACCGGGTCGAGCACGCCGGATGCGGTGGCGGTCCCGACGCAGTTGTTTCCGTTGCAGTCGCGCTGAATGCTCAGCGTCGTCTTTGCCGACGGCGTGATCGTGTCGATCTCGGTGCGATCGTTGTTGGTCCTGCGCGCGAACACCCGCTGGATGCCGTCGACCTCATAGGTCTTGTAGTAGGCATTGCCGGAGCTGTTGCTCTGGATGGTGGCGAGCTTGGTCCACGTGTCCTCCGGTCCCTCGCCGTAGAACTCGACCGCGAAGGTGCCGCTGGGGAAGTTCGCACCCAGCTGGATCGTGTCGCCGTCGCCGTAGCCGGCCGGCGTCTGAGCGAGCGAGCCCGTGACCGTGCCGGTCGGCGAGACCGGACCGACCGGGGTCGGGGTGAGGGTCTGGATCTCGGTGGTCGGGCCGCCGCTCGAGCGGGCGTAGACCTTCTGGGTCGCGTTGACCGTGTAGCCCGGCAGGTAGGCGTTGCCGTTGGAGTTGGCGGCATCGGTGCCGACGCTCGTGTAGTCGTTCGAGTTGGGCGACGTCTCCTTGTAGTACGTGACCGTCCGGCCCGACTGGTCACTGGCGAAGTTCGCGTAGAGCTCGACCTGGTCGCCCACGCTGTACGTGGTCGGGATGGTCGAGAGATTGCCGCCGTTGTTGTCACCGGGGTACGGGATGGTGACCGGCGTGATGGCTGTGGCGCCGGAGAAGGCGAAGAGGGTCGACGCGATGAGGGCCGACGCGAGAATGGGGGCTGAGTGACGACGCACCGTTGACTCCTGGGACGAAAATGTGGCTATCCCCCGATGGCCTTGAGCACTCAAAGACTATGGCCGGGCACTCGCGCCTGTCCGGCGTTTGCCAGATGTTCACCTAGCGGCGTGGGTCACATTCGCGAAAGGTCAGAAATCCCTTTCGTAGCAGCACGAATCCGTGACCTCGTCGGATGCCGGTTTCGCGGTTGGCATTCAGCCGATGACGACCTCGACGCGCTGGAACTCCTTGAGATCCGTATATCCGGTCGTGGCGAGGGCGCGGCGCAGTGCGCCGATGAGGTTCATGGTGCCGTCGGGGACGGACGACGGTCCGAACAGCACGGCCTCCAGCGTGCCGACGCTGCCGATCTCGACGCGCTCGCCGCGGGGCAGCTCAGCGTGCCAGGCCTCGGCGCCCCAGTGGAAGCCGCGCCCCGGTGCCTCGACGGCGCGCGCGAACGGCGAGCCGATCATCACCGCATCCGCCCCGCAGGCGATGGCCTTGGCGATGTCGCCGCTGCGACCGATCGAGCCGTCGGCGATGACGTGCACGTACCGGCCCCCGGACTCGTCGAGGTAGTCACGTCGCGCCGCGGCGACGTCGGCCACCGCTGACGCCATCGGCACGGCGACGCCGAGCACGGAACGGGTGGTGTGCGCCGCTCCCCCGCCGAATCCGACCAGGACGCCGGCGGCACCCGTGCGCATCAGGTGCAGCGCGGCCTGGTGCGTGGCGCAGCCACCCACGATGACGGGGACGTCGAGCTCGTAGATGAACTCCTTGAGGTTCAGCGGCTCCATCTGCCCGGAGACGTGCTCGGCCGAGACCGTGGTGCCGCGGATGACGAACAGGTCGACGCCGGCATCCACGACAACGTCAGCGAACTGTTTCGTCCGCTGTGGAGACAGGGACCCGGCGACCGTGACACCGGCAGATCGCATCTGCTGCAGGCGTGCCGTGATGAGCTCGGGCTTGATCGGCTCCGCGTAGATCTCCTGCATCCGTCGGGTGGCCTGCGCGGCGTCGATCGACACGAGGTCGTCGAGCAGCTTGTCCGGGTTCTCATAGCGCGTCCACAGACCCTCGAGATCAAGGACGCCGAGGCCGCCGTGGCGCCCGAGCGCGATGGCCGTGTCGGGGCTCATGACCGAGTCCATCGGCGCGGCGATGACCGGAAGCTCGAAGCGGTACGCATCGATCTGCCAGGCCACCGACACCTCCTCCGGATCGCGCGTGCGCCGGCTGGGCACGATCGCGATGTCGTCGAATGAGTAGGCGCGGCGGCCGCGCTTGGCCGTGCCGATCTCGGTGTCCATGGGCTCAGCGTACGCAACCAGATGCGGGGAGCCGCGGGTGCGAGTGAGCCGCGACACCGCCGCGACTGGTGGACACCAGCGGGGGTCGATGCGAGGATTCGGGCCAAGAGGGTGGAACGGCGACCTCGAGTCGCCCTGAGCAGGAAGTTCCCGGTGCCAACATGCGCAAAGATCGCTTCGCCCCTGATCCGGCGACCGTTGCCCGGCTCAAGGAGCTCTCAGGTCTCAGTGACAAAGAGGTCCGGCAGGTCGCCGAGGCCGGCCGCCTGGTGCACCTGCCGGAGAGCTGGACGCTGATCCACGAGTCGACTCCGTCGGACAACGCCTACTACATCCTCGAGGGCGAGGTCTCGGTCCGTCGTCACAAGGACGAGGTCGCCACGGTGGGTCCCGGCGCCTTCATCGGCGAGGCCGCGATCATGAACCACGCACTTCGCTCCGCCGCGGTGGTCACCAAGACCAACGTCACGGCCCTCAACTTCACCCCCGAGGCCGGCCGCGAGCTCACCGAGAGCATCCCGGCCATCCGCGAAGCGATCTCCGCCGCTGACAAGGCTCGACTCGAGGCCAACAAAGCCGAATGACCGACGACGGGGAGCCGAGGCTCGACGGCTCCGTCGTCCTCCAAGCGATCACCGAGATGATGCTCGGAGAGCAGCCGCACCTGACTCGCGCCGAGGTGTCCGAGCTGTCCGGCGTCGATTCCGATGTCGCCCGCCTGCAATGGCGGGCTCTCGGGTTCCCCGAGGCCGATGACGACGACGTCGCCTTCACGCAGGCCGACGTCGAGGCCCTGAAGGTCACGCAGGAGCTGATCGCGCTCGGCATCATCGAGCCGGACACCGAGCAGCCGATCATCCGCACGATCGGTCGCTCCTTCGCGCGACTCGCGGACTGGCAGGTTCGTGCCTTCCTGGGAGCGGTGACGTCCGGGTCACAGGACAATCTCGAGGCCGGCGACCTCGCCGAGCTGGAGAAGGTCATCCCGCTCGGGGAACGGGTGCAGAGCTATGCGTGGCGGCGTCACCTCGTCAATGCAGCCAGTCGGTTGTTGCTCACCGAGTCCGAGGACGTCGAGGAGACCCCGCGGTGCGTCGGGTTCGCCGACATCGTCGGCTACACCTCGCTCAGCCGGAAGCTGACCCGTCAAGAGCTCACGGACATGGTCGAACGATTCGAGGAGGTCACCGCCGGTCTCATCACCGACCACCACGGCCACGTGGTGAAGACCATCGGCGACGAGGTCCTGTTCGTCGTCGACGACCCGAAGGAGGCCGCCCTGCTGGCCTTGGCGCTGCTCGACGAGCACGAGGCCGACGACACCTTCCCGGCGGTGCGCATCGGCCTGGCCCACGGGAACATCGTCAATCACATGGGCGACGTCTTCGGCCCCGTGGTCAACGTGGCATCGCGACTGACGTCACTGGCCAGGCCCGCCAGCGCCCTGGTCGATCGCGCGATGGCCGATGAGCTGCGCGACGACGACGAGCTCAGGCTCAAGCCGTTGCGGCGTACCTCGGTGAAGGGCTACGAGCACCTCCAGCCGTGGTCCCTCAAGTGGTCGCGGGACCAGGACTAGCGCGAGCTGTAGTTGGGCGCCTCGACGGTCATCTGGATGTCGTGCGGGTGGCTCTCCTTGAGCCCGGCGACGGTGATGCGCACGAACCGGCCGCGCTCCTGAAGCTCGGGGATGGTGTGCGCACCGACGTAGAACATCGATTGGTGCAGACCCCCGATGAGCTGGTGGGCGACGGCGCCGAGCGGACCGCGGTAGGCGACCTGGCCCTCGATTCCCTCGGGCACGATCATGTCGTCGCTGGGGACGTCGGCCTGGAAGTAGCGGTCCTTCGAGTACGACTTCTTGCCGCGGGATGCCATGGCCCCGATGGAACCCATGCCGCGATAGCTCTTGAACTGCTTGCCGCTCACGAAGATGAGCTCGCCCGGGCTCTCCTCGCATCCGGCCAGCAGCGAGCCGACCATCACGGTGTCGGCCCCGGCGACCAGCGCCTTGGCGATGTCGCCGGAGTGCTGGAGGCCACCGTCGGCGATCAGCGGGACCCCGGCCGGCTTGCAGGCCAGCGACGCCTCGTAGACGGCCGACACCTGGGGCACACCCACCCCGGCCACGACCCGCGTGGTGCAGATGGAGCCCGGCCCGACACCGACCTTGACGGCGTCGACACCGGCGTCGACGAGGGCCTGGGCTCCCGCTCGGGTGGCGATGTTGCCACCGATGACCTGGACGTCGCCGAACGCGGGGTCGGCCTTGATCCGCTTGACCATGTCGAGCAGCAAGCGAGCATGACCGTGCGCGGTGTCGACCACGAGCACGTCGACGCCGGCCTCGCGCAGGGCGTTGGCGCGGTCCCATGCATCGCCGAAGAAGCCGACGGCAGCGCCCACGAGCAGACGACCGTCAGCGGCCTTGCTGGCCAGCGGGTGCTGCTCGGACTTCACGAAGTCCTTGACGGTGATGAGGCCGCGGAGGTGGCCCTCGTCGTCGATGATCGGCAGGCGTTCGCGCTTGTGGGCCCGGAGCAGCGCCGAGGCGTCTTCGCGGCTGATGCCGAGCGGGCCGGTGATGAGCGGCATCGGCGTCATGATCTCGCCGACGGTGCGGGTGCCCCACTCCGCGACGGGGACGAAACGCAGGTCGCGGTTGGTGATGATGCCGAGCAGCTTGTCGTCCTGGTCGACGACCGGGAGGCCGGACACGCGGTACTCACCGCACGTCTCGTCGAGCTCTTCCAGCGTGGCCTTGGGGTGGATGGTGACGGGGTTGGGGATCATGCCCGTCTGGGTGCGCTTGACGAGGTCGACCTGGTACGCCTGGTCGTCGATCGAGAGATTGCGGTGCAGGATGCCGATGCCACCCTCGCGCGCCATCGCGATGGCCATGCGCGCCTCGGTGACCGTGTCCATGGCACTCGAAAGCAACGGGATCCGCAGGTCGAGGCCGCGGGTGAGACGTGACGTGGTGTCGACCTCGCTCGGGATGACGTCGGTCTCCCCCGGCAGCAGCAGGACGTCGTCGTACGTGAGCCCCAGGGCGGCGAACTTGTCGGGAATGCCGGGTTGCTCCATGAACCAATAGTACGGGCAGGGACCGGCGCGTCCGGGCCGTGGCTACACGAACTTCTCGAGGTCGTCGGCGAGGCGGTTCATCAGGTCCGCGTAGGCCCGGAAGCTCGGCGGCGCCACGGACGTCCACGGCACGTAGGCCTCATTCTTCGCGGCGTCCAGTGTCTGGAACACCGGCTGGTCGTCGAGCATGGCCAGGCCGGCCTTGCCGAGGCGATCGTCGTACAGGAACACGTCGGCCGGGTAGGTGTCTGCCTCCTCCCAGCTCAGGCTCTGGAAGTAGCCGCCCTCGTCGGGCTTGGTGGGGGTGATGAGCGGAAGATCGAGCTCGTCGCGCCAATAGGACAGGTCCGGGCTGACGTCGGGGTTGGACGCGTAGAAGACATCCTGCGCCGGCGACCCGGCGAGGATCTTCCGATCGCCCATGGACCTGCCGATCTCGCGCACCCGGTCGGCGGCGGCCGTGAAGTCGTCGTGCGCCTGCTGTGTGCCCTCGGCGTCGAGGTCCGCACCGAGCGCCTTGCCGGCCTGTTCGGTTCCCTCGAGCAGGTCCGGGAGCTTCTTGCCGTCGAAGCTGACGACGAGGATCGGGGCCAGCTTCTTCGCCTTCTTCTCGGTGGCCGCGTTGAGGTACCAGAGCTCTTCCTCGAGGTAGGCGCTGGTGACGATGAGGTCGGGCTTCAGGCCCGCGGCCTTCTCGAGGTCGATGTCGCCGTACTCCCCGCCGCCGGTGACGTCCGTGGCGGCGTCGATGTCGAGTCCGGCGACCTGGCCATCCGGCTTCCCCTCGGCATTCTTCAGTGGCCCGAACGTGCCGACGATCTTGTCGCCCAGGCCCAGGTCGGTGAGGGCGGCCGCCATGGACGACTGCACGAGCAGGCGGTCCGGGGCGGTGTCGAGCTCGATCTTGGTTCCGAGGTCGTCGGTGAAACGCCACGGTCCGTCATCGGCCGAGTCGGTCGAGCCGCAGGCGGTGAGCAGGAGCAAGGCGGCGGCCACGAGCGCGCCGACGATACGTCGAGAGTTCATGAGGGTAGCCTAACCTCACCCCGATCTAGTCCCCTGAGCAGGCTTCGGACCAACATGACCGTGCCGTTGGTGGCTCCGGTCCTGCTGGGCATCCCGCCGCAGCATCCCGTGGTCGTCTCGCTGTCCGAGGCACGCGAGCGTCTTGGTCGACAAGCCGGCCGAGGCCACCTCGCCTTGCGGGCGAAGCAGGCCACCAAGGTGTTCGGCGAGGGTGGGACACCCAGCGACGAGGGCATCATGGAGTCGCAGTCCGTCTTGGGCTCGATCGCCTGACCCGGCTCGCGATCAGTCGCTCAGCGCCGCGCGCAGATCGGTTGGCAGGAGTCGGCGGGCGGCGATGAGCCGCTCGGCGACGACGACCGTGATCGTCTGCGCTGCCATGATGCCGAAGAGGACGAGCACCTGCGCAGTGGCAGCCTGGACCGGCGACCCGCCACCGAGCATCACGCCGATGAAAGCGCCCGGGAGCGTGACCAGCCCGGTGGTGCGCACCTGGTCGAGGCCGGGCAGCAAGGCCTCGGGGGCGCGGCGGTGGATGATCTCGCCAATGGCCTGGGACGGCAGCAGACCGAGCGAGAGGCATGCCTCGTACTGAGCGTGCTCCTCGCGGAGGGCGGCGAAGCTGCGCCGGCCTCCGAGCGTGTGCGCAGTCATCGCGTTGCCGACGATGATCCCCGCGATCGGGATGAGGGCGATGCCTTCAGCCGGGACGGCACCACTGCTCAGGATGACGGCCAGCACCGGCACCAGCCCTGCGCCCACGGCGATGGCGACCCAACCCCAGGCGTGCGCAGCTTCCACTCGCCGGCCCGTGGTGAAGACCGCGACGGCGAACATCACGACGACGAGCGCGGCAGACAGCCACAGGTCGTCGACGACCGCCTGGATGACGAGCGCGATGAGCGTGAGCTGCACGATGGCTCGGACCGCCGCGACCAGAACCGAGCGGTCCATCCCGTAGCCGCCCAGGCGGTGCGCGCCGAGGGCGAGCAGGAGCAGCGCCGCCAGCGCGTAGGCGACCGGCCAGCCGGGCTCGATGGTCACGCCTCAAAGTTTCTCAGGCGCTGGCCCAGACTCCCAGCTCATTGCCGCTCGGGTCGGTGAAGTGGAAGCGCCTGCCCCCGGGGAACTCGTACGGACCCTGGCTGACGGTTCCACCCGCCTGCTCGACGGCGGACACCGTGGCGTCGAGATCCTCGGAGTAGAGCAGCACCAGCGGGCCTCCCGGGCTGGGCGTGGCAAAGGTGCTGAGACCGCCCACTTCGCCCTCGCCGTCGGCCGAGCGGATGCCGGCGTACTCAGGTCCGTACTCGTTGAAGCTCCAGCCGAACGCGCCCTCGTAGAACGATCGGGCGGCGGGCAGGTCGGTGACGCCGAGCTCGATGTAGTCGATGGTGTGATGAACGTTGGTCATGGATCCAGCATCGGCGACGGCGCCGACAAATGCGACGCCCGTCCCTCGAGAGGGACGGGCGTCGCGATGTTCTGTCGATCAGTGCGAGTGACCGGCGTGGGCGTCGTCTTCCTCCTCGGCCGGCTTCTCGACCACCAGTGTCTCGGTGGTGAGCAGCATCGCGGTGATCGACGCGGCGTTGGCGAGCGCGGAGCGCGTCACCTTGACCGGGTCGAGGACGCCCTGGGCGACCAGGTCGCCGTACTCGCGCGTGGCCGCGTTGTAACCCTTGCCCGACTCGCGGACCTTCGCCACCACGACCTCACCGGACTCGCCACCATTGCGGGCGATCCACTCGCAGGGTGCGTCGAGACCGATGCGAACCACACGGACGCCGACGGCCTCGTCGCCGGTGAGACCGAGGTCGCCGTCGAGGACTTCGGCCGCGTGCACGAGAGTCGCACCGCCGCCGGCGACGATGCCCTCCTCGATGGCCGCGCGGGTCGCGGAGACAGCGTCCTCGATGCGGTGCTTCTTCTCCTTGAGCTCGACCTCGGTGGCCGCGCCGACCTGGATGACACAGACGCCACCGGCCAGCTTGGCGAGACGCTCCTGGAGCTTCTCGGTGTCCCAGTCGGAGTCGCTGAGCTCGATCTCGGACTTGATCTGCTTGACCCGACCGTCGACCTCGGCCTTGTCGCCGCCGCCGTCGATGATGGTGGTGTCGTCCTTGGTGACGACGATGCGACGGGCGCTGCCGAGCACCTCGAGGCCGACCTGGTCGAGCTTGAGGCCGACGTCGGGCGTCACGACCTGCGCGCCGGTGAGCGTCGCGATGTCCTGCAGCATGGCCTTGCGGCGATCGCCGAACGCCGGGGCCTTGACGGCCACCGACGTGAACGTTCCACGGATCTTGTTGACCACCAGGGTCGACAGGGCCTCGCCCTCGACGTCCTCCGCGATGATGAACAGCGACTTGCCCTCGCCGATGACCTTCTCCAACAGCGGAAGGAGATCGGAGACCGAGGAGATCTTGCCCTGGTTGACGAGGATGTAGGCGTCGTCGAGGACGGCTTCCATGCGCTCGGTGTCGGTGACCATGTAGGGCGAGAGGTAGCCCTTGTCGAACTGCATGCCCTCGGTGAACTCGAGGTCGGTGCCGAGGGTGTTGGACTCCTCGACGGTGATGACGCCGTCCTTGCCGACCTTGTCGAAGGCCTCGGCGATGAGCTCGCCGATGCGCTCGTCGCGCGAGGAGACGGTGGCGACGGCGGTCATGTCCTTCTTGTCGTCGACGTCGCGGGCGATCTCACGCAGCTTCGCGGTGACCGCGTCGACGGCCGCCTCGATGCCGCTTTTCAGGCCCACCGGGTTGGCACCGGCGGCGACGGCGCGCAGGCCCTCGTGGACCATGGCCTGGGCCAGCACCGTGGCAGTGGTGGTGCCGTCACCGGCGACGTCGTTGGTCTTGGTGGCGACTTCCTTGGCCAGCTGGGCGCCGAGGTTCTCGAACGGGTCGTCGAGCTCGATCTCGCGGGCGACGGTGACGCCATCGTTGGTGATGGTCGGCGCGCCCCACTTCTTGTCCAGCACGACGTAGCGGCCGCGTGGGCCGAGGGTGACCTTGACGGTGTCGGCGAGCTTGTCGACGCCGCGTTCGAGGGCGCGGCGGGCGTCCTCGTCGAACTCGAGGATCTTGGGCATGGATTTCCTATCGGTGCTTGAGATGGACGTGATCGCCCCTGCTCCCCGGTCCGGGGAGCAGGGGCGTCAGATCACGAGACGACGGCGAGGACGTCGCGGGCGCTGAGGATGAGCAGGTCCTCGCCCCCGTACTTGACCTCGGTTCCGCCGTACTTGCTGAAGATGACCTTGTCGCCGACGGAGACGTCGAGCGGGACGCGGTTGCCGTTGTCGTCGACCCGGCCCGGGCCCACGGCGATGACCTCGCCCTCCTGCGGCTTCTCCTTGGCGGTGTCCGGGATGACGAGTCCGGACGCGGTGGTCTGCTCGGCTTCGATCGCCTTGATGACAAGGCGATCCTCGAGCGGCTTGATGGTGACCGACACTGGTCGACCTCCCCTTTCAACGGGTGAACGTGGTCGGCATCCGCTGCGGGACGCCACATCGAAATCTAGCACTCGCCCCAACCGAGTGCTAACGGTGTTCGCTACAGGGAGAATCAGGCTGTGGATGTCGCGACTCTCGAGCTTTTGCTCGCGCCAGAAGGCCAGGAACTGCTGGCCGAGATCGAGGCCCGGACCGGCCTCGAGTCCGACCTCGCGCTGGGCACGAGGTTGCGTCGCGACCATTCCCCGGAGCTCGTGGCGGCGGCGGTGACGCAGCATCATCTGCGTGCACGGGCACGTGCCAAGTTCGGTGACGATGCGGCCCGGATGTACTTCACGAACGACTCGCTCGAGCAGGCCACGCGCGCGATGGTGGCCCGAGCCCGGGCCAGGCGTCTGGCCGCCGCTGAGGTCGCTGCCGTGGTCGACCTGGGCTGCGGTATCGGTGGCGACCTGGTGGCGTTCGCTCGGGCCGGCCTGCGGGTGCGAGGGGTCGAGCGCGATCCCGTCCGTGCTGCGATCGCCCGCGCCAACCTCGGCGCGCTCGGGCTCGACGGCGAGATCGTCGAGGCCGACCTCGCAGACGTCCGGCCTTTGCCGGATGAGGTGCCGTTCCTCGACCCGGCGCGGCGTGACGGCCGCGGGCGGGTGTTCGACCCGGCGTCGATGACGCCGCCGTGGGCCGTCGTCGCACGGTTCCTCGTGGGGCCTGCGGTGGTCAAGACGTTGCCCGGCTTCCCGCACGCCCTGCTGCCGAAGGGCGTCGAGGCCCAGTGGGTCAGCGACGGCGGCGACCTCGTCGAGGCCTGCCTGTGGGGGCCTGGCCTCGCGACGGCGTCCCGGCGAGCCACCGCGCTGCCCTCCGGTGCGGAGATCGTCGGCGTCGGCGACCCCGGCGACGTCGGTGCGGTCGGTGGATGGCTGCACGAGCCGGACGATGCCGTCATCCGCGCCGGCCTGGTGGGTGAGCTGGCGACGCGCATGGGTGGCCGCCTGGTGGATGCTCACCTCGCCTACGTCACGACCGACGAAGAGCGGGCCGACCCGCTCGCACGCTCGTTCCGAGTCCTCGAGGAGCTTCCCTACCGGGAGAAGCCGATGCGGGCTGCGCTCGTCGCCCGTGACGTCGGCACGTTGACGGTCAAGAAGCGCGGCGTCGACATGGTGCCCGAACAGCTGGTGAAGCGACTGAAGCTGAAGGGTGCGAAGTCGGCGACGGTCATCCTGGCCCGCATCGACGACGGCGCTCGCGCGTTCCTCGTCGAGAAGACCTAGAAGCCGCCACCGTCGAAGCCGCCACCGCCGAAGTCGCCGCCCCCGAAGCTGCCGCCGTCGAACCCACCGCCACCGTCGGACTCCATGCCCTGGTCGCCGGCCGCGGACTCGTCGGCACCTTGATCTCCGCCTGGATCGTCGGCCAGCATCTGCTGGGCGATCGCGGTGCCGATGAACACGCCGGCGATCGAGCCGAGCATGCTGCCCGCGAAGATCCCGCCCATGCCCACGCCACCCCGGCCGCCGAAGCTCCGCTCCAGGGTGCCGGGCTGACGCATCTCCGCCCGGGTGGCCATCCGCGCGAGCGACCGCGGGGAGTCGTCAGCGGTTCGCTCACCCTCGGGGGTCTCGGCGGCGAGTGCCTCCAGCACCTCACGACGCTGCTCCGGCGTCAGCTGCGCGAAGGCCTCCTCGTGAGCCTGCTCGATCTGTTCCGGCGGCGCCGTCTGCAGCAGGTAGCGGTAGCGCTCGATGGCACGATCGTCGTCCGATGCGGCCGGACCACGCCGTTCCCGCGTGGCCTGCTCTCGGCCGAGAAGTCGATCCAGGAAGCCCATGATCCCCTCCGAGGTGCCGGTCCGGCTGGCGCGAACCGAGGCACTCTCATCGTGCGCCCTATCGTTGGTTCATGCACGTGGCCGTGAGCGTCAACCGTGAGTGAAGCACGTGAACGCACCAATCGCGACATGCTGCGGGTCCGTGACGCCATCGACCGTGACTTCGCCGAGGAGCTCGACCTCGAGACGCTGGCCGCGCTCGCCCACATCTCACCCGATCACCTCGTGCGCACGTTCCGGTCCGTGTTCGGTGAGACCCCGCACCGTTACCTGCAGCGCCGCCGCATCGAGCGGGCGATGTTCCTGCTCCGCACCACGGACCTGCCGGTCACGGACGTCTGCCTGCAGGTGGGATACACCAGCCTCGGCGCGTTCAGCGACCTGTTCACCGGGATCGTCGGGCAGTCGCCGTCGGCCTATCGCGCGGTCGCAGAGCCGACGCCGGCCCACACGTCGTTCGTGATGGCCTGGACGCGTCCCAGCACCCACACACATCCGTCGATTTCGAGGAAGCGTCCCCCCATCGGCGACGACTAGCGTCGCCGACATGAACTTCTCTTACACCCGCCTCTCATCCATCTACGTCCTCGACCAGGACGAGGCCCTCGACTTCTACGTCGGCAAGCTCGGCCTCGAGGTCGCGAGCGATGTCGACCTCGGCTTCATGCGCTGGCTCACGGTCCGTGTGCCCGGCGACCAGCGCGAGATCCTGCTCGAGCGCCCGGGCCCGCCCGCCCATGACCCTGCCACCGCGGACACCGTCCGCGAGCTCGTCTCGAAGGGTGCCGGCGGCGGCTGGCTCGCCTTCCAGGTCGAGGACGTCGACGCCGCGCACGACGAGCTCGTCGCGCAGGGCGTCGAGATCACCCAGCCACCGACCGACATGTCCTATGGACGCGACTTCGGTGCCCGGGACCCGTTCGGCAACAACCTCCGCATCGGAAACGTCCCTGCCGCGTCGTAGCTCTCGACCTATCTTGGGGGCATGCGCATCGACCTCAATGCCGACCTCGGTGAGTCCACCGAGCGGTGGGCCTCGGGCGAGGACGTCGCGCTGCTCAGCGTCGTGACCAGTGCGAACGTCTGCTGCGGCGCCTACGCCGGGGACGACGAGCTGATCACCGCCACCTGTGCGGCAGCGGTCGAGCACGACGTGGCCATCGGCGCGCAGGTCGGCTACCCCGACCGCGAGGGCTTCGGCCGGGTCCCGATGGACATGGCGTCGGACGCTCTCCGCGAGGAGGTCGCCGGGCAGATCGCCCATCTCGCCGGCCTGGCGAAGGGAGTCCGTGGGCGGGTCACCTACGTCAAGCCGCACGGCGCGCTCTACAACACCATCGTCCACGACGAGGTGCAGGCCGCCGCCGTCGTCGAGGCCGTGCGGAGTGCCGGCCTCCCGCTCGTCGGCCTCCCCGGTGCCGCGTCCCTTCGGCTGGCCGAGGCGGCCGGCGTGGCCGTGATCCTCGAAGGGTTCGCCGATCGGGGCTACACCGACGAGGGGACGCTGATCCCACGCTCCGAACCCGGAGCGCTGCTCGACGACCCGCGTGACGCAGCGCTGCAGGCCGTGCGGCTGCTGCACGAAGGGGTCGAGTCGATCTGCGTGCACAGCGACAGCCCCGGTGCTCTCGACATCGTGCGAGCCGTCCGGGTCGCACTGGAACATGCGGGTGCCGAGGTGCGGCACCCATGAAGCTCCTGCCGTGCGGCGACCGCGCCGTGCTGATCGACTGCGCCTCGCTCGACGAAGCACAGGGATGGTTCGCGGCGCTGCACGACGAGGTCGACGCCGTGCTCGGTGCCCGGACGGTGCTGCTGCGCGGTGAGCGGTCCGACCTGCGTGCGCTCGTCGATCGCAGCGAGCCAGCGGACATCACGGCCGTCGAGGCTGGAGACGAGATCGAGGTCCCTGTGACGTATGACGGACCCGACCTCGCCGACGTCGCGAGCCACACCGGCCTTTCCGAGGACGAGATCGTGGCCGCCCATACCGGCGCGCCATGGACGGTCGCGTTCGGCGGCTTCGCGCCCGGGTTCGCGTACCTGGTCGGCGGCGACGAGCGTCTCGCCGTGCCACGCCGTGAATCCCCGCGCACCAGCGTCCCCGCCGGCTCAGTGGGGCTCGCCGGCGAGTTCAGCGGGGTCTACCCGCGCTCGTCGCCCGGTGGCTGGCAGCTGATCGGGCACACGGACGCCGTGATGTTCGACGTCGACCGCGATCCGCCGGCGCTGCTCGCGCCCGGCGCCCAGGTGCGCTTCGTGGAGAAGACGTGAGTCTCCTCGTCGTCGATCCGGGACACCTGACGCTCGTCCAGGACGCCGGACGTCCGGGACTCGGCGTGCAGGGTGTCGGCGCGGCCGGGGCGTTCGACCGAGCAGCCATGCGCCAGCTGCACGCGTTGCTGGGCGACCCGCCCGAGGCTGCCGTGCTCGAAGTCCTCGCCGGCGGGCTGAGACTGCGGGCCGAGGCCGACCACCGGCTCGCCGTCACCGGAGGCATCGGGCCGGTCCATGTCGACGGAGAGCACGTCGAGCACGGTCGCGCATTCGTCGCGCACGCCGGCCAGGAAGTCGTCGTCGGCCCGGTGGAGCTCGGCCTGCGGGCGTACGTCGGCGTGGCCGGCGGTATCGAGGTCGAGCCTGTGCTCGGTTCGCGCTCGGCCGACACGATGAGCGGCCTGGGACCGCCGCGCGTTGCCGCCGGCGACGTGATCGAGGTCGGCACCCCCGCGCACGCCGCCGAGGTGGAGGACGTCCCGGCCCTCCTGACCAGCGGCGCGACCACGGTGTCAGCCATCCCCGGTCCGCGTGACAACTGGTTCACCGACGACGCGGTCCGTGCGTTCTTCTCCGCCCAGTGGGCCGTCTCAGCTCGCTCCGACCGCATCGGCGTCCGCCTCGAGGGCCCTTCGTTGGAGCGCCAGGTGACCGACGAGCTGCCGAGCGAGCCGTGCGTCCGCGGCAGCGTGCAGGTGGTGTCCGCCGGAACGCCTGTGGTGCTCGGGCCGGACCATCCGGTCACCGGCGGCTACCCGGTGATCGCGGTGGTGCTCGACGACCACGTCGACCGGCTCGCGCAGGTGCGGCCGGGCGAGATCGTCCGATTCACGCGTCAGCCGTCCCCGTGAACTGACTCCCGGTCTGTCAGGATTCGGCCATGAAGGATCTTCGCCGCCTGGTCGTGACCCTCGTCATCGGCTCGTTCTCCGTCGCCGCCCTGCTTGGCATCATCGCCCTCCTCGGCGGTGGCGAGCTCGGCGAGACCGAGGGCCGCGTCCTGCTCACCACCGTCATCGTGGGCGTCGAGTCGATCGCCGTCCTCTGTTACCTCGCCGTGGCCGGCAAGCGCGCCGCACTCGTCGGGCTGGCCGGGGGCCTGGTGTCACTCGTGCCGTTCTCGCTGGCCCTGTGGCTCACGTGGGGCGGGTCCGAGCCGGAGCGGCTCTGGGATGTCTTCGGGGTGAGCGTCACGATCGCGGCGACCCTGGCCCATGCCTGCCTCCTGCTCGCCCTCGACCGCGGTCGCCTGCGCCTCGTGCTCGCCGGCACCCTGGTCGCGATGGCCATCGTCGCGGCGATGATCTGCAACGCGATCGTCAACGGCGAGAACCTCGGCGACCTGTACTGGCGCACGTTCGGCGTGGTCGCCATCCTCGACGTGCTCGGCACCGTGGTGTTTGCCGCGCTCGGGCTGTTCAGCCGGCGCGCGAAGGCCGAGGGCGAGCCCGACCTGATGACCCCAGCCCTGGAGTCACGCGTGCTCGACGCGGCCAGGTCGCGCGGCGTCCCGCCGTCCCAGCTGATCTCCGACGCCCTCGACAACTTCCTGAGCTAGGCGGCGACGACCTGGGTGACCGGCATGCTCGAGTCCGCCTTCAGGTCGAGCGACGACGGCGGCAGCCCGCGGCGGACGACCTCGGCCCCCAACGCGGCGACCATGGCGCCGTTGTCGGTGCACAGTCCCGGCCGTGGCACCCGCACCGTGAGCCCGGCGGCGGCGGCGCGCTCCTCGATCAGCTGGCGCAGGCGTCCGTTGGCTGCCACGCCGCCGCCCACCAAGAGTGTGTCGACGCCGTGTTCTCGGCAGGCCTCGACGGTCTTGCGGGTCAGGACGTCGCACACGGCGTCCTGGAACGAGGCGGCGACGTCGGCGACGGCCACCGGCCGGCCCATGCGCTCCTCGTGCTGAACGTGCCGGGCCACGGCGCTCTTCAGCCCCGAGAACGAGAAGTCGTAGCGGTGCTTCTCGAGATCGCGGGCACGAGTGAGGCCGCGCGGGAAGGGGACCGCGGTCGCGTCACCATCGCGTGCCTCGCGGTCGATGTGCGGTCCGCCGGGATAGGGCAGCCCGAGCAGACGGGCGACCTTGTCGAACGCCTCCCCGGCCGCGTCGTCGATGGTGGAGCCGAGCATCGTGACGTCGTCGGCGATGTCGTCGACGAGCAGGATCTCCGTGTGGCCTCCGCTGACGAGCAGCGCACCCACCTTCTCCTCGAGACGTCCGTGCTCCAGCTGGTCGACGGCGACGTGCGCGACGAGGTGGTTGACGCCGTAGAGCGGCTTGTCGTGCGCGAGGGCGAGCGCCTTGGCCGCTGCGACGCCCACGAGCAATGCCCCGGTGAGGCCCGGCCCGCAGGTCACCGCGATCGCATCGACGTCCTGCACGCCCAGGCCGGCTTCTTCGTAGGCCTGCTGCAGCGTCGGCACCATCGCCTCAAGATGCGCCCGGCTGGCGACCTCCGGCACGACGCCCCCGAACCGCGCGTGCTGGTCGACGCTGGACGCGACGGCGTGGGCCAGCAGCTCCGTGCCCCGGACGATGCCCACACCCGTCTCGTCGCACGACGACTCGATCCCGAGGACCAGCGGCTCACTCACGGACTCAGTGTGTCAGGGTTGCCAGATGACTCGGGGTGACCGGCCCGGTGTGGGCGAGAGCTGGGACGAGCGGAACCTGTTGCTGACCATGCTCCGCCACACGCAGGCGACCGCCGTGAGAAAGGTGAGCGGCCTGAGCCAGGAGCTGGCCAGCGCCACTCCCCTGCCGACGTCGCCGCGGATGGCGGCCGCGAACGTGCTCAACCACCTCCGCTGGGTGGAGCGCTCGTGGGTCAACGACCGCCTGCTCGGCGGCGAGGACGACGGGCCCTGGACCAAGGAGAACCCCGACGCCGAGTTCGACGAGGGTTCAGCCCTTCCGGTCGACGAGGTCATCCGCCTGTACGAGGAGGAGGCGGCCCGAACGCGAGCCGTCTTCGCGGAGCACGACCTCGACGCCCAGATGGCGAAGGCCACGCCTGAGTACCCGCTCACGGCGCGATGGATCCTGCTGCACCTGATCGAGGAGACCGCGCGTCACAACGGGCATCTCGACATCCTGCGCGAGATGGCCGACGGCAGCGTCGGCGACTGACCCGGACTGCTCGGCGCGCTCGGCGCGCTAGGCGTTCCGCTCGGCTCGCTTCGCGGCGCGGGCGGCCTTCTCCTCGTCGTCGAGGCGGCGGGCTTCGTCTGGTGTCGGGGCGAGTCCGCCGTGACGCGCCGGCGCCCACCACTGGCCCTCGGGAGGGAACGGGTACTCGGCGATGGCCTTGTCGAGCAGGGCCGACATCGTCGAGCGCAGCAGCTCAGTCTCGGCGACAGGATCGGCGCCGCTCACCTCGAGCGGCTCGCCGACATGAAGCCCGATGGTCTTGCCGCGGCCCTTCAGGTCGGACGGGTGGTCCTTCGTCTTCAGCAGCTGGGTGCCCCAGGTGACCATGGGGATCAGCGGAACCCCGGCCTCGGCGGCCATCCGCACGGCGCCGGTCTTGAGCTCCTTGATCTCGAACGAACGGCTGATCGTGGCTTCGGGGAAGATGCCGACGATCTCGCCGGACCTGGCGTACTCGACGGCGTCGCGGTACGACTGCTCGCCCAGCTCACGGTCGACGGAGATGTGGTGCAGGGAGCGCATGATCGGACCGGTGATCCGGTGGTCGAACGCCTCCTTCTTGGCCATGAAGCGCACCAGCCGTTTGCTCGGCTGCGCGGCGAAGCCGTCGAAGATGAAGTCGACGTAGCCGATGTGATTGGCCGCCAGGATGGCTCCACCCTCGCGGGGGATGTTCTCGGTGCCCGACATCTGGAACGTCATGCCGAGCATCTTGAAGAGGGTCTTCGCGGTGAGGATGACCGGTGGGTAGGTGATGTCACGCATCTGAGGAGCCTAGTTCACACGTGTTCACTCAGTCATCGTCGGGGACCACGTGGACGGCGGCCTCCTCGGCGCTCGCCGCCGCACCGTCGATGCCGACGTCGTCGCCCACGAGGTCCTTCTCGGTGTCCTCGCCCAAACCTCCGTCCGGGTCGACCAGCCTGCCGGAGCGTGCGTCGCCCACCTCGTCGTCGACCGGCGCCTGGGCGTCCTCGTCGGCATAGGGGTCGGCGTCCGGCTCCTCCTGCGATACCCGTTGGTCGAGGCTCTCGCCCTGTTCGGTCTCGCTGGCTGTCGAGCCGAAGCCCTCACCGGGCCCCCAGTTCTCCGGCGGCGAGTAGCCCTCGTCGAGGACGTCGTCGACGCCTCGGTCCACGAGGGTGTCCTCTGGCTGCCTCTGGTCGAGATTCTCGGACTGCTCGAGGCCGGTGTCGTCGGGCTCGTTCGGCGTCTCACTCATGCGTCCAGCGTGTCATGCCCCGGGATGGGCGCAAGCTCCATCACGACGGCATCGACGCCGCTGCCGTAGTAGTCGCGCCGCCGCGCGACCTCGGTGAAACCCGACGCGGCATAGAAGCCCAGCGCGGGCTCATTCGTGTCGGCGACCTCCAGCATCATCCGCTCGGCGCCGCGTTCGGCAGCCTGCTCCAGCAACGCGTCGAGGAGCTCGCGGGCGACACCGGCCCGGCGTGCGTGCGGCATGACGGCGATGCGGGTCAGGTCGGCGACGTCGGCGATCACCGCCGCGGACGCGTAGCCGACGAGCACGTCGTCCTGATCCGCCGCCACGACGACGCGACCGGGTGCGACGAGCTCGAGGTCGACCAGGGCGGCGCTCCAGGCGTCGTCGCCGAAGGCCTCGCGCTCGACCGCCGCGATCACGGCGGCGTCGTCCGGGGTGGCGGGACGGATCATGCCCGCTTGGGCAGCACCAGCGGAGTGGCGTCCGGGCGACGGAGGTAGAGCGGCTCGAGCCGGAGCTCCTTGACCGACCCGGTGGCCACGGCCCGGGCCAGCGCGGCCGCGGACGGATCGACGGGTCCCTCGGAGACGGTCAGTACGTCCGGGTAGAGCGTCGCGCCCCGCCCGACCACCGGCATGCCGGTGTGCAGGTCGGCGAGGTCGGCGGGGTACGAGACGTGCGGGCCGTCGAGCCGCTCGATACGACTTCCGGACGGCCGGTAGTGCGCCCAGTAGACCTCCTTGCGACGGGCGTCCGTGGCGACGAGGAACTCGTCCTCGACGGCGCCGTCGTGGATCAGCTCGGCCGCAAGGATGTCGAGGGTGCAGACGCCGTGGGTGGCGATGTCGAGCGTCGAGCCGAGCGTCAGGGCGGTGACGACGCCGACCCGCAGCCCCGTGAACGGACCGGGACCGACTCCGACTGCGACGTCCGTGAGGTCGGACATGGCTGCGCCCGCATCCGCCATCGCGGCATCGATCGCGGGCGCGAGCAGCTCCCCATGGGCCATCGATCCTTCACCCGACGCATGGGCCACGACGTCGGACCCGTCGTGCACGGCGACCGTGACGGCCGGTGTCGCCGTGTCGAACGCGAGCAGGAGCATGACATGAGCCTAAGAGAGGAGGGTGGATCGGAGGGGAACGCCGGCCCAGCGGGGGCCATTCGGCTTGATCGTCACGACGCGCGGCTCGGCATCGTCGCTGTCCAGCTCGTCGTCGTCGATCGCGGTACCGAGCGGGTCGATCGGGCGGACGCCGCGCACCTCGATGGTCACCGACAGCCAGCTGTCGTTGAGCTGCTCCGCCACGCCGGCGCCCCATTCCACGACGGTGACCGACTCGTCGGCAGACGCGTCGAGGTCGAGGTCGTCGACCTCCTCGGCGCTGCCGAGCCGGTACGCGTCGACGTGCACGAGCGACGGGCCGTCGACGAGCGACGGATGGGTGCGGGCGAGCACGAACGTGGGCGACGTGACCGGGCCGCGGATCCGCATGGCCTCGCCGAGTCCCTGGGTGAACGTCGTCTTGCCGGCTCCAAGGTCGCCGGTGAGCACGAGCAGGTCGCCCTCACGAACGAGCTCGGCGGTCCGGCCCGCAAGGTCGTGCATGGCCTCGGGCGTCGGCACCTCGCGCGCGAGCCACAGCGTCTTGCCGAACTCGATGAACGGGCCTTCGCGGCGAAGCGGATGGTAGCGGCGACGTGACCAGAACTGCACCGTGTCGGGCAGCTCCTCGCGCACGCGCAGCCAGATGCCGTCCTTGCCGCGCTCCTCGGCGGTGTCCTCCGCGACACCGACCATGGCCGATGCCACCCCGCGCGACTGCAGGTCGGGGTCGACACTGACCCGGCGCAGTCCGAGGAGGCCGGGCCGCGATTCATCGAACAGCAGCGCGCCCATCGGGATGCCGCGACGCTCCACGAGCAGGCCGCCAGGACCGGCGAGCACCTCGGCGATCGACTCGACCGTCTCGTCGAGCGCGGTGCTGGGCGGGTCGATGGTGGGCCGGGCGCCGAATGACCGGTGGATGATGTCGACGACGGCCTGGGCGTGTTCAGGCCCGGCGTCGATGACGTCGAGGGCAGTGCTCATGTGACGACGCCGTCAGCAGTGCTCATGAGACGATCCCCCGCAAGCGGGAGGTACCCCCACCGGGAGCCGGGATCACGGTGCGGTCTTCTCCGCGAGCTCGAGGACCAGCTCGGTGACGCGTGCGTGCTCCTCGAACATCGCCATGTGCCCGGTGTCCTCGAAGATGACCAGCGAGGAGCCGCCGATGCCGTCGGCGATCCGACGGCTGTGGCTCAGCGGGGTGACGGAGTCCTGGGTGCCGGCCACGACGATGGTCGGGATGTGCGACAGCGTCTCCAGCGCATGCCGCACGTCGAGCGCGGCGAACATCGGGTGGAAGTCCGTGAGCACCCGCGTGGGGGCCTGCAGGATCATCTCGTTCGTCATGTCGACGTGCTTCTCCTGGGCACTCGGTCCCAGCCCCCAGCGGCGCACGACGGAGAAGCTGTTGAACCCCTTGCCCCAGTCGACGAGCGGAGCGGCACGGCGGGCGAACGGGACGATGCGTCGCGCGGCGGACGACGACACGAGGGGCAGGCGGCTGCTGGTGCTGAGCAGCATCACCCCGACCACCCGGTCGCCGAACATCTCGGGATGGTCGGCGGCGAGCTGCATGATCGTCATGCCGCCCATCGAGTGGCCGACCAGCACGACCCGGCCGTCGGTGCAGGCCTCGATCACCGCGTGCAGGTCGGACGCGAGATTCTCGATGGTGCTGCTCGCGCGGTCCGCCACATCGGAAGCTCCGTGCGAGCGCTGGTCCATGAACACCATGCGGACCTGTCCGCGCAGGGCGAGTCGCTGGTAGTGCCAGGAGTCGAGCGTGCAGAGGACGCCGTGCACGAAGACGATCGTCGGCAGGTGAGGCGCTTCCAGGTCGGGCTCGTCGACCTCGACGTTGATGCGGATGCCGTCGGCGGACACGACCTTCTGGGTGGCGGAGTGCACCGAGCCGAACGCGACGTCCTCACCGCGCCGGAGCTTGCGGCGCTCGTGCTGCTTGTCGTTGAGGATCTTGGCCGCGACGCCCGCGGCGACGAAAGCGCCGGCCGTGGTCGCGATCTTGGTCGCCGCTCTCATCGAGCTCCTCGGTAGGTGCGTGCGGTGCGGCCGCCGATGCGCGTGACGACCTCGTAGTTGATCGTATCGGCGGCTTCCGCCCAGTCCTGCGCGGTGGGTTCGCCATCGTCGCCCGGGCCGAACAACGTCACGACGTCGCCGCGCTCCGCCGGGAGGTCGCCGAGGTCGACGACGACCTGGTCCATGCAGATGGCGCCCACCAGCCGGACGCGCCGGCCGGCGAAGGACGCCTGGACCCGATTGGAGGCGTTGCGCGGCAGTCCGTCGGCGTAGCCGAGGGGGACGAGTCCGAGCGTCGTCTCATGGTCCGTCGTGTAGCGATGGCCGTAGGAGACGCTCGTGCTGGGGGGCACGCGCTTGGCGCTCGCGAGGCGCGCGCGCAGCGTCATCACCGGGCGCAAAGGCGTGTCGAACTTCATGCGAGCGGCGGGTGGGAGCCCGTACGACGAGATGCCCACTCGTACGAGGTCGAGGTGGGCGCTCGGACGCGTGAGCGTGGCGGCCGAGTTGGACAGATGCCGCAGGCCCGGTGCGAGTCCCGCGGCCTCGAGCTCCTCGACGGATCGGGTGAACGCCTTCTCCTGCGCGTCGTTGGCGGGATGACGGGGTTCGTCGGCGCAGGCGAAGTGCGACCACGTGCCGGTGTGCTCGAGTCGTCCGGCCGACTGCGCCTTCGCGGTGGCCTCGACGAGTCGGGTCCACTCCTCGCCGAACGCTCCGTTCCGCGACAGCCCGGTGTCGACCTTGAGCTGGACCTTGGGACGGCCTGGTGCGGTGGCGAGGATCTCCTCGAGCTGCTGGACGGACGACGCGGTGACCTCCACGCCGGCCTCGATGACCGACGCGTAGTCGGCGCCAGGGGCAGCGAGCCAGCACAGCACCGGCCCCGTGTCGCCCAGCGACCGCAGGGCGAGGGCCTCGTCGAGGGTGGCGACGCCGAGCCATTCCGCGCCGGCCTCGCGGGCCGCCCGGGCGCACTGCTCCGTGCCGTGCCCGTACGCGTTCGCCTTGACGACAGCCATCAGCGCCGAGCCGGGAGCGCAGGCGGCCAGCGCCTCGATGTTCGCGCGGTAGGCGTCGAGGTCGATCAGTGCTTCGGCCTGCGGTTCGCTCATCCTGGATCGCCCCAGTCGCTGACGTCGTCCAGCGTGCCGTCGAGGAACGCCGCGAGCGTGCCCGGCAGGGCTGCCGCGACGTCTGACGCAGTGACGGGACCGCCGCGGTTGGCTCGCACAGAGGCGGCCCCGTGCAGGAAGGCAGCCAGGGACCCGGCATCGTGGGGATGGAGCCCGGACGCCATCAGCGAGCCCGCAAACCCGGCAAGCACGTCTCCAGCGCCGGCGGTGCCGAGCCACGACGAGCCACTGAGGTTGACCCGCGTGGCACGGCTCTGCGTCGCCACGAGCGTCCGCCGGCCCTTCAGCAGGATCGTCGCGCCCCACCGATAGGCGGCCCGCGTGGCGTGGCCCAGCGGGTCGGCCTCCACGTCGTCGCGGTCGACGCCGAGCATCGCGGCCAGCTCACCGGCGTGCGGAGTGAGCAGGGCCGGGACGAGGAACGTGTCGGGCACGTGCTCGAGGCCCGCCGCGTCGACGACGACGGGAACGCCGTCCTCCAGCGTCCGGGTGAGCAGGTCGCCGACATCAGGGCCTCCACCCGGCCCGACCACCCAGGCCTGCACTCGTCTGGCACCAGCGACGACCTCGGGCGCACGGTCGACGATGCGTGCGCTCAGCTCCGGCGTGCCGAGGAAGCGCACCATGCCGGCGGTCCCGGCCTGGGCACCCGCGACGGCGAGGTGAGCGGCACCGGCGTACTCCTCGGAGCCGGCGGCGACGCCGACCACGCCACGGGTGTACTTGTGGCTGACCGGGCTGTCGAGCCAGTTGAGCGCCGGACCGAGCAGCTGGCGGTCGTCGGCCTCGATGACCTCCAGGACGGGATCGGGCAGGTGTGGGCTGAGGCCGATGTCGACGAGCCGAGCGACACCGGCACCGGCTCTGGTCGATGCGGGGCCGCACAGCAGGGCGGGCTTGTAGGTGCCGAACGTGACCGTGGCGTCGGCCCGCACGCTCGGACCCGGCACGGTGCCCCCGTCGACGTCCACGCCGGACGGCACGTCGACCGCGACGGTGTGCGGGCGCCACTCGTCGATCCAGGTGGCCCACTCCTCCGCCCGACCACTCAGGGTCGGCCGGGCGCCGATCCCCAGAACGGCATCGAGGCACCAACGCTGCTCGGTGGGCGCCTCGACGACCTGGGCGCCGGCGTCGACGGCGGCAGCCAGGCCTTCGCTGTGCACCTTCTGGTCGTCGAGCAGGCACAGGTCGACGCGCACGCCACGGTCGAGTAGGTGGGTCGCGGCAAACAGCGCGTCGCCGCCGTTGTTGCCCGGGCCGACCAGCGCAATCACCAGGTCGCCGGCCGGGACGACGTCGAGCGCGTCGGCCAGGCCGCGGGCGGCGCGCTGCATGAGCTCGCCCTCGGGCACACCCTCCGACGTCAGCTCGGCCATGAGCGCGTCCTCCGCCGTGCGGACGTCGGCGACGCTGTGTGCTCTCAACATCGGCGCGCCCTCAGCACTCGGCCACCACGAAGGCCGTGGCCACGGATGTGTCGTGGGAGATCGACAGGTGCGTGCCGGTGATCCCGAGCTCGCGCGTTCGTGCCTCGGCGGCGCCGTGCAGGGCGAAGAACGGCGCTCCTTGTGGGTCGGTCACGACCTCGATGTCCTGCCAGGACATGCCGGCCGGCGCTTTGAGCGCCTTGACGAACGCCTCCTTGGCGGCGAAGCGACCGGCCATCGACTCCAGCGACAGTGCAGCCTCGGCGTCGGTGAAGAGCCGCGAGCGCAGCTCAGGTGTCCGCTCCAGGCTCTTCTCGAACCGAGCGAGGTCGACCACGTCGACACCGACACCCCATATCGACATCGCGTTACTCGACGGTGACGGACTTGGCGAGGTTGCGCGGCTGGTCGACGTCGTGGCCCAGCTGGTCGGCGAGCTCGCAGGCGAAGACCTGCAGCGGCACGGTCGCGACGAGCGGCTGCAGCAATGTCGACACCTTGGGGAGACGGATCAGGTGGTCGGCGTACGGCGTGACGTCCTCGTCGCCGTCCTCGGCGAGCACGATCGTGAGAGCCCCACGGGCCCGGACCTCCTGGATGTTGCTGACGACCTTCTCCTGCAGGTGGTCGCGTCCGCGCGGCGGGACGATGACGAACACGGGCGTGCCGTCCTCGATGACCGCGATGGGACCGTGCTTGAGCTCGCCGGCGGCGAACCCCTCGGCGTGGATGTAGGCGAGCTCCTTGAGCTTGAGCGCGCCCTCCAGCGCCACCGGGAAGCCGACGTGGCGCCCGAGAAACAGGACGGAGCGGGACTCGACCAGGTCGCGCGCGAGCTTGCGAACGCCGTCGGCCTCGTCGAGCATGCGCTGGATGCCGGCCGGCACGGTGGCGAGCTCGGCAACCACACGGGCGATCTCGTCGCCGTACTTGGTGCCTTTGACCTGGGCGAGGTAGAGCCCGAGCAAGTAGCAGGCGACGACCTGGGAGAGGAAGCCCTTGGTGGACGCAACGGCGATCTCCGGGCCGGCGTGTGTGTAGATGACAGCGTCGGACTCGCGCGGGATGGTCGAGCCGTTGGTGTTGCAGATCGACAGCACCTTGGCCCGCTGCTGGCGGGCGTACCGGACAGCCATCAGCGTGTCCATGGTCTCTCCGGACTGACTGATGGAGACCACCAGCGTGGAGCGGTCGAGGATCGGGTCGCGGTAGCGGAACTCCGACGACAGCTCGACCTCGCACGGCGTGCGGGTCCAGTGCTCGATCGCGTACTTCGCGACCATCGCGGCGTAGAACGACGTGCCGCACGCGATGACGATGATCTTGTCGACCTCGCGCAGCTCGTCGTCGGACAACCGCATCTCGTCGAGCTGCAGGCTCCCGTCGGCCGCGTGCCGTCCGAGCAGGGTGTCGGCGACCGCGTGCGGTTGCTCGGCGATCTCCTTGAGCATGAACCAGTCGTAGCCGCTCTTCTCGGCCGCGGAGACGTCCCAGTCGACGTGGTACGGCTTCGTCTCCACGGCTGCACCGTCGAAGTCGGTGACGGTGATGTCGTCCGGTGTGATCGTGACGACCTGGTCTTGGCCGAGCTCGATCGCCTCACGGGTGTACTCGATGAATGCGGCGACGTCGGAGCCGAGGAAGTTCTCGCCCTCGCCCCGCCCGACCACCAGCGGGGAGTTGCGTCGCGCGCCCACCACGACGTCGGGCTGGCGCGCGTCGGCGATGACGAGCGTGAACGCACCTTCGAGTCGACGGCAGACGGCGCGAACGGCGTCGGACAGATCGGGAGTCTTCTCGAGCTCGTCGTGCAGGAGATGGGCGACGGTCTCGGTGTCGGTCTCGGAGGCGAGCTCGTGGCCGGCGAGCTCGAGCTCGGCCCGCAGCTCGGCGAAGTTCTCGATGATGCCGTTGTGCACGACGGCGATGCGGCCGTCGCTGTCGAGGTGCGGGTGCGCGTTGACGTCGTTCGGTGCGCCGTGGGTGGCCCACCGGGTGTGGCCGATGCCGGTGTGCGACTCAGGCATCGAATGCTCCTCGAGCAGGGCGTCGAGGTTGGCCAGCTTGCCGGCCTTCTTCGCCGCGACGATCCGGTCGCCGTCGATCAGGGCGACACCGGCGGAGTCGTAACCCCGGTACTCGAGGCGCCGCAGGCCGCCCATGACGACGTCGAGAGCCGAGCGTTGGCCCACGTAACCGACGATTCCGCACATGGATTCAGGGTAGCGACTGCCGCAGCCCCGCCCTCGTGCGGCGACCCGAACTGGATGGCGGCAGGATGGGCCAATGGACATCACCCCACGAAGCTGCGCCCTCCGCCGCGCAGTTTCGTCGAGGTGCATCTCATGACGGGCGCACCTTCGCGGGGACCCCGAAGGAACGACGGTCGCGATCGTGAGCTGTCGCCCTACGTGGAGCTCGAGCGTTCCACGTGGGCCGATCTTGCCGGAAACGTCCCGCAGCCACTGACGTCTGACGACATCGAGCGCCTCCGCGGTCTGGGCGACGAGCTCGATGTCGACGAGGTTCGCGAGGTCTACCTCCCGCTCACCGTGCTGATCAGCATGCGCATCCGCTACGCGGCCGAGCTGTGGCGCGCGACCGAGAAGTTTCTGCATGCACCCCAGCCCGAACGCACCCCCTTCGTGATCGGCATCGCCGGGTCGGTGGCGGTCGGCAAGTCCACGATCGCGCGCCTGCTGCGCGAGCTGCTGGCCAACTCGCCAGAGCACCCGCGGGTGCAGCTCGTCACGACCGACGGCTTCTTGTGGCCCAACAAGGAGCTGGAGCGTCGCGGCATCCTCGACCGCAAGGGCTTCCCCGAGTCGTACGATCGCAAGTCCCTGCTGCGCTTCGTGATCGACGTGAAGTCCGGCGTCGAACGGGTCGACGCTCCGGTCTACTCACACCTCACCTATGACCGCACCGACGAGGTCGTCACCGTCGACAGCCCCGACATCGTGATCGTCGAGGGCCTCAACGTGCTGGCGCCCGCCCCCGAGCGCGGCGACGGCTCGCCGGGCATGTCGGTGAGCGACTACTTCGACTTCTCCATCTACGTCGACGGTCGGAGCAGGGACATCCGCAGCTGGTACATCGAGCGGTTCCTCAAGCTGCGCCAGACCGCATTCGCCGACTCGGCTTCGTACTTCCACCGCTACAGCGCCCTCACCGACGACGAGGCCGCCGCCCAGGCCGCCGAGATCTGGGACACCATCAACTGGCCGAACCTGCGCGAGAACATCCAGACCACGCGCGGCCGCGCCACTCTCGTGCTGCGCAAGGACGCCGACCACTCGGTCAAGTGGGTGCGGTTCCGCAAGCTCTGAGCGTTTCGTCCCAGCGAGCAACGGCTGAATTCATCGAATGTGCTTGACAGGCCGGGCTCCGCGCCACGACAGTAAATCTCGCCACTCCCATCACGGTGGCATCGGGGATCCGCACCCACTCCCGAAGGACTCCCGCAGATGTCTTCACGTGATGCTCGATCCACTTCGTCCAGCTTCCGCACCTCCAGACGATTGCTCGTCGGCTTGGTCGCCCTGGTGGCGACCGCCGGCGCGCTGTCCGCGCCCGCCATGGGTTCGACGGATGTCAATCCCAGCGAGGACGGAGGTACAGGCAATCCCCGCGTCGTGCGCGACAGCTCCGTGAACCTCTCGGTCGATCGGACCGCGCTCAGCTACTTCCGCTCCACGGCGTCCGGCACCCCGGCCGCGGTGTCGGTCAGTGGCATCACCCTCCAGGGCTGCCGTGGCGACGACCCAGCGGGAACGAACGCGTCACCGCGCACCACCCTGAAGGTCAAGGACCCGTCCGGTGCGACCCTGTTGACCGCCGTGAGCCCCGCACGCACCCTCGGCCTCGCCGGGCTCTTCACAAGCCCGAGATTCGCGCCGCTCGCGAACCAGACCGCGGTGTCGTCGACGAACTATCGCGGGGACTTCCCGGGAGCGCTCGACGACGGCAACTACCACGGAATGACGGCAGCCCTCGATCTGTCGGGCAAGCCTGCGGGGGTGTACACCGTCGAGACGAGCCACGAGCACAAGGTCCGCACCGGGGCCGCATCCTCGTGCCAGACCGCGCGACCGGCAAGCGGCAGTGCGATCACCACCGGCCCGGAAGTGACCACCTCGACGTTCGAGTACCGACCGTGGAACAGCAAGTTCGTCGACGTCTTCGGCGGAGGCAACGTCCTGGTCAACCCCGACCCGGGCGAGGTCAAGGTCAACCTCGGCAGCAAGTCGACGCCGATCTACAGCGCCACCAACGGAGCCAAGGTCACCTCGTACTCGTTGGCGGGAACCGACGACATCGCCCTGCCGAGTGATCCGGAAGCGTGCGCGACCGATCCCTCATCGTGTGTGCCTGCGGCCGCAGCGAAGTGTGAACCGGGCAGCGGGTGCATCCCGCGACTGGTCATCATCAACAAGCTGGGTTCTGCAGCAGACGCCAACGTCGTCTCCGGATTCTTCGACGTGAAGACCAAGGCGTTCATCGCGCGCACCAAGGTCGACGGGACGAGCCGGCTGATGATGTCGCTCGGCACCGAGAACGACGCGTTGTACAAGACTGCGCTGGGCAAGCTGGCGACCTCCGCATCGGCGCAGGGGATCGACTTGATGTCGATCCTGGGAACCGAGGTCAGGGTCGCGCTCTCGGGCAACACCTCGACGCTGAGCCTGCTGAACGGTCTGCAGATCGACCCGACGACGAGCCACACCGGGGTGCAGATCAATTCCAAGTCGACCGTCCAGGCCGGCATCCTGCTGCACATCTACACCGATATCGACCTGGCGAACCCATGTGTCGCGAATGCGGCGGACTCCACGACGGAACCCGGACGCTTCACGCCGAAGACC
Organism: uncultured Actinomycetota bacterium; assembly: GCA_963839625.1. Taxonomy (GTDB): domain Bacteria; phylum Actinomycetota; class Actinomycetes; order Propionibacteriales; family Nocardioidaceae; genus Aeromicrobium. The sequence continues at coordinate 17,182 of CAWIWE010000042.1, read as the reverse complement.
GGCTACGGCTACACCGTGTCCAAGTCGGACATCCTGCCGGACATCCCGGCCGTGGGCCCCTTGGGCGCGATCACCGGCGGTCCGATCTACCACATCACCGGCAAGTTCAAGTCCGGCGCGCTCCTGAACACCGCCTCTGCGGTGATCGGTGTGGATACGGCCTTCGACGAGCCGAACGGCTATCCGGTGTGGGTCGAGCCGTTCATCAGCTCGCCCGCTCACGTCGCGACGCCGAAGAAGCTCGACTTCATCGGCACGGCGACCTGGTCGGCGAGCGAGACGCCGATATCCACGATCGGATGCACCACGTTCGATCTCCTGCTCGGCACGGGTGTCGCCGTATTCGACAACCCGCTTCCGGTCGGGTTCGGCACCGTGTTCGATCAGGTCGACAACCCGTCCGCGGCCGCAGAGCGGTTGAGCAACGCGGTCAACGACGCGGTCGACCAGGTCGTCGGACAAGCTTCGGCCAATCCGACGGTGGAGAGTCTGCTGAATCAGATCGTGGGCCTGCTGCCCACCGGCTGATCGGCGAAGAGCAATTCGGGCCGGGTGGACAGAGTCCACCCGGCCCGAGTGCTTTCCGGCACTCGTTCACAGTTCCTTGACGTACTCCCCCACCCAGGCGGTCTGACGAAACCCGAGCGCCTCGTTGACGCGGATCATCGGCTCGTTGCCGGCTGCGTTGTAGGTCGTGACGCGACGACGGCCGTCGAGCAGGTCGGCCGCCTCCTGCATCGTCGCCACCTTGAGGGCGAGCCCGAGCCCATGGCCGCGATGGAGCGGCAGCACGAGGGTGTCCCACTGGTACACCTCGACGCCGTCGGCCGGGAACAACAGCTGGGTGTGTCCGACGACCTCGCCGTCGTCGCTGACCGCGATGCTCACCTGCGGCGTGCGACCCTGCGCGTCCCACTGCTGCTCCTCGGCACGGACGCGGGCGACGTCCCAGAACTCATTCTCCAGATCGGCCTCTCCGCCCGGCGCCTCCTCGTTGATCAGCTGCCGGACGTCGACGTAGCCCTGCACCCACTCCTCGGGGCACACGCCCCGCCAGGAGTGGACCGCGTACCCGTCGGCGACCTCCAGAGCAGGGAGCGTGGCCGGCAGCGGGAGCTCACGCATCGCGTCCATGAGATCGAGACGGAACCCGACCGCTTCGGAGAAGGCCTGCGGAACGGGGTCCACGGCTTCCAGCTCCCAGACCGCCTCCCCGTACAGGACCGAGCGGCCGGCGTCCCGGCCGATCTCCGCGATGTCCTCGATCACCGACGCACCATGGCCTCGGCGACGGTGCTCCGGCGCGGTGAACACGTCGACGTAGACGAAACGAGTGTTGTCGCGCAGGGGCAGCTCGGCCGTCCCCCCGGCCACCGGCGTGCCGTCGTCGTCGCGCGCGAGCAGCACGACCTTGTCCACGTACTCGTCCGGGCGCATCCCGACCCGTTTCTCCGTCGCCGAGTACGGCTGGTCGACGTCCCGATCGCGGGCCTGCGTGTAGACGTCATGGAAGGTGGCGAAGGCCTCGTCATCGTCGAGGTCGACGCGTTCGGTCGTCGTCACGAGTCGATGCTAAGCGGCGTTGCAGCACCAAGAGCGGGCCCCAGTGGTCGATTGGGCCCTGAATTCGGCACAATAAGGGGTCAACCTCGCCCCCCCGAAGGCACAATGAGGGGTCCACCCCGGCTCCCCAAGGAGCAGTACCGTCATGACCGATCGACCCGGCGCCACCCGGACGCCCACTGTCGACTCCCCGCCGCCACTCGACCCCAGTGGCTTCGGCACGACGTGGATCGTCGTCGCCGCGGGCGTCATCGGCGTCCTGACCGTGCTCCTGCTGGGCACGACCGTCGCCGTCACGAAGTCGGGGCCGCCCGAGGAGAAGAAGGCTGCGTCGGCACCGGCGGAGTCGCCCACTCCGACCCCGGCGAAGAAGTCCACCGCAGCGGAAGGCTCGACCAACATCAAGTGCGACGGGAGCTTCATCGTCGAGCTCGCCCGGAGCACCACCCCATCCACGGACTCGGACGTCGAGAAGGCTGCCGCCAAGGAAGACAACGGCAAGTTCCTCGACGCCAACGCCTCGTGCGAGAGGTACACGTCCGAAGGCGTCCGGCGCGTCGCCTATGTCGGACCCTTCGAGACGCTCGCCGCGGCCTGCAAGGCACGGGTCAAGACCGGTGACGTGGGGGCGGTGCTGCACCAGATGGAAGCCGACAAGGTCGGGCCCAGCTTCTGCATCTGCAAGGCCCCCTTGACGCCGCCGGTCCTCAACTCGGGCTCAGGGACGAACGGCAACGTCACCACCCTGCTCGCGATCGGCGATCTCCAGCGGATGCTCAAGGAGCTCGGATTCTTCAAGCCGAAGATCGACGGTGATCCGTACGGCCCCAAGACGGTCACAGCGGTGCAGGCGTTCCAGTCCGACCAGAAGCTGTTCGCCAGCGGCTCGATGACTCAGGCGACGTGGGCGGCACTACGTCGAAGCAAGGACAAGAGCGGCAACGCTCTCTGCTGAGCCTTGCGCTTGGCACGCTCGGCCCGTACGACGTCCTCGACCAGCCGAGCCACTTCCTCGACGGTCGCGATCCCGCTCTCGAGCGTGGCGTTCCGATCACTCATGACCGAGATGAGCACGGGCGAGTCGTCGACGATGACCCGCCCCGAGCTGTTGACGACCCAGCCGTCCGGATCCTGAACGAAGCCAACCTTCACCTGCGCAGCCGTTCCAGGGTCGGCCAGCACGGGGATGCCCCACCGCAGCTCGGGGACCACGCGCGCCATGGCATCCTGCATCAGCGCGTACTCACGGTGATCGGTGTCCAGGACCTCTCTGAGCAGGGCGACGACGGCGCGAGGCCTCGTCATGGAATGACCCCAGCGGAACTGCTCGCCCACCTCGATGCGGGATGAACCGAACGCCCTCTCCAGACCTTGCTCGACCCCGGCCGGCCCACCCAACGCGGTGTACGCGCGGTTGGCGGGATCGTTCTCGCTGCGGACGAGCATCTGCTCGATGTCCTGGCGCTGCGTGGCGGTGAGACCGGCACCGCTCTGCTCGGCCCGCCACGACATCAGCGCGACGAAATGGATCTTGACGGCGCTCGCCGTGGGGAATCGGTCCGATCCGTAGTTGAAGGTGTCCTTCGACTCTTCGTCGCGGAGGCTGACCGCGACATGGGCTCGCTGGGAGACCTCTCGCAAGCGCGCCCGCACCCGATCCTCGACCTTGCGCGCGGCGGCCACCTCCTCGGGTTCGGGGCGGAGCGGAGGCGGGTCGCGCGGTGGCTCGGCTGTCGGGGTCGGGGACGCCTGTGAGGCGGTCGGAGCAGAAGCGTGATCCTGAACCAGCAGGGCCACCACTGCGAGCACGACGGCGATGACGCAGGCGATTCGCGCGACGACGGTGGTGGTCAGCGTGATCATAGGGCCAGGGTCGCGCGCACCACTCCGGCCAGGTGCTCGGCGACCTCCTGGGCGAGCTGGGCGGTCGGCGCCTCGACCATCACCCGCACCAGTGGCTCGGTGCCGGACTCACGCAGCAACACGCGACCGGAGTCACCGAGTCGGGCCGCGGCCGCAGCGACCTCACCCTGCAGCACCGGATCGGTGGCGGCTCGCGTCTTGTCGACGTCGGGGACGTTCAGGAGAACCTGCGGCAGACGGATCATGACAGCGGCAAGGTCGGCGAGCGGGCGGCCCGTGACGGCCATGCGGGCGGCGATGTGGGCGGCCGTGAGCACGCCGTCGCCGGTGGTGGCGAAGTCGCTCATGATGACGTGCCCGGACTGCTCGCCACCCAGGGTGAACGATCCGGCCCGCATCGCCTCCAGCACGTAGCGGTCACCCACGGACGTCTGCAGGACGGTGATGCCCACCTCTCGCATGGCCTGCACGAAGCCCAGGTTGCTCATCACGGTGGCGACCACGGTGTCGTCGTGCAGCCGGCCCTCGTCCCGCGCTGACAGCGCGAGCATGGCGAGAATCTGGTCCCCGTCGACGACGTTGCCTCCGGCATCGACGGCGAGGCACCGGTCGGCGTCGCCGTCGAACGCGAACCCCGCATCGGCGCCGTGCTCGACCACGGCCTTCTGGAGGTCGCCCATGTGGGTGGACCCGCATCCGGCGTTGATGTTGAGGCCGTCGGGCTCGTCGTGGATGGCCAGCACGGTGGCGCCGAGTCGGTTGAAGACGTCCGGCCCGACCTGGTATGCGGCGCCGTTGGCGCAGTCGAGGACGACCGTGAGGCCGTCGAGCCGCCCTTCACCGTCGTCGGAGGGAACAGAGTCGACGAGGTGTTTGACGTACGTGGTGACGCCGGCGCGGCTGTCGCCGATGCGGCCGACCTCGGCGCCGGTGGGCCGGGCCCACGGCTCCTCGAGGCGGTTCTCGATGAGGATCTCGATGTCGTCATCGAGCTTGTGCCCGCCGCGCGACAGGAACTTGATGCCGTTGTCGGGCATCGGGTTGTGGCTGGCCGAGATCATCACGCCCATGTCGGCGGCGAGCTCGGCGGTGAGGAAGGCCGCTCCGGGGGTGGGCACCACGCCGAGTCGGTGGACGTCGACCCCGGCGGACGCGAGCCCGGCCACGACCGCGGCCTCGAGGAACTCGCCCGAGGCCCTCGGGTCGCGAGCGACGACGGCGGTCGGTCGCTGGTCGGCGAAGGCACCGGCCTCGCCGAGCACGTGGGCAGCGGCCACCGAGAGGTCGAGCGCGAGCTCGGCCGTCAGGTCGCGATTGGCGAGCCCGCGGACCCCGTCGGTGCCGAAGATGCGGCCCACGATGGGGTCAGCGCTTGCTGTACTGGGGAGCCTTCCGTGCCTTCTTGAGGCCGGCCTTCTTGCGCTCCTTGATGCGCGAGTCACGAGTGAGCAGTCCGGCCTTCTTGAGCACCGGGCGGTTGGCTTCCTCATCGACCGCGTTGAGGGCACGTGCGACACCGAGGCGGAGCGCACCGGCCTGGCCGGTCATGCCACCGCCGGTGACGCGGGCGACGACGTCGAACCGGCCGTCGAGGCCGGTCTCGGCGAACGCTTCCTTGGCGATCTGCTGGTGCAGCTTGTTCGGGAGGTACTCCTCCAGCGGCTTGCCGTTGACCGTCCACGCACCGGTGCCCGGCACGATGCGGACCCGGGCGATGGCCTCCTTGCGACGGCCGGTGGCCGCGGCAGGAGCGATCGTCGCGGGCTTGTCGGGCATGTCGGCCGACGGGCTCGTCTCGGACGTGTAGACGCCGTCGGCGTCCGTCTCGACCTCGGTCTCGACGTCAGCGTCGGTCGCGGTGTCGTTCGCGGGGGTTTCGGTGTCTGCCACGGTGGTCTCTTCTGTCGTCACTGGGAAATCTGCTTGATCTCGAACGGCTGGGGCTTCTGGGCGGCGTGCGGGTGCTCGGGGCCGGCGTAGACCTTCAGCTTCTTGATGAGCTGGCGGCCCAGACGGTTCTTGGGCAGCATGCCCCGGACCGACTTCTCGATGGCCTTGCGGGCGTCCTTGTCGAGCAGGTCGCCATAGGCGATGGTCTTGAGTCCGCCCGGGTACCCGCTGTGGCGGTGCGCCAGCTTGTCGGTGCGCTTCTGGCCCGACAGCGAGACCTTGTCGGCGTTGACGATGATGACGAAGTCGCCACCGTCGACGTGAGGGGCATAGGTCGGCTTGTGCTTGCCGCGCAGCAGCGTGGCGGCCTGGACGGCCAGACGGCCGAGAACGACGTCGTCGGCGTCGATGACGTGCCACTGACGGGTGATGTCAGCAGGCTTCGGGCTGTACGTGGGCACGGCGTGACCTTCTCATATTCGTTCTGGGCTGGTTCGATCGGGAATTCGTGCTGGTCGCGAGTGGCGCAGCGTCACGGGTTGAGCGTGATTCCGCGAGGTACGACGACGTACAAGACTAACCGGCAGCCGCCCCCGCGGTCAAAACGGCGACCGCCAGCCGGACCCCCTCCGTGCATGATCCGAAAGCCCGCACTAGGTTGGAACGGCTCGCGGGAACCCCGCGAAAAATCCCGAATAAACCGGCGCAGCCACGCCGGAAACAACGGACCGGCACAGGAGATCCATCGTGACCGACAACCCGACGCTCACCGTGCGCGACAACCGCACCGGCGACGAATACGAGCTTCCCATCACCGACGGCACCGTCAGCGCCGCCGACCTGGGCAAGATCGGCAAGACCGACGACGAGGCGGGCATCGCCCTCTACGACCCCGGGTTCACCAACACCGCGTCCTGTCGCAGCGCAGTGACGTTCATCGACGGCGACGAGGGCATCCTGGAGTACCGCGGCTACCCGATCGAGCAGCTGGCCGAGTCATCGACGTATCTTGAGGTCGCCTACCTGCTCATCCACGGCGAGCCGCCCACCGAGGCCCAGCACGACGAGTGGGTGCACGAGATCACCTTCCACACGTTCGTCCACGAGAACCTCAAGAGCCTGATGCAGGGCTTCCGCTACGACGCACACCCGATGGGCATGCTGCTGTCGAGCGTCGCGGCGCTCTCGACGTTCTACCCGGAGTCACGCGACATCAAGGACGAGGGCGTCAGGCACGAGCAGATCGTCCGCATGATCGCGAAGATGCCGACCCTCGGCGCGTGGGCCTTCCGCCACGCGCAGGGGAAGCCGTACGTGTACCCGAACAACGACCTCACCTACACCGAGAACTTCCTCTCGATGCTGTTCAAGATGAGCGAGCGCGAGTACAACGCCGACCCCCGGCTCGCGCAGGCGCTCGAGGTGCTGTTCATCCTGCACGCCGACCACGAGCAGAACTGCTCCACCAACGCCGTGCGCTCGATCGGCTCCAGCCAGGTCGACCCGTACTCGGCCGTGTCCGGCGGCATCGCCGCGCTGTACGGCCCGCTGCACGGTGGCGCCAACGAGGCCGTGCTCAGGATGCTCAAGCGCATCGGCAGCAAGGACAACGTCGGCGAGTTCATCGAGGGCGTCAAGAACGGCGACGAGCGCCTCATGGGCTTCGGTCACCGCGTCTACAAGAACTACGACCCGCGCGCCAAGATCATCAAGAAGGCCTGCGACGACGTCTTCGAGGTCACCGGCGTCAACCCGCTGCTGGAGATCGCCCAGGAGCTGGAGAAGATCGCGCTCGAGGACGAGTACTTCGTCAAGCGCAAGCTGTACCCGAACGTCGACTTCTACTCCGGACTCATCTACGAGGCGCTGGAGTTCCCGCCCGAGATGTTCACGGTGTTGTTCGCCATCCCGCGCACGGCCGGCTGGCTCGCCCAGTGGCTCGAGCTGGTCGACGACGAGGACCAGAAGATCGCGCGCCCGAAGCAGATCTACACCGGCGAGCGCCAGCTCGAGTTCACCCCCGCCGCCAAGCGCTGGGCGTAGGCACGGCCCCATGGCCGTCTCGCCGGCGCCTCCGCAGGGGCTGCCCCTGACCCGCATCGGCGGCCTCGCGGTGTCCGTCGCCCTGGTGGGCGTCGGCCTCGCGTGGACCTACCTCGGCATGCGCGCGATCATGGACATCGGCGGAGCCTGCGCCACCGGCGGCCCGTACGTGCCGGTCCAGCCATGCCCTGCGGGGGCGTCCACGCTGCTCAGCGTCGGCATCCCTTTGCTCCTGCTGGCGACATTCGCCGCCTCCGGCCTCGCCCTGTGGATCAAGGCGCCCACGCTGCTGCTGCTGATGTGGTTCCTGCTGTTCGGCTCGCTCGGATGGAACTTCCTCGAGTACGCCCTCGCCGAGGACGACATCGTCATGGGCTGGCTGGTCCCGGGCATCATGTTCGAGCTGATGGCCCTCCCCGCGTTGCTGCTGTGGTTCGGTTCCTCCTGGCTGCGCGAGTACATGACGGAGCGTCCGACGTCCGGTGGCGTCCGTTGGAAGCTCGTGTACGTCGCCCTGGTCGCGGTGGGCGCCTGGATCGGCCTGTTGTCGTTCAACACCTGGACCTGACGTGCGGCTGCGGCTCGACCTCTCCTACGACGGCGCCCGGTTCCACGGGTGGGCGGCGCAACCCGACACGCGCACCGTCCAGGGTGAGGTGGAGGCGGCGGTCGCGACCATCCTGAGCCTGGAGACTCCTGTTCCCCTGACCTGTGCCGGACGCACCGACGCAGGCGTGCACGCGCGCGGCCAGGTGGCTCACGTCGACCTCGACGACTCCGTCGACGTCGAGGCCCTCGCCCGGCGCCTGCGGAGCCTGTTGCCCGACGACATCGGACTCCGTTCCCTCGCACCGGCACCGCCGGGATTCGACGCCCGCTTCTCCGCCCTCGAGCGGCGCTACGTGTACCGGATGCGCGACCGAGGACCGAGCGACCCGCTCGCCCGCGGCCATGTGGTCGACTGGCCGCGCGAGCTCGACGTCGACGCCATGAATGCCGCCGCGGAGCACTTGCTCGGCGAGCATGACTTCGCGGCCTTCTGCAAGAAGCGTGAGGGAGCGACGACCATCCGGACCCTCCTCGCGTTCCGCTGCGAACGCCAGGACGGCCTGCTGGAGACGACGGTCCGCGCCGACGCGTTCTGCCACTCGATGGTCCGCTCCCTCATGGGCACGCTCGTCGCCGTGGGCGAGCACCGGTTCGCCCCCGACTGGGCCGCGTCCGTGCTCGCGTCCGCCGTCCGCGACGCCCGGATCCGCGTCATGCCGGCGCACGGTCTGGTGCTCGAGGAGGTCGTCTATCCGCCCGACGATGCACTGGCCGCTCGGGCGTCCCAGGCGAGACGCCGCCGCGGGCATTAACCATCACGCGGTCACCAGTGCGACAATGGACCCATGCCGGCCACCTGGGACGAGACGCGGATGTTCGCCAAGCAGGTCAAACCCCTGTGACCGAACACTATTTCAGCAACAAACCCACCGCCGAGGAGCGACGCCGCCGCGTCCGGTTCTCCGCGTGGGGCAACGACCTCGAGCTCGCGACGTCGAGCGGTGTGTTCGCCGGCGAAGGGCTGGACAAGGCGACGGCCATCCTGCTGCGCCAGACATCTCCACCGCCGAAGAACACCACCGTGCTCGATCTCGGGAGCGGATGGGGACCGATCGCCTGCTCCATCGCGATCGCCTCACCCGACAGCACGGTGTGGGCCACCGACGTCAACGAACGAGCTGTCGAGCTCACTCGGCTCAATGCGGAATCGATGGGCGTCGACGTCAATGCCGCTTTGCCTGACGACGTGCCCGACGACGTGATGTTCGACGCCATCTGGTCGAACCCACCCATCCGCGTCGGCAAAGCCGCCCTGCACAAGATGTTGCTGCACTGGCTTCCGCGTCTGACCCCGAAGGGCCGCGCCCACCTGGTCGTCGGCAAGAACCTCGGCGCCGACTCATTGCAGCGTTGGCTCATCGAACAGGGCTGGCCCACCGACCGCATGGCCGCCGAGCAGAGCTTCCGGGTCCTGGCAGTCCACCGCCCGTAACCATGCGGTGGTCCAGGGCGAAGCGCGCCGAACTGTCCCCCAGGACGGTCCCAAGCTTCGCGCCCGTCGAACGATTCGTCCGGGAGGTCATCCCTGACGTCCCCGGGGGTCGGCAGACGATCACGGACCGCGCCGGACACCTCGACCTCATCCGGCGCGCGGCCGCCGATCGTGACCTCTCGATCAAGAAGATCGGCGGGACCACGTACTTCTACGACGAGCGGTTTCCCGTCGGCGGGATGACCGGATGGGTGCCCACCCTGGTGAGCCGTGAGGCGCTGGACGTCTCCATGTCCAAGGACATGACCAAGCGGATGCTCGATGCCGCGAATGTGCCGATTCCGGCCGGCATCACCGTGGGCCCTGGTCAGCTCGACGATGCGCTGACCCACCTGCGAGCCGACGGCCGACCCCACGTCCTCAAGCCCTCGCGGGGGGCCGGCGGACGGGGCATCACGACGGGAATCACGTCAGAGGAGGACCTCCGAACTGCGTGGCTGGTAGCAGAAGCCGAGGCGGGGAAGAACCCCTCGTTCGTGCTGGAGGAGCAAGTCGACGGAATCGACATCCGTGCCTACGTCATCGGCAGCCGGGTCGCGGCCGCGGCCACGCGCATCCATGCACACGTGGTCGGTGACGGAGGGCGAAGCATCACCGAGCTGGTCGCCGAGAAGCAGGCGTGGCGCGCCCAGCAGGCCAACCTGCGGAAGTTGCCGATCGTCGTCGACCTGGCTCTGCTGGCACGCCAGGGACGCACGGTCGATGACACCCCGGCCGCCGACGAGGTCGTCGTCGTCAACGGCATGGCCAATGTGGGTCTCGGTGGAGAGAGCGTGGACGTGACGGAGCTGGCCCACCCTGACCTCATGACCATGGCGGTCGACGCGGCACGAGCCATCCCCGGTCTGGGTGTGGCCGGTGTCGACCTTCTGACGCCGGACATCACATCTGCCGACGGAGCCGTGGTCCTGGAGGTCAACGTCCAGGCCAACGTCAGGATTCACCACTGCCCGGCCCACGGACGGCCGCGCGACGTGGCCGGAGCGATCATCGACGAGATGATCGCGACGGCCCGGCACCCCTGAGGGATACCGGGCCGTCGACAGGTGGACGCTACTTCTTCTCGCTGTCGGCTTCTGACTCGTTCTCGATCGACTCGGCGACCTCGTCGGCGGCCTCCTCGACGTCGGCCTCGGCGACCGGCTCGTCGGCCGGCTCCTCGGTGACCTCGGCCTCCGGCTCAGCGACGTCGGCCTCTGGCTCAGCGACCTCGGCCTCAGCCTCGGGCGACTCGTCCGCGACCTCGCTGGTCTCGGCGACGGCCTCGTCCTCGACGGTCTCGTCGACCGGCTCGTCGGCCTTGGGAGCAGCCTTCTTGGCCGGCTTCTTCGGCGTCTGGTTCTGGGCCGCGAACTCCTTGGACTCCACGATCTCGATGACGGCCATCGGGGCGTTGTCGCCCTTGCGCGGACCGATCTTCGTGATGCGCGTGTAGCCACCCGGACGGGTCGACATGGACGGCCCGATCTCGGTGAACAGCGTGTGCAGGACATCCTGGTCACGAATGACCTTCACGACCTGGCGGCGGTTCGCCACCGTGTCGATCTTGGCCTTCGTGATCAGCTGCTCGGCATACGGACGCAGGCGTCGGGCCTTGGCCTCCGTGGTGGTGATCCGGCCGTTCTCGAACAGCGCCTGCGCCAGGTTGGCGAGGATCAGGCGCTGGTGCGAGGGGCTGCCGCCGAAGCGTGCTCCCTTGGTGGGCGTGGGCATGTTCTCTCCAAATTCAGCGATCGGTGCCGTCTGGAGACGACACGGTGCGACTGGTCAGTACTGCTCGTCCTCGGCGAAGCTGGCGTCCTCGTCGTACGCCTCGATGGCAGCGGCCGGGTCGAAGCCGGCGGGGCTGTCCTTGAGGGCCAGGCCCATCTCCGCCAGCTTGGCCTTGACCTCGTCGATGGACTTGGAACCGAAGTTGCGGATGTCGAGCAGGTCCTGCTCCGAGCGCGTGATGAGCTCACCCACGGAGTGGATGCCCTCGCGCTTGAGGCAGTTGTACGAGCGGACCGTGAAGTTGAGGTCCTCGATCGGCAGTGCGAGGTCCGCAGCGAGCTGCTCATCGACCGGCGACGGGCCGATGTCGATGCCCTCGGCCTCGACGTTGAGCTCACGAGCCAGACCGAACAGCTCCACCAGCGTGGAGCCGGCCGACGCGATGGCGTCACGCGGCAGCAGGGACTTCTTCGTCTCGACGTCGATGACGAGCTTGTCGAAGTCGGTGCGCTGCTCGACACGGGTGGCCTCGACCTTGTAGGTCACCTTGAGCACCGGCGAGTAGATGGAGTCGACGGGCATGCGGCCGATCTCTTCCTCGCCGGTCTTGTTCTGCGTGGCCGAGACGTAGCCGCGGCCGCGCTCGACGACGAGCTCGATCTCGAGGGTGCCCTTCTCGTTGAGGGTGGCGACGTGGAGGTCGGGGTTGTGCACCTCGACGCCAGCCGGCGGCTCGATGTCGGCCGCGGTGGCCGCACCCTTGCCGGACTTGCGCAGGTACATCACGACCGGCTCGTCGTTCTCGGAGGAGACCACGAGGTCCTTGAGGTTCAGGATGATCTCGGTGACGTCCTCGGTGAGGCCGGGAACGGTCGAGAACTCGTGCAGGACGCCATCGATCTTGATGGACGTGACGGCGGCACCGGGGATCGACGACAGCAGCGTGCGACGCAGCGAGTTGCCGAGGGTGTAGCCGAATCCCGGCTCGAGAGGCTCGATGACGAACCGCGAACGGTAGTCGTCGACGACCTCTTCGGACAGGACGGGGCGCTGGGCGATCAGCATGTTTTCTTCCTTTCCGATCCCACCACTATTTGAAGGACCGGGTTGATGATGCGTTGTGTGTTGCTCAGAGCACTAGATCTTGGAGTAGAACTCCACGATCAGCTGCTCCTGGATCGGGATGGTGATCTGCTCACGGACGGGGTTCTGGTGAACCAGGATGCGTCCGCGATCAGGTGAGACGTCGAGCCACGCCGGGACGGTGTCCTTGTCGTGGGTCTCCCGCGCGACGATGAACGGCGTCGACTCCAGCGACTTCTGCTTGACGTCGATGATGTCGTGCTTGCTCACCTGGAACGACGGGATGTTCGTCTTGACGCCGTTGACCACGAAGTGTCCGTGGGTCACGAGCTGGCGTGCGTGCCGACGCGTGCGGGCGAGGCCGGCACGGTAGACGACGTTGTCGAGACGGCTCTCCAGGAGCGAGAGCAGGTTGTCGCCGGTCTTGCCGGGCTTGCGGTGCGCAGCCTCGTAGTACTTGCGGAACTGCTTCTCGAGCACGCCGTAGGTGTAGCGAGCCTTCTGCTTCTCCTGCAGCTGCGTGCGGTACTCGGACTCCTTGACGCGGGCGCGTCCGTGCATGCCGGGCGGGTAGGGACGACGCTCGAAGGCGGCGTCTCCACCGACGAGATCGACACCGAGACGGCGCGACTTCTTCGTGAGGGGGCCGGTGTAGCGAGCCATGTTCAGAGCCTCCGGTGCTTCGGTGGGCGGCAGCCGTTGTGCGGGCTGGGGGTGACGTCAGAGATGGTGCCGACCTCGAGGCCGACGCCGCTGAGCGACCGGATCGCCGTCTCGCGGCCCGAACCGGGGCCCTTCACGAAGACGTCGACCTTCTTCATCCCGTGCTCCATCGCCTGACGGCCGGCCGACTCAGCGGCCATGCCTGCGGCGAACGGCGTGGACTTGCGCGAGCCCTTGAACCCGACGGTTCCGCCGGAGGCCCAGGCGATGACGGCCCCTGCGGGGTCCGTGATCGTGACGTGGGTGTTGTTGAACGTGCTCTTGATGTGGGCCTCGCCCTGAGCGACGTTCTTCTTCACCTTGCGGCGCGTCTTCTTGGCGCCAGTAGTGGTCTTGGGGGGCATGTCAGACGGCCTTCTTCTTTCCGGAGACGGTGCGCTTGGGACCCTTGCGCGTGCGGGCGTTGGTCTTGGTGCGCTGGCCACGGACGGGCAGGTGCGCGCGGTGGCGGCGACCCTGGTAGCTGCCGATCTCCATCTTGCGGCGGATGTCGGCCGTGACCTCGCGGCGCAGATCGCCCTCGGTCTGGTAGTTGGCCTCGATGTGGTCGCGGAGCGCCACCAGCTGGTCGTCGTTCAGCTCGTGGACCCGGAGGTCGGGGCTGACGTCGGTGGCGGCGAGAGTCTGTTGGGCTCGGGTGCGACCGATCCCGAAGATGTACGTGAGAGCGACCTCGATGCGCTTGTCGCGCGGGAGGTCTACTCCGATGAGGCGTGCCATGTAGGCAGTTCCTTCCGTTCGGCAGAGGTATCGGCGTCTGGGGCGTCCCGACTGCCTCCAGTCGGGCCCCGGCCTCTGCGCCGGGGGTGGCACCTGATGCGTTCCAGGTGAGCCGTCAAACGTTGGTGGTGCTGGTGAAGAGGTCTAGCCCTGCCGTTGCTTGTGTCGTGGGTTCTCGCAGATCACCCTGACCGTGCCGTGGCGACGAATCACCTTGCACTTCTCGCAGATCCTCTTCACGCTCGGATTGACCTTCATGGAGCTCTACTTCCGGTCTCGTTGCGTGGGTGTTGTATTCACTTTTTGGCCTACTTGTATCGGTAGACGATGCGACCGCGGCTGAGGTCGTAGGGCGACAGCTCCACCACCACCCGGTCCTCCGGGAGGATGCGGATGTAGTGCTGGCGCATCTTTCCGCTGATGTGCGCGAGGACCTTGTGGCCGTTGGCCAGCTCCACCCGGAACATCGCGTTGGGCAGCGCCTCGACAACGGCGCCCTCCATCTCGATGACGCCTTCCTTCTTCGCCATAACCTCTTCTTCGCTCGCTTCGTCTGTACCGGCCGCTCTCTACCGCTTCCCTTGGGGCGCGCACGTCCCGCCCGCTGGATACGGGCCCCATCAAGTGCGGGACAGGGAAAGACGCGGCTGAACAGCCGACAGGCAAGTCTACGCCGGTCCGGGCGCCGTATTCAAATCGCGGTCGCGCTCACGGGCGCGGCACGAAGCCCTTGACCCCGCCCCCGCCGGTGATCGCGGCTCCCGCGCTCGTGCGGATCGCCGTCGGCCGGTCGAAGATGTCAACCGTCCAGCCGAGGTCGATGGACGCCACGAGGCTCCCCTTGCTGGTGTCGACGACGTGCAGCGACGACGGAACGGGTTTGTCGGCCTTCTCGTCGTAGCGCGTGGTGACCAGGAAGACGCCCTTGCCACTGCCCAGGCTGTCGCTCAGCTCGTCCGCCTTGACGCTCACGGTGCCACGTCGCTTCGCTGGGTCGGCATCCCACACCTGGTAGGTCAGCTCCTCGTCCTCACCGTGGTCGCTCCCGGCGGGTTCGGTCACGACCGCGCGACCTCCGTCGGTGAACGCGAGGATCTGCTGATCTTTCGGGGCTTCGAACAGACTTCGGCCGGTGGCCTGCTCACGAAGGTGTCGACCGATCGACACCAGCCGAGTATCGCCATGATCGGGCCAGAGATAGGCAGAGGTGAGATCTTCGGCCACCGGTTCACCCGACGGGTCGAACAGGGTCGCCACGGACTCGTCATCGGTTCCGTCGCCGCTGTCGGTCACCAACCAGCCGCCGCCGGAAAGCGACTGCTCGAATCGTCCGTCGTCCGACCGGTTCAGCATGCGTCCCGTTTGCCGATCGACGATGACCTCCCAGGAGGCGGAGTAGGCAGCGACGCGCTGCGCCCCGATGTCGAGCCCTTGGCCGCCGTCGTGGCCCCAACCCTCGATGGCGAACGCACTCTCTTGCCGCCAGGCGACCTTTCCGGTCTTGATCGACCGGCGCTCAACCTCGACATCGAGCCTGGCGTCCTTCTCCTTGGGCAGGAAGGACGTCACGTACAGCTGGTCGCCGCTGACGGCAAAGGACTGTTCAGAATCGATCTCCAGGCGTTTCCGGATCTTGCCGGTGCGGTCGTCGATGAGCACGATCTCGTGCGTCTTGGCATCGAAGTCGTGGACGGAGCACGCGACCAGCGGTCCCCCGTCGTCGTCCTGGCAGGACGCCGAGTAGTCCTCGGTCAAGGGCAACACGCGACGCCAGGCGATCTCGCCCGACTTCGCGTCGATACCGGCGACCGTCAGCTTCTTCTCGCTGTCGGCCGCCGAGACCACCAGGCCTCCGGAGTTCACCGAGTCGACCGACTGGAAGCCGCCGATCGTCGCCATCGTCGCGCCCTTCTCGCCGGCGATCTGTTCGGCCGTGACGGACCAGGCCGCCTCGCGAACGGTGGACAGGTCCGGTTCAGGCGGCGGACCGTCCTCGTCCCCTGATGTGCACCCCGTGAGCAGGACGAGCGTTGCCAGGCATGCCGCAGCCCGCGTGGGAGTCATGGCCGGAATGTAGCGGTCCACGACCCCCAGCGGCGCGGAATCGAGTCAAATGCTCAGCCGGCTGCGTTGTCGAGCTGGCCGTTCATCCAGATCCAGCGCTTGTCCAGGAAGTTGACGAGGTAGTCGACGTCCGCTCCCCAGGAGCTCTTGATCACCTGGTACTCACTGATCTTCGAGCCGTGGCTCCACTTCCGGTAGTTGTCTTCTGCCGATTTGTCGATGAGCCCTTCCTGCTGACGCAGGTAGGCGATCACGTCATTGATGTCCTGGTCGACCTCGTTCCAGCGCTCCCGCACCGCCGCCCGGAACGTGGGTTCTCGTTGAACCGGTTGAACCACGTCTTGGAGGACTGCATGGCCGAGATTTCAGCGGGTTGCGCAGGTACCAGCCGACGAGCTCACGAGTTGCCGGCGCGAGTAGCCGAACCCGTCGCGAGGTCGAAGTCCCACAGCGGCCCGAAGTGGATCTTCTCGCCGCGCGGCTTGTACATGTAGACGCTGGCCCACATGTTGCCGTCCACTGGCTTCAGGTACTCCATGGCGATGTAGTAGTCGACGGCGGAGTCCAGGTCGATGCTCGACTTCCAGTCGTTGTCGTTGGCGCTGCCGTCGAACAGGTGCCGTCAGCGTGTCGACATACTCGTTGATCCGCTTGTCCTGTTGCCGCAGTAGTCCTCGTCCTCGGGCTCCTTGATGCCGACCCAGCCGCGGCTTCCGGCCGTGAAGTTGCAGTAGGCGCCCTTGCGGAAGTCCCACTCCAGCAGGTAGCTGCCGCTGAGATCGGGATGGTTCAGGTTGGAGCAGAACGCAGCAGTGTCATCGTCGGACTTCAGCTCCTCCTCGTCGAGGCGGCCGCCCTCGAAGTTGACGCGCTCGATCAGCATGTAGGTGCCGCGGTACGACCCGTTGACGTAGAGGTCGACCGGCTTCCTTGGGCGTGTACTCCAGGTTGCCCATCTGCTCGCCGACGAAGTTGGCGGCGGAGTTCCGCAACAGGGAGCGGTCGTAGTGATTGGCGATCAAGGCCCACTTCCGGCTCTTGCCCATGCCGCACAAGTCGTACTTGTCCTCATTGCCGAGCTTCGGGAACTTCAGGTTGAAGCCCTTCTTCGAGAACGACCACGAATAGTTGCCGCGGCCCCTCATCTCGGACTCGAAGGGACCGACGCCAGCACAGTTCTCGAACGAGCCGTTCTTGTTCTGGTCGGTCAAGCCGCCCTTGATGGCGAACTCGCCGTCGAACCACGTCGAGCGGGTGTTCACTGCCTCGCCGTCGTTGGAGTTGAAGTGGACCGTCGGGATGTCATTGGCACGCTGCACCAACGGGGCGGCGAACGTCACGGTGTTGGTGGTGATGCCGCCCTTGCGAGCCCTGTACTGGTGCTCGACCTCCAGGGGATCGGCGATCGAGAAGTACGTG
>CAWIWE010000041.1:0-78024 GCA_963839625.1 uncultured Actinomycetota bacterium | reverse complement strand
GATCTTGCTCTCCGGCACGGTCTTGATGACCTCGCCCTTGACGAAGATCTGCCCCTTGCCGTTTCCGCTGGCGACGCCGAGGTCGGCCTCCCGGGCCTCCCCCGGTCCGTTCACGACGCATCCCATCACGGCAACCCGCAACGGAACCTCCATGCCCTCCAGCCCGGCGGTGACCTCGTCGGCCAGCGTGTAGACGTCGACCTGGGCGCGGCCGCACGACGGACACGAGACGATCTCGAGCTTGCGCTCGCGCAGGTTCAGCGACTGCAGGATCTGCAGTCCGACCTTGACCTCCTCGACCGGCGGAGCGGACAGCGAGACGCGGATCGTGTCGCCGATGCCCTTGGCCAGCAGATGGCCGAACGCCACCGAGCTCTTGATGGTGCCCTGGAAGGCCGGACCGGCCTCGGTGACGCCGAGGTGCAAGGGCCAGTCGCCGCGCTCGGCGAGCATCTCGTAGGCCTGCACCATGATGACGGGGTCGTTGTGCTTGACCGAGATCTTGAAGTCGTGGAAGTCGTGCTCCTCGAACAGCGACGCCTCCCAGACGGCCGACTCGACGAGCGCCTCGGGCGTCGCCTTGCCGTACTTCTCCAGCAGTCGCTTGTCGAGCGAGCCCGCGTTGACGCCGATGCGCAACGAGACGCCGGCGTCGGCGGCAGCCTTGGCGATGGCACCCACCTGGTCGTCGAACTTGCGGATGTTGCCGGGATTGACGCGAACCGCGGCGCAGCCGGCGTCGATCGCGGCGAACACGTACTTGGGCTGGAAGTGGATGTCGGCGATCACCGGGATCTGCGAGTGCTGCGCGATCTGCGGCAGGGCGTCGGCATCGTCGGTACTCGGGCAGGCCACGCGCACGATGTCGCAACCGGCCGCCGTCAGCTCGGCGATCTGCTGCAGGGTGGAGTCGATGTCGCTGGTGAGCGTGGTGGTCATCGACTGCACGGAGACGGGGGCATCGCCACCGACGTCGACCGAGCCGACCTTGATCTTGCGACTCTTGCGACGCGGCGCGAGCACCGGCGGGGGCATGGCGGGCATGCCGAGATTCAGATCTGTCATTTCGGGGCCCCCGCAAAAGCGCGAGCGCGGCCGCAAGATGCCCCTCGGAGCGGGAGGGCGCGAGCGGTTTTGTGGGGTGAATTCATGAGAGCCTCACTGGGTTGACGATGTCGGCGTAGATGAGGATCACGCCCATGATGAGCAGGAGCGCGCCCACGCCGTACGCGACGGGAAGCATGCGGGCGACGTCGACGTAGCCCGGGTCCGGCGAGCCACGCAAACGGGCCCAACCACGACGCACGGCCTCCCAGAGCGCGCCGGCGATGTGTCCGCCGTCGAGTGGCAGCAACGGGATGAAGTTGAACAGCGCGAGGAACAGGTTGAGCGACGCCAGCAGCGCGAGCAAGCGCGAGGCGCGTTCCGCCCACGTGGGTTCGTCGAGCGTGACGAGCTCACCGGCCACGCGGCTCGCGCCCACGACGCTGATCGGGCCGTCCGCCTTGCGCTCGGCGCCGAACGCCGCCTTGGTGACGTCGACCATGCGCTGCGGCAGGTGCACGATGACGCCGATGGTGGCCGAGGTGTAGTCGCCCATGATGTCGACGACGGTTCCGGGGCCGTGCCGCACGTACTCGCTCGTGGGCTCGACGCCGAGGAAGCCGACCTTCTCAGTGCGCTCCGGGTCGTCGAGCGACGCGCGAGCGATGACGGACGTGGCGACCGTGGCCTGCACCTCGCGGCCGTCACGCTCGACGACGAGGGTGGCCTCGCGGTCGCCGTTGCTCCGGATGAGCTTCGTGAGCTGGGCCCACGACGTGATCGGGGAGCCGTTGAAGGAAACGAACTCGTCGCCCGGCCGGATGCCGGCCAGGCGGGCCGGGGTGACGGGGTCGGCGTCGGTGCAAGCGCGGCCGGCCTCGGCGTCGCTGATCGCGCAGTCGGAGACGGCGCTGACCTTCGTGGTGGCTTCCTGGACGCCGAAGCCCATGATGACGATCGAGAACAGCACCACCGAGATGACGACGTTGACCATCGGGCCGCCCGACATCACGATCAGCTTCTGCCACCACGGCTTGCGGTAGAACAGCCGGTCGAGATCGTCGTCGGTGACGTGCTCGTACTCGGCGTGACGTGCGTCGGCGACGAGCTGCGTGAACAGGCCGGTGTTCGTGGCGCGCACCTCGTGCGGGTCCTCGCTGCGAGCCGGGGGCAACATCCCGACGAGCTTGACGTAGCCGCCGAGCGGGATGGCCTTGATGCCGTACTCGGTCTCGCCCCGCTTGAAGGACCAGATCGTGTTGCCGAACCCGACGAAGTATTGGGTGACCTTGATGCCGAACTTCTTGGCCGGGTACATGTGGCCGACCTCGTGCAGCGCGATGGAGACGATGACACCGAGCACGAACAGCACCACGCCAAGCGTGTAGATCAGTGCATTCATCTCTGCTCTCTCCCGCCCAGGGCTCGGGACCCCTGCCTGGACTCCACCATCACTCGCGCCCGCTCACGCGCTCGGGCATCGGCCTCGAGCACGCTGGCGAGCGTCAGGTCGTCGTGGGCGACATCGGGGTCCGAGGTGTGCTCCTCGAGCACCGCTCCCACCGTGTCCACGATGCCAAGGAAGTCCAAATCCCCGGCGACGAACGCGTCGACGCAGATCTCGTTGGCGGCGTTGAACACGGCCGGCGCCGTCCGACCGAACTCGCCGGCCTGCCGCGCCAGGCGGACGGCCGGGAACGCGGAGTCGTCGAGCGGGAAGAACTCCCACGCGGTGGCCTCGGTCCAGTCGCACGGTTGGGCCACGCCCGGCACCCGCTCGGGCCACGCGAGACCGAGCGCGATCGGCAGCTTCATGTCCGGTGGCGACGCCTGCACCATCGTGGAGCCGTCGACGAACTCGACCATGGAGTGGACGACGGACGTCGGGTGCACCACGACGTCGATGCGGTCGAAGCCGATGTCGAACAGCAGGTGCGCCTCGATGACCTCCAGCCCCTTGTTCACCAGCGTCGCCGAGTTGATGGTGACCACCGGCCCCATGTCCCAGGTGGGGTGCGCCATCGCCTCATCGGGCATGACGTCGGCGAGCTCGCCACGGGCGCGGCCGCGGAACGGGCCGCCGCTGGCCGTGAGGAGGAGGCGTCGTACGTCGTCGATGCTCTCGCCGCGCAGCGCCTGCGCCAGCGCCGAGTGCTCGCTGTCGACCGGCACGAGCTGGCCGGGCTTGGCCGCACCGGTGACGAGCTCGCCGCCGACGATGAGCGACTCCTTGTTGGCCAACGCGAGCGTGGTTCCGGTGTCGAGGGCCGCCAGAGTGGGCTCCAGACCGACCGAGCCGGTCATGCCGTTCAGGACGACGTCACAGGGTGTTCGTGCCACGTCGACGGCGGCCTGCGGGCCGGCGACCATGCGCGGAATCCGGTGGTCGCCCTCGGCATAGCCACGGCCCTTCGCCTCGGTGTAGAGCGCGAGCTGCACGTCCTGGGCCGCGCTCGCCCTGGCCACGGCCACCACCTCGACCTCGTGCTCGAGGGCCTGACGAGCGAGCAGGGCGGGATCGTTACCGCCGGCGGCGAGGGCCACGACGTCGAAACGGTCCGGGTTCGCGGCAACGACCTCGAGGGCTTGGGTGCCGATCGAGCCCGTGGAACCGAGAATGGCGACACGCTTCCGCATGTCGCCATTCTCTCCCACCTGCGGTGTCTGACCTATTTCACCTCGGAGCGGAGAACCGCCCAGACGCCGAACACCATGGGGATGACGAGCCAGATCGTCCCGGACACGCCGATCTGGGCCCATTGCTCCCCGGTCGGGCCGTCCTCGAACAGCGGTGCCTGTGCGGCGCCGAAGTCGATCCACAGCTGGATGTCCCTGAACCACTCCTGGAACGCGGCCAGAGCCCCGAAGACCGTCGGGAGCACGAACGAGTAGACGAAGTAGGCCACGATCGCGCCCGGAGTGCTGCGGATCAGGACGCCCAGCATGAAGCCGACCAGCAGGCCCAGGATGTTGGCCAGGACGATGTGCAGGAAGTCGCCGATCGTCGTGTCCCATCGGGCGTCCACGCCGTTGATCGACGAGCCGACGACGTTGCCGACCGCAGCGATGGCGAAGGCGATCACCACCGAGACGACGCCGGCGATCACGGCGGCGATGGCCTTGGCGAGGATGATCTGGCTGCGATGCGGCACCAGCGTGAACGTGATCAGCCCGGTGCGCTGGCTCCACTCGCCGGTGACCGACAGGATCGCCATGATCGGGAGCAGGATGGCGATCGGGACGCCGACCGCCGCGCCGAACGCTCCGTAGTTCAGGCTCTCGTCGGGAAGGAAAAGGATGACGCCGATCGTGGCGAGCGCGGCCAGGATCCCGATGCTGGCCATCAGCCAGAACCCCGAGCGGGTGTCGAACATCTTGCGCAGCTCGACCTTGACGGTGCGCGCGAGCGGGACGCCCGGACGGGCGGTGTCGATGGTCTCGACGTGGGCGGTACTCATGCCGTGACTCCTTCGGGGGTGATCTCGTCGCGCTGGGTCTCGGCGGTGAGCTCGAGGAACATCTCCTCGAGTCCCGCTCCGTCGGCCTGACGCAGCTCCAGGAGCGCGACGCCGGCGGCCGCGGCGGCCTTGCCGACCTGTTCTGGGGACGCCTCGGAGTTCAACCCTTCGCCGACCGGCGTCGAGGCGATGCCAGCCGAGGTGAGGGCGTTGGCCAGGGCCGACGGGTCGCCGGCTCGGACGTACGTGCCGGCCTTCTGCAGCAGCTCGGCCTTCGTGCCCTGGGCGACGATGCGGCCGTTGCCGATGACGATGAGCTCGTCGGCGATGACCTCGATCTCGTGCAGCAGGTGCGAGGAGAGCAGGACCGTGCCCCCGCGGTCGGCGTAGGTGCGCAGCAGGCTGCGCATCCAGTGGATTCCGGCCGGGTCGAGCCCGTTGGCGGGCTCATCGAGGATGAGGATCTTCGGGTCACCGAGCAGCGCGTTGGCGATGCCGAGCCGCTGGCGCATGCCGAGCGAGTAGTTGCGGACACGACGCCTTGACTCGGCCGGGGTCAGGCTGACGACCTCGAGCATCTCGTCGATGCGCGACGTGGGCAGGCCCATCGTCGCTGCGCTGATGGCGAGGATCTCGCGTCCGGTGCGTCCGGCGTGCTGCGCCGACGCGTCGAGGAGCACGCCCACCTGGGTCCCGGGGTTCGGGACATCGTGGTAGTGCACACCGGCCACCGTGGCGTCGCCACTGGTCGGCGATGTCAGGCCGGCGATGACGCGCATGGTGGTGGTCTTGCCCGCGCCGTTGGGGCCGAGGAAACCGGTGACGGCTCCGGGTCGGCAGGTGAAGGTGATGTCGTCGACGGCGCGAATGTTGCCGCCGTAGATCTTGGAGAGGTGGTCGACGGTGATCATGGCCCCACCTTTACACGACGGCACGAAGGACGAGGGCGCCGAACAGCTCCATCTGAGCATCACTAGTGTCCTGCTCTAGACCGAACGAGGGAGACATCGATGCCGTCGATCACCGTTCCCGGAGGCGCGACCGTGCCCGAGCTCGACGCCTACGTCGCGACCCCGTCGACCGGCTCCGGGCCGTGGCCGGGCGTCGTCGTGATTCACGAGGCCCTCGGCCTCAACCGTGACATCCGCGAGCAGGCCGACCGCGTCGCCGCCGCCGGGTACGTGGCGGTCGCACCCGATCTCTTCAGCAACGGCGGTGCGGTGCGGTGCCTCCGCTCGACCTTCGCCACGTTGCTCCGCGGCGACGGCCCGGCCTTCGGCGACATCGAGGCGACTCGTTCCTACGTCGCGGCCCGCGACGACTGCACGGGCACGGTCGGCGTGATCGGATTCTGCATGGGCGGCGGCTTCGCCCTCCTGGCGGCGACCCGTGGGTTCGACGCCGCCGCGCCCAACTACGCGCCCCAGCCGAAGAACATGTCCGAGGTGCTGGAGGGCGCGTGCCCGATCGTGGCCAGCTACGGTGCACGCGACCTGACCCTTCGTGGCGCCGCCGCCAAGCTCGGCCGCACCCTCGAGGCGCAAGGCGTCGAATACGACGTCAAGGAGTACCCCGGTGTCGGTCACTCGTTCATGAACGACCACCGCATGGGGCCGCTGTCGGTGCTCGAGCGGGTGGTCGGTCTTCATCACGACCCAGCGACAGCGGACGACGCCTGGCGTCGCATCTTCGGATTCTTCGACGAGCACCTGCACTGACGGTCAGGTCACGGGCGTGCCGGCCAGAAGTGACTCGACGACGTCTCCGAACGCCTCGCGCACTCGGCCGGTGTACCCGGGCGGGTCGGACGGCAGCGATGGCGCGGGGTCGGTCTTGCCGACCTTGGTGACGAGGGCCAGGTCGACCTCTTCGTCGGCCGTGTGCACCGTGACTCCGTCGGACGATTCCACGACGCGCACGTCGCCGTGTCCGGCCGGCACGGCACCGAGCCGGACGCAGGCACAGATGATCTGAACCTGGAGGTTCCCCGGCCCCACCAGCACCGCCACCTCGTCGTCCGCACCGACGCCCAGCGCGCGGAAGCCACCGGCGAGCGCGGCGGACCGTTCGACCAGCTGCGCGTAGGTCAGCGTGCCCGTGTCGTCGGTGCAGGCGATGTCGTCACCCCGGCCGTCCACGACATGACGGTCGAGCAGGTCGAACCCGAGCGACACGTCATTGCCCCTTGAAGTCCGGAGTGCGCTTCTCTTCTCGCGCCAGCGCCGCCTCGCGGACGTCCTCGCTGACCCAGACGGCCCGGAAGGACGACTCGGCGTCGGCATCCGTCGCCCCGTTCAGGATGAGCTTGTTGTGGGCGAGCGTGAGCGGCGCGAGAGTGGCGATCTCCCTCGCCCAGGCAACCGCGTCGTCGAGGGTGCCGGCCCGGTCGGCCAGTCCGGTGCCGAGCGCCTCGTCGCGATCGAGGCTCTCGGCGGCGAGCATGAGCCGACGCGCCGGTCCGGTGCCGGCCAGCTGAGCGAGCGTGCGGATCGTCCACGCGTCGACGGCCATGCCGTTCTTGGCGGTCGGAACGGCGAACTTGGCCGTCTCGTCGGCGACGCGCAGGTCGCAGGCCATGGCGAGCTGGGTTCCGGCGCCGATGGCCGGCCCGTTGACGGCGGCGACGACCGGCACCGGAACCTGGGTGAGGTGGTGCAGCATCCCGTAGAGCGCCTCGAGGAATTCTTGCCCGTACACCCCGCCGAGATCGGCGCCGGAGCAGAACACCGAGCCCTGACCGGTGACGACGATGGACCGTGCTCCGTCGGCGACAGCGGAGTCGACGGCCGCGTGGATCTCCTGACAGAGCTCGAGGTTCAGGGCGTTGCGACGCTCTTCGCGCTGGAGCTCCAGCACGACGACGGCGTCCTCACGGGTGACTCCCAGCACGGGGTCACGGTATCGCTCGCCGCCCGCGGCCCGGCACCCCCGCCCGGCCGGTCAGACCTCCATCTGGCCCCACGGTGATCCGTAGTCGGTGAGCAGCTCGAGGAAGGGCACGGCGTCGAACGCCTCCGGTCCGAGCACGCCTGCGCCCGACCAGGTGCCGTTCGCCAGCAGCTCGAGCGCGACGACCGGGTTGATCGCCGTCTGCCACACGACGCACTGGTGGCCGTACTCCTTCATCGACCAGTCATTGTCGACGACGTGGTACAGGTACGTCGAGCGGGGCTCGCCGTCCTCGCCCGTGCCGGTGACCCAGAGCCCAGCGCAGGTCTTGCCGTGCATCTTGTCGCCCAGCGTCGCGGGGTTGGGCAGGCACGCGGCCACGACGTCGCGCGGGCTCACCTCGACACCGCCGACCTTGATCTTCTCGGTCGAGTCGAGCCCGATCTTGTGCAGGGTCTTGAGCACGCCGATGAACTCATCACCCAGCCCGTACTTGAACGTCGCGCGCTTGGCCTCGACCCAGCGCGGCATCAGCAGCACCTCTTCGTGCTCGACGTTCACGCACTCGACCGGCCCGATGCCCTCGGGGAAGTCGAACACCTCCGGCTCGCTGAACGGCTCGGTCGTGAACCACTCGCCGTCCTCCCAGATGACCGGCGGGTTGAGGCACTCCTCGATCGTCGTCCAGATCGAGAACGACGGCGCGAACTCGTAGCCGTCGACGGTGAGGTTGGCGCCGTCGCGGGTGCCGAGCTCGTCGATGGACGAGAACAGATGGTCGGCGGCGTAGCGGGCGAAGACGTCGGACAGACCGGGCTCGACGCCGATGCCGACGAGGGCAAGGCGCCCGGCCGACTCCCAGGCGTCGGCCGAAGCGAACTGCTCGTCGCCGAGCTTGACGCCGGTGAGTGGATACGGCCGCTCCGGGTGAGGCTTCGACAAGCTCATCGCCATGTCGAGGTAGTCGGCACCCGCTGCCAGCGCACCCTCGAAGATCGGCATGACGAACCGCGGGTCGACGGCGTTCATCACGTGCGTGGCACCGGACTCGCGGGCGAGACGCTCGACCGATCCGGCATCGGATGCGTCGACCTGTGCGGCGGTGAAGCGTTCGTCTCCGACCTCGGCGACAGCCCGCTCCGCGCTCTCGACCGCGTAGTCGGCCACCATGATCGCCTCGAAGAAGTCGCGGCGAGCCGCGATGGCGCAGAACGCCGACCCGACGCCGCCCGCGCCCACCAGCAGGATCCTCATGGGGCGTTCCTAAGCCTCGAGGTTGGTCATGACGTGCTTGATGCGCGTGTAGTCCTCGAGGCTGTACATGGACAGGTCCTTGCCGAAGCCGGAGTGCTTGAAACCACCGTGCGGCATCTCGGCGATGATCGGGATGTGGGTGTTGATCCAGACGCACCCGAAGTCGAGCCGCCTCGCCATCCGCATGGCGCGGCCGTGGTCCTTGGTCCAGACCGACGACGACAACCCGTACTGAACCCCGTTGGCCCAGCGGACTGCCTCGTCCTCGTCGGTGAAGTTCTGGACGGTGATGACCGGGTCCGAAGATCTCCTCCTGGCTGGCGCGGTCGTCCTGCAGGAGCCCGGACAGCACGGTGGGCTCGTAGAAGTAGCCGTCCCCGAGCGCGCTGACCCGGTGCCCGCCGGTCTCGAGGGTGGCGTGGTCGGGCAGGTCGTCGACGAACCCGCCGACGTGGGCGAGCTGCCGCTCGTTGTTGACCGGGCCGAAGTACGTGTCCTCGTCGTCCGGTAGGCCGACCTTCGTGCCCTTCGCGGCCTCGGTGAGCGCGGCGGTGAATTCGGATGCGGCACCGGGGTGCACGAGCACGCGGGTTGCCGCGGTGCAGTCCTGGCCGGCGTTGAAGTATCCCGCCTCGGCGATGGCCGTGGCCGCGGCTTCCAGGTCGGCGTCGTCGAACACGACCACCGGGGCCTTGCCGCCGAGCTCGAGGTGCGGCTTCTTCAGGTCGGTGGCCGCAGCGGCTGCGACCTCCATGCCCGCGCGGACCGAGCCGGTGATCGAGACCATCTGCGGCACGGGGTGGGCCACCAGCGCACGGCCGGTGTCGCGGTCTCCGCAGACGACGTTGAATACGCCCGCCGGGAAGAACTCCTGGGCGATCTCGGCGAGCAGCGACGTCGAGGCCGGCGTCGTGTCACTCGGCTTGAGGACGATGGTGTTGCCGGCTGCGAGCGCTGGACCGATCTTCCAGATCGCCATCATCAGCGGGTAGTTCCACGGCGTCACCTGCGCACAGACCCCGATGGGCTCCCGTCGCACCATCGAGGTGTGCCCGCGCATGTACTCCCCCGCCGACTTGCCCTCCAGCACCCGCGCCGCTCCGGCGAAGAAGGTGAGCACCTCGTTGGCCTGGTACATCTCCTCGCTCATGGTGAGCGACTTCGGCTTGCCGGTGTCGCGCGACTCGACGTCGACGATCTCGGCGGCGCGCGACTCGACCGCGGCCGCGAGCTTGTAGATGGCCTGGGATCGCTCGTACGGCGTCGTGTCGCGCCACGACTCGAAGGCCGTCGAGGCCGCCTTGAAGGCCCGATCGACGTCCTCCTCGCGGGACAGCGGCGCAGCGGCATACACCTGGCCTGTGGAGGGGTCGAACACGTCGTAGGTCTCGCCGCCGGCCGACGCGACGAGCTCCCCGTTGATCACGTTGACAATGGCTCGGTCCATGGGCCAATCCAACCCCATGGGGCGGACCGCATGCAACGAAATCAGCGAGGAATCGTGAACCGGGCGACGAAATCCCTTGTCTTGTGATCCAGTCGCTCGTGATAATGGCAGCATGGACCAGCGCGAGGACTACGACCAGCTTCAGAAGGCCGGCAAGGAGCATCTGTGGATGCACTTCTCGCGCCACGGTGTCTACGACGATGCCCACGACATCCCGGTGATCGTCAAGGGCGACGGGATGTACATCTGGGACTCGCGGGGCAAGCGCTACCTCGACGGGCTCGCGGGCCTGTTCGTCGTCCAGGTCGGACATGGTCGCCAGGAGCTCGCCGAGGCCGCGGCCAAGCAGGCCGGCGAGCTGGCGTTCTTCCCACTTTGGACGTTCGCCCACCCCATGGCCATCCAGCTGGCCGAGCGCATCGCGTCATACACGCCGGGCGACCTCAACCGCGTCTTCTTCACGTCCGGCGGCGGCGAGGCCGTGGAGACCGCATGGAAGGCCGCGAAGCAGTACTTCAAGCTGACCGGCAAGCCGACGAAGACCAAGGTCATCAGCCGGGAGATCGCCTACCACGGCACCACCCACGGCGCGCTGTCGATCACCGGCATCCCGTCCCTGAAGGAGGCGTTCGAGCCGCTGGTACCGACCACCGTGCACGTTGCCAACACGAACTTCTACCGTGCCGACGAGCACGCGGGAGGGGCAGTCACCAGCTGGTTCGGCGACGAAGGCAAGGACGATGCGACGGTGGGAGCGGCAAGCGATGAGCCGGCTCCTACGTTCGGCGAGGACCGGGAGGCATTCGGTCGGTGGGCGGCTGATCAGATCGAGGAGGCGATCGTCAAAGAGGGCCCTGACACCGTGGCGGCCGTCTTCCTCGAGCCGGTGCAGAACGCCGGTGGATGCTTCCCTCCGCCGCCCGGGTACTTCCAGCGCGTGCGCGAGATCTGCGACCGACACGACGTGCTGCTCGTCTCCGACGAGGTCATCTGCGCCTTCGGCCGGCTCGGCGACATGTTCGGTGCCAATCGCTACGGCTACGTCCCAGACATGATCACCTGCGCGAAAGGGCTCACGTCCGGCTACTCACCGCTCGGAGCGATGATCGCCTCCGACCGCGTGATGGAGCCGTTCCTCCAGGGCAACACCAGCTTCGCCCACGGCTACACGTTCGGCGGCCACCCCGTCTCGACCGCCGTGGCGATGGCCAACCTCGACATCTTCGAGCGCGAGAAGCTCAACGAGCACGTGCGGGAGACCGAGGGTGCGTTCCGCGGCACGATCGAGAAGCTGCTCGATCTCGACATCGTGGGCGATGTCCGCGGCGACGGATTCTTCTACGGCATCGAGATGGTCAAGGACAAGGCCACCAAGGCGACCTTCAGCGATGCCGAGTCCGAAAAGCTGCTGCGGGGGTTCCTGTCGAAGGCGCTCTTCGACAGCGGTCTCTACTGCCGAGCCGACGACCGCGGCGACCCGGTCATCCAGCTGTCCCCGCCGATCATCGCCGACCAGAGCCACTTCGACGAGATGGAGCAGATTCTCAGGAGCGTCCTCACGGAGGCGCAGGGACTTCTCTAGCTGCTCTAGCTTGCCGGCTCCCGCCGACGTCGGCCGAGCTCACCGGCAAGGACGATGGAGATCGCGATGAGGAACATCAACGTCCCGATGACGTTGACCTGCATCGGCACGCCGCGTTGCGCGGCACCCCAGACGAACATCGGGAAGGTCAATTCTTGGCCGGCGTTGAGGTTGGTGATGATGAAGTCGTCGAACGACAGCGAGAAGCTCAACAGCGCCGCCGCGATGATGCCGGGCAGCACCAGCGGGAACGTCACGCGCCAGAAGGTCTGCGACTCGTTGGCGTAGAGGTCCATGGCGGCCTGCTCGAGGTTGTCGTCGAGCCCGCTGAGCCTGGCCTTCACCGTGACGATCACGAACGACAGACAGAACATCACGTGCGCGATGAAGATCGTGACGAACCCGAGCTGGCCACCGAACCCGGACGAGACGAAGAGCGCCAGGAGGGATGAGCCCATGACGATCTCCGGTGAGGCCATCGGTAGGAAGATGATGAGGTTGGCCGCCCCTCGACCCCGGAAGCGGTGTCTGACCAGGGCGAATGCGGCGAGCGTGCCGAGGATCGTGGCGAGCAAGGTGGCCAGCAGCGCGATCTCGATGCTGAGGACGACCGAGCCCAGCATCTGGTCGGGTCCGAACATGTTCGTCCAGTTGTCGAGGGTGAACTTCCGGAACGCGTAGACGTTCCGCGACTCACTGTTGTCGTTGAAGCTCATCAGCATCACGACCGCGATCGGCACGAACGTGTAGAGCAGCACCAGGAGTCCCAGGGCCAGCACCAGGTGCTCACCGATCCACCGTCGCACCCGCTGCAGCCCCGTCATACGAGGTCCTCCGTGCCGGAGGTGCGGACCCAGAAGAGCACCATCGCGATGATGATCGCCATGAGGATGACCGACAGGGCACCGGCCTGGGCGAAGTCTCCGACCGACGTGAACAGCTCCTGGATCTCGTTGCCGACCATGCGTTCGCTCGTGCTGCCGAGCAGCTCGGCGTTGATGAAGTCGCCGGACGAAGGGATGAAGGTCAGCAACGTGCCGGCGACAACGCCCGGCATCGACAGCGGCCACGTGACCTTGAAGAAGCCGCGGATCGGTGAGGCATACAGATCACTGGACGCCTCGATCAGCCGGATGTCGATCTTCTCCAGACTGGCGTACAGCGGCAGCACCATGAACGGCAGGAAGTTGTAGGTGAGCCCGGCGATGACGGCCACCTCGGTCGCGAGGAGGCGGCCGTCGGGGCCGAGGACGTGGACGAATTGAAGCGTGTCCACGATGAAGCCGTCGTCGGCGAGGATCAGCTTCCACGACAGCGTGCGCAGCAGGAAGCTGGTGAAGAACGGCGCGATCACGAGGATCAGCATCAGGTTCTTCCACCGACCCGACTTGAACGCGATCGCGTAGGCGAGGACGTAGCCGATCAGCAGACAGATGAGTGTCGCCACACCGGCGAACCACAGCGACCGCCACAGTGTGCCCTTGTGGGCGTCGAAGGCGTCGGCGAAGTTCTGGAAGTGCCACGTCATCTGGTAGCCGGTGAGCACCGATCCGTTCGGGTCGTACAAGCTCGACGAGAGCAGCGTGAAGAACGGCACCACGAAGAACAGCGCCAGCCAGACCGCGCCCGGCAGGATCAGCCAGTATCCGGTGAGCTTGCGTCGCGACTTCTGCCCCACGGCGACGTCGTCGAGCGTGGCCAACTCAGTCCTCCTCGATGCCGGCGCTCACGTCTTGGCTCGCGTCGAGCAAGAACGCGTACTCCGGGTGCCACGAGACGTCGACCTTCGTGCCGACCGGCAGCATCGACCGGGACCCGGTGTTCTGCTCGAAGACCATCAAGTCCTGACCCCACGGCATCGTGACCATGTACTGGGTACTGACGCCGACGAAGCTCACGTCCGACACGTCGGCCGCCGCTGATGACGTCGCCCACCACGTCGATGGGCTGGCCCGCCTCGGCGATCAGCACCTTCTCCGGCCGGATGCCGAGCCAGCCCGAGCCGGAGTCCGAGTGCGCCCGGTCACCGGGCACGGATGCCCTTGCGCCCTGCACGCGCACCTCGACCTGCCCGTTCTCGCGACCCTGGATGTCCGCCTCGATGAGGTTGGACTGGCCCAGGAAGTTCGCCACGAACGTCGTGCGCGGGTTCTCGTACAGCTCGTCGGGAGCACCCATCTGCTCGATCTCGCCGGCGTTCATCACCGCGATGGTGTCGGCCATGGTCATGGCCTCCTCCTGGTCGTGGGTGACGTGCACGAACGTGATCCCGACCTCGGTCTGGATGCGCTTGAGCTCGAGCTGCATCGCCCGTCGCAGCTTCAGGTCGAGGGCACCGAGCGGCTCGTCGAGCAGCAGCACCTCGGGCCTGTTGATCAGCGCCCGGGCCAGTGCCACCCGCTGCTGCTGGCCGCCGGACAGCTGCGCCGGCTTCTTGCGCCGCCTGTGGCTCCAGCTCCACCAGCTCCAGCATCTCGCCGACCTGTCGCTTCACGTCGGAGACACCGCGCCGCTTGAGGCCGAACGCGATGTTCTCGGTGATGTCGAGGTGCGGGAACAATGCGTAGTTCTGGAAGACGGTGTTGACCGGGTCGCTTGTACGGCTTCTCGTAGGTCATCTCGGTGTCGCCGAGGTGGATCGTGCCCGGACGTCGGCGTCTCCAGGCCCGCCACCATGCGCAGCGTCGTGGTCTTGCCGCAGCCCGACGGCCCGAGCAGGGCGAAGAACGAGCCCTGGGGCACCTCGAGGTCGAGCGACTTCACCGCGGTGAAGGTCGTGAACTCCTTCGTGAGCTGCGTGAGCTGCAGCGACCGCGATCCCGGCCGCCGCCGCGCTCGTTGCCTCATCCACCTGTGACATCCTTGAATCTCCCTGTCGTACTGTACGCGCCTCGCACTCCTTGAGGGCTGAACCCGTGACCGTGATCGCGAGGGTCTCCTCGGTCGGGGAAGATCAGCTGGTTGTCGACGAGGTCGGGATCGACCTTCTCCATCGCCTCGCTGCGCCCCCTTCACGGGGCAGATGTACTAGACGTACGCGGCGAGCTTGGCCGCGACCTCGGGCTCGTAGTAGTAGTCGATCCACTTCTCGGCGTTGGCCTTGTGCGTCGCCATGTTGGGCACGAGCATGTTGTCGGCCCAGATCATGTGCCCCTCCTCCGGAGTGACGAACACGAGATTCTCGTCCTCCGCGGCAGCGACGTCGCCCGACCACGCCTCGCAGGCGAGGACGTTGCCGGCCGACAGGTCCTGGATGTACTCGTTGCCGGTGAAGGCCCGGATCTGGCCGTCCGTGCGGCCTTCCGAAGGAGGTCCATCGCATCCGCCCAGTCGTCGTCGTCGAAGTCGGCCGGATCGCTTGCCCTTGGCAAGCAGGCAGAAGCCCATCGTGTCGCGCATCTCGGTGAGCAGCGCCACGCGTCCCTTGAGGTCCTGCGCGTGAGCAGCTCGTGAACGAGCGGACTTCCTTGGTCTTGGACTTGTTGTAGGCGATGCCGGTCAGTCCGCTCTGCCACGGCGCGCTGTACTCCCGCTTGGGATCCCAGCCGGGCTTGGCGAGCGAGTCGATGATGTTGGCGTGCAGGTTCGGCACGTTCGAGGCGTCGAGCTTCTGGATCCAGCCGACCTGGATCATCCGGGCCGCCATCCAGTCGGTCAGCATGAACATGTCGCGCTTGGATGGACTGGCAGGCGCCGAGCTGGTTCTGGACCTTGGCGTAGAACTCGTCGTTGTCATTGACGTCCGCGGTGTAGGAGACCTGGATCCCGGTTGCCTTCTCGAAGTCCTGCAGAGTCGAGGTGACGTCCCCGTCCTCGGTGTCGATGTACTCCGGCCAGTTGGAGACGATGAGTCGCTTCTGACGATCCGAGAGATCCTCCGCGAAGCACTTTGACGGATCCTGTTTCCGGTCCGGAGTATCGCTTCGCTCGATGAGCAGTCCGCTCACGCCCAAGGCGGCCACGCCCCCCAAGCCCGCCAACAACGTACGGCGGTCAAGCTCCGGCATATACACGTCCTCTGTCCATGAGCACGAATAATCGCAAGAAAGAGGGTCAACGACAAGCG
This sequence comes from uncultured Actinomycetota bacterium, assembly GCA_963839625.1. Taxonomy (GTDB): domain Bacteria; phylum Actinomycetota; class Actinomycetes; order Propionibacteriales; family Nocardioidaceae; genus Aeromicrobium. The sequence continues at coordinate 62,284 of CAWIWE010000041.1, read as the reverse complement.
ATTCCGAAACTAGACCGTCGATCGGCAGCGGAAAGCGCAATATTGCATCGCCCAAATGGCGACGCAGAAGTCCCGGTACGGCAGACTGACGCCATGAACGCGCCCAAGCCGACCACGGACGGTGGTCCGAATCTCGACGTCAAGGCCAAGCGCATCATCGAGCTGCTCCAGGCCGACGGGCGCATGTCCTACTCGGCGATCGCCAAGGACGTCGGTCTGTCCGAGGCCGCAGTCCGGCACCGGGTGCAGAAGCTCATCGATGGCGGGGTCGTGCAGATCGTCGCCGTCACCGACCCGTTGCAGATGGGCTTCGCCCGTCAGGCGATGATCGGCATCAAGGTCACCGGGAACGTGCAGGACGTCGCGGCCGAGCTCGGCGGTGTGGAGGAGATCGACTACATCGTCATCACCACCGGCCGGTTCGACATCCTCGCCGAGCTCGTGGCCGAGAGCGACGACGACCTGCTCGACATCGTCTCGCAACGGATCGGCGCGATCGGCGGCGTCGTCACCACCGAGACGTTCGTGTACCTGCGGCTGGTGAAGCAGACGTACGCCTGGGGCGTCATCTGATCGAGATCGGCCTGCGATTCCGCGTTTTCGTCTCAACTGGGGCTACCCGGGAGTAGCCTCAGGCCGACCTCACTCGTTGGAGACTTCCATGACCCTGTCCCGTCGCGATCTCATCCGTTCCGGCTTCGTGGTCGGGGGTGCGATCGCCCTGGGGGGCAGGCCGACCTCGGCTTGGTCCTTGAGCCCCATCCCCGCCAACCCGGCCGGCAGCACGTTGGCCACCACCTTCGTCAAGGGGTCTCCAGGGCCTGGTGGCTATCGACCCGTGGTGCTCGGTCCGGGCGAGGGCTACTCGGTGCGCAACGACCTCAACCTCACGTTGCCCACACCAGCACCTGCGGGTTCTCGCACCTCTCTGCTCGCGTTCGCCCAGATCACCGACGTGCACATCATCGACGCGCAGTCTCCCGCACGGGTCGAGTACGTCGACCGGTTCGAGGACCAGTACAGCCCGAGTGACCCCGTGATCGGTCTGCTGACGTCTTCGTACCGACCCCAGGAGATCCTGACGACTCAGGTCGCCGACTCGATGACGCGAAAGATCAACTCCTTCGCGGCGGGCGCGCCGGCCACTGGCCGCCCGTTGGACTTCGCCATCCAGACCGGCGACAACGCGGACAACTGCCAGAAGAACGAAGTGCGCTGGAACATCGACCTCCTCGACGGCGGCAAGGTCGTGACGCCGGACTCCGGAGTTCTGACGACCGAGTACGAAGGCGTCACCGCTCGCAAGCACTACGACCCGCACTACTGGCACCCCGAGCCCGGCCCCGCCAACAAGCAGGACCTGTACCACACCGAGTTCGGGTTCCCGGACATCGCCGGCCTGATCGCAGCAGCCATCCGACCGTTCACCGCCAATGGCCTGGACATCCCTTGGTACAGCGTGTTCGGCAACCACGACGGGCTCGTGCAGGGCAACTTCCCGAGGACCCTGCCGCTCGACGCGGTGGCGCGGGGAAGCCTCAAGATCACCGGGGTCCCGCCCGGGTTGTCCCAGGCCGACATCATCAAGGCGTTCAACACCCAGGATGCCGTGAAGCTGCTCGGTTCAGCGGCGCTGAAGTCCGCCAATCACGTGCACCGGGACGGCCAGCGAAAGATCCTGTCCCGCAAGCAGGTCGTCGCGGAGCACTTCACGACCTCCGGAACACCGGTGGGGCACGGCTTCACCGCGACGAACAAGCTCAAGGGCACGGCGTACTACACGTTCGACAAGGGCAACGTCCGGGCCATCGTGCTCGACACGGTCAACCCGAACGGGTATGCCGAAGGTTCCATCGACAAGCCGCAGTTCGACTGGCTCAAGCAGCAGCTGGCCACCTCGACCGGCAAGTTCGTGATGATCTTCAGCCACCACACGATCGCCACGATGACCAACCCGCTCGTCGCGACGGGCCTCGACCTGAAGCCTCGCGTCCTCGGACCAGCGGTCAGGACCGAGCTCCTCAAGCACGCGAACGTCGTGGCGTGGGTCAACGGTCACACCCACCGGAACACGATCACCGCGCACAAGCCGGCATCCGGGACGGGCGGATTCTGGGAGATCAACACCGCGTCACACGTGGACTTCCCGCAGCAGTCCCGCACCATCGAGCTCGTCGACAACGGCAACGGCACGCTGTCGATCTTCACCACGATGCTCGACCACGACGGGCCCGCGACCAACGGCGGAAGCCTGTCCGACACCGTCGCGCTCTCCGCGCTCGCCCGCGAGCTGTCCGCCAACGACCCGCAGGAGCGGGCATCCGGCAAGAACGGCGCCCTGAACGACCGCAACGTCGAGCTGATGGTCGCGAACGCCTTGGCGTAGGAAGCGCGTCCTAGGGTGCAGCGGCCAGCTGGCCGCAAGCACCATCGATGTCACTGCCGCGGGTGTCGCGGACGGTGGTGGGGACGCCCTTGGCCACGAGCCGGCGCACGAACTCGCGCTCGTCCTCGGGCCGGGACGCCGTCCAGGGCGAGCCAGGCGTCGGGTTGAGCGGGATGAGGTTGACGTGCACCCAACCCCAGTCGCCGTACGTGTGCAGCACGTCGGCGAGCAGATCGGCACGCCAGGCCTGGTCGTTGATGTCCTTCATCATCGCGTACTCGATCGACACGCGGCGCTTCGTGGTTCGGGCGTAATCCCAGGCGGCCTCGACGGCCTCGTGGACGGACCAGCGGGTGTTGACCGGAACCAGCTCGTTGCGCAGCTCGTCGTCCGGCGCGTGCAGGGACAGCGCGAGCGTGACCGGGATGCCCTCGTCGGTGAGCTGACGCATCCGCGGCACCAGCCCGACCGTGCTGACGGTGATGTTGCGCGCCGACATGCCCAGACCGTCCGGCGCCTTGGACACCATCCGGCGCACCGACCCGATGACGGCCTTGTAGTTGGCCATCGGCTCCCCCATGCCCATGAACACCACGTTCGACAGCCGGCCCGGCCCGCCCGCGACGTCGCCCCGAGCCATGGCGCCAGCCGCGTCGACCACCTGGTCGACGATCTCCGCGGTGCTCATGTTGCGCTGCAGGCCGCCCTGGCCGGTGGCGCAGAACGGGCAGGCCATGCCGCAGCCCGCCTGGCTCGAGACGCAGATCGTGGCCCGGTCCGGGTAGCGCATGAGCACCGACTCGACGAGGGCTCCGTCGAAGAGTCGCCACAGCGTCTTGCGGGTGGTGCCACCGTCTGCCTCGAGCGTCCGGACGGGGTCGAGCAGGGTCGGGAGCAGCTCGGCGACGATGCGGTCGCGGCTGGCAGCCGGCAGATCGGTCATGTCCGCCGGATCGCGCACGAGCCGCGAGAAGTAGTGGGTCGCGACCTGCTTCACCCGGTAGGCCGGCTCACCGAGCGCTTCGGCCGCGGCGGTGCGCTCGTCGGCGGACAGGTCGGCCAGATGTCGCGGCGGCTTGGCGCGACCGCGGGGTTGCTCCATCACCAGCGGAAGCGGGCGAGGAGTTTCGGCAGTCACCCGTCCATGGTGACAGAGGGCGGCGAAGTGACGGGCCGTCCGGCGTCGCGGACGATCTCGGCGACGAGATCGAGCTTGTCGAGCACCGCCGGGGCCAGCACGAAGGGGTAGAGGTCGCCGGCGCCCATGCTGCGGTTGATCTGGTTGAGCGCGGTGCTCATCGGTACCCAGACGCCCGTGACCAGGTCACGGAAGGAAGAGAACGCGGACGCGTCGACCGTCGAGAGCCCGTGGGCCGTGGCAGTGCCGACGGTGTCGCTGATGTGCATGACGTGCGCGAACGTCTCGGCGAAGTCCTCGAACGGGTGCATCGTCGCGTAGCTGGAGATGTAGTTCTCCTCCCAGCCCGCCGGTGGACCTTCCGCGTAGTGACGGTCGATGGCCGCCTGGTAGTCGGCGGTCTCGTCGCCGAACAGCTCCCGCACCCGATCTCGTGTGTCGTCGTCATCGACGAGCAGCGCCTCGTAGTAGTGCCCGATCTCGTGGCGGAAGTGGCCGAGCAGGGTGCGGTACGGCTCCGCCAGCTCCACCCGCATGCGCTCGCGGTGGGCGTCGTCACCCTCGGCGAGGTCGAGCGTGATGATCCCGTCCGCGTGCCCGATGACGACGTTCTCGGCGACGCTGGACAGCAGGTCGAAGGCCAGGCCGTGGTCAGGGTCGTCGTTGCGCGTGACGATCGGCAGCCCGAGGGTGTCGAGCTCAACGACCAGCCGGCGCTTGGCCGCCTCGGCGAGCGGGAACTGCGAGAGTCCACGCAGGTCTGCGTCGCTCGGGCGGGTCCTGGTGAGCGAGCAGCTGAAGCACTGCTCCCCCGCCAGCTCCGTCAGCCAGGGACAGCCGAAGAGCTCACGGTTGACGCACGGGTGCCAGACCCAGCCCTCCGCGTCGACGTAGATGCCGTCCTGCCGGAGCGGGACGATGTCGTGCTCGGCGCGGGAGTAGGCGAGTGTGGACTCGCACGAGACGCAGACCATGTTGTCGAAGAAGAGCGGGTTGGCACACACCCGGCAGGAGAACGCACGCATCGGCGCTCAGACCACGGGGACGAGATAGTGGAGGATGACCCAGGCCACGGGCGCGACGGCGATCAGCGAGTCTAGGCGGTCCATCAGGCCGCCGTGGCCGGGCAGGATGTCGCCCATGTCCTTGATGCCGAGGTCGCGCTTGATCAGCGACTCCGAGAGGTCGCCGAGGGTCGCGAAGACGACACCGGCGACGCCGAGCAGGACTCCCACCCACCAGTCGCCCTCGAGGGTGTAGGTGACGGTGAGGATGCCCGCAGCGACGCCCGTGACGAGCGAGCCGGTGAACCCCTCCCATGACTTCTTGGGGCTGATGTTCGGAGCCATCGGGTGCTTGCCGAACAGGACGCCGGCCGCGTAGCCACCGATGTCAGAGGCGATGGTGGCGACGATGAACGCCACGATGCGCCACGGTCCGTCGGCCTCGGCGAGCATGAGCATCACGAAGGTGCCCATCAGGAACAGGTACGACAGCACGAACATGCCGGCGCTGCTGTCGCGGACGAAGCCGTCGACACCTTCGGAGAGGCGCCACACCAGCGCGGCGATGACGGTGAGGGCCATGGCGACGGCCGCCGTCTCCATGCCGCCGTAGAACGCGCTGACCAGCATGATCGTGCCGCCGGTGAGAACGGGGACGAACGGGATGTGGATGTCGGCCTTGGCGAACGCGTGCGTCAGCTCCCAGAGGCCGACGCCGAGGGCGATGACGACCACGGCGACGAAGATGTCCTTGGGCACGACGAACAGGGTCACGATGACCATGGCGACGAGTCCGACGCCCACACCGATCGCGGCCGGCAGGTTGCGTCCGGCTCGGCTCTGACGTTCGGCCTCGCGTGGAGCCTCGTCGGGCTCGACCCCTTCGGTGGGAGTCGGACGGGGATCCTCAGACTTCAAGGAGCTCCGCCTCTTTGTTCTTGAGCAGCTCGTCGATCGTCTCGACGTGCTTCTTGGTGAGACCGTCGAGCCGCTTCTCCGCGCCGGTGTTCTCGTCCTTGCTGATCTCGGAGTCCTTCTCGGCCTTGTCGAGCGCCTGCTTGGCGTTGCGGCGCACCCCGCGGACCGCGACCTTGCCGTCCTCGGCCTTGGTCTTGGCCAGCTTGATGTACTCCTTGCGCCGCTCCTCGGTGAGCTCGGGCAGCGCGACGCGCAGGACCTTGCCGTCGTCGGTGGGGTTCACGCCGAGGTCGGACTCGCGGATGGCCTTCTCGATCGCGGGCTTGGCGCTGGCGTCGTACGGGCTGATGACGACGAGTCGCGGCTCGGGCACCTGGAAGCCGGCGAGCTGCTGCAGCGGCGTCTGCTGGCCGTAGTAGTCGGCGGTGATCTGGGCGAACATCGACGGATGGGCGCGGCCCGTGCGGATGGCGGCGAACTCCTCACGGGCGTGCTCGACGGCCTTGTCCATCTTCGAGTCGGCCTCACGCAGCGTGGCGTCAATCACGACGGGTCTCCTCCATACTGAGCCGGATTCAATTGGGGCTGGTCGGGCTTGGCCAGCCCGGCGTGGACCAGCGTTCCGATCTTCTCACCCCTGAGCACCCGGGCAATATTGCCCTCGTCCTCCATGCCGAACACGATCATCGGCAGGTGGTTCTCCATGCAGAGGGCGAATGCGGCTGCGTCGACGACCTTGAGGCCCAGCCGGAGCGCTTCGTCGAACGTGATGTCGTCGAAACGGATGGCATCGGGGTGCGTTCGGGGGTCGGCGGAGTAGACGCCGTCGACGCCGCTCTTGCTCATCAGCACGACGTCCGCCTTGATCTCCAGGGCCCGCTGGGCTGAGACGGTGTCGGTGGAGAAGTAGGGCAGGCCGGCGCCGGCGCCGAAGATGACGACGCGGCCCTTCTCGAGGTGCCGGATGGCACGTCTCGGGATGTAGGGCTCGGCCACCTGACCCATCGTGATGGCGGACTGCACCCGCGTCTCGATGCCCTGCTTCTCGCAGAAGTCCTGCAAGGCCAGGCAGTTCATGACCGTGCCCAGCATGCCGATGTAGTCGGCGCGCGAGCGCTCCATGCCGCGCTGGCTGAGCTCCTTGCCGCGGAAGAAGTTGCCGCCGCCGACGACGATCGCCACCTGGACGTCGTCGCGGACCGCCTCGGCGACCTGGCGGGCGATGCCGTTGACGACGTCGGGGTCGATGCCCAGCTTGCCGCCGCCGAAGACCTCACCGGAGAGCTTCAGCAGGACGCGCTTCACGGCCGGTCCGGATTCGGGATCGGGAACCAGATCAGTGGCTTGCTGGTCGGGTTCCACGGTGATCCGCACCTCCTGGTTGGCCTTACGGGACGTTACCTCGTTGGTCAGGAGCCGATCTCGATGTGCGCGAAGCGGGTGATCGTGAGCCCGGCCTCGTCGACGAGCGACTTGACGGTCTTCTTATTGTCCTGAACCGACGGCTGGTCGAGCAAGACGACATCCTTGAAGAAGCCGTTGAGGCGTCCCTCGATGATCTTGGGCAGCGCCTGCTCGGGCTTGCCTTCCTCACGAGCCGTGGCCTCGGCGATCTCGCGCTCCTTGGCGACGACGTCGTCGGGAACCTCATCGCGCGTGAGATAGCGCGGGCGCATCGCGGCGATCTGCATCGCGACGCCACGAGCGACCTCGGCGTTGTCGCCGTCGAACTCGACGAGGACGCCGACCGCGTGCGGCAGGTCGCTCGCCCGACGGTGCATGTAGGTGGCGACGTTGCCCTCGAAGCTGGCCACGCGGCCGAGCTCGATCTTCTCGCCGATGACGACCGCGAGGTCGGCAACGGCCTGGGCGACCGTCCTGTCGTCGGGGAGCTTCGCGGTCGCGAACTCGTCGGCATCGGCAGGACGCGTCTGGTCGGCGAGCTCGGCGAGCTGTTCGGCCAGGGCGATGAACTGCTCGTTCTTGGCCACGAAGTCGGTCTCGGAGTTGAGCTCGACGATCGCGGTGCCGTAGTTGGCGACCAGTCCGGCGGTGGCCTCACGGCCGGCCCGCTTGGCCGCCTTCGCCGCACCGGAGATGCGCAAGGCCTCGATCGCCTTGTCGAAGTCGCCGTCCGTCTCGGTGAGTGCCTTCTTGGCGTCCATCATCCCGGCGCCGGTGGCGTCGCGGAGCTTCTTGACGTCTGTTGCTGTGATGCTCATGGGGTTCGAAACCTCGATGTCTCGATAGTCGGTACTGGGTCTACTTGGCGCCGGCAGCGATGAATCCGGCGGCCTCGGCTGACTCGACGGTGTCGAACCAGACCTCGGCGACGGTCTTGTCGTACCAGGGGCTCTCCGTCGTGTGGTACTTGCCGGACTGAGCGTTGCCCTTGATCGTGAAGCCCTTGGGGGCCTCGCCGTTCTCGAGCGCGGCATGGGAGCCGGGGCCGTGCGGGGCATCGGCCTCCGGGGCCTTCTTCTCGGCCTTCGGAGCCTTCTCAGCCTTCGCTGCCTTCTCGGCCTTCGGTGCCTTCTCGGCCTTCTTGGGCTCCGGAGCCTTCTCGGGCTCGGGTGCCTCCTCGGCCTCCGGTGCCGACTCCGCGATCTTCACGGGTGCGGCCTCCTCGGCGGGGGCGGTGTCGGCGCTCTTGCCCGTCACCCTCTTCGCCATCTTCTTGGCCAGGGATTCCGGCTTCTCGGCTGCCGGTGCGGCTGCAGGCTCGCTGGAGGGCGCAACCTCGGCAGCAGGCGCGTCGGCCTTCGCCTCGGCAGCAGGTGCGGCAGCAGGCGCGTCGGCCTTGGCCTCGGCGGCCTTGCCGGACTCTGACGCCTCCGCATCGGCCTTCTCGAGCAGCTCGCGCTCCCACTCGGCCAACGGCTCGTCGGAGCCGAGCTCGGAACCGGCCTCCTCCTCACCGGTCTTGCTTCCGCCGCGGGCGATGAGGCCCTCGGCGACGGCGTCGGCGACGACGCGCGTCAGGAGGCTGACCGAACGGATGGCGTCGTCGTTGCCCGGGATCGGGTAGTCGACGTCATCGGGGTCGCAGTTGGTGTCGAGGATCGCGACGATCGGGATGCCGAGCTTCTTGGCCTCGTCGACCGCGAGGTGCTCCTTCTTGGTGTCGACGATCCAGACGGCGGCCGGAGTGCGCGACATGTCGCGGACACCGCCGAGCGTGCGCGAGAGCTTGTCGTACTCGCGACGCATCTGCAGGAGCTCCTTCTTGGTGCGGCCGGAGCCGGACACGTCGTCGAAGTCGATCTCCTCGAGCTCCTTCATGCGCTGAAGGCGCTGGTGCATCGTCTGGAAGTTGGTGAGCATGCCGCCGAGCCAGCGCTGGTTGACGAAGGGCATGCCGACGCGCTTGGCCTGTTCCTCGACGGGCTCCTGGGCCTGGCGCTTGGTGCCGACGAACAGGATCGTGCCGCCGCGGGCGACGGTGTTCTTGACGAACTCGTAGCCGGCATCGATGTAGGCGAGCGACTGCTGCAGGTCGATGATGTAGATGCCGTTGCGCTCGGTGAAGATGAATCGCTTCATCTTGGGGTTCCAGCGACGGGTCTGGTGCCCGAAGTGGACGCCGCTCTCGAGCAGCTGACGCATGGTGACGACGGCCATGGCCGTTCCTCCTCTGGACGCCGCAGGCGCCCATCCTGGTTGACGCACCGCCGGCGGCGATGCCCTGGCGCCCGAACCGCGACCCACCTCACTCCGCCGACGGCGGTGAGAGGACCAGGATCGCGGCCGCATTCGGTGCTGAGCACGTCATACGGAGGTCGAGCGCGCGAATTTCGCACCCGGAAGTGCGATGTGAGCAGTCTACGACACCGGGTCGCGGGGAACGAAATCCACAATTCGTCGGAACAGCACCGATCTCCCCAGCGCGGCGATCGTTCCTGTCGCCCGTCACGTCCCGCGCGTGGGATGAGCAGATGCTTCTCACCCGGGCCGCCGTCCTGTCGCTTCTCGTCCTCGCGAGCGTTGCGGCACCGGCTCGGGGCGGAGACGGTTCGTGGGACTGGCCGCTCGAGGATCCCCGGAATCAGCACAGCGTCGAGGCCACATTCGACCCTCCAGACACCGAGTACAGCGCGGGCCACCGTGGCATCGACCTGCCAGGACGCGTCGGTGAGCCCGTGCGCGCCGTGGCGCCGGGCCGCGTCACGTTCGCCGGATCTGTGGCCGGTGTCGGTGTCGTCACGGTCGATCACGGTGCTGAGCGATCGACGTACCAGCCGGTCGATCCGCGGGTGCGTCGTGGCGACGCCGTCGAGGCCGGTGAGGTTCTCGGGCACCTACGTGGCGAGGGCGCGCACTGTCCGACCGCGTGCCTGCATCTTGGGCGACGGCAAGGCGACACCTACCTCGACCCGCTCGACCGGCTCGGCTCGGAGTCGCACGTCCGGCTCGTCGACCCGGACGGGCCGGTTCCGGCGCCGCCAGTCGGCCCGTCCGGCGACGGCACCCTGCGCCGACCCGTGGGCGGGCCGGTCACGTCGTCGTTCGGGACGAGGGTCCATCCGGTCACCGGCGCACGCAAGCTGCACGACGGCACCGACTTCGGTGTCCCGTGCGGCACCCCCGTGCATGCGGCCGGCGCCGGCACGGTGGTGAGCCGCGGCGTCCGAGGCGCGTATGGCAACCAGGTCGTGGTCCAGCACGGCGACGGTCTCGAGACGTCGTACAACCACCTGGCGAGTCAGTCGGTCGGCGTGGGCGAGCGGGTGACCACGTCGACGATCGTCGGCCGAGTCGGGTCCACTGGCCTGTCGACGGGGTGCCACCTGCACTTCATGGTGCGTCGCGACGGAGCTCTGACCGACCCGATGACCGTGCTCTAGTCAGACGTCATCGGCCGCTGCGCGAGAAGTGGTGCAGGTCCTTCAGGCTTCGGTACCGCCCTCCCCACGGCCAGCCGATGTCGTCGAACGCCGACACCACCGGGCCACCCTCGAAGATCATTCCCGGCCGTTCCCTCTGGCGATCGAGGTACGACGAGGCGAGCTCGGGGATGACGACCTCACCGCGGTGATACGGGTTCTGGAAGGGATTGACGTCGATGGCCAGCCCGTAGGCGTGTTCTGAGTACGACCCTCCACCCGTGGTCGGCCGGCACACGAAGGCACCGGTGTTGTTGCCGTCCCCGGTGGGCTCGAGGTCGAGCTCGCGAGCCTCGGTGATCCGCATCTCCTCGATCGGGTATCGGTCGCGCCACAGGGCACGGAACACGCGCACGAGGTCGGCACTGACGTCCTGGTGGGCGAGCAGCTCGCCGGAGTGCCGCTCCCCGTCGAAGCCGACGTAGGTGAGGCGGATCCAGTCCAGCTGGTTCGCACGGACCGGGCAGCCCCGCTTCCAGGTCGATCGGGCGATGACCGAGTCCGGTGCCTGGCGGACGCGCGACTCGAACCCGGTGCCGGGCAGCGGAGCGACGGAGTCGCGGAGGTTGAACCGGCGGACTCTCAGCTCTCGTGGCGTGGGCCGGACCTCGCCGAATCCGGTGTCGGTCACGGGCAGGGGTCGCGTGAACAACCACTCCGGCGGAACCGTCCCTGGTTCCGGGGGCGCGGACGACGTCGCGGCCGGCGATGCTGGCGGTCTGCTGACGGTCTCTGACGGGGTGGCATTCGGCTCATCCTTGGCCGACGTGCAGCCGCAACCCACGACGAGGATGGCGGCGACCGCCGCGAAGCGCCTCACACCGTCAGCGTAGGCCGGGCCGTCAGTTGGTTTCGTCACACGGACGCTTCGGCGTGACGCGCTCAACCCGCTTGAACGCTTCCCCTACTCGCTGGCGCTCGTGGGAGGTACCCCCAGGCCGCGGACGGGCGGCCTCCGGTTCAAGCGCGCGGGTGGGCGAGCCGGTAGGCCGCACGGAGACGCTCGTTGCTCACGTGCGTGTAGATCTGCGTGGTGCCGAGCGAGGCGTGGCCGAGGATCTCCTGGACGCTGCGGAGGTCGGCTCCGCCTTCGAGCAGGTGAGTGGCGGCGGTGTGGCGCAGTCCGTGCGGCCCGACGTCGGGCCCTCCGTCGACGGCGGCGAGCCGCTCATGCACGATGCTGCGCGCCATCCGCTGGCCGAGCCGCCCGCCCCGGGCACCGACGAACAGCGCCGCGCCGGACGACTCCGTGACGAGCTCGGGCCGTCCGCGATCGAGCCAGCGCTTCATCGCGTCGCCGGCCGGCGCGCCGAATGGCACGGCTCGCTCCTTGCGACCCTTGCCGAGCACCCTCACGACTCGCCGCTCGTGGTCGAGGTCGTCGATGTCCAGGCCGCACAGCTCGCCGACGCGGATGCCGGTGGCGTAGAGGAGCTCGATCAGGGCGAGGTCACGCAGGCCGAGCGGCCCGTTGTCGGCGATCGCCGCCGTGGTCGCGTCGATGAGGGCGCGGATGTCGTCGTGTCCGAGGACGACCGGAAGCTCACGGCGCGACTTGGGGCTCGCCAGCAAGGCCCCGGCATCGGTGTGGGCGCGGCCGGTGCGGTTCAGCCAGGCCGTGAACACCCGCGTCGAGGTGGCCCGGCGCGCGAGCGTGGTCCGGGCCCGGCCGAGGGTCTGCAAGGTGGCCAGGTAGCTGCGCAGGGAGCGGAGGGTGAGCATCGCCGGGTCCTCGATGCCGAGCTTGGTGGAGTGCTCGGCCAGCCGGGTGAGATCGGTGAGGTAGGCACGCACCGAGTGCGCCGAGAGGTTGCGCTCGGCGCCGAGGTGGTGCTCGAAGTCGGCCAGAGCCGATGACCAGGCTTCGCTCAGTGTCTCGGGACTCGTCTCGGGCACGGTTCCACTGTCCGCCTTTCGCCCCATGGCGCCAACGAGGCGCGCCGTCAGGACAGGCGGGACATGCCCGTCCACAACAGGTGCATCGCGGCTTCCACCACGTCATCGCGCGGCACCACGGGGAACTCGCGACGCCACTCCCCTGCACCCGCGGACAAAGCCCCCACGAGCATCTCGACGATCAGCCCGGCGCGTGGCGTACCGGCGTCCACGCCCACCTCGGCAAGGTCGTCGGCCAGCATCTGGGTCACGGCCGCGGACCGACTGCGCCGGGACTCGAGCCAGGCCGCATCGACGTCTCGGTCGCCGTGCACGTCGTTCTTGTACAGCAGGGCCCACGCCGCGGGATGGCGCTCGGCGAAGCTGAACACGGCGTCGACGGTGGCGCGCATGCGTTCGCGCGCGGGTGCGTCGCCGACGATGTGCGCGCCGACATGGCCGAGGAACACCGCGCTCTGCTCGTTCAGCGCCGTGATGAAGAGGTCGCGCTTGGACGTGAAGTGGTCGTAGAGCACTGCGCGGGTGACGCCAGCCTCCTCGGCGATCTCGGCCATGCCTGGTGACCCGTACCCGCGCGAGGCGAACACGTCGACCGCGGCCCGCAGGATCTCGGCACGCCGCGCCGGCGCTGCCAGGCGGCGGCGGGGCGGCAGGCTGTCCATCGTCTCAACCGACACGTCTGCAGGATAGCCGCTGAATCTGCGCTTGTGCCAGATCGCACCGCGGCGTTGACTACCGACACAGGTGTCGGTAGTTTTCCGGACAGGCCCGAGCCAGAAGGATCCTCATGGAACACGAGAAGCTCAGCTCCTACGCCCAGAAGCCGGTCTCCCGCCGCACGGTGCTGGGCGCTGCCGGCGCGGCGGCTGCCGCGACCGGGCTGTCCCTCGGGACGAGTGGACCCGCCTTGGGTGCGGGGCCGACGAAGACCGTGGCCGTCCTCGGCGGCGGCATGGCCGGGCTCACCGCGGCCCACGAGCTCGCTGAGCGCGGCTTCGACGTGACGGTCTACGAGCGCAAGGAGCTCGGGGGCAAGGCCCGCAGCATCCCGGTGACCGGCACCGCGGGGGCCGGCAGACGCGACCTGCCCGGTGAGCACGGCTTCCGGTTCTTCCCCGGCTTCTACCACCACGTGCCGGACTCGATGAGCCGCACACCGTTCGCCGGCAACGCGAACGGCGTGAAGGACAACCTCGTCTCGACGAACCTCGCCGACTCGTGGTTCTACCGCGCCAACGGGCGGGCGGACGGCACGCTCTTCGGTGCCATTCCGCACCCGGCCGGTGCCCTGACTCCTGGCGGCCTGCAGCGGATCCTTCTCCAGGAGATCCTCAAGATGAAGATGGTGCGTCCCGCAGAAGCGACGTACTTCGTGGGCAGGCTGATGGCGTTCTTCACCAGCTGCGACGAGCGCCGGTTCGGTCAGTGGGAGAAGCTCTCGTGGTGGGACTACGTGCGGGCCGAGAAGTTCTCCCATGAGTACCAGGCAGTCCTGGCCAAGGGATTGACCAAGTCGCTGGTCGCGGCGAAGGCCGAGACGGCCAGCACCCGGACGATCGGCAACATGGCCGAGGCGTTCATCTACAACATGATGGGCCGGGGCAACGACGGTGCTCTCGACCGCGTGCTCAACGGCCCGACGACGGAGGTGTGGATCGATCCCTGGGTCACCCACCTGCGCTCGCTCGGCGTGAAGTTCCGGATCGGGCAGACCGTCGAAGCGCTCGAGGTGTCGGGAGGGTCGGTCACCGGTGCGCGGGTGCGCGACGCCGCCGGCGCGACCACCAGCGTCGAGGCCGACTGGTTCGTCTGCGCGATGCCGGCGGAGAAGGCGCGTGAGCTGTGGTCATCGGAAGTCCTGGCGCTCGACCCGAAGCTGGAGGGGATGAACGACCTCGTCGTCGACTGGATGAACGGCATCCAGTTCTTCCTGCGGGACGAGATCGACGTGGGCCGCGGGCACGCCACGTTCGTGGACTCGCCGTGGGCGCTCACCGGGCTCACCCAGGCCCAGTTCTGGCGCGACGACTTCGCGGCGACGTACGGCGACGGCACAGCGGTGGACTGCCTGTCGGTCGACGTCTCGAACTGGGACGAACCGGGCCTCCTCTACGGAAAGCCGGCGAATCGGTGCACGGCCGAGGAGGTCAAGAACGAGGTCTGGGCCCAGCTCAAGGCCCATCTGGAGGACAACGGCGAGTCGGTGCTGCCGGACGGCGTGCTGCACTCGTGGTTCCTCGACCCGGCGATCAAGTGGAACCCGGCGACGGGAACGAACTCCAACGACGAGCCGCTGCTGATCAACACGGTGAACTCGTGGGACCTGCGCCCGGAGGCGACCACGGCGATCCCGAACCTGTTCCTCGCCGGCGACTACGTCCGCACCGACATCGACCTCGCCACGATGGAGGGTGCCAACGAGTCCGGTCGGGCGGCCACCAACGCCATCCTGGACGCGTCTGACTCCGCCGCCGAGCGGGCGACGATGTACAAGCTGTACGACCCGCCTGAGTTCAAGGCAGTCAAGAAGATCGACGCCCAGCGGTTCAAACGCGGACAGCGCAACGCGCTCTACGTGGGAGGAGGCTGACGCCTCTCTCAGGCCAGATCGGCGCGCCGGACCAGGATCCATCCGCTCACCGACCGTTCGGCCAGGCCTCGCCTGGCGAGCAGTGCGAGGGCGTTCGCCGCGTCGTGGGGCCCGAGCCCGGCGGCGGTCGCGACGTCGCGTGCTGGCGTCGCACCGGTCCAGCTCAGCGCGTCCAGGGCGCGTTGTGCCGCTGCCGGAAGGCGATCGAACTCGGTGGCCGGCGCGGTGACTGGTTCCGGCTCGGCGACACCGAGGCCCGCCAGCTCGGACAGCACGTCGGGTCCACCGGTGACCAGCACGGCTTTGCCGTCTCGCACCGCCTGATGCGTGCCGCCGGACTGCTGGGACGTGACCGGACCGGGAACCGCCATGGTGGGCCGGCCCAGTCGATCGGCCCAGTGCAGGGTGTTGAGCGAACCACTGCGACGTCGGGCTTCGACGACGACCGTGCCACCGGCGAGACCGGCGATGAGTCTGTTGCGGGACAGGAAGCGTGCCTTCGTCGGTACTTGTCCTGGCGGCTGCTCGCTGACGATCAGACCGCCCTCGGCGATCCGGCTGAGCAGCGCGGCGTGGGCTCGGGGATAGTCGGTGCCGGCGTCGCAGGCAAGGACAGCCACCGTCGCCCGGCCCATCGCCAGGGCCCCGCGGTGCGCGCTCGCATCGATGCCGAAGGCTGCCCCGCTGACCACGGTGACGCCCGCTGCCGCGGCGTCGGCGGCGATCTCGGACGCTGCCTCGGCTCCGTAGGGCGTGCAGTCGCGAGCTCCGACGACGGCCACGCTGGATGTACTCAGCTTGGCAAGGTTGCCGACGCCACGAGTCCAGAGCCCCAGCGGCGCACCGGTCGCGCCGTGGAGGGGTTCGACGTGGTCGAGGTCGTCCAGACCCTCGGGCCAGGTGCGGTCGCCCGGAATGACCCAGCGCAGACCGGCGGCATCGGCCAGGCGTTCGAGCTTGTCGAGGCGCCGGTCGAGGTTCCGGGCACGATGGATCCAGGAGGCGGGCCACGGGTCCGGGCCGAGCCGCTGATCGCTGCGGATCGCGTCGACGAGCTGCACCGGCGTATGGGCGGCCAGCAGCCCCGGCAGTCTGGGGTCGCCGGGCTCGCAGAGGATGCTCAGGGCGAGGCGGGCACGGCGTCTCGGGGTCATGATGCCGCCACCAGGTCGCGCAGCTCGTGGCCGAGCGGAGAACCGCGGCGCAGGGCGAGCGCGAGATCGACGTCGTCGCCGTCCGGGACGTCGTGGGCGCGGAGGTCGGCCACACTCCACGAGAGCCGGAGGACCCGGTCGGCCGATCGCGCGGACAGCTTCTGGGCCCTCAGCTGGCTGTCGAGCACTGATCGTCCGGAATCGCTGACCGGCCACTGCTTGCGCAGCTCGACGCCGGGAACGTCGCTGTTGAGCAGCCACGCGGTGCCGCGGTACCGGCTGCGCTGGCGGTCGCGGGCCTCGGCGACGACGAGCGCGAGGTCGGCGGTGCTCCGGCCCTGACCAAGTGCGCGTGCCAGCTCGGGACGGCTGGGCGCGGTGAGGACGCGATGGATGTCGATGCGGTCGCGCACCGGGCCGGAGATGCGGTCGCGATAACGCCGCCGCATGAGCGGCGTGCACTCGCACTGCTCGGCGACCGTGCCTCCCTGTCCGCACGGACACGGATTCGCGGCCAGGACGAGCTGGAACCGCGCTGGGAAGACGGCCGTCTGCGCGGCCCGCGACACCACAACATGCCCGCTCTCGAGCGGCTGACGGAGTGCGTCGAGGACGTTGGAGGCGAACTCAGGCGCCTCATCGAGGAACAGGACGCCGCGGTGTGCCAACGACAGTGCACCGGGCCGGATGCTGCGGCTACCGCCTCCCACGATGGCCACCGCACTGGCCGTGTGGTGCGGGTCGATGAATGGCGGCCGGCGCACCAGCGGCGCGTCAGCCGACAGCGTGCCGGCCAGCGAGTGGACAGCGCTGACCTCGAGCGCGTCTCCGTGCGGAAGGTCCGGAAGCAGGCCGGGCAGCCGATGGGCCAGCATCGTCTTGCCGATGCCGGGTGGGCCAACCATGAACAAGTGGTGCCCGCCGGCCGCGGCCACGACCAGTGCCGTGCGCGACTCCTCCTGGCCGGCGACGTCGGCGACATCGAGTGCCCCGAGCCGCTCGGTGCCGCCCCAGGCGAGCCCTCCGACGTCGTCGAGCGGCGGTACGGGTGGGTCGTCGGGCTCCTCGTCGCCGACGAGCATCGCGACCGTCTGACGCAACGACCGCACGCCCACCACGGCGACGCCGGGGACGAGCCGAGCCTCCGGCACGTTCGACTCCGGCACCACGACACGGGCGAAGCCTGCTTCGGCTGCCGCCATCGTGGCCGGCAGGACGCCACGCACCGCCCGCAGCCGACCGTCGAGGGCGAGCTCACCGAGGAAGACCGTGTCGACCAGCGGCTCTGCAGGCATCAGCCGCTTGGCCGCGAAGACCGCCAACGCGATCGCGAGATCGTAGTGCGAGCCGCTCTTGGGCAGGGTCGACGGCGCGAGGTTGATGGTGACGCGCTGGTCGGGCCACGACGTGCCCGAGTTGACGACCGCCGCCCGTACCCGGTCGCGAGCCTCGTTGACGATCGTGTCGGCGAGCCCGACGACGACGGTGGCCGGCATGCCGCTGCTGATGTCGACCTCCACCTCGACCGGACGCCCGGCGAGGCCGTCGAGCGTCACCGCGTGGGTGGCCGCCATCAGGCGACCCCGGCCACGCGCTCGACGTGCGCCGCGCCGCGTGGCGGGACGACCACCGACACGACGTCGATGCGGACCGCCTCCGGCTCGACGTCGTGGACCTCGAGCCAGTGCGCCGCGAGCCGGCGCAGCCGGGTGGCCTTGCGCCCGACGACGGCCTCGACCGGCGTGCCGTACTGCGAGCTCGTGCGGGTCTTGACCTCGCAGATGACCAACGTGGAGCCGTCGCGCGCGACCAGGTCGATCTCGCCGAACCGGCACCGCCAGTTGCGGGCGAGCACGACCATGCCGAGTGAACGCAGATGGGCGGCGGCCACCCGCTCGCCGTAGAGGCCGAGGGCCTGGTTGCGCTCGAAGGTCATCCCGCCAGCCTCGGCGGACACCGCCGCCGTGTCAGACGCAGCACCGCGCGCTGTGGATCGAAGGCCAGACGTCGGACGCTGTGGACGACATCTCAGGGCTGGTCGAGACCGCGCGCAGCCTCCGCGACTCGGTCGCCAGCCCGCTGCAGCAGCACTGACCGCGCTCACGCCATGCGGTAGAACTCCATGGCGTTGTCGTGCAGCACCCGTGGCAGTGATTCGGGTCCGAGGGTCGACTCGATGAGCGTGATGTCGTCAGGCGTGAAGGGCCGCGGCGCGCGAGTGCCCGGGAGATCGGTGCCGAACATCAGCGCACCCGGGTCGACGGCGAAGATGTCGCGGAGCGCCGATGCCGCATCGTGGCCGATCCGGCCGAATCCCGTGGCCTTGACCCGCACCCCCGTCTCCACCAGCCGCAGCAAGGAGTCCCAGGCCGTCGCCGACATCCCGAGGTGGTCGATGCTCACCATCGGGAGCTGCGTGATCGTGGACTCGAGATCGGGAAGGTCGGCCGTGTCCACATACAGCTCGACGTGCAGGCCGGCGACGTCCCAGGCACGGCGTCCCAGGGCGAGGAGGTCGTCACGACCCGCCGATCCGCCGCGGAACAGGTTGAAACGCACCGCGTGAACGCCGTGCCGCCCCAGCCTCCGGAGCTCGTCGTCATCGATGTCAGGCGGCACCTGGGTGACGCCGACAAACCCTGGCCCGAGCTCGGCGAGCGCGGCCAGCAGGTACGACTGGTCGAAGCCCTGAAAAGACCCCGACACCACGGCACCTCCTGTCACGTCGAGCTCGGTCGTCACGTGCAGGTACGTCTGAACGTCGAAAACGTCAGGCACGTATCCGTCGTTGGGGACCAGTGGAAATCGTGGGTCTATCACGTGGAAGTGGCTGTCGAACACCGGCTGGACCCGTCGATCTTCCAGGCCTACGTGGCCCGTCTCGCTCTCCGTCATCGTCACCCCTGGCCAGCCATGCTAACGAGGTGCGGGCGGCGACCGACGTTCCGATCGTCGGACCGATGAGCCACCGACCATCCGTCGACGTCGGTACGCTCACCCGTGACGACCGGGCCGTGATGCGTCCGCGTCCATGCTGGGAGAGGTCGTGACATGGCAAGGTCTGCCGGAGGTCGCATGCCTCTGACGAGCCTGCGCGAAAGCCTGCGCGCGGTGGCCAAGGAGCTGGTGTGGCTGACCGTTCGCTTTCAGCCGGGTGACCGGCCGGCGATCGGCCTGTTCTGCTCGCGGCGCGGGGGCAGCACCTGGCTGATGGAGATCATCGGTGCCAACCGCGGCGTGCTACCGCTGAACCAGCCGGTCGAGGGCTTCACCCCGAACCTCACCCCGTACCAGTTCTCCCGACTGCCCGTCTTCGACCGCGGGGTGATCGTCCACCTCGATGCCGAGGAGGAGGCCGAGTTCAAGGCCTACACCGATGAGCTCCTGGCCGGCCGGATGCGGGTGAACGCGCCGCATCGGTTCTGGCGACGCGACTTCTCGTTCCGCACCGACCGGTTGCTGCTGAAGATCATCGACGCCAAGGCGATGATGGACTGGTTCGACACCCACTACGACCTGGACATCGTCTACCTCGTTCGGCATCCCGTCCCGCAAGCCCTCTCCTGCCTCCGGAACGAATGGGGCACCAGCACCAAGGGATATCTCCGCAATGAGTGGTTCGTCGACGAGGTCATGGCCGACCCAGCGACCGTCGACATCGCCCGCAAGCTTGCCGACCACGGCACCGCCCTCGAGCGCATGGTGCTCAACTGGACCGTCGAGAACCTCTACCCACTCAAGGTTCTCGCGGACCGACCACACTGGCTCGCCCTCAGCTACGAGGAGACAGTTCAGGATCCGGAAGGAACGTTCGCCCGGGTCAGCGAGCGGCTGTCCCTGACCGACACCGACCGGATGCGCCGGGCGGCCGCGCGGGCCTCGGCCTCGTCAGGCTTGTCCCAGCGCGAGACGCTGGCGTCGATCGCCGCCGGGGACGAGCAGCAGGTCGTGGGCCGCTGGCGCGAGCAGATCAGCGAGTCCGACCGGACCGCTGTCGCCCGGATCCTCGACACGTTCGGAGTGACGCTCTACAGCGCCGACGCGACGATGCCGAACTGGGCCGGCTACCGCTGATCCACCAGCGTCCGGCGTCATCGGGTATGGACTAGCCTCGCTGCATGTTCCGCCGGACTGACGCAGCGATCAGTCCGACCGCGCTCTACACGGGCACGGTCTGGCGCCGCAACGGGCTGTCCCACCCGGCCTTCGCGACCTTCGCCGGCACGGCGTTGTGGACCGGGCTGGTTGCTCCGCGACGCGCGGCGTCCCTGCTCGGTGCCCCGGATCTCGACGCCCTGCTGCTCGCGCGCCACCACGCCATCGACACCTTGCTGGAGCAGGCGATCGACGCCGGTGAGATCTCCCAGGTCGTCGAGATCGCCTCCGGACTGTCACCGCGCGGGTGGCGGTTCGCATCGCGCCACGGCTCCGATCTCACCTACATCGAGACGGACCTGCCGGGCATGACCCGGCGCAAGGAGGACCTCCTCTCCAGGGCCGGCCTGATGGGCCCAGGCCATCGCGTCCGCGTGCTCGATGCGTTCGAGCCGGCCGGCCCGAACTCGCTCGAGGTCCTGGCCGACGAGCTCGACCCGGAGCAGGGGACGGCCGTCATCACCGAAGGTCTCATCAACTACTTCCCGATGTCCGACGTCCGGACGCTGTGGAACTCCGTCGGCGCCGCGTTGCACCGGTTCCCTCGCGGGATGTACCTGACGGATCTCCACCTCGACCAGTTTCCCGGTGCCGTCACCGCGACGGCGAAGGCCCTGATCCAGGTGTTCGTGCGGGGCCAGGTCTATCTGCACTTCGACGCCGAGCAGGACGCCGTCGCGGCGCTGCGGGAGGCCGGGTTCGACGACGCAGAGCTGATGCTGCCCAGCTCGTTCGAGGGGGTCAGCCCGGGGTCGGGCGTCGACCGCAACCACATCGTGCGGGCCACCACGGGCCAGCGCTGACGATCGGCGCTGACGATCGGGGCTGAAGATCGGGGCTGAAGATCAAGTCGTGGGAGGCAGTTTCACGTCGGAGTCCTGCAGCTCCTCGACGTTGACGTCCTTGAACGTGAGCACCTTGACGTTCTTGGCGAACCGGGCCGGCCGGTAGATGTCCCACACCCAGGCATCGGTGAGGGACACCTCGAAGTAGGCGTCGCCGGTCTCCGAGCGCACCTTCACGTCGACGGCGTTGCAGAGGTAGAACCTGCGGTCGGTCTCGACGACGTACTTGAAGATGCCCACGACGTCGCGGTACTCGCGGTAGAGCGCGAGCTCCATGTCGGACTCGTATCGTTCGAGGTCTTCAGAACTCATCGGTCTCCACCTCCAGAATCGCGCGAGCGTCGACATGGCCTCGGACGTTCACGAACGAACGCCGGTGCTCCGCACATGGCCCGTGCTCACGGAGCCTCGCGTTGTGCAGGTCGGTGACGTAGCCCTTGTGCGTGGCGAAGTCGTAGTTGGGGTACTGGTCGTGCATCTGCACCATCATCCGGTCGCGCGTCACCTTGGCCACGACGGACGCCGCGGCGATCGAGCCGGCGACCCGGTCGCCCTTCCAGACGGCCAAGCCGGGTACGCCGAGACCGTCGACAGGGAAGCCGTCAGTGAGCACGTAGCCGGGGCGGACCTCGAGCCGGGCGAGCGCACGGCGCAAGGCCATGATGTTGGCGCGGTGCAGGCCGATGCGGTCGCAGTCCTGGGCCGCGATGATGCAGACGGCCAGGTCGACCGCCCGTTTGCAGATCAGGTCGTAGCAGGCCTCACGCCTCTTCTCCGTGAGCAGCTTGGAGTCGGCGAGGCCAGGGATGGGACGCTCCAAGACGACGGCGGCGGCGACCAGCGGCCCGGCGCAGGCACCCCGCCCTGCCTCGTCGACGCCGGCCACCGGATGGAGTCCACGCTTGGCCAGGGCCCGTTCGTAGCCGTACAACCCGGCGTCGCGCCGAATCGTGGTTCCTGGGGCGAACGAGGTCATGGCGAACCCTCAGCGGTCCTGGACGGCGTCGAAGGTGTCGGGGCCTTGCATGAAGCCCAGACGGGACACGGGCCAGACGCGCAGCCAGGCCTTGCCGACGACCGCGCCCTCGTCGATGAAGCCGCCACCGGGGTCACCCATGTGCATGCGGGAGTCGGCGGAGTTGCCACGGTTGTCGCCCATGACCCAGAGGTGATCCTTCGGCACGACGACGTCGAAGGTCTGATTGGCGTTGGCCGCGGGGTCCTGCAAGTACGGCTCGTCGAGGGCGGTGCCGTTGACGGTGATGTGACCGGCGTTGTCGCAGCACTTGACCGCGTCGCCGCCCACGCCGACGACCCGTTTGATGAGATGGCCACCGGTCGGGAACAGTCCCACGACCTCGAGCCCACGTTGGACCGGGTTGCTCGCCTTGCGCGACTCGGCCGCGTTCAGCCAGCCGCCGGGATCGTCGAACACGACGATGTCGCCGCGATCGGGCTCACCAGCCCAGTAGGAGACCTTTTCGACGAGGATCTTGTCGTCGACGAGCATCGTGGGCTCCATCGACTCCGACGGGATGTAGAACGCCTGGAGGAAGAATGCCTTGACCACGACCGCCATGACCATCGCGGTGACCACGAGAAGGATCGACTCCTGCCAGACGGGCAGCTGTCGCTTCTCAGTGTCGCTCACCTGAGGAGCCTAGCGAGTGACGGCAACGTCGCTGCGGAGGCCTTCAGTCCTCGCGCTTTTCCTTGATCTTGGCGGCCTTGCCTCGCAGGGTGCGGAGGTAGTAGAGCTTCGCCCGGCGGACGTCACCGCGCGTCACGACCTCGATCTTGTCGATGATCGGGGTGTGCAGCGGGAAGGTGCGCTCGACACCGACGCCGAAGCTGACCTTGCGGACCGTGAAGGTGCGTCCGACGCCGGAGCCCTGCAGCTTGAGGCAGACACCCTGGAACACCTGGACACGAGAGCGATTGCCCTCGACGACCTTGACGTGAACCTTCAGTGTGTCGCCCGCGCGGAACTCGGGGAGGTCGTCGCGCAGCGATGCGCTCGCCACCTGGTCGACAACGTTGGTCATGATCTACTCCTCGCCGGTGCCACAGGTCACCCACGGATGTTCACGTGTGGAATGTGTCGGCGCTCCATGGCGACTCCCCTGTGGCAGAACCGTCCCGCGCCGAGGATCCATCTTGCCACACCGCCCCGGAGCGGACGAAATCGTCGACGCGCTCAGGGTCGAAGGTCGGGGCGGCGTTCAGCGGTGCGCGCGCGGGCCTGCGCCAGGCGCCACGCGGCGATTTCCTCGTGGTGGCCGGAGAGCAGGACGTCGGGGACGTCGAGGCCGCGCCACGAAGCAGGCTTGGTGTACACGGGGTACTCGAGCAGCCCATCGGCACCGTGCGACTCCTCCGTGAGTGACTCCGGGTTGCCCATGAAGCCGGGGAGCAGGCGCACGACCGCCTCGATGATCGCGAGCGCGGCGACCTCGCCGCCGTTGAGCACGAAGTCGCCCAGCGAGATCTCCTCGACCCGCCATTGGGTGGCGGCGTGGTCGAGCACGCGCTGGTCGATGCCCTCGTACCGTCCGCAGGCGAACACGAGGTGCTGCTCGCCGCTCAACCGTGCGGCGGCAGGCTGCGTGAACGGCGTACCGGACGGCGTCGGCACGATGACGACGCAGTCGTCGGTGGCCACGGCGTCGAGGGCCTCGCCCCAGGGCTCGGGGCGCATCACCATGCCGGCGCCGCCGCCGTAGGGGGTGTCGTCGACGGTGCGGTGGACGTCGTGCGTCCAGGTGCGCAGGTCGTGGGTGGTGACGTCAAGGAGGCCCGTCTCCTGTGCTCGGCCGGGCAGCGACAGCGACAGCGGATCGAGGTAGTCGGGGAAGATCGAGATGACGTCGACCCGCATCACGAGCCTCCTCCGGTCTCCACGGCGTCGGCGGCGTCCGGGTCGAGCAGCCCGGCCACGTCGGCCAGCCGCACGTAGCCCTCGGCGACCTCGACGGTCGGGACGAGTGCCGTGACGAACGGCACCAGCACCTCGCGTCCGTCGGCGTCGACGACCAACGTGTCCTGCTCGGGCAGGTGCACGACGGACGTCACTGTGCCCACGAGCGCGTCGTCCGGCCCGCGTACCTGCAGACCGACGAGCTGGTGGTCGTAGAACTGCTCGGGATCGTCAGGTCGCTCCGTCTCGTCGACCTCGGCCTCCAGGATGCTCCCGTGCAGCTGCTCGGCGGCCGTGCGATCGGGGACCTCGTCGAAGGCGACGACCAGGCGGCCGGAGTGATGACGACTCGACGCCACGGTGAGGGTTCGACCGGCGCAGATGATCGACGAGCCCGGCGCAAACCTGCGCTCGGGCTCGTCGGTGCGGATCTCGACGTTCAGCTCACCGCGAATGCCGTGGGCACGACCGATGCGGCCGATGACGACCAGCACGATCAGCGCTGACGATCGACGTCCACGAAGTCGATGCGCGTGCCGCCGCCGGCGATGGCGCCCGTGACCTTGCGGATGGCCGTGGCGGTGCGACCCTGACGGCCGATCACCTTGCCGAGGTCGTCGGGATTGACCCGGACCTCGAACAGCTCGCCACGACGCGTCTGCTTGGCGCGCACGTCGACGTCGTCCGGGTGCTCGACGATGCCGGCAACCAAGTGCTCGATGACGTCGATCGTGGGATCAGCCACGGTCAGGCCTCGGACTTCTCGTCGGCCTTGGCGTCATCGGCCTTCGGCTCCTCAGCCGGAGCCTCGTCAGCCTTGGCCTCGTCAGCCTTGGCCTCCTCGGCCTTGGGCTCCTCGGCCTTGGCCTCGTCGGCCTTCGGCTCCTCAGCCGGAGCGTCATCGGCCTTGGCCTCGTCAGCCTTCGGCTCCTCGGCCTTGGGCTCCTCGGCCTTGGCCTCGTCAGCCTTCGGCTCCTCAGCCGGAGCATCTTCGGCCTTGTCGGCCTTTTTCTCGGCCTTGGCCTTCTTCTCGGCCTTGGGCTCGTCGGCACCAGCCTCGTCGGCAGGGGCCGCCTGCTGTGCCTTCTTCTGGGCCGGCTTCTTGGCGGCCTTGGGCTCGGAGTGGATCTCCTTGAGTGCCGCGTCGAAGAGGGCGGCCTTGTCGGCCCGGGCCTCGGGCTCCTTGATGCTGGCCTGGCCACCGATGTCGCCGGTGAGCTTGAGGATGGCGGCGACGGCCTCGGTGGGCTGTGCGCCGACACCCAACCAGTACTGGGCGCGCTCGGACTCAACCCTGATGGTGGAGGGCTCGGTCTTGGGGTTGTACGTGCCGATCTCCTCGATCACGCGACCGTCGCGCTTCTTGCGCGAGTCGGCGACGACGATGCGGTAGAACGGCGTACGGATCTTGCCGATGCGCTTGAGTCGAATTTTGACTGCCACGAGTGTGGTGTCTCCTTGAGTTCAGTGGTGGTGACGTGCCGGGCCGTGTGGGGACGTGGGCCGGCGAAGCCGGTGAGCCGGTTGGTGCGGGTGAGAGGGCCCTCACGCATCCGGACGCAATGGGTCATTCTGCCAGAACGCCAGTCGGCGGCCAAACTCAGTCATCTGCCGCCGACGCGGGCATTCCCACCCGGGAGGTTTCGACCTTCGGACGCCTTCGGCGTGCACGCTCAACCTGGCCGCACGCTCGCGCGCTGCGCGCGCTCGGTGCGTCTCAGAACATTCCGTGCCGGCCGGCGCCCTCGACGAAACGCTCCGCACCGTCGGCTCCCTCGGCCATGACAACCGGCACGCCGGCCATACCCTCACTGCGCAGAGCCGCGTCAAGCGGAAGGTCCCACTGGCGGTAGGCGGAGTCGCGATCGACGCGCACGCACATCTGCGGGAAGGCAGCGATCTGCTCGGCCAGGTCGTGGGCCGCGGTGAGTGACTCCCCCACCGGCACCACACGGTTGGCCAGCCCCATCAGCAGCGCCTCGTGGGCATCGACGGGGCGTCCGGTGAGGATCATGTCGAGCGCGCGACCCTGGCCGACGATGCGCGGCAGTCGCACCGTGCCGCCGTCGATGAGCGGGACACCCCACCGCCGGCAGAACACGCCGAACACGGCGTCCTCCTCGACGACCCGCAGGTCGGCGAGGAGAGCAAGCTCGAGCCCCCCGGCGACGGCGTGGCCGGAGACGGCGGCGATGACCGGCTTGGACAGCGCCATCCGGCTCGGACCCATCGGCCCGTCGCCGAGGCCCATCGGGTCGAGCTCGTGGCGACGTGACTCGTCCTCGACGGATGTCAGGTCGGCGCCGGCGCAGAACGAGCCGCCGGCACCGTGCAGAACCGCGACCGAGAGGTCGTCGTCCTCCTCGAAGGTGTGGAAGGCGTCGCGCAGCTCGGCGGCCATCGGCCCGTCGACAGCGTTGCGCCGCTCGGGCCGATCGAGGGTGATCGTGCAGACGGCATCGTCGACGTCGAATCGAACGGATTGCATGCGTGCCAGTCAATCACTCGACATCGTGCACCGAGACGACGCGTGACGTCTTCGATCCAGATCCGGCGAGCGCACGAAGAATGCCGCTCGCCACGGCACCCGCGGCGAAGTACAAGCAGGGGAGCCACGGTGCGACGCCGCCGAGTGCATCGGAGCCGCTCGTGTAGTGGGATGCCCCAGCTGCAACGACCGCCATCTCGGCCACCGGACCGAGGACGGCCGCGACCAGCGCCACCGCCAGAGATCGAGGGCTCGGGTCCCACCAGGCCCAGACGGCGACCGCGATGGCCCCGCAGAGCACGACGGAGACGGTCGTCTCCTGGCCACGCAGCGTCGCGGTCAGCGCATACAGCGCGAGGACGACGGCTGAGCCGATGACGACGTCGACGCGCGTCCTGGTCCGAGACGGCAGGTCGAGCCGAGACCCGACCTCGGCGGCACCGAGCACCGCCAGACCCACCAGGAACGGGAACCAGATCGCGCTGTTCCACAACGTCGGGACGCCGTCCCAGTCGTACACCGTCGTGCCGGACGCCACATGGCAGGCGTCGCCGGCCAGTCCGATGCCGAAGCCGAGCAGGAACGTGATGAATCGGGGCATTCGAGCAGGCTACTCCCGCCAGGCCCCGGCTCACATCAGATCGCGCAGCTCCTTGGGGAGCTCGAACTCCTGATCGGCGTCCTGGTCGAGGCCGAACGCACCGGCACCACCAGCGCCCGCGGACTCGCGTGCGGCGGCGGCCTTCTCCTCGGCCGCGCGCTTGGCCGGGTTGCCCGAGACTCGCTTCCCCTTCTTCTTCTGCTGGGGCTTCTGGCGCGCGCCGGCGCGCTTGCCGGCACTCTGTCCAATATTGGGAAGGCCGGGCATCCCGCCCATGCCAGGCATCCCGGGCATCCCGCCACCCTTGGCCATCTGCTGCATCATCTTGCGCGCCTCGAAGAAACGGTCGACCAGCTGGTTGACGTCGCGCACCTCGGTGCCCGAACCCTTGGCGATGCGGGACCGGCGCGAGCCGTCGATCATCTTCGGGTCGTCGCGCTCGGACGGCGTCATCGACAAGATGATCGCCTTGATGCGGTCGACCTCGCTCTCGTCGAAGTTGTCCAGCTGCTCCTTGTACTGGCCCATGCCCGGGAGCATGCCCATGATCTTGCTCATCGAGCCCATCTTGGCCATGGCTTCCATCTGCTGGAGGAAGTCGTGGAGGGTGAACGAGCCACCCATGAGCTTCGCGGCGTCCTTCTCGGCCTGCTCGGTGTCGAAGGCCTTCTCGGCCTGCTCGATGAACGTGAGCATGTCGCCCATGTCGAGGATGCGCGACGCCATGCGGTCGGGGTGGAAGGCGTCGAAGTCGGTGAGCTTCTCACCGGTCGACGCGAACATGATCGGTCGCCCGGTGACCGAGCGGACCGACAGGGCCGCACCGCCACGGGCGTCGCCATCGAGCTTGGTGAGGACGACGCCGGTGAAGTCGACCCCCTCGAGGAAGGCCTCGGCGGTCTGCACGGCGTCCTGGCCGATCATCGAGTCGATGACGAACAGCACCTCGTCGGGATCGACGGCGTCGCGGATGTCGGACGCCTGCTGCATCAGCTCGGCGTCGATGCCGAGACGACCGGCGGTGTCGATCACGACGACGTCGTGCAACGTGCGTCGGGCCTCGTCGATCGCGTCGCGCGCGACCTTGACCGGGTCACCCACGCTGCCCTCGTCAGGCGACGATCCGGTGTTGCCGGGTTCGGGCGCGAACACCGTGACGCCGGCCTGCTCCCCCACCACCTGCAGCTGGTTGACGGCGTTGGGCCGCTGGAGGTCGGCGGCCACGAGCATCGGGCTCTTGTCCTGCTCACGCAGCCAGCGGCCGAGCTTGGCGGCGAGCGTGGTCTTGCCGGAGCCCTGCAGGCCCGCGAGCATGATGACCGTCGGCGGGTTCTTGGCGAACTGGATGCGGCGGGTCTCGCCACCGAGGATGCCGGCGAGCTCCTCGTTGACGATCTTGATGACCTGCTGGGCCGGGTTGAGCGCCCCGCTCACCTCGGCGCCGAGTGCACGCTCCTTGACCTTGTCGATGAAGTCGCGAACCACGGACACGGCGACGTCGGCGTCGAGGAGGGCGATCCGGATCTCTCGCGCCGTGGCGTCGATGTCGGCCTCGGACAGCCGGCCCTTGCCACGAAGGTTCTTGAACGCGGACTGCAGGCGATCTTGCAGGGTGTCGAACATGGGCTGCTGGGGTCCTCAGGGTGGGTGGTCGACTGGATTTCCAGCGTAACTGAGTCAGGTGAGCGCGGACTCGACGGCGGTACGCATCTGCTCGGCATCGCCGTCGTTCAACGGCTCCCCGGATGCGTCGACGACGTAGAAGACGTCGCGCGCCTCCGCGCCGTACGTCGAGAGGTGGGCGGACCGGATGGAGTGGCCGAGTGCGGCGATCTCGCGGCAGACGGTCCAGACCAGGCCGCGCCGGTCGTGGGCACGCACCTCGAGCAGGGTCGCCGTCTCCGAGCGTTGGTGCAGCACGGTGATCCGGGCCGGCACGTCATCGTGCGCGGGGTCGAGCGCGAGCCGGGCGGAGAGGTCGACCTCCCCGGCGAGCACGGGCCGCGTCCGCTCGCGCACCCTGGCGACGTCGACATCTGGTCGGGTGACCTCCCACAGCGACACCGCCGCGTCACCCTCCGTCGCGGTGCGCGCCGACCGGATCTCCAGTCCGAGCAGGGCGAGGCCCCCAGCGATGCCGGCCATGACGCCGGGCCGGTCGTGTGTCACGAACCTGAGCAGCGAACCGCCGCGGTGGTTCTCGACGTCCAGCCGGAGCTCGTCGGGCCCGATCGAGCCGATCTCGGGCATCGGCAGTGCCATGGGCCACCCTTCGTACGACTCCGCGTCGGGCGTGGGCATGTCATCGGCGAGAACCTCGTGGACCTTGGCGACCAGGCCCTCCACGAGCCCACGCCGCCACGACGACCACGCCGTCGGGCCGGTGGCGCGGGCGTCGGCCTGGGTGAGGGCCGCCAGCAGGTCGAGGAACGCTTCTGACTCCACGATCTCGGCGACGTTGGCCGCAGTGGACGGATCCTCGATGTCGCGCCGCGTGGCGATGTTCGGCAGCAGGAGGTGCCAGCGCACGAGCCGGCCGACCGTGCGAGCGTCCGACTCCGTGAACCCCCAGCGCCTCGCGATGTCGACGGCCATGGCGTCACCCACCTCGCTGTGGTCGCCGGATCGCCCCTTCCCGATGTCGTGCAGCAGGGCGCCGACGGCCAGCAGGTCGGGCCGGTCGACGCCGCGGACGACCTCAGCCGCCTTCACGCAGGTCTCGATGCTGTGCCGGTCGACGGTGTAGCGGTGCACCGGCGACGACGAGCCCCGCAGCCGGATGTCGACCCACTCGGGGAGCCAGTGGTCGACGACGCCGGCGTAGTCGAGCTCGTCCCA
Source organism: uncultured Actinomycetota bacterium (assembly GCA_963839625.1). GTDB lineage: Bacteria > Actinomycetota > Actinomycetes > Propionibacteriales > Nocardioidaceae > Aeromicrobium. Next base: position 32,471 of record CAWIWE010000041.1, on the reverse strand, counting down.
CACCGGCACCAGGCCCGGACCGGCCGTGAGCAGGTCGACGATCGCGCGGGTGGCGCTCGCCGGCCACGGCTCCGGCAGCTCGCCGAGCGTTTCCGCCAGGTGAGCGGCGGTGTTCGATCCGAGCGGGAGTCCGGCCTGAGCCGCCACCGACGCAGCACGCAAGGCGACCTCAGGGTCGTCGCGCGGGTCGGCATCGCGCATGACGATGACCTCGTCGTCGAGCTGCCCGACCCCCTCCGCCAGCGGCGCGACCGCGGGCCCCGCGGTCGACACCGACGTCCTGGTGGTCGTGGGCCGGGACTCCAGCACGTCATCGACCCTCCGCCAGGCGAGTGCAGCGAGGTGCGCCAGGCGTCGGCCGATGTTGCGGGTGTCCAGCTCGAGCTCCTCCGGGGGTCGGTCGAGGAACCGCGCGACGTCGACGATGTGGTCGGGGTCGAGCTTCTCGAACCGGCGCCCGGACACCTCGTGCAGGGCGTCACGGACGTCGAGCAGAGCCGAGCGGAGACCCTCCGTCTCCGCGTGCGGAACGTCCACCAGCCACGTCGCGACGAGAGCCCGCATCATCACCCCGTCGCGCAGCCCGCCACCGGACTCCTTGAGATCGGGAACGGCTGAGTGGGCGAGCCAGCCGGACCGCGCGATGCGCGCCTCGCGGGACTCGCGCACCTCGGCCAGACGACGGCGGGCATCGCGACGCCAGTCGGTCAGCACCTCGGAGCGGAGCGCGAGCACGAGTCCCGCGTCACCGGCCACCGTGCGGGCGTCGAGCATCCCGGTGGCGGCGCGGTGATCGAGCGCGGCCGCCTCCCGCATCTGCACGGTGTCGCGCACCGAGTGGTCGAGGGCGACTCCGCGATCCCACAGCGGGTACCAGATCGCCTCGGCGACCTCACGCACGCGATCCTCGGGCACCGAGGGATCGTGCAGGAGGACGACGTCGAGGTCGCTGGCGGGCGACAGCTCCGAGCGGCCGTACCCGCCGACCGCGACGAGTGCGAGACCTTGACCCGCACGAGGGTCGTCGCCGGTCCCCACCGTGTCGGTGAACAGGCCCCGGAGCAGCCGGTCGGCCTCGAGCGCGCGGTTGCTGCGCTGCTCCGCGAGACTGGCTGGTGGGGTGTCGGACACTCTCGCTACAGCGCGGACTCGTCGGTCTCGCCGGTGCGGACCCGCACGACCGACTCGACCGGGACGACCCACACCTTCCCGTCGCCGATCTTGCCCGTTCTGGCGGCTGACGCGATGGTCGAGACGACTGACTCGGCGTCGGCATCGTCGACCACGACCTCGAAGCGGATCTTCGGCACCAACGTCACTTCGTACTCGGCGCCGCGGTACACCTCCGTGTGGCCCTTCTGCTGGCCGTGGCCGCTGGCCTCGGTGACGGTCATGCCGGCGATGCCGGTGGCCCCGAGCGCCTCGCGGACGTCTTCCCACTTGTGCGGCTTGATGACCGCGGTCACGAGCTTCATGTCATGCTCCCGTCTGCAGCGAGCCGCCGCCGATGTTGTCGTACGCCGTCTCCAGGTGCTCGGCCTGGTCGATGCCGGAGACCTCGATCTCCTCGTCGACCCGGAACCCGATGGTCATGTCGATCAACTTAGCGAGGATCCACGTGACGCCGAACGCGAACACCATCACGGCCACGACCGCCACGACCTGCTTGCCCAGCTGTTCGACACCGCCGCCGTAGAACAGCCCCGCCGAGCCGAAGCCGAGGTTGTCGACGTTCGCCTGGGTGGCCAGCAGGCCGATCATCACCATGCCGACGACGCCACCGACGAAGTGGACGCCCACGACGTCGAGCGAGTCGTCGTAGCCGAGCCGGTACTTGACGCCGATCGCCCACGCACACACCGCGCCTGCCACGAGGCCCACGACGAGCGAGCCGAGCGGGGAGACCGTGCCGCACGACGGGGTCGCGGCCACCAGACCTGCGATCGCGCCGGAGGCTGCGCCGAAGCTGGTGGCCTTCTTGTCGCGCAGGATCTCCACGGCCATCCAGCCGAGCATGGCGGCCGTTGCCGTGCCGGTGGTGTTGATGAGCGCCACGGCGGCCGTGCCGTTCGCGGCCAGAGCCGATCCCGCGTTGAAGCCGTACCACCCGAACCACAGCAGGCCGGCACCGAGCAACACCGCCGGGAGGTTGTGCGGCCGGAACGGCTCACGCCGCCACCCGACGCGCCGGCCGACGATGAGGGCCAGGGCGAGCGCCGACATGCCGGAGTTCACCTCGACGGCGGTACCCCCGGCGAAGTCGAAGGCTTGCAGCTTGTTCGCGATCCACCCGCCCTTCGTGGTGTCGCCGTCGAAGGCGAAGACCCAGTGCGCGATGGGGACGTACACGAAGGTCACCCACAGCGGCACGAAGAGCATCCAGGCGGAGAACTTGGCACGGTCGGCGATGGCTCCGGCCACCAGTCCGATCGTGATGACGCAGAACAGCATCTGGAAGACGACGAAGACGTAGGTCGGGTGCGTGCCGGACAGGGTCTCCAGCGTGATGTTCTTGAGGCCGAGCGACTCTCCACCACCGAGGAGGCCTCCCCCGATGTCGTCGCCGAACGCCCCGGAGTAGCCCCAGAGGAACCAGACGACCGTGGTGATCGCCATCGCGTACATCACCATCATCATGATGTTGAGGACGCTCTTCGCGCGGACCATGCCGCCGTAGAAGAACGCCAGGCCGGGGACCATCAACATCACGAGGGCCGTCGAGGCCAACATCCAAGCGGTGTCGCCTGTGTCCATCACTGGCTCCGATCAGAGGGAGTTATGCGCCCGGAGACTACCGGTTACCCGCGACGATGCGCATCGGAAATGTTCCGATGCGCATCGTCGACGTGAGGTGGGTCAGAGAGCCGACTCGTCCGTCTCGCCGGTGCGGACCCGCACCACCGAGTCGACCGGGACGACCCAGACCTTGCCGTCACCGATCTTGCCGGTCTGGGCAGAACCGGTGATGGTCGAGACCACGCTCTCGACGTCGCCGTCGTCGACGACGACCTCGAGGCGGATCTTCGGCACCAACGACACGTCGTACTCGGCGCCGCGGTAGACCTCGGTGTGGCCCTTCTGCTGGCCGTACCCGCTGGCCTCAGTGACCGTCATGCCGGCCACTCCGGAGGCAGCGAGCGCCTCGCGGACGTCCTCCCACTTGTGCGGCTTGATGACCGCTGTCACGAGCTTCATCGATCAGACTCCCGTCTTCATGCTGGAACTGCCGGAACCGGCGTAGTCGTATGCGGTCTCGAGGTGCTCGGTCTGGTCGATTCCGGAGACCTCGGTCTCCTCGTCGACCCGGAAACCGATGGTCACGTCGATCAGCTTGCCGATGATGTACGTCAGCACGAACGAGTAGGCCAGGACGGCGCCCGCCGCGATGGCCTGCTTGCCCAGCTGGCTGGCGTCACCGCCGTAGAGGAGACCGGCCGCGTCGACGCCACCTGCGTTCGTCTTGGTGGCCAGGATGCCGATCAACAGGGTGCCGACGAGACCACCGACCAGGTGGATGCCCACGACGTCGAGTGAGTCGTCGAAGCCGAGCCTGAATTTCAGGCTGACCGCCCAGGCACAGATGGCACCGGCCACGAGACCGAGCGCGATCGAGCCGACCGGCGACAGGGTGCCACAGGCCGGCGTGATGGCGACCAGACCCGCGACCGCACCCGAGGCGCCGCCGAGCGACGTGCCCTTGCCCTCCTTGACGACCTCCACCAGGAGCCAGCCGATGATCGCGGCAGCCGTGGCGACCGCGGTGTTCACGAAGGCGAGCCCGGCGAGCCCGTTGGAGCCCACGGCCGAGCCGGCGTTGAAGCCGAACCAGCCGAACCACAGCAAGCCGGCGCCGAGCAGCACGAACGGCAGGTTGTGCGGACGCATCGGGTCGCGCTTCCAGCCGACGCGCTTGCCGAGCACCAGCGCGAGGGCGAGTCCTGCGGCACCGGCGTTGATGTGCACGGCCGTACCGCCGGCGAAGTCGAAGGCCTCCAGCTTGGTGGCGATCCAGCCACCGTTGTCACCGAAGTCGAACACCCAGTGCGCAACCGGGAAGTAGACGACGGTCATCCAGATGACGACGAAGACCGACCAGGCCGAGAACTTGGCGCGATCGGCGATCGCGCCGCTGATCAGCGCGACGGTGATGATCGCGAACATCAGCTGGAACGCGACGAACACGTACTCCGGCAGGGTTCCGTACGCCGTGGCCGCGGAGATGTTGTCCAGGCCGAGTCGCTCGAAGCCGCCGAGCCAGCGGTTGCCGCCCGGGCTGAACGAGAACGAGTATCCGTAGAGCACCCACAGCACCGGCACGATGGCCAGGGCGATGAAGCTCATCATCATCATGTTGAGCACGCTCTTCGCGCGCACCATGCCTCCGTAGAAGAACGCGAGACCTGGCGTCATGAGCAGGACCAGGGCCGAGCTGGCCAAGATCCATGCGGTATCGCCGGTATCCATGAAACCTCCGGGGTTCGAGTGCTGCAGCGCACAGGGGACGCTGCTTCCCGAACAGCGTGGCCTCGGCGGGTTTCCGTTCCGGCTCCCGCATGTTGCAGCCGCGTCACGAATGTCGGCGGCAGGTAAACAGCGTGTTACGTCGTTTGTGGCGCGCGAGCGGCGTCCATAGGTCTACCGCCGGAGCGGCGGGGGGTCTCCCGAAAGGATCCGTTCATGGCAGACACCGCAGACACCGGTCAGGTCGGCAGCACCTCCTCGCGAGGCACGCTCTCGTTGATTCTGGGCATCGCGACGATCGCCGGCTTCATCCTCGCCCTCGTGGCCACCGACAGCAACGACGAGCCCGAATGGTTGTGGTTCATCTCGCCCGTGCTCGGGCTCGCCGCACTGATCGCCGGTTTCACGGCCAGGGAGAACGGCCGGTTCGGTGGTCGTGCCCTGACCGGCATGGTCATCGGCGCCCTGGCGATCCTGAACCTGATCTTCTGGACGGTCTTCGGGGGCTAGAACCGACCCGCCACTAGCCGAGGAGCGCGTCGACGAACTCCTCGGCGTCGAACGGGGCGAGGTCGTCAGCGCCCTCGCCAAGGCCCACGAACTTCACCGGCACGCCCAGCTCGCGCTGCACGGCGACGACGATGCCGCCCTTGGCGGTGCCGTCGAGCTTCGTGAGGACGATGCCCGTGACGTCGACGACCTCGGCGAACACCCGGGCCTGGGCGAGTCCGTTCTGGCCGGTGGTGGCATCGATGACGAGCAGCACCTCGGTGACCGGGGCCTGCTTCTCCACGACGCGCTTGACCTTGCCGAGCTCGTCCATCAGTCCGGCCTTGGTGTGCAGCCGGCCCGCGGTGTCGACGAGCACGGCGTCCGTCCCTGAGTTGATTCCGTCCTGCACGGCCTCGAACGCGACACTGGCCGGGTCGCCGCCCTCGGCTCCGCGGACGGTGCGAACACCGACTCGCTCGCCCCACGTCTGCAGCTGGTCGGCCGCGGCGGCACGGAACGTGTCGGCGGCGCCGAGCACGACGCTCGTGCCATCGGCCACGAGAACCCTGGCCAGGCGGCCCACCGTGGTGGTCTTGCCGGTGCCGTTCACTCCGACGACGAGCACCACACCCGGCTTGCCGCCACTGCCTGTCGCCGACAGGCTGCGGTCGAGATCGGTGCCGACGAGGCCCACGAGCTCTTCGCGCAACACGGCCTTCGCTCGTTCGGGGTCATTGATTCCCTCGACCCGCACCCGGGTGCGTAGTCCCTCGACGAGCTCGGTGGTCGGTCCGACCCCCACGTCGGCCGCGAGCAGGGTGTCCTCCAGCTCCTCCCACGCCGCGTCGTCGAGGTCGGCGCGGCTGAGCACGGCGAGTAGTCCTTGGCCGAGCGAACCCTGCGACCTGGCCAGCCGCGCGCGCAGGCGGACGAGGCGGCCCTCAGGGGCATCGGGGCGCTCGAGCGTGGTCCTCGCACCGCCGGACTCGTCCGCATCGTCCTGGAGATGCGGCTCAGGATGCTCCGGATGCTCGATCTCCTCCTCGGTGATCGCCTCGAGGACGTCGGTCGGCGGCACCTGCCGGCGGCCGCGCGCCACGACGAAGGCGATGCCACCGCCGAGCACGAGAACGCCGGCGGCGATGAGCAGGACGAGCACGAACGTGGTCACGCGCCCACCCTATGCAAGCCGGGCTGCGGAAGAATGCACCCATGTCCTTCGACTCACCGCCCAGGTCCGCCACCTGGCTGCACGAGCAGGCGCGCACCGGGTTCGAGGTCGTGTACTTCACACAGGTCCGCGACAATCACCACATCGAGGGGTGGACGGCCGCCGTCGAGGACGGTCACCCCTGGCTGGTCGAGTACCAGATCGACGTGGGCGACGACTGGGTGACGCGAAGTGCCCGCGTCGGGAATCGGACGGCCGACGGAACTCGGGCGACCACGCTCGAAGCGGACGAGTACGGGCGGTGGCGCGTGAACGGCATACCCGCGCCGAAGCTGGACGGCTGCCTCGACGTCGACCTGGAGTCCTCGGCCATGACCAACGCCTTCCCCGCACATCGCCTGGGCCTCGAGGTCGGTGAGCGCTTGTCCGCGCCGGCCGCCTACGTGCGAGCCCTGGATCTCTCGGTCGAACGACTCGAGCAGACCTATGAACGACTCCCGGACGAGGAGGGACGCGAGGTGTACGACTACGAGTCGCCGGCCTTCGACTTCAGGTGTCAGCTGACCTACGACGAGTCCGGTCTGGTGGTCAGCTACCCCGGAATCGCCGTCCGGACCAGCTGACGGGACTCAGGTGAGTGGTTCGAGCACCGCCCGGATGACATCCGGGATCGGGGTGGACTTCCGCTGTTCACCGGACACGTACACGTGGACGAAGCGGCCGACCGCGGCCGGTTCCTCGTCGGCGCCCTGGAAGAGCGCGATCTCGTAGACGACGCTGGAGGTGCCGAGCTTGGTGACCTTGAGGCCGGCGTCGACGGCGCCGGGGAACCTCAGCTCGCGCAGGAACTGACAGCTCGTCTCGGCGACGATGCCGTAGGTGTCGAGCTGGCGGATGTCGACGCCCGTGGTGTCGATCAGGTAGCCGTTCACGGCGGTGTCGAAGAAGGAGTAGTAGACGACGTTGTTCACGTGTCCGTAGACGTCCTCGTCCTCCCAGCGCGTCGAGATCGTGCGGATCGCCGGGTAGTCCCCTCGAGTCACTACGCGCTCTCCTCCTCGCGGAGCCGCTGGCTGAGCACCGCGGACACGCCGTCGCCGCGCATCGAGACGCCGTACAGCGCGTCGGCGACCTCCATCGTGCGCTTCTGGTGGGTGATGACGACGAGCTGGGAGTTGTTCCGCAGCTCCTCGTAGATCTCCAGCAGGCGGCCGAGATTGATGTCGTCGAGCGCAGCCTCGACCTCGTCGAGGATGTAGAACGGGCTCGGGCGCGCCTTGAACAGCGCCACGAGGAACGTGACGGCCACCAGCGCACGCTCGCCGCCGGAGAGCAGCGACAGCCGCTTGACCTTCTTGCCGGGCGGGCGGGCTTCGACGTCGATACCGGTGGTGAGCATGTTCTGCGGGTCGGTGAGGATGAGCCGGCCCTCGCCGCCGGGAAACAGGCGCCCGAAGACGTTCTCGAACTCGGCGGCGACGTCGTACCAGGCCTCGGTGAAGACCTGCTCCACCTTGGCGTCGACATCGTCGACGATGTCGAGGAGGTCCTGCCGGGTCTTGCGGAGGTCGTCGAGCTGTTCGGAGAGGAACTGGTGGCGCTCCTCCAGGGACGTGAACTCCTCCAGTGCGAGCGGGTTCACCTTGCCGAGCATCGCCATCGACCGCTCGGCGGCGCGCAGACGCTTGGTCTGCTCCTCGCGGTCGTAGGGCACCGGCTCGGGCGCCTCGGCCTCGTCGGCCTCAGCAGCGTCTGGATCGGCATCCGAATCGGGAAACAACACCGGTGGCACGAGCTGGTCGGGCCCGTACTCGGCCACCAGAGCCTCGACTTCGAGCCCGAGCTCCTCGAGCGACCGTGCTTCCAGTGCCTCCATGCGCAGCCGCAGCTCGGCCCGCGCCATCTCGTCCTTGTGCACGGAGTCGGTGAGCCCGTCGAGCTCGGCGCCGAGATCGCGCAGGCGGGTGCGGGTGTCACGCAACGACTCCTCACGCCCGGTGCGAGCCGTCTCGATGTCGGCTCGCCGCCGCGCGGCCTGGGCGATGGACGTCTCGAGGCGCGCCAGCACGACGTCGCCGACCGCGATGACGGCTTGGGCGGCTTCGGACTCGCGGATCTGCCGCTCCCGGCGCTCGCGCGCGCGGATGCGTTCCTCACGCTCGGTCTCCGCAGACTCCAGCAGCGCCGCGACCTGGCCCTCGAGGGCGCGGGCCCGCTCCTCGTTGGTGCGCAGCCCCAGTCGCGCTTCGGTCTCGGCTCGTCGGGCATCCGACGCCTTCTCGGCGAGCGCCTCGAGGTCGGTGGTGTCGGGTTCTTCCTCAGGTGCGGACTCGGCGCGCTCGAGCCGCTCCTCGAGCTCGGCGAGGCCGGACAGGTCACGCTCGCGGGCCTCCTCTGCGGCCGCGATGGCGGCGGCCACGCGCTCCGCCTCACCGGTCGCGGCGCGGGCGGTGGAGCCGAGGTGGCCGAGCTTCTCGGCGACGGCGGCCATCTCGGCGTCGGACTCGTGCAGTCGCCCGAGGGCGGCATCGACGCGCTCCTGCGCCTCGGCACGCTCGGTCTCGGCGGTCTGCTGCTCGAAGCGCAGCGACTCGACCGCATGGGCGGCGGTGTCGAGATCGCTCTCGGCCTGCTCGATGGCTGCCTTGACCTCGATCAGGCTGGACGTGGACGTCGACCCCCCGGCCGCGAAGTGCGAGCCCAGGACGTCACCGTCGCGGGTGACCGCGGTGACGTCGGACGCTTGTGCGACGAGAAGCTTGGCATGTTCCAGGTGGTCGACGACGGCGACCTTGAACAGCAGCCGCCGCAGTGCGCCGTGCAGCGATCCCGGTCCGTCGACGACGTCGATCGCGTAGGTGGCGAACTGGGGCAGGCCCGGCCAGTCGGTGTCGTCGAGCTCGTCGCTCCCGAGCAGCATGCCCGCACGCCCGAGATCCTCGGACTTGAGCTTCTCCATGGCCGAGACGGCGTTGTCGAGGTGGTCGACGGCGACCGCGTCGGCGGCCGACCCGAGCGCTGCTGCGACGGCGGTCTCATAGCCCGCGCGCACACTCATCAGCGCCGCGACCGAGCCGAGCAGGCCGCTGATCTCGTCGGTGGCTGCCAACAGGGCACCGGCCCCGTCCTTGCGGGACAGACCGAGCTCGAGCGCCTCCTTGCGGGCCGACAACCCGGCCTGACGTCGCTCGGCGGCGTGCATGTCGCGGCCGAGGCGGGCCAGCCGGTCGTCAATCGCCCCAAGGGCGGATTCGGCCGTCTCCAGCTCGGCGTCGAGACCGGACTCGCCGGCGTTGAGCCCGGCGATCTCGTTCTCCTGGACGGTGAACGCGTGATGGGCCTCGGACGCGCGGCGCTCGGCCTCGTCGCGTGCAGCGGTGAGGCGGCCGATCTCGTCGCCGGCGGCGGCGGCCCGGCTCTTGATGGCGTTGACCTGCCCGTGCAGCCGGGCCAGGCCCTCGCGCTGGTCGGCCGCGGCGCGGAGCAGACCCGCGATCCGTCGTTCCTCGGTGGTGTAGGCGGCCTCGGCCTCGTTGCGGAGAGTCACCGTCTGCTCGAGCCCGGCGGTCGCCTCGGCCACCGACGCCGCCATGCGCCCGAGCTGCTCCTTGACGCGCCCGGCCTCGGCCTCGAGCTCCTCGGGTTCGCGGCCCGGACGCCGGTGGTCCTCGGCCTCGACCGCGGCCAGTCGCACGCGCTCGGTGGCCAGCCCGGCGGTGCCGCGCAGTCGCTCGCGGAGTCCGGAGAGCCCGAACCAGGTCTCCTGGGCAGCGGCCAGCCGCGGGGAGTCGGTGCGGAGGTGCTCCTCGAGCTCGGTCTCGGTGGCCCGTGCCTCGGCGACCGCCTGCTCGGCCGAGGCGCGGCGCTCCTTGAGCGCGGTCTCGTCGGCGAGCTCTTCGTCGATGACGGACCGTGCCGCGACGACGTCGTCGGCGAGCAGCCGGGCTCGGGCATCGCGGGCGTCGGCCTGGATGACGGCAGCGCGACGGGCGACCTCGGCCTGCCGGCCCAAGGGCTTCAGCTGGCGCCGGAGCTCGGTGAGGACGTCCTGGAGACGGGTCAGGTTGCCCTGTGTGGCGTCGAGCTTGCGGAGCGCCTTCTCCTTGCGCTTGCGGTGCTTGAGGACGCCGGCCGCCTCCTCGATGAAGCCGCGGCGATCCTCCGGCGTCGCACGCAGCACGGAGTCGAGCTGGCCCTGGCCGACGATGACATGCATCTCGCGGCCGATGCCGGAGTCGCTCAGCAGCTCCTGGACGTCGAGCAGACGGCACGGGGTTCCGTTGATGGCGTACTCCGAGCCGCCGTTGCGGAACATCGTGCGCGAGATCGTGACCTCGCTGTACTCGATCGGCAGAGCGCCGTCGGTGTTGTCGATGGTGAGCACGACCTCGGCGCGGCCGAGCGGGGGCCGGCCCGCCGTGCCGGCGAAGATGACGTCCTCCATCTTGCCGCCGCGCAGGGACTTGGCGCCCTGCTCACCCATCACCCAGGACAGGGCGTCGACGACGTTGGACTTGCCCGACCCGTTCGGCCCCACCACACACGTGATGCCGGGCTCGAACTGAAGCGTGGTGGAGGACGCGAACGACTTGAACCCACGAAGCGTGAGGCTCTTGAGGTACACCGGCAACTCCTCGGCACTGCTGCCTTTTGGGGGCGGGGGGCGGCAGGGAAGCCTGAGGCCACCCTAGAGGACGCTGCAGGCGTTCCCGGGGATGCCGGCATGACGAGTGCAGCGTGCGTCGCACTCGTGGTGCAAGCGGGTCTGGATCAGCGCGCGAGGGGTTCGAGGAGGCTGTCGGCCGTGACGTGGTCGACGCGCTCGGCGAGGGTCTTCAGGAGACCGTCGTTCTCGATCTTCAGGCGCAGCACTTCGGACTCGAGGTCGGAAATGCGCTGATGCAGACGGGCCGTCTCACGGAGCTGGTCGGAGGTGGGACCACCGACGAAACCAATGAGGGCCTTGGCCATGGATATCCTCCGAAAAAGTGGGGAATGCAGAGACGACTGCGTCTCCCAGTGTCCCACCGGCGACGGCGTCGGGTCAACCTGCGAATGGCTCTCAGAACAGCGGATCGCCGATCTGGACGGTGCTGCCGACCGCCGCGGCGGAAACCGTGTCGGCTGCCGTGTCCATGACGACCACCGGCACGATCGGGGACCGTCCGTCGGCCTCGACTGCTGCCGGGTCCCAGCGAACGATCGGGTCGCCGGACGCGAGCTCGTCACCCTCCGCCGCCACCAGCTCGAAGCCCTCGCCATCGAGCTGGACGGTGTCGATGCCGAGGTGCACGAGCACACCCTGGCCCGCGGCGGTGAGCACCACGAACGCGTGCGGGTGCAGCTTGAGGAGGCGTCCGGCCACCGGCGAGACCGCCGTGCCCGGGCTGCGTTCAGGATCGATCGCGACGCCGGAACCGACGATCTGCTGGGCGAACACGGGGTCGGGCACGTCGGCCAGCGCCACGACCTTGCCCGGCACCGGTGCGACGACATCCGGGGAGTCGGTCACTCCATGTCCTCGATGTCGCTCGCAAGGGTGTCGGCCTCGGGTCCGACGACGACCTGCACCACATTGCCCGAGACCACCACACCGTAGGCGCCGGCGGCCTTGAGTGCTGTCTCGTCGACCAGCGCGGGATCCTCGACCTCGGTGCGGAGGCGGGTGATGCACGGCTCGACCTCGACGATGTTGGCCAGCCCTCCGAGTCCGTCGACGATCTGTTGGGCCTTGTCGGGTTTGCTCATGCCGACACCTCCGTGAAGAGCCAACCATACGAATGTGCCGGCATGAGGTGTTCGATGGTTAGCTCGCTGCGCTCGCTCATGGCTCCTCCTGGGCGGGGACGTCGGTGCGGGTGACCTTGGAGAGGCCACGCGGTTCGTCGGGATCGAGGCCGAGGCTACGGGCCAGGCGTTCCACCACGATCTGCATCGGCACGACCGTCACGAGCGGGGCGAGCTGTTCGGTGATGTCGAGCGGGCCGGTGGCGAGGTCGCATGCGGCGGCCATGGCGGGTGAGCCGCCCACGGCCACGGTGGTGGCGCCACGGGTGCGCAGGTCGTCGGCCAGCTCGATCATCGCGTCGTGGAGCGGACCGTCGGCGGCGCCCACGAGGACGGCCGTGACGCCCTCCTGCACGGCGGAGATCGGTCCGTGACGCAGGTCCGCATACGAGTAGCCGCGCACCGGACGGGCGCAGGTCTCCTCCAGCTTGAGCGCGATCTCGAGCGCCGTGCCCATCATGAGGCCGCGACCGGTGACGACGCTGTCGCCGTTGCCGAGCTGAGCCACGACCGGCTCCAGGCGATCCGCATCCGCCAAGACTGCCTCGACGCGACTGGGAACCTCGGCCAAGGCGGCGTCGAGCGCGGCATCCTGCGGTCCGAGCGCTGTGCCGAGCACCGTCATGGCGGCCACCTGGGTGAGATAGCTCTTCGTGGCCGGCACCGCGAGCTCGGTTCCGGCGTGCGTGGTGAGGGCCAGGTCGGCCGACGCCGCGAGGTCGGACGTCTCGTCGTTGCTGACGGCCACCGTGAGAGCGCCGGAGCTTCGCGCCCAGTCGAGTGTCTCGACGATCTCGCTCGTGCGGCCCGACTGGGAGACACCGACCACGACGGCGTCCGACAGGTCGAGACGGCTCCGGTACTGCGTGGCGACGCTGGGTGACACGAGCCCGGCCGGGACGCCGGCGTGGGTCTCCAGGAGGTAGCGGCCGTAGATGGCGGCGTTGTCACTGGAGCCGCGGGCGGCGAAAAGGACGTGACGACGACCAGCGAGCCGGTCACTGATCTCCTCGCGACGCGGCAGCAGCGCGTCGAGCGTGGCTCGCAGGGCGTCCGGCTGCTCCGCGATCTCGCGGGCCATCTGCGTAGCGGCACCGACCGTCATCGAGCCATCTCCTCACTCGCGTCCTCGGCGCTCCAGAGCATCTCGCCGCCCAGCCAGGTGGCCCGGGCGCGGAGATCGTCGCTGCCGAGCAGGACGAGGTCGGCGAGCGTGCCCGGCTCCAGGCGTCCGCGGTCTGAGCATCCCAGGGCGTCGGCCGGCGTCCGGGTCGCAGCCCGCACGACGTCGACGAGGTCGACGCCCGCGGCCGACGCGTGCCCGAGGCAACCGTCCAGGGGGACGTCGGCGCCGGCGATCGTGCCGTCGGCGCGGAGCGGCGGTTGTCCGGCCGCGACCACGACCTCCTGCCCGCCCAGCACCGAGATGCCCGGAGGCATGCCGAGTGCGGCCACAGCGTCGGTGACGAGCATGACGCGTTTCGGCGCTGCCGAGAACGCCAGCCGGATGGCCGTGGGCTCGACGTGATAGCCGTCGGAGATGAGGCCGAGGGTGAGTCGCGAGTCCGTGAGCGCGGCGCCGACGACTCCCGGGTCACGGTGGTGCAGCGGACGCTGCGCGTTGTAGAGGTGCGTGACCATGGACGCGCCGGCGTCCGCCGCGGCTCGCACTGCGGCGTCGTCCGCGTCGCTGTGGCCGATCGAGACGCGGATGCCGGCCGCGATGAGGTCGACGATCGCCTGGACGGCGCCGGCGCGCTCGGGCGCGAGCGTGACGTAGGAGATCCGGTCGGCCATCGCGAGGAACGGCGCCAACGCTTCAGGTGTGGGGTCGATCAAGCACTCCTCGCGGTGCGCACCGCGGCGACGCGGCGACAGGAACGGCCCCTCCACGTGGGCCGGAAGCAGACGCGTCGCGCGCCCCGTCTCGTTGCTCGCGACCCGAGCCTGGTCGAAGCGCCACACCTGCGCCACGAGCTCGTCGACAGTCGAGGTGATGAACGTCGGCACCATCGTGGTGACGCCGGTCGACAGCATCTGCTCAGCCATGCGTCGCACCTCGGCCGTGCCCGCCTCGGCGAAGTCGACCGCGAAAGCCCCGTTGATCTGGGCGTCGATGAGGCCCGGTGCGAGCACTCCGTCGAGCTCGAGGTCGGCCGGACCGCGGAGGTGTGCCGCGGCCCGCGCCGGCGATACGACCGCCGCGCAGCTGCACCCAGCCGGGGCCGTTGCCGTCGTCCGGAAGGCCGACGACCTGACGTGCACGAAGGACGGTCTCGCTCATGCGCGACTTCTCCCTCCGGGCGGCTGGAGGCTTGACACGGCTGGAACGGCAGTGCATCCTCACTGGTACGTACCGGAGCGTACCAGCGGCCGAGGAAATGTGCACTGGCGCCGCGTAGAAGGGGTGACATGCTGGTCGACGGACCCGTCCCGAAGCACATGCAGCTGCGCCAGGCGCTGCTCACGACGATCGACGACGAGCTCTCCCCCGGCGCGATGATCCCGTCCGAGCGCGACCTCATGGTCCACCACGGCGTCAGCCGGGCGACGGTTCGTGCTGCGATCGCCGGCCTCGTTTCCGACGGCCGGCTCGCGAAGGTCCCGGGCAAGGGCACGGTCGTCACCCGCCCGCGCGTCGAGAGCCAGCTGCACCTCGCCTCGTTCACCCAGGACATGCGCCGCCGCGGCCACCGGCCCACCACGAAGCTCCTCTCGTGCGCCTCCGAATCAGCAGACGAGACCGTGGCCAAGGCGCTCGACATCGACCCGGAAGCCGCGGTCTGGAAGATCGAGCGCCTCCGTCTCGCCGACGACGAACCCATGGCGCTCGAGATCAGCTGGTACCCCGAGTCCCTCTTCCCGCACCTGGACGCCGAAGACCTCGAGTCGTCCCTCTACGCGACCCTCGAGAGCGGCTACGGCGTCGTCATCACCGGTGCCGAGCAGACCGTCTGGACCGAGCGCGCCGACCGCGCCCACGCCCGGCTGCTCGATACGCCAGCCGGCGCACCCCTGTTCGTGTTCGACCGCGTCGCCTCCTCCTCGGAGCGACCGGTCGAGCGCACCGTGAGCCGCTATCGCGGCGATCGGTATCAGCTGTCGATGAGCCTGCGCCGCGGGCCGTCGCCGCATTGACCCACCACCCACCCACGAGGGAGAACACGATGTCCACGACCGCATCGACCGGACGCAAGGGCCTGCCGGGTCTCGCGACGGTCCAGAAGTTCGGCCGCAGCCTGATGCTGCCGATCGCCGCGTTGCCTGCGGCGGCGCTGCTGCTGAGACTCGGCCAACCCGACCTGCTCGGGGCCGACGGTCTCGGCTGGGAGAAGGTCGCCGCCGTCGTCGGCGCGGCAGGCGGCGCGCTGTTCGACAACCTGCCGCTCCTGTTCGCCGTCGGCGTCGCGATCGGCATGGCCAAGAAGGCGGACGGCTCGACGGCCCTGGCCGCGGTCGTCGGTTACCTCGTGTTCAAGAACGTCGGCGACGCCATCAGCCCGTTCGTCCTCGATCCGCCGGCCGAGGGCGCCGAGCAGGAGCTGATCAACTACGGCGTCCTGGGCGGCATCATCATCGGCGTCGTCACCGGTCTCCTCTGGCAGCGGTACTACCGCATCAAGCTGCCCGACTACCTGGCCTTCTTCGGCGGCCGACGCTTCGTGCCGATGATCACCGCCGTTGCGGCGATCGTCCTCGCCGTGCTGCTGGGACTCGTGTACCCCGCGTTCGACGCCGGCCTGACCAACCTGTCCGACTGGATCGCCGCGAACAGCGTCCTCGGCGGATTCGTGTACGGCACCGCCAACCGGCTGCTGATCCCGCTCGGCCTGCACCACATCCTCAACTCCGGACCGTGGTTCCTGTTCGGCGAGTTCACGAACGCTGCCGGCGACACCGTGACCGGCGACATCCCGCGGTTCCTCGCGGGCGATCCCACGGCCGGCGACTTCATGACCGGGTTCTTCCCCATCATGATGTTCGCGCTGCCGGCTGCTGCGCTCGCCATCTGGCACGAGGCTCGGCCCGCCCACAAGAAGGCGGTCGGCGGCATCATGGTCGGCGCCGCGCTGACGAGCTTCCTGACCGGGGTCACCGAGCCGCTGGAGTTCTCGTTCATGTTCGTGGCGTTCCCGCTGTACGTCATCCACGCGTTGCTCACCGGCACGTCGATCGCCTTGACCAACGCCTTGGAGATCCACGACGGATTCGGGTTCTCGGCCGGGTTGTTCGACTTCGTCCTCAACTGGAACATCGCGACGAAACCGGGCCTGCTGATCGTGATCGGGCTCGCCTACGCGGTGGTCTACTACTTCCTGTTCAGAGCGGTCATCCGCAGGTGGAACCTGCGGACACCGGGCCGGGAGGACGAGGAGGCCGACAACAACGCGATGACCATGTTGATCGACCAGGACATGGGGCCGCGGAGGAGTGAGGATCCGGGCACGGACGCTGAGCCATCGTCGGGATCGTCGTCCGGCTGAGGCTCGCGGCGCGCGGGTAGGGTCGAGCAGGTGACGTCAGACCTGTTCGCCCCGCCCGGCGCGCCGTGGCAGCGAGTCTCACCCGCACTCACCAAGGTCCGTCGCATCCTGGCCATCCCGCCGCTCGTGCTGATCGGCCTCGTGACGGCCTCGCTGGCCGCCACCCGGCTCGGACCGACCTGGCTGACCATCCTGTTCGCGGCTCTCGCGATCGCGACGTTGGGTGGCGCCGCCTGGACCTGGTCCTGGGCTCCACGCAACACCGCGAGCTGGGGCTACGCCGAGGAGGAGGAAGACCTGCTGGTCACCGGTGGCGTCATGTTCCGGCGCCTCGTCGCGGTGCCGTACGGACGCATGCAGTTCGTCGACGTGCAGGCCGGTCCAATCGATCGCGCGTTCGGCATCGCGAGCGTCACCTTGCACACGGCGAGCACCGAGACCGCCGCCACCATCCCCGGACTGCCCGCCGACGAGGCCACCCGCCTGCGCAACCGGCTCACCGAGCTCGGGGAGTCACACGGTGCCGGACTCTGAACCTCCCACCGAGGCTGCCGAGCCTCGGGCGGTGGAACAGCAGGGCGACCGCA
Organism: uncultured Actinomycetota bacterium; assembly: GCA_963839625.1. Lineage (GTDB taxonomy): Bacteria > Actinomycetota > Actinomycetes > Propionibacteriales > Nocardioidaceae > Aeromicrobium. The sequence goes on along the minus strand of CAWIWE010000041.1, from coordinate 15,489 downwards.
CCCATCCGCTGACGGGCCTCGTCCAGGGAGTGCTGTGGGCCGGCGTGGCGATGGCGGCCGTGCTCGGTCAGCTGTTCACCGGCGGCAACGGCGAGGACGGCCTCCCGCTTTGGCTCGACGTGCTCATGCGCGTCGGGGGCGGCCTCGTGCTGGGCGTCGGGTTCGGGTACCTCACCTGGTGGTTCACGCGGTACCTCATCGATGGCACCGAGCTGCGCATCACCAGCGGCATCTTCCAGAAGTCGTCGCGGAGAATCCCCTACGAGCGCATCCAGAGCGTCGACATCGCCGAGCCGTTCCTGGCCCGCATCATCGGCCTGGCCGAGCTGCGGATCGAGATGGCCGGCGGCAACGACTCTCGCACGACGTTGCGATTCCTCCCGCTCGACGACGCCAGGCGCCTTCGACGGCTCCTGCTCGGCCGGGCACACGGACAGTCGGTCGAGGACCTGGAGGTCGAGACCGCCGAGCCCGTGCTGGAGGTCATCGCGCACGTCTCCCCCGGTCGCGTGGTGCTGGGCACCGTGCTGTCGCTCGACTTCCTCGCTGCCGTCATGGGCGCGATCGCGGCCGTCGTGGCGGCACTCTGGTTCGACCAGGTCCTCGCCTTCGTCGGCGGTGTCACCGTGATCCCGTGGCTCGGTCGGATCGTCGCCAAGCGCGTGCTGATCCAGTGGGACTTCACGTTGACCCGCACCGACACCGGGCTCCGCATCGAGCGCGGGCTGCTCTCGCGCTCGTCGCAGAGCATCCCGTTCGCGCGGGTGCAGGGCGTCGCGGTGGAGGAGCCGTACGTCTGGCGCCGGCTCGGCTGGCAACGACTGGAGGTCGACGTCGCCGGGTACGGCTCACAGGGAAGCAGCGACTCCTCCGACATCAACTCGACCCTCCTGCCGATCGCCGACCCGGCGCTCGCCGCAGCCGTCCTCGACGAGCTCGTTCCCGGGGCCCAGTCGACGCCGGAGGAGCGGGTTCCGGTCCCGCGGCGGTCGTGGCCGTTCGCGCCGATCGGCTGGCGCTATCGGTGGGTGGCCGCCGACGACGTCGCCTTCGTCGCACGCTCCGGCTGGCTCGAGCGCACCACCGACGTCGTGCCGCACGCCCGCACCCAGTCGGTCGAGCTGCGGCAGGGGCCATGGCAGCGTCGGCTGAACGTGGCGACGGTCGAGATCCACACGCCGAAGGGGCCGGTCGACGCCGACGGCCCGCACCTCGACGCAGCCGACGCGCACCGGGTGGCGTTCACGCAGCTCGCGCTCGCCCGGAGAGCCCGAGCGCCACGCACCGGCTGAGTCAGCCGCCGCTCGTGGCGTCCTCGGCACCAGCGGCGAGCGGTGCCGTCAGCTCACGTGAGCGCAGCCAGCCGTCGGGGAGCACGACCTTCCTGGGCGTGCCCTGCCGGCCGCGGGGCGCGCCCAGCTGGTCGACCGGGTACGGCTCAGAGGGGTCGAGCTGATCGAGCAGCTCGTCGAGGGCGGCGTACGACGAGATCGAGCCCAGACGCTCCCGCACGACCGAGCCGGCCGCGAAGCCCTTGAGGTACCACGCGACGTGCTTGCGGAACTCCACGCAGCCACGCTCCTCACCGAGGTGGTCGCCCAGCAGCTCGGCGTGCCGGCGCATGACCTGTGAGACCTCGCCGAGCGTCGGCAGCTCCTGCACCGACTCGGCTGTACTTTCCTCCGCCCGTGGCCCGGAACCCCCGCCGGTGAAGGCGGCGGCGAGGTCGCGGAACAGCCAGGGACGTCCGAGGCAGCCCCGGCCGACGATGACGCCGTCGCAGCCGGTCTCCTCCATCATCCGCACGGCGTCCGCGGCCTCCCAGATGTCGCCGTTCCCGAGCACCGGGATGTCGACCGCGTCCTTGAGCGCAGCGATGGCGTCCCAGTCGGCGCGGCCGGAGTAGTGCTGTGCGGCGGTGCGCCCATGCAGCCCGATGGCCGCGCAGCCGGCGTCCTGCGCGATGCGGCCGGCGTCGAGGTAGGTGAGATGGTCGTCGTCGATGCCCTTGCGGGTCTTCATGGTGACGGGAACGCCGTACGGCTCGGCCGCACCCACGGCGGCGGTGAGGATCTCGCCGAGCAACGTCGCCTTCCAGGGCAGTGCCGCTCCCCCGCCCTTGCGCGTGACCTTGGGTACCGGGCAGCCGAAGTTGAGGTCGACGTGCCCGACGCCGTGCTCGGCGCACAGGATCTCGACCGCCTTGCCGATGTAGATCGGGTCGATGCCGTACAGCTGCACCGACCGCACCGTCTCGTTGTCGGCGAACGTCAGCATCTGCAGGCTGGTGCGGTCACCCTCGACCAGGCCGCGCGACGTGATCATCTCGCACACGTACAGGCCCGCTCCCTGCTCGGCGCAGAGCTCACGGAACGCGACGTTGGTGACCCCCGCCATCGGCGCGAGCACGACCGGCACGGGGACCTCGAGGGGTCCCAGCGTCAGAGTGGTCGGCAGGCTGGGCATCGTTCCATTCTCCCTGCGTCGCCGCCGCGGGGGAAATCGAGGGTGCCCGCTGTCAGGATGGGCGGATGGAACGGCCCACACATGTTCTCGAGCGTGAGCGGCAAGAGACGCTGGCCCGACTCGCGACCCTGACCGACGACTTCGCCGAGGTCGTGGCGGCATCACGTGACAGCAACGCCGACGACGAGCACGACCCCGAGGGCGCGACGATCGCGTTCGAGCGGTCGCAGCTCGACGCGCTCGCGAACCAGGCTCGCGGCCACCTGGCCGAGATCGATGCCGCCATCGCCCGTCTGGAGGACGGGACGTACGGCGTGTGCGAGACGTGCGGTCAGCCGATCAGCGACGCGCGGCTCCGGGCCAGGCCGGTGGCACGCGCGTGCATCACCTGCGCGACCGCGAGCTGACCTACCGGTAGGACCGGTGGACGTTGTCGACCTTCGACTCGCCCGGCTCCCAGGTGGCGATCCACGGCCCGGTCCCCTCGGACGCGTCGATGACGCCGTCCTCGAGCCAGGTGTAGCCGCCGTCGAGGACTCGGTCGGTCAGGGCGCGATCGAGGTTGTCGGAGTTGTTCCACAGCCGGTCGAACGCCTCCTCGATCCGCAGGCGGGACTGGACGCAGAAAGCCTCGGCCAGCTCGTAGGCAGCCTGGCCGCGCTCCGGATCCTCCTTGCGGATCATCTCCGCACGAGTGCAGCTGGCGGCCATCGCGAACAGCTCGGCGCCGATGTCGACGATCCGGCCGAGGAACGCCTGCTTGTACTCCATCTTGGCCTGCCAGCGGCCCATGGCGTAGAACGTCTGCCGGGCCACCTTGCGCGAGCGACGCTCGACGTAGCGCATGTGCTTCGCGAGCGGACCGAACTCGTTGTACGAGCCGGGGATCATGCCCTTGCCCGCCACCAGCTTGGGCAGCCAGCGCGCGTAGAAGCCACTGGCCTTGACGGCTGCCTTGGCCTTCGCGCCCGCCGTGGCGTCGTTGTCGGCCAGGGCACCGGCCGCCTTGAGGTGGGTGTCGACGGCTTCACGGGCGATCAGGAGGTGCATGATCTCGGTGGAGCCCTCGAAGATGCGGTTGATGCGCATGTCGCGCAGCATCTGTTCGGCCGGAACGGCTCGCTCACCGCGCGCCGCCAGGGAGTCGGCGGTCTCGTAGCCGCGACCGCCGCGGATCTGGATCAGCTCGTCGACGATCGTGTAGCTCATCTCACTCGCCCAGAGCTTGGCGAGCGCGGCCTCGATGCGGATGTCCTTCGAGCCGGCGTCCGACAGCTCGGCCGAGAGCTCGAACACGGCTTCCAGCGCGAACGTGGTGGCAGCCATGAACGCGATCTTGGAGCCGACGGCCTCGTGCTTGCCCACCTGACGCCCCCACTGGACGCGCTCGGCCGACCACTCGCGGGCGATCTTGAGCGACCACTTCGCGGCGGCCGCACAGATCGCCGGGATCGACAGCCGTCCGGTGTTGAGCGTGGTCAGGGCGATCTTGAGGCCCTCACCCTCCTTGCCGAGACGGTTCTCGACCGGGATCCGGACCCCGCTGAACCGGGTGACGCCGTTCTCGATGCCCTTGAGTCCCATGAAGACGTTGCGGTTCTCGACCGTGACACCCTCCGAGGAGGTCTCGACCACGAACGCGGAGATGCCGCCGCGTCCGCCTTCGTGCTTGGGCACAGTGGCCATCACGACCACCAGCTCGGCGATGACGCCGTTGGTGGTCCAGAGCTTCACGCCGTCGAGGATGTACTCCGTGCCGTCGTCGCTGAGCCGAGCGGTGGAGCCCATCCGGGCGGGGTCGGAGCCGACATCGGGCTCGGTGAGGAGGAAGGCCGTGACGGCACCGCCGGCGCACCGGGTGAGGTACTCCTGCTTCTGCTCGTCGGTGCCGAACTGCTTGACCGGCTCGGGGACGCCGATGGAATTGTGTGCCGAGACGAGGGTGGCCAACGACGGGTGAACGGATCCGATCAGCATCATCGCGCGTCCGTAGTACACCATCGACAGGCCGAGGCCTCCGTACTTCTTGGGGATCTTCAGACCGAAGGCGCCGAGGTCGCCGAGACCCTTGATGTACTCGTCGGGAACCTTCGACTCACGCTCGATCTTGCCGCCGTCGAGACTGCGGCAGAACTCCTCGAGCTTGGAGATGAACGCCTCTCCTTCGGACACCGTGTCGCCCTCGCCGCGCGGGTGCGGGTGGATGAGGGACAGGTCGAACTTTCCGAGGTAGAGCTCCTTGGCGAAGCTCGGCCGCGTGTACTCGATGTCGCGGGCGGCCTCGGCGAGCTCGCGAGCTTCGCGTTCACTCACCTCGACGCGCGGGGTCTGGGCTGGTTCGGTCTGGGCTGGTTCGGTCTGGGCTGGTTCGGTCTGGGCCGATTCGGCCTCGGTTGATCCGTTCTGGGCCGGCTCAGACTGGGGGCGGATGTCGGTGCTCACGACTGGTTACCTCTCAGTAGGTCTACCCCTATCGTGGACCTGTCACCCCAGAAAGCAACCCCCGGGGTGGGTCGACCTGAGGAGTCAGGGCTTCCAGTGGATGGCGTCGGCCTCCGTGCCGGTCTGCAGGTCGATGGTCTGCAGCCGCTCGCCCTTGGGCAGCAGGTACACGAGGCAGAGGTCGGCCTTCGCATCCGCCAGGAAGCTCTCCGGGAGCGTCGGGTTGGGGCACGGCCTGAACGTGCCGACCAGCTCGTTCGGCGGGAACACCGTGTTGGACCTGGTGTGCGCGAGCACCGGGATGGTGACACCGCCGAGCCCCGTCGGGCCCTCGTTGACCACGGTGAGCCGCACGTAGTACGGCGTCGCCGACTTCAGGTTGTCGTCGAGGGAGAAGAACGTGAAGTCCTTCTTGATGTCGCCCTTCTTCACCTCGGTCACCGTGACGGTGACCGCGCTCGCGGCTCGCTCCTCGACCTGGTAGACCGCGGTCGCGGGCGTGCCGAGAGGGACCGTCGACCCGCCGTCGGTGATCGTCACACCGGCCGGGACGTCGAATCCCTTGGGGACGTCCGTCCTGGGCTTCGACTTGGCATCGTCGCCACACCCGGCAAGAACCACCAGGAGAGCAGCAACGATGCAGGTCGCCGCGGAACGCTTCGGAGAAGCCATCACGGCCCGATTGTCGCCCACCGCCGGTTCAGCACCCGGGCAGACGCGCCGCGAGCCAGTCGCGCACCTGGGTGAGCGCGACCCGCTCCTGCTCCATTGAGTCGCGGTCGCGGATCGTGACCGCCTGGTCGTCGAGGGTGTCGAAGTCGACCGTGATGCAGAACGGCGTGCCGATCTCGTCCTGGCGGCGGTACCGCCGGCCGATGGCTCCGGCGTCGTCGAACTCGACGTTCCAGAAGCCGCGCAGCTCGGTGGCGAGGTCGCGCGCGGCGGGCGACAGCTGCTCGTTGCGGGAGAGCGGGAGCACCGCGGCCTTGGCAGGCGCGAGCCTCGGGTCGAGCTTCAGGACGACGCGCGTGTCGACTCCGCCCTTCGTGTTGGGCGCCTCGTCCTCGGTGTAGGCGTCGACGAGGAACGCCATCATCGAGCGGTTGACGCCAGCTGCCGGCTCGATGACGTACGGAGTCCAGCGCTCGCCAGAGGCCTGATCGAAGTACGACAGGTCCTGACCGGAGTGCTCGCTGTGCGTCGTGAGGTCGAAGTCGGTGCGGTTGGCGATGCCCTCGAGCTCACCCCACTCCGAGCCGGCGAACTCGAAGCGGTACTCGATGTCGACGGTGCGCTTGGAGTAGTGCGACAGCTTCTCCTGGGCGTGCTCGTAGAGACGCAGGTTGTCGGCGCTGATGCCGAGATCGGTGTACCAGGCCATCCGGTCGTCGATCCAGCGCTGGTGCCACTCCTCATCGGTACCCGGCGCGACGAAGTACTCCATCTCCATCTGCTCGAACTCCCGCGTGCGGAAGATGAAGTTGCCGGGTGTGATCTCGTTGCGGAAGCTCTTGCCGATCTGCGCGATGCCGAACGGTGGCTTCTTGCGGGAGCTCGTCATGACCTGGCTGAAGTTCACGAAGATGCCCTGGGCGGTCTCCGGGCGGAGGTAGTGCAGCCCCTCCTCGCTCTCGACCGGGCCGAGGTACGTCTTGAGCAGGCCGTTGAACATCCGCGGCTCGGTCCACTCGCCCTTGGTGCCGCAGTGCGGGCAGGCGATGAGCGACATCTCGACGGCATCGGGATCCTCGATGCCCTTCTTCTCCGCGTACTCCTCCTGCAGGTGGTCCTGCCGGAAGCGACGGTGGCAGTTCTGGCACTCGACGAGCGGGTCGACGAACGCGGCCAGGTGACCGGACGCCGCCCACACGGGCGTCGGCAGGATGACCGAGGAGTCGATGCCGACGATGTCGTCGCGGCTCTGCACCATCGAGCGCCACCACTGACGCTTGATGTTGTCCTTGAGCTCGACACCGAGCGGACCGTAGTCCCAGGCGGACTTGGTGCCGCCGTAGATCTCGCCGCACTGGTAGACGAATCCGCGGCGCTTCGCGAGGGAGATGACGGAGTCGACGGTCTTGGTCGAGGAAGCCATGCTGATGTTCCGTTCCGGCTGGATGTCGGCGGGCCTCTGCGGTCTGCCGTGGCAGTCCGCGCCCGAGGTGCGGTCAGTCTATCGACGCCGACCCCCGATTCCAGAATTGACAATGATTCCCATTTAGTTGAGAATCGTTCTCATGAAGAAGGCTCCCATCGTCCTGCTCGGCGCTCTTCCGCTCGCCAGCCTCCTAGCCGCGTGCGGAAGCGACGCGCAGTCCGGCGACCCCCGCGTGGTGGCGTCGTTCTACCCGTACGCGTTCGTCGCCGAGCAGGTCGGTGGGTCCCACGTCGAGGTCGACAACCTCACCTCCCCCGGTGTCGAGCCCCACGACGTCGAGCTGAAGCCCAAGCAGGTCGGAGCCGTCCAGTCGGCGGACCTGGTGATCTACCAGCGAGGCTTCCAGAACGCCGTGGACGACGCCGTCGATCAGGCTGACTTACCCGGCGAGGACGTTCTCGACGTGGCAAAGATCGTCCATCTCGAGGAGTCGCATGCTGAGGAGTCCCACGAGGACGACGGGCACAGCGATCCCCACACCTGGCTCGATCCCCAGACGATGATCACCGTCACCGACGCCGTCGAGAAGCGGTTGTCTGCCGCCGACCCCGACCATGCGAGCGCGTTCGCGGCCAGCGCCCAGCGCCTCGAGCGCGAGCTGACACAACTCGACTCCGCCTTTTCGGATGGCTTGAAGACCTGTCGTACCCGGACGATCGTCACGAGCCACGCGGCCTTCCACTACCTCGCGGAGCGCTACCGGCTGACGCAGGTGCCGATCGCCGGCATCGATCCGACGAATGAGCCGACCCCGGCCCAGCTGGCCGACATCAGCTCCCTGGTGAAGCGCGAGGACATCACCACGATCTTCGCCGAGGAGCTCGTCAGTCCGGCGATCGCCGAGACGGTTGCCCGGGAGACCGGTGCCACGACCGCTACGCTCGATCCCATCGAAGGACTGGGCGACAACGGCGGCGACGAGACCTACCTGACCCTGATGCGGCGCAATCTCGACGCGATCCGGACGGCGAACGGCTGCTCATGACCGTGCTGGCCGTTCGCGACGCGTCGGTGACCCTCGAGGGCCGGGCAGTCCTTCGTCACGTCGACCTCGACGTCGCCGAGGGCGAGACCGTCGCCCTGCTCGGCGCCAACGGTTCGGGCAAGTCGACCCTGGTCCGAGCGGCTGTCGGCCTGGTTCCGATCGACACGGGACAGGTCGAGCTGTTCGGCACGCCTTTGGCGAAGTTCCGGGAGTGGCGACGGCTCGGGTACGTGCCGCAGCAGTCGCGCGCGGCCGCCGGCGTTCCGGCCACCGTCCAGGAGGTCGTGATGAGTGGACGCCTCTCTCGGCGGCCGATCGCCGGACTCGCCCGCCAGTCCGACCACGACGCCGTCACGGGCGCGGTCGCGCGGGTGGGCCTCGTCGACCGGATGCGCTCCCCACTAGCCGAGCTCTCCGGCGGCCAGCAACAACGCGTGCTCATCGCACGCGCGCTCGCCGGTGACGCCGACCTGCTCGTGATGGACGAACCGACGTCCGGCGTCGACCACGACAACCAGGAGTCACTCGCCGAGCTGATCGGCGGATTGGTGAACGACGGGGCCTCCGTGCTGCTGGTCGCGCACGAGCTCGGCCCCATGCGCACCCTGGTCGATCGGGTGGTCGTCCTCGGCGATGGTCTGGTCGTCTCAACTGGCGGCGTGGACGCGGCGGTCCACGAGGAGCACGAGCAGGTGCACCACCACACCGAGCCGCCGGAGCCCCGGCCTGAGGTGCTGGGTGGCGAGGGGGTGTTCCGATGATCGAGCTGCTCGACCACGAATTCATGCGGCGCGCCCTCGTGGCCGCGACGTTCACCGGCCTGGCCGCTCCGGCGATCGGCACGTACCTCGTGCAGCGACGGCTCGCTCTGCTCGGCGACGGACTGGGACACGTCGCCCTCACCGGCGTCGCCCTCGGGATCCTCACCAACATCGCTCCCCTGCTCACCGCGTTGCTCGTGGCCGCGGCGGGCGCGGTCCTCATCGAGCTCCTGCGCACCTACGGGCGCACGAGCGGCGACCTCGCACTCGCCATGCTCTTCTACGGGGGCATCGCCGGCGGAGTGCTGCTCACGAACCTCGCCGACGAGAGTGCCGCGTCACTCAACAGCTACCTGTTCGGGTCGATCACCACCGTCTCGTCCGGCGACCTGTGGCTGGTCGGAGCACTGGGCCTGCTCGTCGTCACCCTGGCCATCGGCCTGTCACCTCAGCTGTTCGCGGTCTGTCAGGACGAGGAGCACGCGCGTGTCAGCGGTGTGCCCGTGCAGGCGTACAGCATCCTGATCGCCGTGCTGGCCGCCGTCACCATCACGGTCGCGATGCGCACGGTCGGGCTGCTGCTCGTCTCGGCGCTGATGGTCGTTCCGGTGGCCACCGCACAGCAGCTGACCCGCAGCTTCCGCGCCACCCATCTCACCGCGATGGTCGTCGGCCTGGTGGCGGCCATCGGCGGCGTGGTGACGAGCTATGAGATCAACGCCCAGCCCGGGCCCACGATCGTGGTGCTGGCCCTGGCCGTGTTCGCCGTCGCCGCCCTGGCCGGGGCCGTGGTCCGCCGCCGACACTCGGCCACCACGTGACAGGAGAACGAGGAGGAACCATGGTCGAGTCACCCCGCAACACCCGCCAACGACGGGCGGTCGGCGCGATCCTCGACGACCTCGACGCCTTCGCCAGCGCCCAGGAGATCCACGACATCCTGGCGCAACGCGGTGAGAAGGTCGGCCTGTCGACCGTCTACCGCAATCTCCAGGCGCTCGTCGACTCCACCGAGGTCGACTCCCTGCGTGGCGACGACGGCGAGGTCATGTACCGCCGGTGCAGCGCCGGGCACCACCACCACCTCGTCTGCCGCGTCTGCGGACGGACCGTGGAGGTCGAGGGCCCGACGGTCGAGCGCTGGGCCGACCGGGTTGCCGGCGAGCACGGGTTCACCGACGTGGCGCACACCTTGGAGATCTTCGGCACCTGTGGGGAGTGCAGTCCCCGATGATGACGCCGCGCATCCAGTGCAAGCAGGGCGACGAGCTCACGGCCCAGGACGTGTACGACATCTGGGGCATCCGCGACGCGGTGTTCGCCGTCGAGCAGCAGGTCGACGATGAGGATCCCGACGGCCGCGACCTGCTCGCCACGACGTCGCACCTCTGGGTGGCGGGCGCTGAGGGGGCGACGAGCTACCTGCGCGTGATCGTCAATGACGTGGGCGAGCGGCGCATCGGACGCGTCTGCACGCGGCGCGACCAGCGCGGGAAAGGTTTGTCCGGCCAGCTCATGGCCGAGGTTCACCGGCACTGGGGAGACGAGACCCTACGGCTGAACGCCCAGGCGTACCTCGAGGCCTGGTACGAGTCCTTCGGCTACGTCCGCTGCGGCGAGAACTTCGACGACGCCGGCATCGACCACGTGCCGATGATCCGCGAGCGACCCTAAGTCGGTCTTTCGCCGCGGATCCGGTCGAGCGCCTCGGCGACGTCACCGTCGATCTCGGTCGCCAGGTTCTGCACGGCCTGCCGGGCGGCGTTGTACTGCGTGTCGTAGCTGAACTCGTAGCTCGACCCCGAGTCGGCGCGGTCGGCCATCTTGTCGACCTGGTTGATGACGTACGTGAGCGCGCCCTCGACCTTGACCGCGACGTCGCGCGCGCCCTTGGGCACCTTGACGGCACGGAACTCGGCCAGCGACTGGTTCAGCTCCGGGATGACGCGGTTGCGCAGCGGTCCGCTGTCGAACACCAGCCCGTAGCCGAGCAGCACGATCGGACCGTTGTCCAGGAGTTCGCTGGCAGCCTTGACGAAGTCCTCGGCCACGACGGCACGGCCGAGCTTCTTGCTCAGCGACTCATAAGGCTCGAGCACCGTGGGTTCGGCCTCGACGGCCGCCCGATACGTCTTGGAATCCTCCGCGCCCTCCGGTGCGGGTCCGAGCACGGGAGGCTGCTTCAGCTTGTTGTCGACGACCTTCTTGAGATCGGCCGGGTCGCCGCTGCGCACCTTCGTGAGCTCGCGCTGGACCTCGGCCTCGAAGGTCGCGACGTCGGAGAAGTACGCGGCCCCGACCTTCTCCGCCTCGGCGAGACGTTCGGACCGCACCTGGCGCTGCTGCAACAGGGCCGTGCCGGCGAGGGCGATCACCACGATGGTGATGATCGTCGGAAGGATGAATGCTGCCCTGCGGACTCCCCCGCTCACATGACCACCGTAACCGGCACCTGCGATTCCGCTGATCTCACGCGGTTTGAGGTGAGACCTCGTGCAGGCGGAGCCCATACGTCATCGCGTCGAGCATCGCTTCCCAGGACGCCTCGATCATGTTGGCGCCGACGCCCACCGTGACCCAGGAGTTCTTGCCGTCCGTGGTCTCGATCAGCACCCGTGTGACCGCGTCGGTGCCGTGCCCCTGGTCGAGGATCCGCACCCGGAAGTCGATGAGGTGGAACTGCGCGACATCGGGGTACAGCTTCTCGATCGCCTGGCGCAGCGCGTGGTCGAGCGCGTTGACGGGGCCATTGCCCTCCCCGATGACCGCGAGGCGCTGGCCACCGGCCCGCAGCTTGACGGTCGCCTCCGACTTGGCTGCCCCGGTGACGACCGGGGACGACTCGGCGAGCACGCGCCACGACTCGATGTCGAAGTAGGAATGGCGCGAGCCCAGTTCCTCGGCGAGCATCAGCTCGAAGGACGCGTCGGCCGCCTCGAACGTGTAGCCCCGCTGCTCCATCTCCTTGACCCGGTCGGTGAGACGGGCCAGGCGCTCGGGGTCGTCGGCGAGGTCGTAGCCGAGCTGCTTTCCCTTGAGCTCGATCGTGGCGCGTCCCGCCATCTCGGACACCAGCAGTCGCATGTCGTTGCCCACCAGGGCGGGGTCGATGTGCTGGTAGAGGTTGGGGTCGACGCGGATGGCGCTGGCGTGCAGCCCGGCTTTGTGGGCGAATGACGAGACCCCGGTGTACGGCTGTCGTGCCGACGGCGGGTAGTTGGTGATCTCGGCCACCGCGTGCGCGATGCGGGTGGCGTCGGCCAGGGCACCGTCCGGGAGCACCGTCATGCCGAGCTTGAGCTCGAGGTTCGCCACCGACGTGATGAGGTCGGCGTTGCCAGTTCGCTCGCCGTAACCGTTGATGCAGCCCTGCAAGTGGGTGGCACCGGCGAGCACGGCGGCCATCGAGTTGGCGACGGCGCAGCCGGTGTCGTTGTGGGCGTGGATGCCGAGACGTGCGCCCGTGGCCATGACGTCGGTGACGATCTCGCCGACCTGGTGCGGGAGCATTCCGCCGTTGGTGTCGCAGAGGACGACGACTTCCGCACCGGCGTCGGCCGCGGTGCGGACGACCTCCAGCGCGTAGTCGCGGTTCTCGAGGTAGCCGTTGAAGAAGTGCTCGCAGTCGACGAACACGCGCTGGCCCTCGGCGCGGAGGTGCTCGACCGTGTCACGCACCATCGCGAGGTTCTCCTCGAGCGTCGTGCGCAGCGCGAGCTCGACGTGCTTGTCGTGGCTCTTCGCCACCAACGTCACGACCGAGGCGCCGGACTCACGCAGCGCGGCGACGAGACCGTCGTCGGCGGCGGCTCCGTCCGGGCGCCGGGTCGCGCCGAAGGCCGCGAGCGTGGCGTGCTCAAGATCGAGCTCCTTCGCCGCGAGTGCGAAGAACTCGGTGTCCTTCGGGTTCGAGCCCGGCCAGCCGCCCTCGATGTATCCCACGCCGAGGTCGTCGAGGTGGCGCGCGATGTGCAGCTTGTCCTGCACGGAGAGGTTGAGTCCCTCCTGCTGCGCACCGTCGCGCATGGTCGTGTCGTACACGTGGAAGTCGCTCATCTGCTGAGTGCCTACGGCCACTGCTCTGTCCCTTTTCGTCCGGTCGTCACATCGACTGTGCCCCACACGGTGGGCGTTGCGCATAAAAAAACCTCCCAAGGCATGGGAGGCGGCGCGGCGGGTGTGTTTCTGCTACCCGTCGCGCCTGTCGATGATGATGACGATGTGCTGCATGGCGGTCAGTCTAGACTGACCGCCGTATGAGCACCAGACCCGTCCCGGTGCCCGAGACCTGCTCGGCGTCCTACGCACTGATGACTCCCGACGCGCTCGATCACGAGGATCACCTCGCGATGCCGAACGACGCACTGCTGCGCCGCTACGGCAGCACCGATGAATCGCTCGCCCGTCTGCGCGAGTGCCCGCACCAGCTGCTGATCCACTGCCAGGCGCCGACGGAGGTCATGGCCGACGCCGTGCGCGACTGCCGCATCCAGGCGCTCGACCTCGCCGCGCAGCACGACGGCATCGTCGTCGAGCTCCTGCCGCCGCGGATCCTGGATCTTCGACCCGATCAGGTCTCGCTCGCCCACGCGCAGCAGTGGTACGTCCTCGACTACGACGACCTGTCCGACGGGTTCCTGCGCACCGACGGGCTGGAGCAGTTCGGGCTGCCCGAGGTGACGATCGCCGACGTCGACCCGGCCACCCACGCGATGACCGACGCCGTGATGGCCGGCCTGGCCCATCGCCTGATCGCCGAGTGGCCGTCGAACGACCCGGTGGGCCCGGCAACGGTGACCCTGCGCGACATCGCCTTCGGACTGGGCGATGCCGAGGCCTCGCGCACGCCCGAGGGCCGGGCGATCGACCTGATCATCGACTACGAGGCAGGCCCGCACCGCCTCATCGTGCAGCTCATGACCGACCCCGCCACCGCACTGTTCGCCTGAACCGGAGCTCGCGCGGCGAGCGGAGCGTTCAGGCGGGTTGAGCGTGTTGCGGCGAAGCCGCCCGCTGCGAAGCCACGTGAGACGACGATGCGGCGCAACTCAGGTGGTGCTGCGCGGCGTGAGGTTGGCCAGCGTCTCCGGGCGCAGGATGCGGGCGAGCTCCTCGGGTGGCAACAGGCCCTTCTCGAGCACCAGCTCGGCGACACCACGGCCGGTCGCCAGCGCCTCCTTGGCGACCTCGGTGGCGGCCGCGTACCCGATGAACGGGTTGAGCGCGGTGACCAGCCCGATCGAGTTCTCGACCTCGCTCAGGAGGAGGTCGCGGTTGGCCGTGATGCCGTCGACGCAACGCGTCGCGAGTACAAGGATCGCTTCGCGGAGGCGGTAGATGCCCGACGACAGGGCGTAGCAGATGACCGGCTCGAACGCATTGAGCTGGAGCTGCCCGCCCTCCGCCGCCATCGCGACCGTGACGTCGTTGCCGATGACCTGAAACGCCACCTGGTTGACCACCTCGGGTATGACCGGGTTGACCTTGCCCGGCATGATGCTCGACCCCGCCTGGACGGCCGGCAGGTTGATCTCGTTCAGGCCGGCCCGCGGCCCGGACGAGAGCAGGCGCAGGTCGTTGCAGATCTTGGAGAGCTTGACCGCGACCCGCTTGAGCGTGCCGGACAGCTGGACGAAGGCGCCGCAGTCCTGGGTGGCCTCGATGAGGTCGACCGCGCTCTCCAGCGGCAGGCCGGTGAGCGTGGCGAGGTGCTCGCAGGCGATCGGCACGTAGCCCGCAGGAGCGTTGAGCTGGGTGCCGATGGCCGTGGCGCCGAGGTTGATCTCGTGCAGCATCATGACGGCCTCGGACAACCTCGCCCGGTCCTCGCCGATCATCACCCCGTACGTCCGGAACTCCTGTCCGAGCGTCATCGGGACGGCGTCCTGCAGCTGGGTGCGGCCCATCTTCAGGACGTCGTGGAACTCCTCGGCCTTGCGCATGAACGAGTCCTGCAGGATCTCCATCGCGGAGAGCAGCGAGTGCGTGGCGAGGATGATCGCGACCTTGATCGCAGTCGGGTAGACGTCGTTGGTCGACTGGCTCAGGTTGACGTGCTCATTGGGGTGGACCAGGTGGTACTCGCCCTTCTTGTGGCCGAGCAGCTCGAGCGCACGGTTGGCGATGACCTCGTTGGCGTTCATGTTCGTGGACGTGCCCGCACCGCCCTGCATGACGTCGACGACGAACTCCTCGCTCAGGTCGCCGGAGCGGATCTCCTCGCACGCAGTGCGAATGGCGCCGAACCGGTCGTCATCGAGCAGGCCGAGCTCGTGGTTGGTGGCGGCGGCCGCCTCCTTGACCGCGGCGAGTGCCACGACCAGGTAGGGACTCTCCCCGATGGGGATCCCCGTGATCGGGAAGTTCTCCAACGCACGCAACGTGTGGATGCCCCAGTAGGCGTCCAGCGGAACCTCGCGCTCACCGATCAGGTCGTGCTCGGTGCGGGTCGCGACGTTCATGTACCCATGTAATCATCCGACGGATGCCATCGGTGGTTGAGTAGCCGCGAGGAACCATCGCTGGGGGCACCTCCCGCGAGCGCCAGCCAGTGCGGGAATCGAAACCACGACTTCCGCAAGTCGGTCATCTCACGCGGTCGATACGCCGGACGCGCTTCGCGCGTACCCACTCGACCTGGCTCGCCGTTCGCTCGCGGAACTCGCTCAGGCGACCTC
>CAWIWE010000040.1:0-106901 GCA_963839625.1 uncultured Actinomycetota bacterium | reverse complement strand
CGGCACCAGCACGACGGGTGCCGCGGAGTCCCCGACGACCCGCACGACCGAGGTCCCGAGCAGGTGCGCCAGCGGCCGCAGCAGCGACGTCCTTCCCTCCTCCTTCCACGCGACGATCGTCAGCCGCAGCACGTCGGCGTGCTCTCCGGACGCCGCGACGTCCACCGGGTTGGTGCGCACCACGGTGGGGCGTGGGGCGATCGCGACGGTGCAGGTCGCACACAACGCCCTCGATGGCCGGCCACACCCGGGGCAGGCCGCACCCAGGAAGAGGTCGGCGGCGGCGGTCGCGAGGTCCACCCGGCCACGCTGGTACGTCTCGTCACCATCCAGGCCGAGACACCTGGACGATGTGGATGCGCGCCCGGGCTCAGTCGCCGGTGGACAGCCCGGAGAAGCGTCGGTCGTCGATCAGGCGCCACGTGCCGTCCGGCGGGAGGTACCAGAGCCGGCGCTGGTCGTCGAGCACCCACCGGGCCGCGTTCTCGCCGGTGCGACCCGTGAGGACCGTGGCGTCGACGTCGGGCAGCAGCGGACCTCCGCCCGTGTCGCCACCCATCACGCCGGTGCCGTCGAGCGCGACGTCGTACAGCTGGACGCCGGCGTCGCTCGCACCGAGGAATCCGAGGCGGGTGGTGGTGACCCAGTCGACGGAATGGGGGTCGTCCACGCCGATCGACAGCCGTCGCGGGTCGCCGAGCGACGTCAGCCGATCGTCCTTGTCACGCTGCACCGGCCCCACATAGAGCGACGGTCCGCCTCCGTCGGTGGCCGCGACGGCGTAGCGGCCACCGTCGGGCGACAGCGCGAAGGACCGCACGTTCAGTCCGCTGAGTCCGCCGACGGACAGAGTTCGGGTGCGTCCGTTCTCGACGACCCGCACGCGCGACGTGGGGCCGGGACGGTCGACGAGCCAGAGGCGTTCGTCGAAGTCCCACCAGGGCGCGATGAACCTGCTGCCGTCGATGTCGAACGGGTCACCCCCGGATCGGTCGGTGACGCGCACCTGGTCGCGTCCGTCCAGGACGGCGGCCACGGAGTCGTCGCTCATCGCCACCTGTATGGCCCCTCCCGCGTCGCGTCCCCACGATCCCGAGACCGGCCGAACCGTGCCTTCGTCGATCTCCACGAGCTTGTCGTCGACCAGGGCGTAGGTGTGGTTCTTCGCGGCCGGTGGGCCGAAGCCGCCCCAGGAGTCGACCGGGTGCACGCGTTCGCCCCGCGCCGAGAGGATCGCGGTACCGCCGAAGATCCGCACTCCGCGCAGTCCGGGCGCGGATCGCAGCGTCCACACGATCTGCGCGGCCAGCCGGTCGCGCTCCGCGCCCGACATCTTGGCGAGAGACGTCGAGAACTCGACCTCGGCCACGTCCTCGGCGCCGACCGTGACCGACGGCCGAAGTGATCCGGCGCCGGGGACGTACGAACGGAGTGTGCCTGGGACGCGGCCGGGTCCGCGGGCGAGCGCGGTGACGAGACCGGTGGGCAGCTGCTCGCCGACGGCGAGGTGCACCAGGTCCGGCACGAGTCGCTCGCCCGGCGCATCGAAGAAGTAGAGCGAGCTCGGCCGGAAGTAGTCGTCGTAGTAGGTGCGCGTGACCATGACGCCGGACGGCGGGTTGGCGATGCGCCACTGGTCGTCGACCCGCTGCAGCCGGTACGTGCGCTCCGGGTCGGCGGTGCTGCGGGTGTAGTGACCCTGTCGGTCCAGCCGCGCGACCTCGTCCACGCGCAGCACGACCGAGACCTCGTCGGGGCCGGGCCCCGCGTCGCCCTCCGGCATGTTCATGGTCACCTGGGGCCGGACGTACACGGTGACGCCCTCGGACGACCGCCACTCCTTGGCGGCGTCGGGCGTCAGGTACAAAGCAGCGGTGCCGGTGGAGACCGGGTAGGCGAGCATCGCGTCGAGGTATCCGCGCACGATCTGCTGCGGCGAGGCACCCCGGGGCGGCCCGACCGGTGCGTACCGCACCGTGCTCTGGTCGAGCCCGCCCTCCTCGGCCACCCGTTCGACCGGCCCCGACGACGGGATGCCGGCACAGCCGGCGAGCATCGTCGCGACGGCCATGGTCGCCAGGAGCCGCTTCATGCGAAGACCGATCGGACCAGGGGCGCCGGTCCGCCGCCGCCGTCCTTCTGCTGGTCCGACGCCGGGACGGTCTTGGGGAGGGTGAGCACGAACTCGCTGCCCTCGCCCGGACGTCCCCAGGCCTGCAGCGATCCGCCGTGCAGCACGGCGTCCTCCCGCGAGATCGGCAGCCCGAGGCCCGTGCCGCCTTGCGTGCGTGCCGGGTCGGCTCGCCAGAACCGGTCGAACACCCGGAGGTTCTCATCACCGGACAGACCGACGCCGAAGTCGCGCACCGCGAGCGAGACGTGCTCGTCGTCCTGCACGACCTCGATCTCGATGACCGGTGAACCGCTGTACTTGGCTGCGTTGGTGAGCAGGTTGCGGACGATCCGGTCGATGCGCCGGATGTCGGCCTCGACCACGGCGGGCTCGTCGGTGCCCACCAGCCTGACCTCGATGCCCTGCCGTTCCAGCAAGGGGTCGTCCGCGGCCGCGTGGGCGATCGCCGAGAGGTCGACGGCGTCGAGCTCGAGTCGGGCGGCGCCGGCGTCGAACCGGCTGAGGTCCAGCAGGTTCGACAGCAGCTCCTCGAATCGGTCGAGCTCGCTCTTCAGGAGCTCGGCCGAGCGCGCGGTCTGCGGGTCGAATCGCTCCCGAGCCTCGAACAGCAGGCTGCTGGCCATCTGGACGGTCGTGAGCGGCGTGCGCAGCTCGTGCGAGACGTCGGAGACGAACCGCTGCTGCAACCGCGACAGGTTCTCGAGTCGCCGGATCTGACTCTGCAGACTGGCCGCCATCTGGTTGAACGACGTGCTGAGCCGCGCGATGTCGTCCTCACCACTGACGTGCATGCGCTGTTCGAGGCTTCCGGACGCGTACCGCTCTGCGATGCGCCGGGCCAGCCGCACCGGGTTGAGCACCTGGCGCGAGACCAGCCATGCCACGCCTCCGACCATGAGCACCATCGCGAAACCGCCGAACAGCAGGGCCTGCCGCACGAGGTCGAGCGTCGCCTGCTGGTCCTTCATGGAGAACAGGTAGAACATCGCGTACGAGTCGCCCGTGCGCGGCGCCCGCAGCGTGCTGCCGACCGCCACCGCCGGTTCCGGATCGCCCTGGCCGAGCACCGACAGCCCGGAGTAGCTCCAGTACGTGCCCGGCGCCTTGATGACGGAGCGCCGCAGGTCCGACGGCAAGGAGCCCGGTGCGATCGCGGCCGACGAACGCACTGGGGTGTCGCCGCCGCCGAGCGGGCCCTCGAGCACCAGCTCGTAGGAGCGCCGGCCGTCGCGGACGCCGGTGAGCGTGTCGACCATCTGGGTGAGCGCCTGCGCCTGCGTGTCCGGCTCGGACTCCAGAGCCGCATCGAGCTGCGCCTGCGCCACGTCGAACCCGGACCGGGCCTCGGCGATCGCCGCCGTTCGCCGCGAGTCAGCCAGGCCGTCGGCGACGTCGCTGAGCAGCGCCCACCCGGTGCCGCCGATGACGAGGGTGCTCAGCAGCACCGTGCTGGCGACGACTCTCGTCTGGATCGAGCGGCGCCACAGGCGCGTCAGGTTGCGCATGAGGCGCCTGATCTCACTCTGCCGAGCTCACGGTGCCAACGGGGGGCGCGATCGCCTGGTAGCCCACCCCGCGGACAGTGCGGATGACCTGGGGGTCGTCCGCGTCGTCCTCGATCTTCGACCGCAGCCGGGTCATGTGGACGTTGACGAGCTTGGTGTCGCCCGGGTGGTGGTAGCCCCACACCTTCTGCAGGAGCGTCTCACGCGTGAACACCTGCTCGGGGTTGCCGAGCAGGCAGGCCAGCAGGTCGAACTCCAGCGGCGTGAGGTCGAGCGACTCGCCCTTGCGCGTGACGGTGTGGCCGGTGGGGTCGAGCACGATGTCGCCGAACTCCAGCGGCTCCGCGAGCTGGTCCGTGCGTCGCAGCCGCGCCCGGATGCGCGCCACCAGCTCGGTGTTCTTGAACGGCTTGGTGATGTAGTCGTCGGCGCCGGCCTCGAGCCCGCGAACGACGTCCGGGGTGTCGGACTTGGCCGTGAGCATGATGATCGGGACCGCCGACGTCGCCCGGATGCGGCGGCACACGCTCATGCCGTCCAGGCCGGGCAGCATCAGATCGAGCAGCACGACGTCGGGCTTGAACTTCTCGAACTCGGGCATCACCTGCTCACCCGACCGCACGATCGACGTCGTCAAGCCTTCGCTCTCCAGGACGATGGAGAGCATCTCGGCCAGCGAGGCGTCGTCGTCGACGACGAGAACGCGGTCGCGCTTGCTCCGCCGATAACTCACGTCGCGCTCCGCGGGTCACTCATTTCGCGCTCAGTAGCGGTACTGCTCCGACTTGTAGGGGCCGGCGATGTCGATGCCGAGGTACTCGGCCTGCTCCTTGGTGAGCTCGGTGAGCTCGACGCCCAGGGCGTCGAGGTGCAGGCGGGCGACCTCCTCGTCGAGGTGCTTCGGCAGCACGTGGACGCCCATCGGGTAGTCCTCGAGCTTCGTGAAGATCTCGATCTGGGCCAGCACCTGGTTGGTGAAGGAGTTCGACATGACGAACGACGGGTGACCGGTCGCGTTGCCCAGGTTGAGCAGGCGACCCTCCGACAGGACGATGACCTTGTGGCCGTTCTCGAACTCCCACACGTCGACCTGTGGCTTGATCGTCTGGCGGGTGACGCCGGGGAGCTTCTCGAGGCCGGCCATGTCGATCTCGTTGTCGAAGTGGCCGATGTTGCCGACGATCGCCTGGTGCTTCATCTTCTGGAAGTGCTCGACCGTGACGACGTTGAAGTTGCCGGTGGCCGTGATGATGATGTCGGCCTCCGGCAGGGCGGTCTCGAGGGTCTTGACCTCGTAGCCGTCCATCGCGGCCTGCAGCGCACAGATCGGGTCGATCTCGGTGATGATCACGCGGGCGCCCTGACCGCGCAGCGACTCCGCGCAGCCCTTGCCGACGTCGCCGTAACCGCAGACGACGGCCACCTTGCCGCCGATGAGCACGTCGGTCGCACGGTTGATGCCGTCGATCAGTGAGTGGCGCGTGCCGTACTTGTTGTCGAACTTGCTCTTGGTGACCGAGTCGTTGACGTTGATCGCCGGGAACAGCAGCGTGCCCTCGCGGAAGCGGTCGTAGAGGCGGAGGACGCCGGTCGTGGTCTCCTCCGTGACGCCCTTGATCTCAGCGGCGATGGTGGTCCAGCGGTTCGGGTCGGCCTCGTACGCGCGGCCCAGGACTCGCAGGACCTCCTTGAACTCGTGGTTGTCGGTGGTGTCGGGCGACGGCACCTCGCCGGCCTTCTCGAACTCGACGCCCTTGTGCAGCAGCAGGGTGGCGTCGCCGCCGTCGTCGAGGATCATGTTCGGGGTCTCGCCGTTGGGCCAGACGAGGATCTGCTCCGCGAGGTCCCAGTACTCCGCCAGCGTCTCGCCCTTCCAGGCGAAGACGGGGATGCCCTGCGGGTCGTCGACCGTGCCGTTCCTGCCGACGACGACCGCCGCGGCGGCGTGGTCCTGGGTGGAGAAGATGTTGCAGCTGGCCCAGCGCACGTCGGCGCCCAGGTCGACGAGGGTCTCGATGAGGACCGCCGTCTGGATGGTCATGTGCAGCGAGCCGGCGATGCGAGCCCCCGCGAGGGGCTTGTCGGCGCCGTAGCGCTCACGCATGGCCATGAGTCCCGGCATCTCGTGCTCGGCGAGGGTGATCTCGGCACGGCCGAACTCGGCCAGGGACAGGTCAGCAACGTTGAAATCCATGATCGCCATCGTACCGGGGCGTCATGACCGCTCAGCACCGAGTTCGGATCGCCGCGAGGCCGGGTCGGCTCGCGGTGTCCGGGGCCACGGCGTACGGTATCCGATGATGCCGTGGCGGGGTCACGGCACCGAGAACCATAGGGGGAACGTCATGTCTGACCGCACGCCCGCACAACCATCCGCACCACCGGGGCCGGGCCGCCTGGTCGCCGCCGGCGTCGCGCTCGCGATCGCCATCATCGTGCCGCTCTTCGTGTGGACCTACGCACGAACGACGCCCGAGCTCGGGGGCATCCCGTTCTTCTTCTGGTACCAGTTCCTGCTCGTGATCGTGTCGGTCGTGCTGACCACGATCGCGTTCCGCCTCGTCGCGTCGCACGACCGTGACCGTCGAGCCCAACAGGGCCTCGGACGAGGGGGCGACGCATGAACGACGTCAACGGCGTGGCCCTCTCGGTCTTCCTCTTCTTCTTTCTGCTCGTCACCGTCATGGGCTTCCTGGCCGCTCGGTGGCGGCGGGCCCCCGATCTCGCGTCCCTCGACGAGTGGGGGCTGGGTGGCCGCAAGTTCGGCACCTTCATCGCCTGGTTCCTGATCGGCGGCGACATCTACACGGCGTACACGTTCATCGCGGTGCCGGCGCTCCTCTACGCCGGCAATGCGACCGGATTCTTCGCCGTGCCGTACACGGTGATCCTGTACCCGATCATCTTCGTGTTCCTGCCACGGCTGTGGTCGGTCTCGCACCGACGCCGCTATGTGACGCCGGCCGACTTCGTGCAGGGCCGGTTCGACTCCAAGACCCTCGGGTTCGCGGTCGCGTTCACCGGCATCCTCGCGACGATGCCCTACATCGCCCTGCAGCTCATCGGCATCCAGGCGGTGCTCGACGTCCTGGGCCTCGGTGGTGGTGAGGACGCCGGCTGGGTCCAGAGGGATCTGCCGCTGTTCATCGCGTTCGCCCTGCTCGCGGCGTACACGTACTCGTCGGGCCTGCGTGCGCCGGCCCTGATCGCGTTCGTCAAGGACACGCTCATCTACCTCGTCATCATCGTGGCCGTCATCTACCTGCCGACGCAGCTCGGCGGCTGGGACGGCATCTTCGACAAGGCGGGCGCGTCGTTCGACGCCTTCAACCAGGAGAATGCGGACGCCATCGCCAACAAGGAGGCAGCACCCAAGGGCCTGGTGCCCCAGATGGGCGCAGCGCAGTGGGCCTACGCCTCACTCTCGCTGGGCTCGGCACTCGCGCTGTTCATGTACCCGCACTCGATCACGGCCGTGCTGTCGACGAAGAGCCGCGACATCATCCGGCGCAACGCGGCGCTGCTTCCCGCCTACTCGTTCCTGCTGGGACTCCTGGCGCTCCTCGGACTCGCGGCGATCGCCGCCGGCGTCAAGGTCGACAACGCGCAGCTGGCCATCCCGCAGCTGTTCGAGCAGGAGTTCAGCCCGTGGTTCGCGGGGGTCGCGTTCGCGGCCATCGCGATCGGCGCGCTGGTGCCGGCGGCCATCATGTCGATCGCGGCGGCGAACCTCTGGACGCGCAACATCTACAAGGCGTTCATCAAGCCCGATGCCACGGACGCCCAGGAGGCGCAGCAGAGCAAGCTGGCCAGCCTGGTCGTGAAGTTCGGAGCCCTCGTGTTCGTGCTGGCGCTGCCGAACCAGTTCGCCATCGAGCTGCAGCTGCTCGGCGGCATCTGGATCGTGCAGACGCTTCCGGCGATCGTCATCGGGCTCTACACCCGCTGGTTCCACCGCTACGCACTGCTGATCGGGTGGGCCACCGGCATGATCTGGGGCACGGTCGCGGCGTACAACACGCCCGTCGTGGGCGATCCCGGCTCTCACTTCGGCGGGTCCGTCGCGCCACTCGAGGTCTTCGGCGTCCAGTTCACCGACAACCTCATCTACTTCGGCCTGACGGCGCTCGTGCTCAACCTGCTGGTCTCCGCCATCCTGACGGTGGTGTTCCGGGCTGCCGGCGTCTCGGCGGGTGTCGACGACACGCATCCGAGCGACTACCACGCCGATTCCGGTGACCCCGACGTGGCTGAGGAGCTGGACCCGATCGAGACCCCGCCGTCCACCTAGAGCTAGTGGCCGGGGGTCTCAGGAACCTCGGGGCGTTCGTCGGGCACGTAGTTCGCGCGACGGATGTCGGGCTCCAGGAAGACCTGCGTGGCCATCGGCTCAGCCGCACGCAACGCGCGTTCGGCAGAGTCGATGGTCTCGGCGACGTCGACGGCACTGGCATGCTCTGAGACCGCGATCTTCGCGGCGACGAGCAGCTCTTCCGGAGCGACGTGCATCGTCTTGAGATGGATGATGCTGTCGACCCCGGCGGTGGACTCGATGGCCTCGTGGATGCGGGCGAGCGACTCGGGAGTCGCCGCCTCGCCGAGCAGCTGGCTCTTGACCTCGACGCCGAGGATCACGGCCACGGTCACCAGCAACGCGCCGATGACGGCCGAGCCCACGACGTCGAAGTAGAGGTTCTGCGTCAGCAGGGCGAGGCCGACGCCGGAGAAGGCCACGACGAGGCCGAGCAACGCCGCGAGATCTTCCAGCAGGATGACCGGCAGCTCGGGTGCCTTCGCGCGCCGGATGAACCTCCACCAGCTGTGGTCGCCGCGGACCTTGTTCGACTCGATGATGGCCGTGCGGAACGAGAACGATTCCATGACGATGGCGAGACCGAGCACGACCAGCGGCACGTACTTCCAGCGGCTCTCGAGCAAACCACCCTCGCCGTGGCCCTCCGCCAGCTCGTGGAACTTGTGATACGCCTCGTACAGCGCGAACAGGCCACCGACGCTGAACAGCACGATCGCCACGATGAAGGCGTAGACGTACCGCTCCCGCCCGTAGCCGAACGGATGCTCCTCAGTGGCATCGCGCTGGGCCCGTTTGCCGCCCACCAGGAGCAGTGCCTGGTTTCCGGCGTCGGCCACCGAGTGGATGGCCTCGGCGAGCATGGACGCCGACTGCGTCAGCGCCCAGGCGGCGAACTTGGTGACCGCGATGCCCGTGTTGGCCAGGAGCGCAGCGACGACTGCCTTGGTTCCCCCGCTGGTGGACATCGCTCAGCGCCCCGACGAGAGGTCGCGCGCCTCGTCGACGAGCATCACCGGGATGTCACCCCGCACGGGGTAGGCGAGCTGACAAGCGTTGCAGACCAGCTCCTCGGCGTCGTCGTCGACGAACAGCGTGGCCCGGCACTGCGGGCACACGAGGATGTCGAGCAGGGCGGGGTCGAGGTTCATGCCGACACTCTAGCCATGCTGATTCAAGGTGCGTCAGGAGCGAATATGCCCGAGGACGTCGTCGCGCACGCGGGCCATCGTGGCCTCGTCGGATCCCTCGACGTTGAGCCGCAGGAGCGGCTCGGTGTTGGACGGCCGCACGTTGAACCACCAGTCGGCGGCGGTGACGGTGAGCCCGTCGAGATGGTCGAGCTCGTGCTCCGCATACGCGTCCTCCAGACCTGCCAGCACCGCGTCGGCGTCGTCGACCCGGCTGTTGATCTCTCCGGACGAGGCGTACCGCGAGAACTCGGCCATCAGCTCACTGACGGTCTTGTCGGTCTCGGCGAGTGCGGCGAGCACGTGCAGCGCGGCGAGCATGCCGGAGTCGGCGAGATAGAACTCGCGGAAGTAGAAGTGGCCGGAGTGCTCGCCGCCGAAGACCGCGCCGGTGCGCGCCATCTCGGCCTTGATGAGTGAGTGACCGACCGCCGTGCGGATCGCGGTGCCTCCGTGCTCCTCGACGATCTCGGGGACGGCCTTCGACGTGATGACGTTGTGCAGGATCGTGGCGCCGGGCTCGATGGCCAGGTGCCGCGTGGCGATCAGGCCGGTGATGGCCGACGGTGACACGACCTCGCCGGTCTCGTCGATGACGAAGCAGCGGTCGGCGTCGCCGTCGAAGGCGAGCCCGATGTCGGCGTCGTTCTCGCGCACCGCCGCCTGAAGGTCGACGAGCGTGGAGTGGTCGAGCGGGTTGGCCTCGTGGTTCGGGAAGGTGCCGTCGAGCTCGAGATAGAGCGGCACCAGGTCGACGTCGAGCCCGGATGCGCGCAAGCCCTCGAACACCGCGGGCACGGTGTGGCCGGCCATGCCGTTGCCGGCGTCGACGGCCACCGTGAGGTGACGACCGCGGACCGGCGCGAGGTCGAGCAGCTTCTTCACGTAGACGTCGAGGAACTCGAGCTCCTCCAGGTCGCCGGACTCGTCGGCCGGGGTGGAGTCGGTCTCGAGCATGGGTCCGGCCACCTCGGCCATCGCCGCGAGTCCGGTGTCGAGACCGATCGGGCGGGCTCCTGCACGGCACATCTTGAGGCCGTTGTCGCCCGCCGGGTTGTGGCTCGCCGTGACCATGACGCCGGGCAGATCGAGCACGCCGGACGCACAGTAGAGCAGGTCGGTCGACGCCAGCCCGATGTCGACGACGCCGGCGCCACGGCCCCGGATCCCATCCGCGATCGCGCCGGCGATCTCCGGTGAGGACGCGCGCATGTCGCGCCCGACGACCGCCTTGCCGCGGCCGTCGCTGATCCCGGTCTCGTCGGCGAACGCCGAGCCGAGGGCGCGGGCCAGCGCGGTGTCGAGCTGCTCGGGAGAGCGGCCGCGGACGTCATACGCCTTCACGACCGCCTGGAGCCGTGGATGCATCAGCTGGTGCCGTCGTCGGGGCTGAGGTCCGCGACACCTTCCGGGCTGGCCGGAGCCGTCGGCACGAGCCGCAGGGCCGGCGGGCCGTCAGGCGCGGGGGCCGGCACGGGACGGCCGGCCTCGCGAACGGCGTCGGCCAGGGCGAGCAGGTCGTCGTGGGTCGGCTCGAGCGTGTCGGGGTCGGGCGCCAGTCGCAGCACGTTCCAGCCGCGCGGCGCCGACATCCGCTGCGAGTGGTCGGCGCACAGGTCGTAGGTGTGCGGCTCGGCGAGCGTGGCCAGAGGCCCGAGCACAGCCGTCTGGTCGGCGTAGACATACGTCAACGTCGCCACTGCCGGCAGGGAGCACGCAGACCGCGTGCATCGTCGAGATGCACCCACGTGGCGAGGGTAGCCGGACGTCACGGTGCGCAGCGTTAGGCTCACCGCATGGAGGCCAGTGCCATGGACGGGGACATGTCCAAGGACATGCGGGGCCGGGGAGCGAGCATCGTAGGCATGGCCCATCTCGGTGGCGTGGTCAGCGGTCCGCGGCCCGGCCGCATGCGCGACCGACGTGGTCGGGGCGCCCGGGGCCCGATGGCGCTGCCCGGGCCGCTCTCGCCAGGCAGCGTCCCGTCGCACCGCACCTCCCGCGAGCAGTTCGACATGCTCGTCGGGGGAGTCATGGCGGCGCTGGAGAAGCACTTCGCGGCCGAGCCCGATCCCGTCGAGGTCGTCGTCGAGGAAGCCCCGCTGCTCCCGCCGGAGTGGTCCGACGACGTGCCGACCAGCACGGGCGTGAAGGTCGACGGCACGTCCCGCATCGTGCTGTACCGGCTGCCGATCAGCCAGCGCTGCGCCGACTCGATCCAGCTCGAGGATGCGGTCTGGCAGGTCCTGCTCGATCGCCTGGCCGAGGTGTGGCAGGTGTCCCCCGACGACATCGACCCGCGCTGACGGTCCTAGCTGTTGGGCCGCACCTGTGGTCCGAGCACGGAGACCGGCGCCTCGATGAGCCCGAGCGAGGCGATCCCGTTGCCACGGCTGTACGTGGCCGCACCGGCGACGGCGCCGTCGGACCGGACCACCACGTAGGCGATGCCCTTCGCGTCGAGCACCCGGCGGGATCCCAGGTCCACGGTCTTCGTGGTGTCCGCCTCCACCGCGACCTCGCTCGTGGCCAAGCTGCCCATCTTCGCGTCGAATGCCTCCAGACGCACCCGGCCCGCACGACCGTGTGCAGTGAGGACCAGCTCCGGGGCGCCGGTACCGACACCGAGGTCGACCGGCACCACCGCTGAGCCGTCGAGCACGGGCATGGCCTCGACGACGGCCCGATCCTTGTTGTTCGGGGCGACCCGGACCGATGCGGCGACCGGCTGGTCCGAGCGCAGCCGCATGGCCGCGCCGTCCTTGCCCGCCGACTTCGGCACGGTGACCTCGGTGAACCGGCCGGCGTCGACCTTGACCGAGTCGAGACCCTTCGGTACGAATGTCCCCTTCGCGCCGACCACCTGGACTCCGACCCTGGCCGTCGACGAGCTGGGGTTCACGAGCAGAAGGGTGCGCATGGCCGTGCCCGACGGCATCCCGGCCACGAGCTGGTCGCGCCTCGGGGCGACGGTCGGTTCCAGCGCGTCGGTGCCCCGGAAGACGGCCGTGGACGAGTCGAGCGCCGCGACGGCGAGAGAGCCCCGACGTCGTTCGACCCGGACGGCGAGGTCGGCTTCACCGGCCGCGAGGTCGCGCAGGTCGACACGTCGAACGGTGAACGGGTCGATCACGATGCCGTCGGCGTCGATCGCGTCGATCTTGCCCTGCGGACCCCAGAACGAGATGTCGGCGACGGCCGTTGACGACGACAAGTTGCTGAGAACCAGTGTCGAGAGATGTTTGCCGCCTGAGCCGGCACCGACGAACCAGCTGTCGTCGACGGTCGGCGGGCACGGCCCCACGACCAGTCCGCCACCCGCGGCCTTGTTGGCGATCTGGCTGAAGAACCCCACGGCTCCCGATCCCCGGCCCCGCTGGTCCATGACTATTCCGGCCGCGTCGATCGTGTCGCGTCGCCACGTGGTCGCGTCGCCCAGGGAGTCGAGGGACCCCAGGTCGGGCAGGCTCTTGGCGGTCGCGGACGTCCCGGCGACGACCTGACCGGCCGACAACGACATCCCCTCGGCTGGGCACGCGTAGGCCGAGCGGGCGACCGTGACCGGACCGGGCGGTCGCTCGTCGTCGGCGTCGCCCGGCAGCATGAACGCCAGCCCGAGCAACAGCCCGGCGATGACGGGCAGGGCGATGGTGCGAAGTCGCTGGCCGAACGTGGTGCGGGTCCGGCGCCTGACTCGGGTGCCGCTCATGTCTCGACCAGTTCTTCGTCCTCGGCGCCGAGGGCCTCCGGGACCGGACGGCGGCGGACGGGCGCGGTGAAGATGATGGCCGCAACCCACGCGAGCACCTGCACCCCCGAGACGGCCAGACGCCACAACGGAGCCTGGTCATCGTTCTTGACTGGTTTGACCGCGAGCGTCCAGACCCGCGAGTCGGGTCGGTCGCTGCCGGCCGGCTCGAGCAGTGGTGCGGAGTCGATGCGCCGGGCCACCTCGGGATCGGCCCGTGGCGCGTAGATGGCGTCGATGCCGACCGCCTCGAGCGCCCGGATGTCGCTGGCAGAAGCCCGGGCGAGCAGCCGACTCACGGCCCTCGTGGTCTGCGCCGATCGCTGGGGATCGGGGGTGAGCGCTTCCTCACCGAGGAACGGCCCGTGATCGGCGACGACGCGGACGTCGACGCCTCGGGCCACCGACCCCGTGACGACGGCCGTGTCGCCAGGTCGCTCGGCGAGGAAGGCCGGAACGACGGCGGGACGGCTCTTGTCCAGTGGGTCGTTCACACCGCGATACAGCCACCACGCCCCGGTGCCCACCGGCAGCACCAGAGCCACCACCGCAAGAACGGCCACGGCCTGCCTGGGCAGCCCGGGGATCTCCGGTGCGGCGAACATCACCGCCGTGAGCAGCCCCGCGACCCAGACGACGACCGGTACGCCGACCCACGGCGTGATCGCGGCGGGGCCGGAAGTCGTGGAGTACGTGACCGCCGTGCCGAGGACGGCGAAGGCGAGACCGATGAGGGCCACGACCCAGCAGACCTGCACGTAGACCCGGGAGTGGCGAGGCACGAGGGCGAGCACGGCGAGCACGAGCAGCCCGATCCCGAGCCAGGCCGGTGCTGCTCCCGGACCGCCGGCGCGTCCGAGCGCGAGGTCGAGCACGGTGGCGTCGCCCGGCACGGGGTAGCCGGCCTCCCACCACATACGGAACGGGTGACCGAATCGCTGCACGAGCCACGGTCCGAGCAGCACGACCGGAACCAGCGCGGCGATGATCCCGTCGCGCAGGACCGAGCGACCCTCCAGCACGAGCAGGAGCACCAGGCCGACGAGGCACAGCGGGAGGACGACCGGCGCGAAGGCCGCCCCGACGGAGATCCAGATGCCGAGGCGGAGCCCGAGCTGCCGTCCCGGCTGGTCGACGAGCTGACCCGCGGTGTTGACGACGATGGGAAGGACGATCAGCGCGACGACGGTGCCGATCCTGCCCTGGGCGACCGCCCCGGTGGCGACCACGGCGAGCGCGTAGGAGACCGCCCACACGATGCGTAGCCCGCGTCGTGGCGTGAGGCGGCGACCGAGGCGGTGCGCCGCGAGCCCGGCGAGCGGCACGGCGAACAGCATCAGGACGGTGATGACGATCCCGGGCCTGAACCACACCGGCGTCGCCACCGCGCCGAGGAGCATCGAGAACACTGGCGCGATCGACGTGCTGCCGAGCCCGATCTCGTGGCTGCGCTCCCACATCAGCAGCAACCAGTCACCGGCGTTCCCGGGCGCGGGTGGCAACGCCCCACCGTGCAGGGCAGCACCGGACAGACCGCCGAACAAGCCGCGGCTGGCGATGAACGAGAGGGCGACGAGCACCAGCACCGTGGCGAACCATGGCCGGCGCTCCAGCAGGCTCGGGCCGTCCTCGAGGTCCTCGGTCTCCTCCGGTCCGTGCTCGCCGAGGGTCGAGCGGCGGCCGACGGTCTCGATCGCCTCAGGCCTGACCAACGCCACGACCGTGTGGCGGATCGCGTCGAACCCGTGCCGGTACGGCAGCCAGAACGGCGGGAACAGGTGGCCGATGTCCCGGTCGGAACGTCTCGATGTGGCCGCACGGGCGCGGCGGGCGGCCCGCATCTCGATCGGGTGGAGGTAGACGCCCCGCAGCGAGAGGAGCTCGTCGCTGGCGGACTCGGGGTCCTTGCCGATGAGGAAGGCGAGCACGCGCATGAGGGACCCGACGAACAATCGGACGTGCTGCCACCAGATGTGCGGTGCGGAGGTGTTGGCGAGCAACGTGTAGATCGCTGCGCGGCGCGGCTCCCAGTGCGGGACGTCGCCGGCGGTCCGTCGCCGATTGCCGCGCCGGCTCGCCTCGACGTGGAACATCACCCCGCCGGGAGCCGTGCGGGTGCGATAGCCGGCGCGGGCGACCCGCCAGCCGAAGTCGATGTCGTCGAAGTACATCGGGAGCGCCGGGTCGAAGCCGCCGAGCTCGTCCCAGACGTCGCGTCGCACGAGCATGCCCGCGCTGGTGACGGCGAGCACGTCGCGTGGCCAGTCGTGCTGGCCTGCGTCGGGCTCGCCGGTCTCGAGACCGGTCTCGCGCGAGCCGGTGTTCGTCACGGTGAGCCCGACCTCGAGCAGCCGCCGCAGTGACGGCCACTCGCGGATCTTGGGCCCGACGGCCGCGATGTCGTCGGCGGACGTGGCGACGTCGAGCAGGCCGGCGAGCGTTCCGGGAAGCACGGCGGCGTCGTCGTGGAGGAGCCAGATCCAGTCGGTGCGGGGCATCGCCTCGACGCCGAGACGGACCGCTTCGCCGAAGCCGGTGCCGGACGGCGCGTAGGTGATGCGCTCGGCGCCGAAGGAGTCACGGAGCAGGTCGGCGCTTCCGTCGGTGGAGCTGACGTCGACGACGCGCCACGCGGTCGGCGCCTGGAACATGTTGGCGAACGATGCAAGAACTTTGGGGAGCCAGGCGGCCCCGTTGTGAGCGACCAGGACGGCCCCGACGGTCGGCGGATCGTCGAGCCAGTGGCGCGTCGATCCGGATTCGTCCATGAGGGTGCAGCCTAGTGGACACCACCTGAACGTTCAGGGACAGAGTCCGCCCATCCGCCGGCCCCGGAATCGGGGGGTGGGCCGGGCGGTCAGCGATGGGTCAGGCGCGCTTTTTCAGCTTGCGACGCTCACGTTCGGACAGGCCGCCCCAGATGCCGAACCGCTCATCGTGGGCGAGGGCGTACTCGAGGCATTCACCGCGAACGTCACAGGTCAGGCAGACCCGCTTCGCTTCACGTGTAGAGCCTCCCTTTTCAGGGAAAAATGCCTCGGGGTCAGTTTGTGCGCACAGTGCGCGCTCCTGCCACATGAGCTCCTCGTCGTGATCGAGCTCCAGACCCTCATCGAATGACATAACTGTAATTACAGACCCGTTCCTTCTCACATGTCAAGCGGAATCCCGACTTTGGTCTGATCCTCGGCGTGTCGCCCGCTCATCGCCGCTGGTGAGCGACCTGACACGATGACGACATGCGAATCGTGCTCCTGACCGACGGCAGCGGTGCCGGCCTCGCCCACGACCTCGCGGAGCAGCTCGAGAACGGCGACACCCTCGACGTGGTCGCCCCGGTGACCCGCGACATGTGGGCCAATGGCCTCAAGTGCTGTCCGGATCTCGACGCCTTCCTGACCGTCCCTCACACCGCGGCACCGACGTTCGCGGTGGCCGACGAGCTCGCCGCGGTCGGCTTCTCACCGTCGTGGATGCGACCGAGCGACAGGAACTTCGCCGTGCAGATCGTGCGCACGGAGCTGTTGCAGGCGGGCTACACCCTCACTGACGCCACGACCGCCATGAGCGCACGCGCGTCGCTCCCGTTTCGCCTGCTGCCGGTCAGCGACGACCGGGCCGAGCTGCACGTGGTCGTCGATGAGCCGGACGGCCGCCGCGCGGTGCACGTCGAGGAGTACCTGGCCGGGCCGCACCCGCCCCAGCCCGTCGGCATCACGATCGTCACGAGGACGTGGGCGGCCTCGGCGAGCGTCGGCGTGGTCCTCGACACCGCCGATGCCATCGTGCTCGGGCCGTCCTCCCCTGTCGTCGCCCTTGGCCCGCTCCTCGCCGCACCGGGGCTGCGCGCCCACCTCACCGCGCCGGTGCTCGAGGTCGAGCGGGCCGCCGAGCCCGCCGGCCTCGACGACCTTGCCGCCCTGGCACCGCCATCCCTGCCGCCGGCGACGCGCGTCCGGAACGACGCCACCGACGTGCTCAGCGCCGCCCGTGACGCAGTCAGGGTCGGCCGATGAGCCTGGACCGGTTGCTGGACGGACTCCGCGATCCCGCGAGCCCGTTCCTCACGTACTACGACGACGCGACCGGTGAGCGGATCGAGCTGAGCGGCGTCACCACCGCCAACTGGGTGGCCAAGACGTCCAACTTCCTCGTCGACGACCTCGAGGCCGGGCCGGGCACCCGGATCCGCCTGGGGCTGCCCTCGCACTGGCTGCGGTTCGTGTGGGTGCTCTCGTGCTGGTCGGTCGGCGCCGCCGTGGTCGACTCGAGCGCCGACATCGGCCTCAGCGGGCCCGACCTGGTCGCC
The DNA here is from genome assembly GCA_963839625.1 of uncultured Actinomycetota bacterium. Taxonomy (GTDB): domain Bacteria; phylum Actinomycetota; class Actinomycetes; order Propionibacteriales; family Nocardioidaceae; genus Aeromicrobium. Next base: position 89,703 of record CAWIWE010000040.1, on the reverse strand, counting down.
GACGAGCCGACCCGGGTGGCTGCATCGCTGCGCCCGCTCGGCGGCCGGTTCGCCGAGCCGCCGGCGGGCTTTCTCGACATCGGCGCCGAGGTCCCGCCGCACGGCGATGTGTTCGTCGCCCTCGACCCGCCGACCCCGGACTCGCTCGCCCTCGACCTCGACGGCCGCCGAGCGACGCAGGCCGAGCTTGTCGCCGCGATCGAGCCGTCGTCGGAGCGGGTGCTCGTGGAGTCGGGGCCCCTCGCACGAGACGTCGACCTGCTGGTGGCGGCGGGTCTCGGCGGCGGATCGCTGGTGGTCGTAGCACACGGATCGGCCGACGTTCTGGCGCGTCTCGCAGAGCAGGAGCGGGCCCGGCTCGGGTAGGTCGATCCTCTAGACTCATTCGGTCAGCCCGGCCACCAGACGAGAGGGACCATCCCGGATGAGTCTCGCCGAGTACGCGGCGCGCGAAGGTCTGCACAAGGTCGGCGGCCGCCCTCCGATCCTCGCCTATTTCGTCGACGTCTGGCGTCGCCGCGCGTTCATCTACTCCCTCGCGCGCTTTCGCATCGAGGCCGACAACGGCCGCAACCGGCTCGGCATGGGCTGGGTCCTGCTGAAGCCGCTCATCAACGCCGCCGTCTACGGCACCATCTTCGGCATCCTGCTCGGCCGCTCGAACCGCCCCGACCAGTACGTGCTGTTCCTCGTCATCGGGGTGTTCATGTTCGAGTACTTCTCGAGCTGCTTCACCTCCGGCGCGAAGTCGATCACCAAGAACGCGAACCTGGTCCAGAGCCTCAGCTTCCCCCGCATGTCACTGCCGCTCGCGCTGGTGGCCCAGCGCCTGCTGGAGTTCGCCCCGATGATCGCGATCATGACCGGGCTCGTCCTGGCGTTCGGCAACATGCCGCAGTGGGAGTGGCTCCTGCTGATCCCGCTGGTGGCGCTGTTCACGGTGTTCAACACCGGCCTGACGCTGATCACCGCACGACTGACGGTGCACTTCCGCGACCTCACGCAGCTGCTGCCCTTCGTGTCGCGCTTCTTCTTCTACACGTCAGGTGTCTTCTTCAGCGTCGAACGACGCTTCGGCGAGAACGAGACGATCATGCAGATCGCCGACATCCAGCCGATCCACGAGTTCATGGACCTCGCTCGCTGCATCATGCTGACGGGCCCCGACTACGTCGTCACGCCGGTGTACTGGGCGTACGGCGCCGCATGGTCGTTCATGTTCCTGATCGTCGGCGCGGTGTACTTCTGGGCCGCCGAGGAGCGCTATGGCCGAGATGACTGACGGCCCCGACGAGGCGCGACGCCCCGCTGTCGTCGTCGACGACGTGCACGTCGAGTACAAGGTGCTCGCCACGGGCAAGCGGGCCTCCGCCGACGACTCCGCGCGCAAGCTGATGCAGCGCAGCCGCAAGACCCGCACCGTCCACGCGCTGAAGGGCGTCTCCTTCACCGCGTACGAGAGCGACAGCGTCGGCATCATCGGCTCGAACGGGTCGGGCAAGTCGACGCTGATGCGGGCCATCGTCGGCCTCACGCCCACCTCGCAGGGCTCGATCTACGCGTCGTCGCGTCCGAGCATGCTCGGAGTGGGCGCGGCGCTCATCCGCGACCTCTCCGGCGAGCGCAACGTCATCCTCGGCGGGCTGGCGCTCGGCCTCACGCTCGATGAGATCGAGGACCGGTTCGACGAGATCGTCGACTTCGCCGGCATCCGCGACTTCATCGAGCTGCCGATGCGCACCTACTCCTCAGGCATGACGGCCCGGCTGAAGTTCGCCATCGCCACGGCGCGCGAGCACGACATCCTCATCGTCGACGAGGCGCTGGCCGTCGGCGACAAGACGTTCCGCAAGCGCAGCGAGGCCCGCATCCGCGACATCCGCGACAACGCCGGCACCGTCTTCCTGGTCAGTCACTCCATGCAGTCGATCCGCGACACCTGCAACCGGGTGATCTGGATCAACAAGGGCGAGCTGATGCAGGACGGCAAGCCCGACGAGGTCATCGAGGCCTACGAGGAGTCGATGCACTAGGGCGTGGCTCCCCCACCCGCACTCGAACCGGGTGAGGAGGCGCGCCCTTGACGTAGGTCAGCAGGCCTCGGCGAGGTCGTCGGTGGAGTTGGCCTCGCGCGGGTTGTCGACGTTGGCCGATCCGTTCGGCCCGGGCGACTCGTCCTTCTTCTTCTCCTCCGGCGAGCCGGAGGGAGACGGCGACGGCGAAGCGGGGCCTTCCTCGGACTTCGTGATCGCCTTGGCGATCATCCGGTGGATCCGGCCGAAGTCAGGTGCGGTGACCGAGATCTGGGGCGGCACCAGCGACACGCTCGAGATCTTCTCTCCTCGTGACTTGAGCACGAGATCGGCGAACTGCCCGAGCTCCTTGGCCGGCATGTCGGTGCGGAGCAGGCGCTTGCTCGACGCGGCGATCTCCTGGGCGTTGAACACGACCTTCTGCGGACTGAGCTGGTCGGCCATGTACTTCATCATGCATTTCTGGCGTCCCATGCGGACGTAGTCGTCGGCACCGTAGCGACTGCGGGAGTACCAGAGCGCTTCCTCGCCGTTGAGCCGCTGCTTGCCGGGCTCGATCCACTCGTTCTTGTAGACCGTGGTGCTGCCGAACATGGCGATGCGGGTCTTGACGTCGACCTCGACTCCGCCCACCGCGTCGACGAGCGACCGGAAGCCCTTGAGGTTGACCATGACGAAGTAGTTGATGTTCAGGTCCGTGGCGCCCTCGACCGCGTCGATCGTCGCGTCCAGGCCTGGGTCGTCGCTGTCCGGGTAGAGGTCCTTGCGGCTCTCGGCCGTGGTGTGGACCGCGTTGATCAGGCACTCGGGGCCACAGTTGTAGCCGTTCGGGTACACCTCGTGCATCGGGGAGTCCTGGTTGAACGGGACGTTCTGCAGGTTGCGCGGCAACGACACGAGCACCGTCCGCCCGGTGTCGGCGTCGACGCTGGCCACCGTCAGGGAGTCGGGGCGGATGCCGACGCGGTCCTTGCCGGAGTCCGAGCCCACCAGCAGGATGTTGTAGCGCCCCTTCAGCGGAGCAGACGTCTTGGTGGCGGTGAACACTTCCTTGATCACCTGCCGCGGCGCTTCGATCGCCTGCGAGGCCACGACGGCCGACGCCCCCACGCCCAGCACGAGCGCGGTGTTGACGACCATGACGAAGGCGCCACGCATGAAGTTGAGCGAGAACGGCCGCGCCATGCGCCACGCATCGACCAGCAGGGCGATCCAGGCGATCGCCACGAGTGCGACACCGAAGCGGGCCGCGAGCAGGATGTCGGTGTCGGTCAACATGTCGAGCATGGCGGAGCGGTTCGTCCGGAACCTCCACGCGATCATGCCGCCGGTCACCAGAAGACAGGCCCAGCCGAAGAGGGCGACGACTCCGACCCAGCGACGTCCGATCGCGAACTGGGCCGAGCCCGGTGCGACGACCGTCAGGGCACACAGTGCGAGGGCGCGCCGGAACCGGACGCGCGGCGAGTCCAGGTGGTCGTCGTATCCGCGGCCCAGCAGCGAAGCCTTGTGGCTCGATCTGTGGCGGCCCATAAATCCCTACGGTCAAACGGCAATTGGACCATTATCACTGACGACTGTTCACTGACACGCCAGCGGTAGGACACCTCAGCAGAGCGCGTCGAGGTCCTCGGTCTGATTGGCCTTGCGGGGATCCTTCTTCTGCTGGTCAGTGTCAGGTAGCGACAACTTGGCTTCGAGGATGCCTCCGTTCTTGGCATTCGTTCCCTCGGCCTTGGCGATCGCCTTGTCCACCATCCTGCGGACCTTGTCGAAGTCGGGGTTGCCGGTGAAGATCTTCGGCGGCACCAGAGACACGGTGGAGACCTTCTGGTTCTTCGCCTTGAGCGCGAGGTCCATGAACGTGCCCAGGTCCTTCGCGGGGATGTCGGTGGTGAGCAGGGCCTTGCTGGACTCCGCGATCTTCTCGACGTTCAGGAGCACGGCCTGCGGGCTCAGCTGGTGAAGCATCGCGTTCATCACGCACTTCTGCCGGCCCATGCGTGACCAGTCGTCGTTCTGCACCCGGCTTCGTGCGTACCAGAGGGTCTCCTTGCCATCGAGCTTCTGCTTCCCCTTCGGGATCCAGCCTCGGATGGGTGCTCCGATGCCGCCGATGGCGGTGCGCTCCTTGACGTCGATGGTGACTCCGCCGACCGCGTCGACGAGCTTGGAGAACCCGCGCAGGTTGACCATCGCGTAGTAGTTCAGGTCCAGCCCGGTGATCTCTTCGACCGCACCCATCGTCGCCTCGAGGCCCGGCTTCTTCTTCCCGAAGAGCTGGTGATGGTCGTTGGCCCAGGTGTTGACGCCGTTGAGCTCGCACCCGTCGCAGTCGAAGCCGCGCGGGAACTCCTTGTCCATCACCGAACCCTGCGGGAAGGGCACGTTCTCGAGGTTGCGCGGCAGGCCGACGAGCACGGTGCGCCCCGTCTTGGCGTCGATGCTGGCGACGGTGAGCGAGTCCGGGCGGAGCCCGGTGCGGTCCGGGCCAGAGTCGCCACCCAGCAGCAGCACGTTGTACCGACCGGACTCGGGGCCGGAGACGGCCTCGGACGCGAACACGGTGCCGATGAATCCGTTCTGCACCGCCACGGTGTGGGCGGCGAACAACATCACGCCGGCCGTGGTGAAACAGAGCACGCCGTTGACGCCCGTCATCCAGAGCCGGTGCTTGCGGCGAAGCTGCAGTGGCCGCCCGAGCCGCCAGGCGTCGAGCAGCAAGGCGACCCAGGCGACCGCGCCGGCGATGAGGAGCCAGCGACCGAGGGTCAGAACCCGCTCGTTCGTGAGCAGCGAGAACAGCCCGCTGCGCGACGTGAGCGCCAGGAACAGCACGATGCCGCCGATCAGGAGGCAAGCCAGCCACACCCGAATCGCGATCCGGCCGACTCGTCGGCTGCCCATCACGAGCTGGGCCGAGCCCGGCATCACCAGGGTCATGAAGGTCAGCGTGAGGGCGCGACGGAACTGCACTCGTTCCGAGGCCTCGGTGGCGTGGGAGTACGAGCCGCCGAACACGCCCACCCGTTCGTCAAGCATGGGGTCCTCACTGGGGAAGGAAATGAGGTCCCGTCGATCGAACCACAAAGTCTCGAGTAGAGGTCGAGGGCTCGCCGCAACACGCCCGCTTTCCTCAGCGACCCTTGGCCCGTCATCGACGGCCGGACGAACGGAGGTCCGGTACGGTCGGGACATGCCGGACGAGCGCGAAGAGGGCGGTTACGACTGGTTGTACGGCAGCGGCTCAGACTCTCGCCCGACGACCGTTCAGCCGAGCCAGCCGCGCGGCAACGACCTCCCCCCGCCGAACCTTCCCCCGCCCGGCGGCTCACGTGGTGGGGGTGGTTCCAGCCGGCCGCCACGCAAGCGCCGGGGACGCCGCGGAGTCCGCATCGTCCTGATCCTCCTGCTCGCCTGGGTCCTGTTCCTCGTCGGCGTGCCCCTCTGGGCCTGGACGCAGCTCTCGACCGTTGACGCCGACCCCGAGGGCAACCGCCCGGAGGGCCAGCCGGGCGCCACCTACCTGCTCGTCGGCTCCGACAGCCGCAAGGGACTGACGAAAGAGGAGCGCAAGGACCTCAGGACCGGAAAGGACTCCGGAGGACGCGGCCGCACCGACACGATCCTGCTCCTCCACACCGGAGCCGGGCCCTCCGTCCTCCTCTCGATCCCTCGCGACTCGTTGGTGCCGATCGAGGGCTATGGCAGAACCAAGATCAACTCGGCCTACGCCTACGGCGGACCCGAGCTGCTGGTGCAGACGATCGAGCAGGCGAGCGGGCTGGAGATCGACGACTACGTCGAGGTCGGCTTCGGCGGCCTCGTCAAGGTGGTCGACGCGCTCGACGGCGTCGAGATCTGCCCGAAGAAGAATCTCAAGGACAAGGACGCCGGGCTCGACATCCAGAAGGGCTGTCAGAACGCGGACGGCAAGACCGCACTCGCGTACTCCCGCAGCCGCCATGCCCACGCGACCGGCGACATCCAGCGCGGGCAGAGCCAGCGGGAGGTGCTCGGCGGCATCGCGACCAAGGCGAGGTCACCGTGGACGTTCATCAACCCGATCCGCTACGTCCGCATCAACGCGGGAGCGGCGAGCTCGGTGCAGGTCGGCGAGGGCATGGGGCCGATCGCGCTCGCACGGTTCGCCCTCGCCCTGTCGTCGGCCATGGGTGGCGGCGGCCTCAACTGCACCGTCCCGATCGCGGACTTCAGCGTGCGCTGGGACCGCGAGCGAGCCCTGCGGATGTTCGGCCACATCAAGAACGACACGACCGACCAGATCGGCAACCTCTGCACGAAGGACGGATTGCCCAAGGGGTCGTGACGACGGTGCACCTACCCTGAGGCATGCGCACCACGATCACCGATGCCGCGCAGCTGCGCGAGATCATCGGCACCCCCCTGCCGCGCGCCGTCGAGAAGGACCGCGACCGGCTGCACCCCGAGCACCTGGCGTTCCTCGCCGCTTCGCCGTTCTGCCTGGTCTCGACGTCGGCGGCCGACGGCACCTGCGACGTCTCCCCCAAGGGCGACCCGGCCGGATTCATCCATGTCGTGGACGACCGCACCCTGGCGTTGCCCGAGCGTCCGGGCAACCGGCGCGCCGACGGCTACATGAACGTGCTCGACAATCCCCACGTCGGGCTGCTGTTCATCGTTCCCGGACGCGGAGACACGCTGCGCGTCAACGGGCGAGCCACCCTGCTGGCAGACGCGCCCTATGCCGACGCGATGGTGGTCAAGGGGCATCGTCCACTGATCATCTGCGAGGTAGCCGTCGAGCAGGTGTTCTTCCACTGCGCGAAGGCGTTCCTGCGCTCTCGGATCTGGGAGCCGGACTCCTGGGCGCCCGACGCCGTGCCGTCGCGGGCGGAGATCGCCCACTCCCTGGAGCGACCCGACGACACCGTCAAGGAGCTCGAGGCGTACTACGGAGAGCAGTACTCCAAGAACCTGTACTGACCCGGAAGGGTCAGCGCGCGAGTCCGAGCGGCTCGCCGGTCACCACCAGGTTCCGGCCGTGGCCGCGTCCGGGCCGGAACGTTCCCGTGCAGGTGATCAGCACCAGGCGATGCCTGCCCTTCTGGTCGAAGGCGGCGCTCGTCGTCGCGAGCGCGTCCTGTCGCACCGACCGCACGGAGACCACGCGGGAGGTCAGCCGATGCGTTCGGCACGCACGGTCACCTGCTCGCCCTTGCGGATCGTCCGCAGCCGGGCGAAGTAGCCCACGCCTCCGGTGGCCGAGTCCACGTGACCCGCGATCACCGTCGAGCCGAACGCCTCACCGGCTGAACCACTGCCGTCCCACCAGCCGAGACGCCTAGTGGAAGCCGGCCTCTCCGCCGGGGTTGCGGAGCTTCTGCCCCTTGGCGCGCGCTTCGTCCGCGAGCTCCTGCTGGAAGGACGTCATCCGGGCGGTGAGGTCGGAGTCGCCGACGGCCAGGATGCGCGCCGCGAGGAGGCCGGCGTTGCGGGCGCCGCCGATCGAGACCGTGGCCACGGGAACACCCGACGGCATCTGCACGATCGAGAGCAGCGAGTCCAACCCGTCCAGGTGCTTGAGCGGCACCGGTACGCCGATGACGGGCAGTGGGGTGACCGACGCCAGCATGCCGGGCAGGTGCGCGGCGCCGCCCGCGCCGGCGATGATCACCTCGAGTCCGCGCCCCTGCGCATCGCGCCCGTAGGCGAGCATCTCGTCGGGCATGCGGTGGGCGGAGACGACGTCGGCCTCGAACGCGATGTCGAACTCGCCGAGCACCGTCGCGGCCTCTTGCATCGTCGGCCAGTCGGAGTCCGACCCCATCACCAGCCCGACCCTTGGGCCAACTGTCTCCTCAGCCATCCGTCGTCCCTTTCTCGAAGAGATCTGCGGCCCGGCGGGCTCGCGCGAGCGCGGCGTCGAGGTCGTCGCCCACCGCGGTGACGTGCCCGACCTTGCGGCCCGCCTTGACTGTCTTGCCGTACAGGTGCACGTGGACGTCGGGCACGGCGTCGAGCACCAGCGGCAGCTGTGCCTCGAGGTCGTCGACCGATCCACCGAGGACGTTCACCATGACCGACCAGGGCGAGCTCGGCTCGGTTGGACCGAGTGGGACGTCGAGCACAGCGCGAATGTGGTTCTCGAACTGGCTGGTGGCGGCGCCGTCGATCGTCCAGTGACCGGTGTTGTGCGGGCGCATGGCGAGCTCGTTGACCAGGAGGCGTCCGTCGGAGGTCTCGAACAGCTCGACGGCGAGCACGCCGGTGACGTCGAGCTCGGTGGCGATCGTGCGGCCGATGGACTCGGCTTCGTCGGCGAGACGGGCGTCCAGGTCGGGAGCGGGCGCCACGACCTCCTTGCAGACACCACCGGCCTGCCGCGACTCCACGACCGGCCATGCCACGACGTCACCCGACGGTCGCCGCGCGACGAGCGACGACAGCTCGCGACGGAACTCGACCAGCTCCTCCACGAGCAGGTCGCGACCGGACGACAGCGCTTCCTCGGCGTCGGCGGCCGAGTGCACGACCCAGACGCCCTTGCCGTCGTAGCCGCCTCGAGTCGTCTTGAGCACCGCGGGATAGCCGAAGGCCTGGAGATCGGCGATCGACGCAACGCTGGCGTGGCGCGGGCACGGGACGCCGAGCTCGGTGAGCCGTTCCCGCATGGCGGCCTTGTCCTGCGCGAACAGCAGGGCGTCCGGGCCCGGTCGGCACGCGTGCCCCTCGACCTGGAGCGTCCGCAGGTGCTCGGGCGGCACGTGCTCGTGGTCGAACGTGACGACCGGGACGCCGGTGACCACGGAGCGGAGGTCGTCGAGATTCGTGTAATCACCGACGCGGTGGTCGGGGATGACCTGGGCCGCCGAGACGTCGGGGCCCTCGGCCAGGAGGCGGATGCGCACGCCGAGACCGATGGCGGCCTGCTGCATCATGCGGGCGAGCTGGCCTCCACCGATGACGGCGAGGTCGGCCCGTGTGCTGCTCACTGGTTCACCCTAGGGGAGCGGAACTCGCGTCGGCGGCTGACAGTGATGGGGACGACCTCACCGAAACCGCGTAGGGGCCGCGCCGGCATGCGACGACAGTCGAACTCGGCCGGGTCCAGTGCCTCGGCGGTGGCGTGGTCGACGATCACCCGGTTGCTTCGGGCGACGTGCGAGAGCCGGGCGGCCAGGTTGACCGGCGGGCCGAAGACATCGCCGAGGCGGCTCAGCGCCGATCCGGTGGCCAGGCCGACCCGGATGGCCGGCATCTCCTCCTGCGACCCGACGCTGTCGATGAGGTCGAGCGCCGTATCGGTGGCGCTGCGGGCATCCGCGTTCACGAACAGGGTGGCGTCGCCGAGCGCCTTGATGACGCGCCCGCCGTGGCCGGTGACGACGTCGGTGCAGCGGTTCTCGAAGTTCTCCACCAGCGCCCCGAGGCTGACGTCGTCGAGCTCGTTCGAGAGCGCGGAGAACCGCGACATGTCGGCGAATCCGACGGTCATCGTGGTCGACAGCAGCTCGGCGTCGGCAGCACCGAGCGCTTCCATGCGCGCAGCCGCCGCGGCGAGATGGCGACGCCAGGCATAGATCATCAGCCGCTCGAAGCCGGGCTCGGCCTGCCGGGCGAGCGCCACGGCGGCTTCGAGCCGGCTCTGTGCCTTGCCCTCGACGACGTGGGTCTCGACCTGCTCGACGAGTGTCGCCACCTGCCAGTCGGCGAGGCGCGACATCGTCTGTCCGAGCGCGCGGGTCATCCGGAACACCGTCTCCTCGTCGAGCAGCTCGCGATCGAGCGCGGCCGCGACCATCGAGATCGCCTCGATGTCGGACTCGCCGTACGTCGGGTCGTCGCCCGGGTCCGGGAACCCCAGCGCACGCCACAGCCGTGCGCCTCGCTCGTGACTGAGGCCGCCTTGATCGGTGACCTCCTCGACCGTGAGACTCGGCTCGGCGCCCAGGATCAGGTGGGCGAGCTCGTCCCGGAGTTCCTCCCTGGGCTGACTCCTGGGTTCAGATCGATTCATCACTCGTCCGGTGCGCCTGGTCGACCAGGCCCGTGACGGTGCGGTGCAGGTCCTCGATGTGCGGGATGTCGCGCAGCTCGAGGCCGGCCTGCTCGCTGGCGTCGTGGATGACGAGCGTGCCGCAGCCGAGGATGCGGTCGTTGAGGTTCTTCTCGAACGCGACGTCGTTGATGCGGCTCAGCGGGATGACCCGACCGGTGCGGGTGAGGATGCCCTTCTGCTCGACGATGCGCTTGTTGGTGAGCGTGTACGTCCAGAGGAACCAGCGCAGGAACGGGATGACCGCGCCCAGGATCGCCAGCACGACCGCGAGGCCGATGACGACCCAGCGCGGAGCACCCTCGCCGACGCGCGCCGCCAGGAACCCGCCGGCAGCGCCGACGGCGAGCAGGATGACGACGGGGACGAACAGCACCTTGACGTGCGTGCGGGTGGTGGTGACGGTCTGCTCACCGTCGATCATCAGCTTGCGAGGCAGAGTCATGAGCCGATTTTGTCACGAACCCGAAGTGCGGGTCCGGACATGGGTGATGTCACCTGCGCTGACGGGGGTTCCGCCAACCACGAGGCGCCCGAGGTCGTCGACATCCTCGGCGCGGCCTTCCAGCGTCGAGCCGTCGGGCATGGCGACGCTGACCTCGGAGCCGACCGTCACGCAGCGCCGCAGGTACGAGTCGCGCACACCCGCCGCCGGGTCGCCACCGGCAGCGCGCCACGCCCGGTAGAGCGCCTCGAGGTTGCGGAGCAGCAGGCGCAGGACCACGGTCCGGTCGGTCTCGGTGGCGTCCTCCAGCAGCAGCGACGTCGCCGTGTCGACGGGCAGCTCCTCCGTGCGAAGCGAGACGTTGAGGCCCACTCCCACCACGGCGGCCGGGCCGTCCGGGGTGTCGACCCGTTCGAGCAGGATGCCGGCGATCTTGCGGCCGTCGATCTCGGCGTCGTTGGGCCACTTCAGCCGGGCTTCGACCCCGCACTCCTCCACCGTCGCGGCGACGGCCAGGCCCACGAGGAGCGGGAGCCACACCCAGCGTCCGGCCGGGACCTCGGTCGGACGCAGGAGCACCGAGACCGCGATGCCCGAACCCTCCGGGGACTCCCACGTGCGGTCGAGGCGTCCGCGACCGGCGACCTGGTGGTCGGTCGTGTGGATCGAGCCCTCGGCCGCACCGGCGCGCGCGGCCTCGGCGAGGTCGGCGTTCGTGCTGGCGGTCGACGGCGTGACGACGACGTCGGTCCAGAAGCTGCCGGGGCTCATCAGCGCGGCCTTCAGGGCTCGTGCGTCGAGCGGTGGCCGGTCGAGGTCGCTGTACGACATGGCTCCAGCCTCACACACCGACAGCGGACCGCGATCAGTACGCTGACCCCCATGACCGAGGCCCCACACGACGGCACAGAGATCACCGAGCACCCCGAGCTGCACACGACGGCCGGCAAGCTGGCCGACTTCCAGCGCCGCCGCCGGGAGGTCCAGGTCGAGCACGCCGAGGAGGCCCACGAGAAGGCCGCGTCACGCGGGCGCAAGAGTGCCCGCGAGCGCATCGAGATCCTGCTCGACGACGGGTCCTTCGTGGAGCTCGACGCGCTGGCACGCCACCGCAGCACCGCGTTCGGCCTGGACAAGAAGCGTCCGCTCGGCGACGGCGTCGTCACCGGCTACGGCACGATCGACGGCCGGCAGGTCTGCGTCTTCGCCCAGGACTTCTCCATCTTCGGCGGCAGCCTCGGCGAGGTGTACGGCGAGAAGATCGTCAAGGTCATGGATCTCGCGATCAAGAACGGCTGCCCCATCATCGGCATCAACGAAGGTGCCGGAGCGCGTATCCAGGAGGGTGTGGTCTCGCTCGGCCTGTACGGCGAGATCTTCCAGCGCAACGTGCACGCGTCCGGCGTGGTCCCGCAGATCAGCCTCATCATGGGCTCGTGCGCCGGCGGCCACGTCTACTCCCCCGCGATCACCGACTTCACGATCATGGTCGACGGGACGTCGAGCATGTTCATCACCGGCCCGGACATCATCAAGACGGTCACCGGCGAGGACGTCACGATGGAGGAGCTCGGCGGCGCCCGCACCCACAACACGCGCAGCGGCAACGCCCACTACATGGGCTCCGATGAGGACGACGCGATCGAGTACGTCAAGGCCCTGCTCTCGTTCCTCCCGCAGAACAACATGGAGGAGCCTGAACCGTATGACGAGGTCGTCGACCTCGAGCCCGACGACGTCGCGATGGCGCTCGACACGCTCATTCCCGACTCGGCCAACCAGCCGTACGACATCCGCACGGTCATCGAGGCCATCCTCGACGACCAGGACTTCCTCGAGGTACAGCCGCTGTTCGCGCCCAACCTCGTCATCGGCTTCGGACGGGTCGAGGGCCGGAGTGTCGGTGTGGTCGCGAACCAGCCGATGCAGTTCGCCGGCTGCCTCGACATCGACGCCTCCGAGAAGGCGGCCCGGTTCGTCCGGACGTGCGACGCCTTCAACATCCCGGTCCTGACGTTCGTCGACGTGCCCGGCTTCCTGCCCGGCACGGAGCAGGAGTGGAACGGCATCATCCGCCGTGGCGCGAAGCTCATCTACGCCTACGCCGAGGCCACCGTGCCGCTCGTCACCGTCATCACCCGCAAGGCCTATGGCGGCGCCTACGACGTGATGGGGTCCAAGCACCTCGGCTCCGACATCAGCCTTGCTTGGCCGTCGGCGCAGATCGCCGTCGTGGGTGCCTCTGGTGCGGTCGGCATCCTCTACCGCAAGGAGCTCAAGGAGGCCGACGACCCCGAAGCGAAGCGCGCCGAGCTGATGACCGAGTACGAGGACACGCTCTGCAACCCGTACCTCGCGGCCGAGCGGGGCTACATCGACGCCGTCATCGAGCCCAATGAGACCCGGGGCGAAGTGATCAAGGCGTTGAGGTTGTTGCGCACCAAGCGCGAGACGCTGCCGCCCAAGAAGCACGGGAACATTCCGCTCTGATGAGCGACGACGAGTCGGTCGAAGCGCAGCCGGCCAAGCCGGTACTCCGGGTGGTCAAGGGCGATCTCACACCGGAGGAGCTCGCGGCCCTGGTGTCCGTCATCGCCGCCCGGAACGCCGCAGCCGCGCACGCCGCCGCCCGCGTGGCGAAGCGTCCGCGCAGCGAGTGGGGTCACCCGGCCCGCCTCGTCCGCAAGCCGCACCGCTTCGGCCCCGACCAGTGGCGCCGTTCCGCCTGGGGCTGATCATGCCTCTTCGACCGCTCTCCGACCTCTCACCGGCCGACTGGTTCAGCGACGACGTGACCTTCGCCAGTGTCGTCCTCGGGCCACGCGGTTTCGACGCATACGTTCGAGTGCTCCACCGCGACCACGACGGCGACCGACAAGAAGGCCACCTCGACGACGAGCTGTTGACTGCCCTCTGCCAGGTCCTGGCCCGCCACACGAGCACCCCCGAAGCCTGCTACTTCGGACTGTGGGACGGATACGGCGCCATCCAGGGCGGGGAGGCCACCGAGTTCCTCACGGCCTTCAGTGGGTCACCGCGCTGGCCCGGACGAGTCTTCACGCCGGAGAAGAAGCGACCTCCTCCGGCTCCGGCGTTCGCAGAAGAAGTCATCGCCGGCCCGAAGGTCGACATGATGGGTACCGAGCATCTGCTGTTCACCGGCTCGATCGAACATGCTGGGCAGTGGGGCGCGAGGCCGTACGGACCGGACGTCCCACGCGAGATCAACAGCCCCAACCTCATCTGGCCGGCGGATCATGCGTGGTTCGTCACCACGAACGTCGACAGTGAATGGACGGGGGTCGGCGGGTCCGCAGCCCTCACCGACGACCTCCTCGGCGACTCGCGGCTCGAGGTCGTCCGCACCCGATACGAGTCGAAGGAGCACCGATGAGGGTCGTTCTCGCGTCCGCCTCACCCGCGCGTCTTGCCACGTTGCGCTCGGCAGGTCTCGACCCGGAGGTGGAGGTGTCCGGCGTCGACGAGGAGCAGATGACGTCGCACGACCCGGCCAACCTCGCAGCCGCGTTGGCCCAGCTGAAGTGCCGTGCGGTGGACGCGCGGCTCCAGGACGCCGAGGCACTGGTCATCGGCTGCGACTCCGTGCTGGCATTCGAAGGCGAGATCCTGGGCAAGCCGGCGGACGCGCGCGAGGCCGTCACCCGATGGCGACGGATGCGCGGCAAGTCCGGCGTGCTGCACACCGGCCACTGCGTCCGGCGGGGCAACCTCGAGTTCGTGGAATCGGCAGCCACCGTCGTGCACTTCGCCGACGTCCCCGACGACGAGATCGACGCCTACGTGGCGACCGGCGAGCCGCTTCAGGTGGCCGGAGCCTTCACGATCGATGGTCTCGGAGGCGCGTTCGTGCGGGGCATCGAGGGCGACCACCACACCGTCGTGGGAGTCAGCCTCCCGTTGCTGCGTGACCTCGTGGGCGACCTCGGGGTCCGCTGGACCGACCTCTGGGTGTGAGCCTCAAGATCTGTAGCGTTGCCGGGCACGTCGACGTCCTAAGTGCCCGGCAAGGCTTCACATCTCGGGGCTCTATTCGGCCGGCAGGCCGAGGCTTCGGGCGATGAGGATGCGCTGGACCTCCGAGGTCCCCTCGCCGATCTCGAGGATCTTCGCGTCGCGGTAGAACCGGGCGACGGGGTACTCCTCCATGAAGCCGTAGCCGCCGAAGACCTGGGTGGCGACCCGGGTGGCGGAGACCGCCGCCTCCGAGGTGTAGAGCTTCGCGATCGACGCGGCCCGCTTCAGCTCGGCATGCCCGGCACCGTTGTCCTTGAGGGCGGCCGCCTGGTAGGTCAGGGCCCGTCCGGCCTCGGCCATGACCGCAAGGTCGGCGATGGGGAACGCCACGCCCTGCTTGGTGCCGATGGGGACGTCACCGACCGTCGTGCGCTCCCCCGCGTACTCGACGCACAGGTCGAGGCACGCCTGGATGCACCCGACGGCCAGTGCCGAGATGGCGATGCGACCGTCGTCCAGCGTCGACAGGAACTGCGCATATCCGCGTCCACGCTCGCCGAGCAGGTGGTCGGCAGGCACGCGGGCGTCGTCGAAGCTCAGGGGATGCGTGTCGGAGATGTGCCACCCGAGCTTGTCGTAGGCCGGTTCGACGACGAAGCCAGGCGTGTCGGCGGGCACGACGATGGCCGAGACCTCCGCGCGACCGTCGCCCCGGTCGCCGGTGCGCGCCGCCACGGTGACGAGCGAGGTCATCTCGCTGCCGGAGTTCGTGATGAACTGCTTGGACCCGTTGACGACCCACTCGTCTGCGGACTCGTCGAGCACCGCCTTGGTACGAATGGCTCCGGCGTCCGAGCCCGAGCCTGGCTCGGTGAGTCCGAAGGCCGCGAGTGACTGGCCGGCCACGAGGTCGGGCAGCCAGCGTTCCTTCTGCTCGTCGGTGCCGAACGTGAGGATCGGGTTGATGCCGAGGCCGACACCCGCCTCGAGCGTGATGCCGATCGACTGGTCGACCCGGCCGAGCTCCTCGATCGCGACGCAGAGACTGGTGAAGTCGCCGTCGGCTCCGCCGTACGCCTCGGGTGCGGTGATGCCGAACAGCCCGAGCTTGCCCATGGCGCGCACGGCATCGACCGGGAAGTGGTGGTCGCGGTCCCACCCGGCCACGTGCGGGGCGATCTCGGCCTCGGCGAACTCGCGGACCGTACGACGGAACGACTCGTGCTCGGGTGACAGCGTCATCCCGCCATGTTAACGCTCGTTAACCTGACGGCCCAAATCGACGTCCGGGGAGATGGCATCCGCGCGTGCCTCTAGACTCTTGACGGCAATCCGCAACGCACCGGCATGAGGAGATCGTTCGTGAGCAAGCGCCCCAGCGATGGGCTCAAGAAGGTTCTCGTCGCCAACCGCGGCGAGATCGCCGTGCGGATCATCCGTGCGTGCAAGGACTCCGGCATCGGCAGCGTCGCCGTCTACGCCGAGCCCGACCGCGACGCCGTCTTCGTCCGGCTGGCCGACGAGGCGCACTCGTTGGAGGGCTCGACCCCCGGCGACTCCTACCTCTCGATCGAGAAGATCATCGCGATCGCCACGAAGACCGACGCCGACAGCATCCACCCCGGCTACGGCTTCCTCGCTGAGAACGCCGACTTCGCCCAGGCCGTCCTCGACGCCGGTCTGATCTGGATCGGCCCGCCGCCAGCGGCGATCGAGAACCTCGGCGACAAGGCCAAGGCCAAGCACATCGCCGAGAAGGCCAAGGCGCCGCTCGCGCCAGGCACCAAGGACCCGGTCAAGGACGCCGACGAGATCGTCGCCTTCGCCGAGGAGCACGGACTTCCGGTCGCCATCAAGGCGGTCTTCGGCGGCGGCGGTCGTGGCCTCAAGGTGGCCCGCACGCTCAAGGAGATCCCGGAGCTGTTCGAGTCGGCTGTCCGCGAGGCGGAGTCGGCCTTCGGCCGCGGCGAGTGCCTCGTCGAGAAGTTCCTCGACCAGCCCCGCCACGTCGAGACCCAGTGCCTCGCCGACACCCACGGCAACGTCGTGGTCATCTCCACGCGGGACTGCTCGCTTCAGCGCCGCCACCAGAAGCTCGTCGAGGAAGCACCGGCTCCGTTCCTGACCGACGAGCAGGTCAAGACGCTCTACGACTCGAGCAAGGCGATCCTCAAGGAGGCCGGCTACGTCGGCGCCGGCACGTGCGAGTTCCTCGTGGCCCGCGACGGCACCATCAGCTTCCTCGAGGTCAACACCCGCCTGCAGGTCGAGCACCCGGTCTCCGAGGAGGTCACCGGCATCGACCTCGTCCGCGAGATGTTCCGCATCGCCGCGGGCGAGGAGCTCGGCTACGACGATCCGGAGATCGTCGGCCACTCGATCGAGTTCCGCATCAACGCCGAGGACGGCGGGCGGGGCTTCCTGCCCGCACCCGGCACGCTGACCAGATGGGCGCCACCCTCCGGGCCCGGCGTCCGTCTCGACGGCGGCTACGAGGAGGGCGAGACCATCCCGGGCGCCTTCGACTCCCTCGTCGCCAAGCTCATCGTCACCGGCCGCACCCGCGAGCAGGCGCTCGAGCGGTCGCGTCGTGCGCTCGACGAGTTCGTCGTCGACGGCATGCCGACCGTCATCCCGTTCCACCGCACCGTCGTCGACGATCCGGCGTACACCGCAGCGGAGGGCGACTTCACGGTGTACACGACGTGGATCGAGACCGACTTCGACAACCAGCTCGAGCCCTACGTGGCTGACGGCGAGGATCCCGACGAGCCCGCCGAGCGAGAGCGGGTCGTCGTCGAGGTCGGCGGCAAGCGGGTCGAGGTCGTGCTGCCGGGTGGCCTGGGCGCCACGGCCGCCGTGCCCGGCGCCAAGAAGCCCAAGCGCAAGTCCGGTGGGAGCGGAGCGGCCGCCGCGGGCGGCGACTCGCTCACGTCACCGATGCAGGGCACCGTGGTGAAGATCGCGGTCGAGGACGGTCAGGACGTCGAGGAGGGCGACCTCGTCGTCGTCATCGAGGCGATGAAGATGGAGCAGCCGATCAACGCCCACAAGGCGGGCACGATCAGCAACCTCTCGGCCGAGGTCGGTGCCACGATCGGCGCCGGCGCAGTCGTCGCCGACATCACCTGACGCTGGTCTTTCATCTCACGAGGTTTCGTCAACGGGCGCCTTCGGCGCAACGCGCTCAACCGCCCGACGCTCGCGCGCTGAGCGCGCTCGGTCTACGGACCCACGGCCGGGGCGTCGCCAGGGGCCTTCTTGTCGACCTCGCCGTAGGCGACTCCGGCCGCCCACACGATGGCCGTGACCGCGATCCAGGTCCAGGTGCCGTCGATGGCGAACCCGCGGCGCGGGACGGCCAGGTCGGTGACCCACAGCGCCACGAACGTCAGCACCAGACCGCCGAGGATCGTGTAGCCGCGCACGAACCGGTCGACCGTGCCGACCACGATCTGCCGGAGCGTCACGGTGAGTGCTGTGAAGAGCACGACGGAGAGCACGGCCCACCAGAACCGGATGTCGAAGCCGTCGAACAGCCAGGCGGCGGCGGCGAAGGAGAGGGCGTTGGCGCCCGCCGAGATGGCGAGGGACGTCAGCAGCGATCTCATGCGCCGAGTATCCCAGAAAGGTCGCCCGGGTCGTATCCCCCGGAGCCGGTCAGAACGTGAACCAGTTGGAACGGAGTCCGAAGGCCCAGCGGGCATCGTTGCCGGAGATCGTCTTGGTGCCCTTGGACCCCTTGAGCTCCAGCGACGTGACCCGACCGCCCCAGTCACCGTGTCCGTTGCGCTTCGTCACCCGCATCGACTTCAGCGTGCCGATGGAGGAGTACTTCGACTGGATGGTCGAGGCCGACACCTTCTTCGTCCAGTCGTGGTTCGCGTTGCCCGACCAGTTGTCCCAGGTGTCCTTGACGGCCTTGAGGTAGGGCTGGCTCCCCGCCGAGCTGTAGCCGCCAGAGGACGACGAGAACTGCGCCAGTGCCGGCTTGCCACTGTGGGTCAGGATCTTGCCGGCCGTGGCCGCGACGGCCTTGTCGGTCGACGACGTCTCGGCGCCGGCGCCGCCGTAGACCTGGCAGGACGTGGTGTCGCAGATGTCGTAGTGCCGGCTCGAGCCCATCGCGCGCGCCCCGTACGTGCGGGCCGCGACCGACTGGGACTTGAGGGTCTCGGAGTGCCAGCTGGACGGCACCTCACGGGCGACGACGCCCCGCGTGTAGTTCTCCAGCGACAGCGCGTTGACGGTGTCGCGGTTGGTGGCTCCGGACTTCGGCAGTGCCGAACGAAGCGCGGTGCGGAACGTGCGGTCGGGTCCGGACGGCATCACCAGCTGCATCGTGGAGGCCTCGAACTGGGCGCTGCCGGTCCACGTCGTGCTCTTGTAGGTCTTCCACGCGCTCGACGTGCGGTACCGCAGTGTCGACTTCTTCTTGTTGCTCGACAGCGGGTCGATGCTCCAGCGGATGACCTTCTTGCCGCCGATGCTGGTGGGCAGGCTGAGGGTCTTGCCTGACGACAGGTACTTCAGCCTCATCCCGCTGCGGCCCTCGACCATCACCGAGTTGGTCGAGTCGCCGGAGACCAGCACCCGGATCGTGCCGCTCTTGGAGCCGAGCTTGGTGCCCGGGTAGTAGTGGCTGAGGATCGATGTGTACTTCTTGCCGTCGCGCGCCGCACCCTCGGCGCCGTACTGGCTCATCCCGATGCCATGCCCGTAGCCGTGACCCTTGAACGAGAACGACTTGCTCGACGGCACCGAGACGGACTTCGACGACTTGGACGAGGTCGCCGCCGCGGTCGAGACGCTCGACGACGCTGCTGCGGTTCCGTCGGTCGTCGCGGAGATTGGCGCCGAGTACGGGCGGCCGCTGCCGTCCGTCATCGTGGCCCGGACCGTCGCGTAGTACTTCGTTCCCGGCTTCAGGCCGGTGAAGTTCTCGTCCAGCCCGGTGGATTTCTGCGAGACCGCGTTCGACATCGACGACGACGTCGACAGCTTGATCCAGTAGTACGCCGCCCCGTTCACCTTGTTCCAGGCGAACTTCAGCGAGGACGCGGTCTGGTCGGTCGACTTCAGTCCGGTCGGAATGTCGCCGGTCGAGTTGGTGGTCGCCGAGACGGTGGACGAGTACGGGGACCCGAGGCCGTTGGTGCCGGTGGTCCGTACCTGTGCGTAGTACTTCGTGCCCGCCTTCAGGTCGGTGAACTTCTCGTCCAGACCAGTCGACTTGACCTTGACCGCGTTCGACATCGACGACGACGTCGACAGCGCGATCCAGTAGTGCGAGGCGTCGTCCACGGCCTGCCAGGCGAACGTCAGCGAGGACGTGGTCTGGTCGGTCGAGCGCAGGCCGGTCGGGGTGGCGGGAGCGTCGCCTCCACCACCGCCGCTGCCGCTGGCGAGGAGGTTCTCGACGCGGTCGCGCAGGCCGCCGCTGGCGGAGAGCCATGAGTAGACCTTCGCGCCGGGGCACTCGGTGGACACGACGTTGCGGTGGCCGGCGATGCGGTTGAGCGTCTTGCCGCCCAGCGAGTACGTGCCCTTGGCCTTGATGCCGTAGTCGGAGAACCGCCAGGCCACGAGGTCGGCCGTCGCGGACTTCATGGCCGACGACGCCTCGGTGGAGGTGAACGTGCCCATCAGGGAGACACCCATCGTCTCCTCGTTGACCGGGCCGTTGCCCGAGTGCGCGGCGCGAACCGGCTTGTCGATGCCGCCGGCGCGGCCCTCGAAGATCTGGCCGTACTTGTCGATCAGGAAGTTGTAGCCGATGTCGCACCAGTCACGACCGTTCATGTGGTACGCCTGCGTGGCACGCACGATCGACGCCGAGTCGCTCTTGGTGTACGAGTTCGAGCCGGCCGTGTGGTGGATGACGGCACCACGCGTCGTGGCGCCGTAGATCGGGGAGTCGCACCCGCCGCCGCTCTTGGCGCCCCAGCTGCTGCGCTTGATGATCGTCGGCTGGCTGACCGAGGCGACGGGAGTCGTCGCCGCGTACTTGCCGGGGTCGACGGTGGCGACGCGAAGGTCGCGGGGTGCTGACGGTTCATCGGCGCGAACGCGGACGGCGATGGCGTCGGCACGGTCGACCCACAGTGACTCGGTGCCCGGGCGGCCGCCTTCGGTCCAGGTGTTCTGGACGTCGAGGTGCAGGTGGCTCCATTTGGTCCACGAGCCGTCGTGGCGCCAGCGGACCTCGACCTCGGCATCGTTCGGCACGCCGGATCGCCAGGTGACGCCCACCAGGGAGAACGACTTGACCTCGGTGGGCGCGAGCTCGGCCACGGTGCGGGTCGATGACGCCGGCGCGGCGCCCTGCGTCCTTTGCTTCTCGGCCTTCTCCGGTGCGGCTGCCGGGACGACGGGAACGTCGTGCTCGGCGACCGTGACCTGCGGAGCCGCGTTGACGTCCTCGGCGAGGCGTCGCTCGACTCCGTTCTGCCAGACCATGACGGAACCCAGAAGTACGGCAACGAGGCCGAGGGGGAGAAAACGCAGGATCACGCGCCGAGAACGCATGTCGTGTCCAATCGTGTGAGAGCGGCCGAACGGGGAAGTTGGTGGGAACACCGCTGCAGACATTAGACAGCACGAATAGCCTGTTGACCAGCGCTTTTGTGACCTCTCTCGCTGACCTGCAGAACTACACCGGTGTGATTCCTGTGACGGGTGTGACTGTTGAGGTTATCGCTGTCGGTGCAGGCGTCGGGCCGCCTCGGCGACGGACCCGGACAGCGACGGGTAGATCGTGAACGCGTCGGCCACGTGGTCGACGGTCAGGGCCGACGAAACGCTCAGCGACACGACGTGGATGAGCTCACTGGCCCGGGGACTGACGACGACGCCACCGATGACGATCCCCGTCGCGCGGCTCGAAAACAGCTTGACGAACCCGTCGCGGATGCCCTGCATCTTGGCCCGCGGGTTCGCGTCCAACGGCAGCATCGCGACCTCGTACTGCGTCCCGCTCTCCTCGAGCTGGACCTGGGAAAGTCCGACCGTCGCGATCTCCGGCGACGTGAAGATGTTGCTGGAGACCTTCTCCAGGTCGAGCGGGTGCACGGCGTCGCCGAGCAGGTGCGACATCGCGATGCGGCCCTGCTGTGCGGCGACCGAGGCGAGCATCAGCACACCGGTGCAGTCGCCGGCGGCGTAGACACCGGGGGCGGACGTGCGAGACACCCGGTCGACCTTCACGAACCCGGACTCGTCCAGATCGACGCCGGCCTCCTTGAGCCCGAGGTCTCCGGTGTTCGGCACGGACCCGAGGGCGAGCAGGCAGTGCGACCCGTCGACCTCGCGGCCGTCGGTGAGCGTGACGCGCACCCCGTCGTCCTGACTCTCGACCGACGCCATGCGCGACCGGTCCAGGACGGTCATGCCGCGCCGGGTGAAGACGTCCTCGATGAGGGTCGCGGCATCCTCGTCCTCGCCGGGCAGCACGCGGTCGCGGCTCGACACGAGGGTGACCGGCGAGCCGAGCCCGTTGTACGCGCTGGCGAACTCGGCTCCGGTGACGCCGGAGCCGACGACGATCATGTGCTCGGGCAGCTCGCGCAACCCGTAGAGCTGCTCCCAGGTGAGGATGCGGTCGCCATCGGGCTGCGCCGTCTCGACGACGCGCGGATGGGCGCCGGTGGCCACGAGCACGCCTTCGGCATCGATGTGGCGCTCGCCCTCGGCCGTGGTCGCGACGATCCCACCCGAAGGGTCGAGGGTGGCGCTGCCGGACAGCACCTCCACACCGCTGCTCTCGAGCCGCCGGCCGATGTCGTCCGACTGCGCCTGCGCGAGCGCCAGGACGCGGTCGTTGGCGACCGCGACGTCTGCTCGTGCGTCCCGTGGCACCTCGACACCGAGCTCGGCGGCGGACTCGACCTCGGTGAGGAGGTCGGAGGTGGCGATGAGCGTCTTGCTCGGCACGCAGTCGGTGAGGACGGTGGATCCACCCGGCCCGTCGCGCTCGACCAGCGTGACATCGGCACCGAGACGAGCGGCGACGAGCGCGGCCTCGTACCCCCCGGGTCCCCCGCCGATGATGGCCACGTGAGTCACCCCGCCATTGTGTCGCACGGTGCTCTGCCCGCTCGCCGACCACGCCCGGCATCGGAGCCAGGCGTTCCGTAAGGTACGACAGGTGAACAGCCCCGAGCCGGAGACCGCGGCCCTCGCCCGCCAGGCCGCCGACGTCCTGGCCGAGCGCACCGGCACGGACAAGCACGACATCGCGCTCGTCATGGGCTCGGGCTGGCTGCCTGCCGCCGAGGCACTGGGCGAGCCGGAGCACGAGCTCCCCGCCGCCGAGCTGCCGGGCTTCAGCGCCCCGGCGGTCGAGGGGCATGGCGGCACCATCCGCTCGGTGCGGCTCGGCGACCGACGGCTGCTGATCTTCCTCGGCCGGACCCACTTCTACGAGGGCCGCGGTGTGGCATCAGTCGTGCACGGCATGCGGACGGCAGCCGCGTCGGGCGTCGGCACCGTGGTGCTCACCAACGGATGCGGTGGCCTCGACACGTCCTGGACTCCCGGCACGCCGGTGCTGATCCGCGACCACATCAACCTCACCGGAACGTCCCCCGTGGAGGGTGCGAACTTCGTCGACCTCACTGACCTGTACTCGTCACGGCTGCGGGCGCTGTGCCAGGAGGTCGACCCGTCACTCGACGAGGGCGTGTACGTGCAGTTCCCCGGGCCGCACTACGAGACGCCGGCCGAGATCGCGATGGTGAAGGCGATCGGCGGCAACCTCGTCGGGATGTCGACGGTGCTGGAGGCCATCGCCGCCCGCGAGGCCGGCATGGAGGTGCTGGGCATCTCCCTGGTCACCAACTTCGCAGCCGGCATCACCGGTGAGCCCTTGAACCACGAGGAGGTCCTCGAGGCCGGCCGCGCGTCGGCCACCCGCATGGGATCCCTGCTCGCCGACGTGCTTCCCCGCATCTGACTGCGCAGAATCAGAGCATGGAGCTTCTCGAGCGAGCCAGGGACTGGCTCAGCCAGGACCCTGATCCGGTCACGCGCGACGAGCTGCAGAGGCTGATCGACGCCGACGACACCGCCGGGCTCCAGGACCGCTTCGCCCAGCGTCTGCAGTTCGGCACGGCCGGACTGCGCGGCGAGCTCGGCGCCGGCCCGAACCGGATGAACCGGGTGATCGTCGCCCAGGCGGCATCCGGACTCGCGGCGTACCTCCTCGAGCACGAGGCGAGTCCGAGCGTCGTCATCGGCTACGACGCACGGCACAACTCCGACATCTTCGCGAGCGACACCGCCGAGATCATGCAGGGCGCCGGCGTGAACGCCCACCTGCTGCCCGAGCCGCTGCCGACACCCGTCACGGCGTTCGCGATCCGCCACCTGGGCTGCAGCGCGGGCGTGGTGGTCACGGCATCGCACAACCCACCGCGCGACAACGGCTACAAGGTCTACCTCGCCGACTCCAGCCAGATCGTGCCGCCGGCCGACGCCGACATCTCCGCACAGATCGACGCCGCCGGACGGGTCGACGAGATGCCGCGCAGTGACGACTACACGAGGCTCGGCCCGGAGGTCGCCGAGGCCTACATCGAGGCGGTCGCCGCGCTGCCCCACGACGGCCCGCGCGACATCGTCACCGTCTACACGCCGCTGCACGGTGTCGGCCGCGACACCCTGGTCGACGTCGTCCGGCGCACCGGATTCCCCGATCTCCACGTCGTGCGCGAGCAGGGCGACCCGGACGCGGACTTCCCCACCACTGTGTTCCCCAACCCCGAGGAACCGGGCGCCATGGACCTGTCGCTCAAGCTGGCCTCGGAGGTGCACGCCGACGTCATCGTCGCGAACGACCCCGATGCCGACCGGTGCGCCGTCGGCGTGCGCGAGGCCGCCGGGGAGTCGTACCGGATGTTGACGGGCGATCAGGTCGGCGCCCTGCTCGCGGACTTCTGCCTGCGTCGCGGGCTCAGCGGCACGTACGGGGCGTCGATCGTCAGCTCCGACCTCCTCGGGCGCCAGGCTGCGGCGGCGGGACAGCCGTGGGAGCAGACGCTCACCGGCTTCAAGTGGCTCGGGAAGATCCCCGACCTCGCCTTCGGCTACGAGGAAGCGCTCGGCTACTGCGTCGCGCCTGACATCGCCCGCGACAAGGACGGCATCTCCGCGATCATCACCGTGCTCGAGATGGCCGCGGCGCTCAAGGCCGAGGGCCGCACGCTGCTGGACCGGCTGGACGACCTCTACCGCGAGCACGGACTGCATGCCACCAGCCAGCTGTCGGTGCGCGTCGACGACCTGACGATCATCCCCGAGGCCATGAAGAAGCTGAGATCATCTCCGCCGACGTCTCTCGGAGGCATTGATGTCGATGCGGTCGACGACTTGGCCGACGGCTTCCAGGGTCTGCCGCCCACCGACGGGATCAGGCTCGGTCTGGGCGAGACCGGTCGCGTCATCTGCCGGCCGTCGGGCACCGAGCCGAAGCTGAAGAACTACGTCGAGGTCGTCGTGCCGGTCGGCGACTCGGTGGGCGTGGCGCGCAGCGAGGCCGACCGGCTGATCACCGGCATCAAGACCGACCTCAGCGCGGCCCTCGGCCTCGGGTGACGAATCCGACGATCTCCGGGTCGTGGTCGCTGGACCGGTACGGGCCTGGCGCGTAGAGATTCGTCACGTTGGTGTTGTGCCGGCTGTACTCGCGCCCGACCGACTCGTACGCACTGATGTTCCAGATGTCGGCGTCGGTCACCGTCTCGAACGCCTCCGTCGATGCGAAGACGTGGTCGAGCGAGCCGACCAGTCCGTCGAACTGGTACGTCTCCTTGTCGGTCAGCTCACGGGTGACGTTGGTGTAGCCGGCCTCCTCGATGACCTGGACCGGGTCCTCCTCGTCGTAGGCGTTGAAATCTCCGGTCAGGAACACCATCTCGGTGCGCGCCTTCCGCCGCTGCTCTTCGGCGAACTCCACCAGCGCATGGGCCTGCCTGACGCGCGAAGCGTTCGAGGCGCCCTGCCCGTCGCCCTGATCGGCGTCCTCACCACTGCCGGAGCCCTTGGACTTGAAGTGGTTGACGATGACCACGAAGTCGTCCTTGCTGCCGGCCCGACTCGGCCGGAACTCCTGCGCCAGCGGCTCGCGCGCGTTGTCGAAGGCCGGGACGTCGAGGATGGTCGACTTCCCCCTGGGCCGCACCGCGTCGGTCCGATAGATGAAGGCCGTGCGGATGACGTCCTCCACCTCCGGGACGCGCCGAGGTGACCGCACGTAGTCCCACGTGCCGGCTCCCGCATCCTCGTTGAGCGCCTCCACGAGGTGACGGAGGGCGGTGTCACGGTCGATGCCGAAGGCCGCGGAGTTCTCGATCTCCTCCAGCGACACGACGTCGGCCCCATCCCGACCAGCACCGAGCTGGTTGATGGCGGCCACGATCTTGGCCTGCTGCCGCTCGAGGTTCGCGGCGTTCGCGGCACCACGCGGGCCGTTGTTGGTGCACGAGTTGACCGTGAGGTTGTTGCCGTCGCGGTCGCGGTAGTACGTGCAGGTGCCGGCCCCGGACGCGGCGTAGTCCTCGCCGAGGGTCGTGAAGTAGTTCAGCACGTTGAACGTGGCGATCTGCATCGTGCCGCGGACGTTCTCCGGTGCGGCCGGACGTGTGCTGCCGAACGTGACCGGCTCCGGGTCGCCCGCCTCCAGCTGTTCCGTCGGCTGGAGCTTCCAGAGGTCGTTGCGGTAGTCGAGCACCATCGGAGCGGTGAACGACGTCGCTGCTCCGACCCGCACCTCGTTGTCCGGACGCAGCCACGGGATCGGTGTGTCCTGGTTGGCCGAGCTGAGGAAGTTCAGGCTCGCGCCGTCGTCGAGCGTGACGAGCCGGCGGGCGTTCTCGGCCACCACCTGGTCGTACTCCGCCGAGAGTGGCCGCGCCACGTTGGTCGGTGACTGCAGCGGTTCGTCGCCGGCGGCGAGGCCGATCTCGGCGTACTGGTTCGTCGTGAAGTTGTTCGTGATCGTGTAGTCGCCCGACGGACCCAGGAGCATGCCCTCGAGGCTCTCGCGCTGCACGTCGTCGAGCGGGAAGTCGACCACGGCAGGCTTGACGGCCTCGGCCGGCTCGTCGAGCACCGTCCACGACCCGGCCGGTGGCGAGATCTCGGTGAGCCCGCGGAACTCGCTGACCCGGCCGGTCACCTCGACGTGGTCGCCGACCTGCACCTCGCCGGCGAGTGCCTCGGAGTAGACGAACACGCCGTCGGACGCGTCGTGCGCCTCCAGGTCGAGATCGCCACCCGTGCCGGGAGTCTGGAGGTAGATGCCGTCGTAGCCTCCGGCCGGGTAGGCCGCCGTGACGACCCCGCGCGTGGTGACGGTTTGCCCGGCGAGCGGGCTGGTGTCGCCCGGCCCCTGGATCTCGGCGATGGCAACGTCGTCGATGGCCGCACCTGCGTGGGACGGCAGGACGATGAGGCCGGCCGTGGCGACTGCCGTGAGTACGGCCGCGAGCTTCCGCATCAGTTGCCGCGCTTGACGCGAATGGAGACCTCGTCGGACGCGGTCTCGTACGTGTCGTCGCCGGAGTAGTCCACCGCGAGCGTGTGACGACCGCGCTCGAGCTGTCGTGTGTCGGCGACCACGAGCGTGTAGCCGCGATAGAGCGGGGCCGACCCGAGCTCCTTGCCGCCTTCACGCACCGTGACGGTGCCGGTCGGCCGGCCGTCCGGACCGGTGACCCGCACGCCGACGTAGGCGTACGAACCCTCTTCGATGAACGGCACCGTGATCGCATCGACCGTCGCCTCGGCCCGCTCGGGCGCCTCGATCGCGATGGGCAGGTCGGCCGTCGTGCCGGTCGGAGCTGCCGTGACGCGGATGGTCGCGTCGCCGCTCACTCCCTCGGGAAGCGTGAACGTCGGGGTGGCCGCGCCGTCGGTGACGTCGAAGTCGCCGAGGTCCGTCGTCGTCTCGCCCTGCACGAGCTCGACCGCGACCGAGGTGTTGTGGGGGCTGCCCGTCGACGTGAGATCGAGCTTCGGCAGCGAGAACGACACCTCTGCCCCGGCGGGGTACGTACCCTGCAGGCCTTCGACGTCGAGCGATCGACGCGCGAAGTCCGGCGACACCGGGTCGTGCTGCCCCAGGTACTCGATCCAGGCCTCGTAGTCGACGAGTCCCGTGTCGACGGCGGTGCCGTCGTTGAACGCGCGGAAGTTGTCGCCACCGGCCGCGAGGAACGACGGAACGGCCACCTTGTACGACCCGTCGGGGTCGATCGCCTCGCCGTCGATCGTCACACCGGTGATCCGGTCGCCTTCAGGACGGGTCGGATCGAACGTGTACTTCACGTTCTTCGACACACCCATCTGCAGGTAGGCCCGCGACGGGACGTTGCCGTCGGCGTCGCGCTGCCACTGCTGCTCGAGCACCTTCTTGAGGTTCGCCCCGCTCAGCGTGACCGAGCTGAGGTTGTTGACGAACGGCAGCACGGCGTTGGCCTCGGCGTAGGTGATGACCCCATCCGTGTTCGTCCCGCCACTGCCCGCGTACAGCAGGTCGGCGCGCAGACCTCCGGGATTCGTCATGGCCAGGTCGGCGCCAGCCGGCGTCTCACTCACCTTGGCGAGCAGGGCGTCGGCCACGAGCCCGCCGAGCGTTGACTCGCTGGCCCTGTCTTCAACGGCACCGCCCTCGGTCCCCCCGGTGAAGGCCCGGGTGATGTCGGCGGTCAAGTGCCCCTTGACCTGGTTGCCGACCTCGGCTGCGTTGGCGAGCGCGGTGTCCACGATCGTGTCGACCTCGGCGACCCTCGGGTAGGTCGAGATCAGGCCGTCGTCGGCCGCCGTGGTGCGCGCGACGTTGCGCTGGGTGTGGCTCTGGACGTCTCCGGTCTCCGAGTCGACCGTGAGCTGGATCTGGCCGATGTTCGCGCCGTACTGGCCGGTCTGCACGAGCGGACGGGTCTCGCCGGCCTGGCCCGGCACGGGTGCGTCGTACGCGTACGCCTGATGGGTGTGGCCCATGAAGATCGCATCGACCTCGGCGGACGTGTTCTCGGCGAGGTCCTTGAAGACTTCGCTGGAGGCGATGGCCTGCTCGTACGTCTGCGTGCCGTCGGGCGCACCTTCGTGGACCGAGGCGACGATCACGTCGGGCGGATCGGCCAGGGCGTCGAGGTCGGCGACGGTGTCGTTGATGGAGGCCACGGGATCGGCGAACGTCAGGCCGGCCACGCCGTCGGGATTCACCAGGGACGGTGTCTCCTGGGTGACCGCACCCACGACCGCGACGTCGAGCCCGTCCACGTTCACGATCTCGTACGGGTCGAGCGCCGGCTCACCGCCGGCCGTTGAGCACGTTGGCGCCGAGGATCGGGAAGTCGGCCGCCGGAGCGATGCGGTCGGTCAGGTCGGTGTAGCCCTTGTCGAACTCGTGGTTGCCGACCGCCGACGCGTCGAGGTCGAGCGCGTTCAGCACGTCGATGGTCGGGATGTCGCCCTCCACTGCGGAGGGGAAGAGGGATGCGCCGACGTTGTCGCCGGCCGAGACCATCAGCGTGCGGGCCTCGCCCGCCTCGGCCCGCAGCTGCTCGACCGTGCCGGCGAACTTCACCGTGTTGGTGTCGATGCGGCCGTGGAAGTCGTTGATGCCGAGCAGGTTCAGCACGATCGGGTCACCCGGAAGGGATCCCGGGTCTTGGGCGGGAAATTGCCCAGCCTGCGCGGGTGTGCCCACGAGCATCGAACCGCAGACAGCAAAGACGGAAGCGGCCGCGGCAACGCGACCCCAGAGGGTTCTCACGAGTGTTCTCCGATCGACGAGCAGTCCCCCCGCACCACTCGGCGCCGGACCACAGGAACTGATAGGACCTCGCAGACCACTCGTCTGTCAACGGGTCAGACGCGGTTCGACGGTGACGATCAGGTGAACTAGGAGGGGGAAGCGCCTGGGTCAGGGAAGGCCCTCGAACGGGTCGGTCAGGACAGGTGTCCCTGGCGGCTGCTCGGGCCACGCCACCACGGCCCAGTCCCGGCTGACGACCCTCTGCCAGCGCTCGATGTCGTCGGGGTCGTCGCTCATCACGTGGTGCTGGCTCTTGTGCTCGCGCAGCCCGGCCACGACGCGATGCGCGACGCTGCGGCAGTCGACGACCAGCCCGATCTCCTCGTCCGGAATGCCGCGCATGTGGTAGATCTTCGTCGGATCGAACGGCTCGAGCCCCCTCTCCACCCGTTGCCGGTTCCAGCGCTCGAACACCGAGTTCGGGACGGCGCCGTGCAGCAGTCGGCGAAAGGCCGTGCCGCTCGTGCTCGCGAACCGGGCGAACGCGGCATCGGTCGCCGCCCCGATGGCGATGTGGTCGGGATGGGCGAAGATGCCGTCCGGCCCGAACGTCCCGACGACCGTCGGCCGCTCCTCCTCGAGGATCGCCGCGACCGAGTCGACCAGGTCGTCGAACGGCACCTGGTCGACCTCGCCGTCGGGGTAGCCCAGCCACTCATGACGGTCTGGCTCGCGTCCCAGCGCGCGCCAGGCCGCTTCGTCTTCCTGCTGGCGAATGCGGCCGAGGGTCTCGCGGGTCGCGGGAAAGCCTTCGCGTATGTCGCCCGCTCCCCCGTCGGTGGCGTGGATCAGGATGAAGCGGAAGCCCGGGTCCTCGGCGTGCAGGGCCACCATGCCCGACATGCCGTACGCATCGTCATCTGGATGCGCCACGACGACCGCCATGCTCAGCCCGCCAGACCCGGGCGCGTCCACCATGGGCCAAGTCTGCCCGTCGTCCCGCTGGCTTCGCGACCAAGACGCGCCGTACGCTGGACGACGCGGTCGCCATCCATGACCGCGAGCAGGGAGGACTTTCGTGACTGGCGCCACCGCGTCGCTGCGCAGGACACTCGAGGGGCTGCCCGGGGTCGACGCCGTCGGGCTCGAGGCCCGTGCCGCTTCGCTCGGCACGCGCTCGATCAAGACCACGTCCAAGCAGTGGGCGATCGACCTCGCCATCTCGATGGTCGACCTCACGACGCTGGAGGGCGCGGACACCCCCGGCAAGGTGCGGGCGCTGTCCGCCAAGGCGCTCAAGCCGGACCCCACCGACCCGAGCTGTCCGTCCGCCGCGGCCGTGTGCGTGTACCCGGACATGGTGACCACGGTGCGTGAGGTCGTCGGCGACCAGCTGCACGTCGCCGCGGTCGCCACCGCGTTCCCGTCCGGCCGCGCGGCCCTCGACATCAAGCTCGCCGACACCCAGGACGCCGTCGAGGCCGGCGCCGACGAGGTCGACATGGTCATCGATCGTGGTGCCTTCCTCGCCGGCAACCTCGACAAGGTCCACGACGAGATCGTCGCGGTGAAGGAAGCAGCCGGAACAGCTCACCTCAAGGTCATCCTCGAGACCGGCGAGCTGCAGACGTACGACAACGTCCGGCGCGCGTCGTGGCTGGCCATGGAGGCGGGCGCCGACTTCATCAAGACGAGCACCGGCAAGATCCAGCCCGCCGCCACGCTGCCCGTGACGCTGCTGATGCTGGAGGCCGTGCGCGACTACCGCATCGCCACCGGTCGCCAGGTCGGGGTCAAGCCCGCCGGCGGCATTCGCAACTCCAAGGACGCCATCCGGTACCTCGTGGTCGTCAACGAGATCGCCGGCGAGGACTGGCTGCACCCCGACTGGTTCCGGTTCGGCGCGTCGTCGCTGCTCAACGACCTGCTGCTGCAGCGCCAGAAGATGATCACCGGCCACTACTCCGGCCCCGACTACGTGACGTTGGACTGATCCCATGACCAAGTTCGAGTACGCACCGGCGCCCGAGTCGCGCACGATCGTCGACCTCAAGAGCTCGTACGGCCTGTACATCGACGGCGAGTTCGTCGACGGGTCGGGCACGTCGTTCAAGTCGATCAGCCCGGCCACCGAGGAAGTGCTGGCCGAGGTCGCCGAGGCCACCGAGGCCGACGTCGACGCCGCCGTCAAGGCCGCCCGGCGCGCCTTCGAGAAGGTGTGGGGCCCGATGCCCGGGCGCGAGCGAGCCAAGTACCTCTACCGCATCGCCCGCATCATCGCCGAGCGCAGCCGCGAGCTTGCGGTGCTGGAGTCACTCGACAACGGCAAGCCCATCAAGGAGTCGCGCGACGTCGACGTTCCCCTCGTCTCGCAGTGGTTCTTCTACTACGCGGGCTGGGCCGACAAGCTCGGGTACGCGGGCCAAGGTCCGGACCCGAAGCCGCTCGGCGTCGCCGGCCAGATCATCCCGTGGAACTTCCCACTGATGATGCTGGCCTGGAAGATCGCGCCGGCGCTCGCCGCTGGCAACACCGTGGTGCTCAAGCCCGCGGAGACGACGCCGCTCACCGCGCTGCTGTTCGCCGAGATCTGCCAGCAGGCCGAGCTGCCGCCCGGTGTCGTCAACATCCTCACCGGAGCCGGCGAGACCGGGCAGGCGCTGGTTGAACACCCGGACATCGACAAGATCGCGTTCACCGGATCCACGGCCGTCGGCCGCGCGATCGCCCGATCCGTCGCCGGAACGAACAAGAAGGTCACCCTCGAGCTCGGCGGCAAGGCCGCCAACATCGTGTTCGCCGACGCCGCCCTCGACCAGGCCGTCGAGGGCATCGTCAACGGCATCTTCTTCAACCAGGGCCACGTGTGCTGCGCCGGCTCCCGCCTGCTCGTGCAGGAGAGCGTCTACGACGAGGTGCTCGAACGGCTCAAGCGACGCATGGCGACGCTGCGCCTCGGCGACCCGCTCGACAAGAACACCGACATCGGAGCCATCAACTCCGCCGAGCAGCTCGCCCGAATCCGCGAGCTGTCGGCCATCGGCGACTCCGAGGGCGCGGAGCGGTGGTCAGCACCGTGCGAGATCCCCGACCACGGATTCTGGTTCGCGCCGACGATCTTCACCGGCGTCACCCAGGCCCATCGCATCGCCCGCGAGGAGATCTTCGGCCCGGTGCTCTCGGTGCTCACGTTCCGCACCCCGGCCGAGGCCGTCGAGAAGGCCAACAACACGCCCTACGGCCTGTCAGCGGGTGTCTGGACCGAGAAGGGCTCACGCATCCTCGCGATGGCCGACCAGCTCCGCGCCGGTGTGGTGTGGGCCAACACGTTCAACAAGTTCGACCCCACCAGCCCGTTCGGCGGCTACCAGGAGTCCGGCTACGGCCGCGAGGGCGGCAAGCACGGCTTGGCCGCGTACCTGAAGGGATCTTCTGATGGCGAGAGTCGAGGTCAAGAAGACGCACAAGCTGTACATCGGCGGCGCCTTCCCACGCTCGGAGTCGGGGCGCACCTACGAAGCCCTCGACTCGAAGGGTCGCTTCATCGCCAACATGGCGAAGGGGTCGCGCAAGGATGCCCGCGACGCCGTGCGGGCCGCTCGGTCGGCCTTCCCCGGCTGGTCGACGCGAACGCCGTACAACCGCGGCCAGGTCATCTACCGGATCGCCGAGGTCATGGAGGGCCGGCGCGACCAGCTCGTCGCCCAGCTCCGCGAGGCCACCGGGATCACCGCGAAGGTGGCCGAGAAGCGCGTCGACGTGACGATCGACCGCGTCGTCTGGTACGCCGGGTGGGCCGACAAGTACGTCCAGGTGCTCGGCAACGCCAACCCGGTCTCGGGCCCGTTCTTCAACCTCTCCACCCCCGAGCCCACCGGCGTCGTCGCGATCGTGGCGCCGACGGTGCCGCTGCTGCCGTTCGTCAGCACGGTGCTGCCGGCCATCACGACCGGCAACACCGTGGTGGTCGTGGCCAGCGAGCAGCATCCCGTCCCGGCAGTGACCCTGGCCGAGATCATGGCCACGTCCGACCTCCCGGGCGGTGTCGTCAATCTCCTCACCGGCAGCCCGGCCGAGATCGCGCCCTGGCTCGCCACCCACCTCGACGTCGACGCCCTCGACCTCAGCGGCATCGAGGATGCCGACCTGGCCCGCTCGCTGGAGGCCGACGCCGCCGAGGACCTCAAGCGCGTCCGGCGTCCGGCTGAGGAGGACTGGGTGGGCGAGCCCACGCTCGATCGCCTGCAGTCGTGGGTCGAGATCAAGACGGTCTGGCACCCGATCGGCGTCTGAGCGAATTTTTCTGTCAAGGTGTGTCGTATCGGGGGCCTCTTCTTCGTGGACAGGGTGAGAGGCACCCAACCGGGAGCCCACACCAAGGAGAAGACGACATGACGCAGTACCTGCTTTCCCTGCCGCACAACACCGCGGAGTCGCCGACCATGGAGACCATGGACCCCGAGGAGCTTCAGAAGGCCCAGGAGGCGGTCGGTGGATTCATGGAGCGGCTCCAGTCCGAGGGCGCCTGGGTGTTCGCCGGCGGCCTCCACCCGCCTGCGACGGCGACCACGGTCGACAACCGGGGCGACGAGCCGATCCTCACCGACGGCCCGTTCGTCGAGGCCAAGGAGTACCTCGGCGGCTTCTGGATCATCGAGGCTCCCGACCTCGACAAGGCCCTGGAGTGGGCCAAGGACGTCTCCAAGGCGCTCGGGGACCGGATCGAGGTCCGAGCCTTCCAGGAAGTGCCGACCGAGTAGTCGGCTCACGCCATCAAGCTCGCTTGCGCTAGCCCTTCAGGGCGGCGTAGGCGGGCTTGATGTCGTTGTTGATGAGGGCGAGGCGCTCGTCGAAGGGCAGGAAGGCGCTCTTCATGGCGTTGACGGTGAACCAGCGCAGGTCGTCGAGGCTGTAGCCGAACGCGTCGACCAGGAGGTTCATCTCCTTGCTCATCGACGTGTTGCTCATCAGGCGGTTGTCGCAGTTGACGGTGACGCGGAATCCGAGCTCCTTGAGCATCCCGATCGGGTGGTCGGCGATCGTCGACATGCCGGGCACGGCGTGGGTGTGCAGGTTGGACGACGGGCACATCTCCAACGGGATGCGGCAGTCACGCACGTACGCGGCGAGGCGCCCGAGCACCGGGTTCGATGGATCAGTCAGGTCGATGTCGTCGACGATGCGCACCCCGTGGCCGAGCCGGTCGGCCCCACAGCGCTGGATGGCCTGCCAGATGGAGGGGAGGCCGAATCCCTCGCCGGCGTGGATCGTGAAGTGCGAGTTCTCGCGGCGCAGGTACTCGAACGCCTCGAGGTGCAGGATCGGCGGGAATCCGTCCTCGGCGCCGGCGATGTCGAAGCCGAACACCCCTCGGTCGCGGTACTCGATCACGAGCTCGGCGACCTCGAGGCCGCGCTTCGCGTGCCGCATCGCGGTGAGCAGCTGACCGACGACGATCGGGTGTCCCTGCTCGGCTGCGAGCGTCCTGCCCTCCTCGATGCCGGCCTGAACGGCGTCCACGGCATCGTGCAGCGTCAGCCCGGCCGACAGGTGCTGCTCAGGGGCCCAGCGCAGCTCGGCGTAGACGCACCCGTCGGTGGCGAGATCGAGCACCGACTCGCGCGCCACCCGGGTGAGGTCCTGTGGCCGCTGCATGATGGCGACCGTGTGCACGAAGGTCTCCAGGTAGCGCTCGAGCGAGCCAGACGAGGCGGCCTCCGCGAACCAGGCGCCCAAAGCGTCGGCTTCGGCGGGCAGCTCGTGGCCGATCTCGGCGGCGATCTCGGCAACCGTGGCCGCGCGCACCCCGCCGTCGAGGTGTTCGTGAAGTGCGACCTTCGGTGCCGCGGCTACCTGCTCGGGAGTGGCCGCGCTCATTCGGTGGTCATCCGGCGTCCATCAGGAGCGTGACCGTCTCGGCCACGCAGGCCGGCTTGTCGGCGCCCTTGATCTCGATGGTGTGCTGCAGGGTGATCTGCTGGCCCTTCTCGAGATCCTTGACGTCGACCATCTCCACGCGGTTGCGCACCTTGGACCCGACGACGACAGGCGAGACGAAGCGCACCTTGTTGAGGCCGTAGTTGACCCGCGCGACGTCACCGGCGAACGCGTAGACCTGGGCGCTGAGGAACGGGAGCATCGACAAGGTGAGGTAACCGTGCGCGATGGTGGCGCCGAACGGGCCGTTGGCGGCCCGCTCCGGGTCGATGTGGATCCACTGCCGGTCGCCCGTGGCGTCGGCGAACTGATCGATGCGCTCCTGGGAGACCTGCACCCATTCGCTGACTCCCAGCTCCTTGCCCGAGGCGGCGGCGATTTCTTTCCGGTTGTTCAGCACACGCATGTGTCCCAACCTAGCCAATGCAGTCAGCCGGCTCGGCGCCGCACTTACAGCAGGTCATTCGACCCAGGATCGGGACCGCGCGAGTGCAACCGCGGCGGCAATGAAGTCGTTCATGCCGGAGGTGGGATCGCCCTGCGGATCGGTGCGGGCTCGCCAGATGCTCACCACGCCCTCCTTGATCGCCGCCTGCAGATCGGCGCCTTGCTCGTACGGATCCTGCGTACGGGCACCGTCCTTGGCCCGCATCATGACGACGTTCACGCCCGAGTTGCGGTGGAACAGTCCCGCCACCTTCCCGCCGTCGTGCGCCGAGTCGGTCAGCAGCGCAAAGCGTCCGGCGATCTCCGACCCTGGCAGGGTGCCGGCGAAGACGAAGACCGCCTGGCCGGGAGCGGGGAGCCAGGGAAACGCCCGGTGGAACTGCAACGAGTCCTCGACCACGTTCATCGAGGGCATCGACTGCGCCAAGACCTGCCACATGGCGAGCCAGGGCTGGGACGGTGCGGACTCCAGGCCTTGCGATCCGGCGACGGCTACCGGATTGGCGGGCTGCGGTGCACGGCCCTCCTCGACATTGACCCAGCACGGTCCGTCCAGCATCTCGGTGAACGGGCGGGCCGGACGCAGTGCGACGCTCGCCTCCTCCAACGCGTTCGCGACCGCGCAGGCGGCCTCGCACGCGGCATCGAGGGCCGTGTCATCCAGATATCCCTGGGTCGCGACGCGAAGGCAGCCATACGAGAAGGCCAGGTCCTCGTCGTCGAACGGTCCGGTGCTCTCCGCAACCGCGAGCCATGGTGCAGCGGCGTGCAGCACGGCGTCGATCGCGGGGCGATCGGCATTGGCCCCGAAGTAGAGGTGCCGCCCCGTGATCCCGTATCGGTCCGGAGGCACCTGGGCCCAGCCGACCTCGGGGTCGCTCAAGTCATACGCCCGCACCTTCATGCGCTGGATCGATCCGATCCCCGCCGACACCGGAACGATCACCCGCGTGATCTGATGCCAAACCCTCTCCCGGTGCTCGAAGCCGCGGCCGTCCGACTCGAGGTAGTGCTGATGCACGGCCAAACCGTAGCGACCGCCCGGAAGCACGCCCTCGACCGTGTTGTAGACGTCGTCGAAGCCGACCGAGTCCTGGTACCCGGCTGGGGCGTCGGAGCCGTGAAAGGCAAGTCCACGCTGCTCCGCGAACGCGCGGAGGTCACCCTTGGGCGCCCCGCCCGACGTCAGCGACTGCACCGCGCTGACACCCGACACGTCCTTGGCGACGCTTTTCGCGGCATCGCCCATCCTTGCGAACAAGCCCATGTCCCGGGCCCCTTCCGCCGCTCGACTCTCGACCGTGAGCGTACTCAGTGCCGAGCTCTCATGGGCCGATTCGATCGATGACGAGCGGAACGCCGTCGAGCGGGGCCGAGCTGATCTCGACGGCGTCGTCGAGCGCCTCCAGTGCGCGCTCGAACCGCGCAGGTTCGTCGGTGTGCAGGGACATGAGCGGTGCACCCTCGATCACCGTGTCGCCGGGCTTGGCGTGCATCACCACACCCGCTCCGGCCTGCACCGACTCGCCCGGACCCGAGCGTCCAGCCCCGAGTCGCCAGGCGGCCACGCCGACGTCAAGCGCGTCCAGACGGGTCAGCGTTCCACCAGCCGGTGTGTTGACGACGTGCACCTCCCGTGCCTCCGGGAGCGGCGCCTCGGGATCGCCGCCCTGGGCCGCGATCATTCGCCGCCAGACGTCCATGGCCCGTCCGTCGGCCAGCGCCTCGGCCGGGTCGATGTCCGGCTTGCCGGCCGCGGTGAGCATCTCCCGGGCCAGCGCGAGGGTGAGCTCCACGACGTCGGCTGGTCCTCCCCCGGCCAGGACGTCGAGAGACTCGGCGACCTCGACCGCGTTGCCGGCGGTCAGGCCGAGCGGCGTCGACATGTCGGTGATGAGAGCCACGGTCTTGACCCCCGCATCCTGGCCGATCTCCACCATGATCTCGGCCAGCTCCCGTGCGTCGTCCTGGGTCTTCATGAAGGCGCCAGACCCGGCCTTGACGTCGAGCACGAGAGCGCCAGTGCCCTCGGCGATCTTCTTGCTCATGATCGAGCTGGCGATGAGCGGGATGGAGTGCACGGTGCCGGTGATGTCGCGCAGCGCGTAGAGCTTCTTGTCGGCCGGGGCGAGACCGCTGCCGGCGGCACAGATGACGGCGCCGACCTCCTCGAGCTGGGCCATCATCGCCTCGGTGGAGATCGATGCCTGCCAGCCGGGGATCGACTCGAGCTTGTCGAGCGTGCCTCCGGTGTGACCGAGGCCGCGGCCGGAGAGCTGTGGCACTGCCACCCCGCAGGCGGCGACGAGAGGCGCGAGCGGCAGCGTGATCTTGTCGCCGACTCCGCCCGTGGAGTGCTTGTCGGCGGTGGGTCGCGACAGCCCGGAGAAGTCCATCCGGTCGCCGGTGACGATCATGGCGTGGGTCCAGCGGGCGATCTCCTCGCGGTCCATGCCGTTCAGCAGGATCGCCATCGCCAGCGCCGACATCTGCTCGGGCGCCACGACATCACGGGTGTAGGCATCGACGACCCAGTCGATCTGCTCGTCACTCAGCCGCTCATGGTGGCGCTTGGTGGCGATGACGTCGACGGCGTCGAACGGTTCGCTCACGTGAGGGTCACCTCCATCGCCTCGAATCCTCGCAGGACCCAGGTCGGACGGCGGGGTGCGGGGGCGGCGAGCTGCAGGCCGGGCCATCGCTCGAGCAGCCGGCGGAACGTGATCTCGAGCTCGAGGCGGGCCAGCGGTGCGCCGAGGCAGAAGTGCAGGCCCATGCCGAAGCCGACATGCGGGTTCGGGTCGCGACCGACGTCGAGCGTCGCGGCTTCAGCGAACACGAGCTCGTCGCGGTTCGCCGACCCCATCAGGCAGGCGACCTTCTGGCCGGCGCGGACCTCGGCGCCGAGGACGTCCACGTCAGCCGTGGCCGTGCGCTCGAACAGCTGCAGTGGCGCGTCGTAGCGGATCAGCTCCTCGAGCGCCGTCGCCATCGGCACCGTGCCGGACGTGACGCGGGCCAGCTGGTCGGGGTGCGTGAGCAGGGCATGCGCGCCGTTCCCGAAGACATTCACCGATGCCTCGTGGCCGGCGTTCAGCAGCAGCACGACCGACGCCACCAGCTCGTCGTCGCTCAGCTGACTGGTCCCGTCACGCTCGGCGAGCAGGTCGCTCACCAGGTCGTCGCCGGGCGACGCGCGACGCTCGACCAGCAGCTCCCGCACGTAGTCGGCGAACGAGACGGAGGCGGCCACCGCCTCATCCCGGACGGGCTCGTCGACGTCGTGCTCGTACATGTGCACGATCGCCTGCGACCACGCCCGCAGCTGCACGTGGTCGGCGCGCGGCACGCCGAGGAGGTCGGCGATGACGTAGACCGGGAGCGGCTCGGCGTACCGGCTCAGCAGGTCGACGGGCCCGGACGCATCGAGGTCGTCGAGCATCTGCGTGACGAGGTCGTCGATGCGTGGGCGCATTCTCTCGACGTGGCCCCGTCCGAAGGCGCGGGAGACGAGCAACCTGAGCCGGTGATGAGTGTGATTCTCGTTTTCCATCATCTGGTTGCGGTGCAGGGTGTTGAACGGCTCCAGCTCGTCGGCGGGCTCCCAGTCGGACCAGATCCGGCCGAACGCGCGGTCGCGGAGCACGCGCGTGACGGCGTCGTGGGTGGTGGCGAGCCAGCGATCGCTCGGCTCGTGCCACACCATCGGGCCGGCCTTGCGGAGCTCGGCCAGTGTCGGGTACGGGTCGGCGACGAAGCCGGGATCGGCGAGGTCGACCGTCAACGCTTCTCCAGGTCGTCCGGACCAAAGGCGTCCGGCAGTAGATCGGCCATCGTCTTGACGCCCGACGAAGTGGCCAGCTGCATCTCCGGCCCGCCGTTCTCCCAGAGCAGCTGGCGGCAACGCCCGCACGGCATCAACGTCTCGCCGTGCCGGTCGACGCACACCATCGCGACGAGGCGTCCGCCGCCGGTTCCGTGCAGCGCCGAGACGAGTCCGCACTCCGCGCACAGCCCGAGGCCGTATGACGCGTTCTCGACGTTGCAGCCGAGCACGACGCGGCCGTCGTCGACCAGGCCCGCTGCTCCGACCGGGAAGTCCGAGTACGGGGCGTAGGCCCGCTCCATCATCTCGGTCGCATAGCGACGCAGCGCGTCCCAGTCGATATCGTCGGCCACTAGCCCGCACTCCCCCGGCGATACGGGAGCCCGTCGGCCGCGGGCATGCGTAGTCGTTGGGCACCGAGCGCGAGCACCAGCATGGTGGTGACGTAGGGCGTCATCGACGTGAAGTCGCGCGGCACCGTCTCCGTGCCGAGGTACCAGACGAGCAGCAGGGCGCCGACCACGCCGATGCCGACGCCGGACCGCCACGAGCCCTGCACTGCACGGAACGCCGCGAATGCGAGCAGGCCAATGGCGAGCAGCAGGAGCAGGGCGTGCACGGCGTCGGCGTTGCGGAGCCGCAGCGAGTCGGTGTAGCCGAAGGTGAGCGCACCGGCCAGCAGGCCGCCGGGACGCCAGTTGCCGAAGATCATCGCGGCGAGGCCGATGTACCCACGACCGCCCGTCTGCCCGGTGTTGAAGCCGCTGGAGGCGACCAGCGCGAGGAACCCGCCGCCGATGCCCGCGAGTCCGCCGGAGATGACGACCGCGATGTACTTGTAGAGGTAGACGTTGACGCCGAGCGTCTCGGCGGCCTGCGGGTTCTCACCGCACGACCGCAGCCGCAGCCCGAACGACGTCCGCCACAGCACCCAGCCGGAGATCGCCACCAGGGCGAACACCACGATGCTGAGCGTCGACAGGCTGGTGGTGAGCGCAGCGACGAACGCGGCGGCGTCGGAGATGAAGAACCAGCCCTTCCCGGCAAGGTCGAGCGAGGCGTCGGAGATGCCGGGCACCGTGATCTTCATGGGCGAGTCGAGGCCGACGAGCTGGCGCGGGCCACCGCCCTCCAGATCGGGGAAGATCGCCTCGGCGAGGAACGTCGCGGCGCCCGCACCGATCAAGTTGATCGCCACACCGGACACGATGTGGTCGACGCCGAACGTCACCGTGGCCACCGCGTGCAGCAGGCCGCCGATGATGCCGAACAACGCAGCGCCGACCACACCGGCCCACGGCCCGCCGTGGTACGTGAAGAACGCGGCGCCCCAGGTGCCGAGGATCATCTGGCCCTCGAGGCCGATGTTGACGACGCCGGCGCGCTCGGCCCAGAGACCGCCGAGTGCCGCCATCAGGATGGGGCAGGTGGCGATGATCGCAGCGCGGATCGTGCCGGGCGAGGAGATGTCGTCGGTGTCGGAGACGATGCGCACGAGGGACACGACGGCGATGCCGGCGAGCACCACCAGGAACCAGTGCTGCTTCGCCCTGCGGGCGGTCTGCACGAGAGTCGTCATGCAGCCGCTCCCGTCGGTGCGAGCTCGCGCGCGACCACGCGTTGCTCGAGCCGCGAACGCCAGCGGCGGACCACCTCGTAGGCCACGACGACGGCCAGCACGGCCACGCCCTGCGTGATCTGCACGATGCTCGGGGAGATGTCGGTGCTGAAGGTCAGGGTGTTGGACTGCGCGGTGAGGAACGCGAACAGCACGGCGCCGAACAGCATCCCGAGCGGCTGGTTGCGACCGAGCAGGGCCACGCCGAGCCCGGTGAAACCGAGCCCCACCTGGAACGACGTGCCGTACGAGCCCGCCCCACCGAACAGGGCAGGCATCCAGATCAGGCCGGCCACCCCGCCGGAGAGCAGCATCGCGACGACGATCATCCGCTTCGGGTCGATGCCGCTGGCCACGGCGGCGGTCTCGGACTGGCCGCTGGCGCGCAGGTCGAAGCCGAACCTCGTCTTCGTCAGGAGCACCCAGAACCCGACGCCGAGCAGGACGGCGAGGATGACGAGGGCCCAGACCTGTCCGTCACGCGGCAGGTACGGCGCGTAGCCGTCGAGCCGGCTGCTGTCCGGCAGCTTCTCGGTGCGCACCGTGTTGCCCTCGTGGACGCCATAGCGGTTGAGCAGATAGCCCACCAGCGTCACGGCGATGGCGTTCAGCATGATCGTGGAGATGACCTCGCTGACCCCGCGCGTCGTCTTGAGGACGCCGGCGATGCCGGCCCAGGCTGCGCCCACGACCACCGCCACGACCAGCGCGGCGACGACGTTGAGGAATCCACCGAGGAAGGCGGCACCGGCGAAGGAGGCCGCCGCGAACGACGCGATCGTGTACTGGCCCTCGACGCCGATGTTGAACAGTCCCATGCGAAAGCCGATGGCGGCCGAGACAGCGGCGATGTAGATCATGGCCGCCTGGTTGACGATGTTGACCCGGATGCGCGGCAGCGGGTTGCTGAACATCGCCGTCCAGAAGTCGCCCGGCGAGCTGCCGGCAGCGGCGATGACGACGGTCGTGGCGAGCACGGCGACGACGACGGCGATGAGCGGCGCGAGCAGCGCCATCCCGATGGCGCGAAGCCGGACGGACGTGTTCACGCTGCCTCGCCTCCCGTCATGGCCGTGCCGAGGTCCTGTGGCGTGACGTCGCCCGGGTCGAACGTGCCGACCATGCGGCCACGCAGGATGACCTGGATGGTGTCGGACAGGCCGATCAGCTCGTCGAGGTCGGCGGAGATGAGCAGGACGGCCAGTCCGTCCCGCCGGGCTCGCTTGATGTGCTCCCAGATGGCGGCCTGGGCGCCCACGTCAACACCCCGCGTGGGGTGGGAGGCGACCAGCAGCACCGGCTCGCCACTCATCTCGCGGCCGACGACGAGCTTCTGCTGGTTGCCACCGGACAGCGCGCGCGCCGGTACGTCGATGCTGGGGGTGCGGACGTCGTACTGCTCGACGATGCGCTCGGTGTCCTTGCGGGCGCCGGAACGGTTGATCCACGGGCCCTTGGCGCTCGGCGGCCGCGTCTGGTGCCCGAGCACGCGGTTCTCCCACAGCGGTGAGTCGAGCAGCAGGCCGTGGCGCTGGCGGTCCTCCGGGATGTAGCCGATGCCCGACTCCCGCAGCTTGCGGGTGTGCCATCGGGTGACGTCGCGACCGCCGAGCCACACCGAACCGGACGTGGGGATGCGCATCCCCATGATCGTCTCGACGAGCTCGGTCTGCCCGTTCCCCTCGACACCGGCGATGCCGAGCACCTCGCCGCGCCGGATCCAGAGTGAGATGTCGGAGAGCAGACCGCGGCCGAACTCGTCGACGAGCGAGACGTCCAGGAGCTCCAGCTGGACGTCATCGGTGACGGTGGACTCCCCCGTCTCCGGAGACGGCAGCTCGGAGCCGACCATCATCTCGGCGAGCTGGTGCTTGGTGGCCGTGGCGGGATCGGCGATGCCGACCGTGGTGCCACGGCGCATGACGGTGATGTCGTCGGCGATGGCCAGCACCTCGTCGAGCTTGTGGCTGATGAACAGCACCGAGTTGCCGGCGTCCTTGAGCTCGCGGAGATTGTCGAACAGCGCGTCGACCTCCTGGGGCACGAGCACGGCGGTGGGCTCGTCGAGGATGATGATGCGCGCGCCGCGGTACAGGACCTTGGCGATCTCCAGCCGCTGCCGGGCCGCGACGCCGAGCTTCTCGACGAGCACATCCGGTTCGAGCTCGAACCCGAACCGGTCGGAGATGCGGGCGATCTCGGCGCGCGCGTCGTCACCGATGCCGTGCAGCTTCTCGGCCCCGAGCACCATGTTCTCGAGCACCGTGAGGTTGTCGGCCAGCATGAAGTGCTGGAACACCATGCCGACGCCCTGCTCGATGGCCTCGGTGGGCGACTTGAGGTTCACCTCGCTGCCGCCGATGCGGATCGTGCCCTCGTCGGGACGCTGGACCCCGTAGAGGATCTTCATCAGCGTCGACTTGCCGGCTCCGTTCTCGCCCACCAGCGCGTGCACGGTGCCGGGCCGGATGGTGACGTCGACGTCGTGGTTGGCCACGACACCCGGGAACCGCTTGCCGATGCCGACGAGCTCGACGGCCGGTGCCTCCGTTGCCACAGGTCCCCTCCCATCACACGAACAGGCCTGGGCGGCACGCTACCGCGCCGGCCCAGGCCCGTCTCGTCTTGATCTACGGCTTGGTCGGAACCTTGGTGTCGCCGCCGATGATCTTCTCCTTGTACTCGTCGATGTCTCCGCTGATGTCGTCGACGAATCCACCGGAGGTCGAGTAGCCCACGCCGTCGGCCTTCAGGTCGTAGACCTGGTAGCTCGTCAGCG
This sequence comes from uncultured Actinomycetota bacterium, assembly GCA_963839625.1. GTDB lineage: Bacteria > Actinomycetota > Actinomycetes > Propionibacteriales > Nocardioidaceae > Aeromicrobium. The sequence goes on along the minus strand of CAWIWE010000040.1, from coordinate 45,841 downwards.
CCTTGCCACCGTCGATCGACTCGATGAAGTCGTAGGTGGCGGTGTCGACGCGCTTCAGCATCGACGTGAGGATGTGCGGCTTCTGCGCCTCCGTGGCCGTCTTCCACTGGTCGGAGTCGACTCCGATGGCCCACTTGCCGTCACCGGCGTCGACCGCAGCGTCGAAGACGCCCGATCCCGAGCCGCCGGCGGCGTGGTAGACGACGTCAGCGTCCTTGTCGAACTGGCCGGTGGCCGCGGACTTGCCGCCAGCCGGGTCGCCGAAGCCCTTGAGGTCGGACTCCTGGATGTAGTTGACCAGCACCTCGACATCGGGCTTGGCCGCCTTGGCACCAGCAACGTAGCCGGCCTCGAACTTCTTGATGAGGTCGTTGTGCACGCCACCGACAAAGCCGATCGTTCCGGTCTTGCTCTTCGTGGCGGCTGCGACGCCGACCAGGTAGGACCCCTGCTCCTCGGCGAACCCGAGGTAGGCGACGTTCTTGTTGACGTCCTCGTCGGGATCGAAGCCGTCGACGACGGCGAAGTTCACGTCGGGGTAGTCGGGAGCGACCTTGTTGATCGACTCGCTGTAGGCGAAGCCGACACCGATCACGGCCGTGGCGCCGCCATCGGCCATCTGGCGCAGGCGGTCCTCACGAGCGGACTCGGCCTCACCGTCGGTGGCTTCTCCCTCGACACACGTCGCGCTGAACTCTCCGACGGCCTTCTCCAGGCCCGCATAGGCGGAGTCGTTGAACGACTGGTCGCCGCGACCACCGACGTCGTACGCCAGACCGATCTTGGGTCCGTCGCCCTTGGCGCTCTTGCAGACGTCCTTGGTGTCGCTGGTCGTGCCACCGTCGTCCGGAGAGTCGCTACCGCAGCCCGTGAGGGCGAGTGCGGCAATGACGGCGACGGCGGAAAGCTGGGTCAATCGACGCACAGTTCCTCCTCGAGATGCGGCCGGGTCCCCGGCACGTGAGCACCCTAGTCGGCGGCAGGCACGGGCGGCAGACCTGAAGCCGGATTGCCTCGGTCCGTAACCGTTTCTTCACCGGACCGAACGAGCGCAGCGAGTGAGCGCCTGGGGAGGTTGAGCGTGCCACGGCGAAGCCGTCCGTTGACGAAGCTCACCCGATGGCGACGTGGGCCAGCACTGACGCGGCCATGGCGATGGCGCGCTCGTCGACGCGGAAGTTGCCCTGGTGCAGGTCGTAGGTGGCGCCGTCGGGCGTCCGGGTGCCGAGGCGCCCCATCGCGCCGGGCACCGACTCGACGTACCAGGCGAAGTCCTCGCCGCCGAGGCTCTGCGTCGTGGTGGCGACGCCGCCGGGGCCGACCGCCTCGCTGACCGCCTGTCGCAGCAGCTGGGTGGCCCCGAAGTCGTTGACCACCGGCGGGACACCGCGGATGTACGTGACGCCGGCACTGACGCCGAACGGCTCGAGGATGTCGGCGATGAGTCCGCGCACGAGGTGCTCGGCGGAGTGCCATGCCGACGCGTCGAGCATGCGCAGGGTGCCGCTCAGCTCGCCCTGGGACGGGATGACATTGGCGGCGTTGCCGGCTCTCACGTGTCCCCACACCATGCTGGCGCCGGCCCGCGGGTCGAAGCGTCGAGACAGCACCGCCGGCAGCTGGGTGACCAGGGCGCCCATGGCGTAGGTGAGGTCCTCGGTGAGGTGCGGACGGGACGTGTGGCCACCGCGTCCGGCGAGCGTGACGTGGATGCGATCGGACGCGCCGGTGATCGGGCCCTCGCGGAGGCCGACGTGGCCGACGTCGAGCGTCGGGTCGCAGTGCAGCGCGAAGATGCGCGAGACGCCCTTCAGGACACCACCCGCCAGCAGCTTGAGCGCTCCGCCGGGCATGACCTCCTCGGCGGGCTGGAAGATCAGGCGGACCCCGATGGGCAGGGTCTCGAGCTCGTGCAGCCGGGAGAGCGCCACCGCCGCACCCACGAGGCCGGCCGTGTGCACGTCGTGACCGCAGGAATGCGCGACCCCCGGAACCGTCGACCGCCACGGGTCGGACGTCGTGTCCTGCACGGGGAGGGCGTCGAGGTCGGCTCGCAGGGCGACGATGGGACCCTCCTGGGGTCCGATGTCCGCCACCAGCCCGGAACCGTCGAGCCGCTCGTGCGAGATGCCGTTCTTGTCCATCCACGACGCGACGACGTCGGTGGTGCGTTCCTCGTGCCAGGAGAGCTCGGGATAGGCGTGCAGATCACGGCGCAGCTCGATGAGGTCGGGAGTGATGACCTCGATGGTGCGGCTGATCTGCTCGTGGGGCACCAGGTCAGGATACGCGCACCTCAGGCCTCGAGCGTCGTCCTCATCTGCTCGACGGTCTCGTCGGCGAGCTTCTCCAGCGGCCTCCGCACCAGCACAGGGGCGAGGAGGCTGACCGGGAACGGGAAGTCGAAGACGGCCCGGTAGTGGATCTGGGTACGGTCGCCGTCGCGGGTGAACGTCAGGTGGTCGGTGGCGGTGGTGCGTCCGTTGCGTCCGCGGCACACGAACGACGTCGGGCGGGCGAAGCCGATGGTCTCGTACTCGAGCTCGACCTCTCGCTTCATGAACCGCGAACGGTTGCTGTAGGTGGTGCCGATGCCGCCGTCACCGGACAGGCGTCGGGTCTCGATCGTCCCTGGATCCCACTGCTCGGTGTTCTCGAAGTCGCTGAGGAAGTCGAAGACGTCGCTCGATGTCCGCGTCGACCACGAAGGTCCGCTCGACGTGCATAGGTCCGAGCGTAGGGCGCTGGCTTCGTGCCGCAACTGGTCGACCTCACCGTCGGTCTGACGCACGTACCAGGCCGTGACGGCGGCGATGCCCAGCCCGGCGAGCACTCCTGAGCCCACCAGCGCCGTGCGCGCGCCGAAGTTCTCGGCCACCCAGCCCATGACCGGGGCGACGAACGGCACACTGCCGATGAAGACCATCACGTAGAGGGCAGCCATGCGCCCGCGCATCGCCGGCGCCGACGTCATCTGGATCATCGCGTTCGCGGTCGTCGCCATCGTGAGGATGCTGAGCCCCACCAGCGGCAACACCAGCCATGTAGGAGTAGTAGGTCGGCATCAGGCCGGACGCGACCTGGACGACGGCGAAGGAGAGCCCGGAGAGCACGATGAAGCGCAGCCGTGGCGCCGCCCGCCGCGCGGCCAGCAGGGCCCCGGCCAGCGAGCCGACCGCCAGGACCGAGCCGAGCACGCCGAACTCGCTGGCGCCCTTGCCGAACTCGTCGGTGGCCATCAGCGCGCTCGTGATCTGGAAGTTCATCCCGAACCCGCCGAGGAAGAACACGCACCACAGCACGAGGACGAGGTCCGGACGCGATCGGACGTAGCGAAGACCCTCGCGGATGGCACCGGGACCCGGCGCGATGACCTGGCGACGGGGTGAGCCGGTCGGGATCGAGCATGCTCAGCGCGATGAACGCAGCGCCGTAGCTGGCAGCGTTCACCAGGATGACCCAGCCGGTGCCCGCCGCGCCGCCGCCCAGGGCCGCGATGAGCAGCCGGCGACGGCAGGACCGATGAGGCGACCTGCGTTGAACGACGCCGAGTTGAGGGCGACGGCGTTGCCGAGGTTCTCGCGACCGACCATCTCCGGCACGAACGACTGACGGGCGGGCGCCTCGAGAGCGCGACCGATGCCGAACACGAAAGCGAGGACGAACACGTGCCACGTGGCGACGGCGCCGGTGACGCCGAGCGACGCCCAGCACCGCGGCCGGCACGGCCATCATCACCTGCATGATGCGCAGCACCGTGCGCTTGGAGAAGCGGTCGGCGAGGACACCACCGAGGGTGAGAGCAGCAGAGTCGGCAACAGCTGGAGCGCGACGGTGAGGCCGAGTGCCGTACCGCTGCCGGTGAGCACCAGCACCAGCCACGCCTGGGCGGTGGTCTGCATCCAGGTGCCGGTGTTGGAGATCAGCGAGCCGATGGCGTAGACGCGGTAGTTGCGGACGTGCAGCGAGCGGAACGTGGGACTCACTCGGTGGCCAGCCTCTCCAGGAGGTCAGAGGCCTCCCGAAGCGTGGTGCGCTCCTCGACCGTGAGGGCGGACAGGCGACCGTCGAGCCAGGCGTTGCGGCGGCTGCGCTCCTCGGCCATCAGGGCCTCGCCCTTGTCGGAGAGGCGTACCAGCACCTGGCGACGGTCGTCAGGGTGGTCCTCGCGGATGACATAGCCGTCGTCGGCGAGGCAGTTGAGGGTGCGGGTCACGGATGGCGGCTGAACGCCCTCACGGTTGGCGATCGCGCTCGGCGTCGCCGGTCCCATCACCATCACGGTGCTGAGCACGGTGAGCTGCGTGGGCGTCAGCTCGGTGTGACGCTCCTGGCGCAGCCGCCGGGTGAGGCGGACGACCGAGCGTGCGAGTCGCTGCGAGTCCGAAGGCATGTCTTTAGCATAGGTCATTACCCATGCTAATCAAAACCTTCGTGCGATCAGCCGACTCGGACACTGCCGCTGACGGTCGTTCCGGAGCCCGGCGCGGACTCGATACTCAGCTCGCCGCCGAGTGCGCCGATCCTGTCGGCCATGTTCTGCAGACCCGAGCTCGGACGAATCGATCCACTGTCATATCCCCGCCCGTCGTCGGCGACCTCGAAATGCACCCGTCCGTCGACCTGGTTGAGCCGCACCGTCGCCTTCGCACCCTCTCCCGCGTGCTTCGCCGCGTTCTGAAGGGCTTCCATGCAGCAGAAGTAGATCGCCGCCTCCAGCTCCTGCGCGTATCGACCGACGCCGTCCGACTCGACCGTCACCGCCATCGATGCGCGTTCCGCCGCCGCCTCCAACGCCGCCGCCAGCCCGTCGCTCTCCAGGACCGCCGGGTAGATCCCGTGCGCGAGGTCGCGCAGCTCCGCCAGCGCGCGGGCGAGATCGTCCCGAACCTCCGACGCCAGCGCAGACGCCTCGGGGTCATCGGCCACCGCCTTGGTCAGCATTCCCGAGCTTCAGCTCCAGGAGCACCAGGTACTGCTGGGCCCCATCGTGGAGATCCCGCTCGACGTTGCGCCTTGCCTCGTCGGAGGCGGCCACGATCCGCGCCCGTGAGGCCCGCAGCTCCGCGTCGTGCACCGCGAGCCGCTCGGTCATCTCGTTGACGGCGCGACCCAGCACGGCGAGCTCGTCCGCGCTGGTGATGGGAACCCGCGATCCGAGGTCACCACTGGCGATCTCTCTCGACACCCTCGATGAGATCGTCGACCGGACGCAAAGCCGCCCCGGTCAAGGCGAATCGGAGAATCACGGCGAACACGGCGGTGAAGACCAAGCTGACTCACGATGGCGGTTCCGAGCCTGGCCGATCGGTTGATCGAACAACCCGGCCAAGCCCGCAGCGCAGATGCCGGTCGTCAAGGTGACCACCGGGACAGGGAGGAGTGCCTTGGTGCGCAGAGACATGCCGTGTCTCGCAGGAGCCTGCACGTGGGGAAACTCGGCGCAGATCCGGGCGACCAGCGGACGGGTGCCCCAGCTCCACCACGAACAAGACCAGCACCCAGCTCACCATCGTCGCGCCGAGTAGTCCTCCGACACAGATCAGGAACGCGAACGCCAACGGTTCCACCGTGGCGATGATCCAGGCGAAAGCGGTCGGGAGCGCGACGAGGACATAGGTTCCCAGTCCCCAGTTGGCGAATCTCACAGGAGCGGTGAGGGCGAGCCGCAGTATTCGCGATGCCTCGGCAGACGGCCGACCGGCTGCGTCCCAGGCCTCCAGCGTGGCGACGTCCCGAAAGACGACCCGGGCCGCGACACCGAGACCCACGGCAGCAGCGCTCGCATTGATGACTGCTCCCCACAGAGCTCGGTTCCTGGACATCCGGCCGGCCAGGCCGCCGATGATCATCGAGACGACGGCCCAGGGCAACCCGCCGCCGATCACCACAGCCATCAATGGTCGAGCGACACCACGCGAGCCCGAGCGTTCGAACGAATCAGTCAGCCATCGCTCGACCCGCCCCGCCGAAGGCCTCATGGACGTCGAAGCGTCGTCCCGATCCGCTGGACTGACCATTCGCACCACCTCCTGCTCGCATCATCGTGCGGCGGATGAGGCGCGGTCCACATCCGTGGGCTCACCGGATTGCCGGCCAGATCATCTCGGTGTGTGCACTGATGCCCGTGACCTCGGCGAACGGCAGACTGGTCCGTGATGACCATGACTGTGCTGATCGTGGATGACCACGCCCCGTTCCGGACCTTCGCCCACACGCTGCTCGAGGCGGAGGGGTTCGAGGTTGCCGGCGAGGCCGCCGACGGCGACTCGGCTCTGGCAGCGGCCGAGGAGCTGCACCCCGACGTCGTGCTCCTGGACATCAACCTGCCGACGTTCGACGGCTTCGAGGTCGCCCGCCGGCTCGCCGCGGCGAACGGGCCCAAGGTCGTGCTCACCTCCAGCCGGCCGGCCTCGGACTACGGGTCGAGGATCAGCGAGGCACCAGTGGCCGGGTTCCTGCCCAAGCAGGAGCTCTCCGGAGAGGCGCTCCTGCGGCTTGTGGCGTGATCCGGCTAGGGTCACACCGATGCGCGTGTTCGTCGCCGACGACTCGTTCCTGTTTCGCGAGGGACTGGTCCGGCTCCTCGGCGAGGCGGGCTTCGACGTGGTCGGGCAGGCCGAGAACGCCGACGATCTGGTGGCCGGTGTCGGCCGAGATCCGGCCGGACGTGGCCATCGTCGACATCCGGATGCCGCCGACCCACACCACCGAAGGGCTCGACGCCGCGCAGCGGATCGGCGAGAGCCACCCGGACATCGGAGTGCTCGTCCTCTCGCAGTACATCGAGGCCGGCTACGCACAGCGCCTGTTCGAGGAGGGCACCGCCGGCCGCGGCTACCTGCTCAAGGACAGCGTCGGCGACCTCGACGCCTTCGCGGCAGCGGTCCGCCAGATCGGCGAAGGTGGCTCCGTCGTCGACCCGGAGGTCGTCGCCTCGCTGGTCGGACGCAAGTCCGAGCCGACGTCGCGCCTCGACACCCTTGACGGAGCGGGAGCGCGAGATCCTCGCGCTGATGGCCGAAGGTGCCTCGAACGCGTCCATCGGCGAGCGGTTCTTCCTCAGCCAGCGCACCGTCGAGAGCCACGTGCGGGCGATCTTCCAGAAGCTCGACCTCGCCCCCACCGACGAGGGCCATCGCCGGGTGCTCGCCGTGCTGGCCTATCTGCGTTCCTAGTCAGCCGAGACGGGCGACGACGTCCGGCGCGATCGCCGATCCGCCGCTGGCCACCGTGCGCACGGCCGCGGCCAGCTCAGCGATGTCGCCGACGCTGTCCTTGAGCAGGTAGCCGATCCCGCCTGTTGCCGCCTCGAGCAAGCGACGCGCGGAACCCTCCTGGAGCGTGGCCGAGAGAACCAGGACACCGATCTCGGGGTGATCCGCCTTGATCTGCTCCGCGGCGTCGATCCCCTCGGTCGTGTGGGTCGGCGGCATCCGGACGTCGACGACGACCGCGTGCGGGCGGGCTCCAGCCAGCCCGGCCAGCAGCTCCTCGGCATCGGAGGCCTGGAGGACGACGTCGATGCCCTCCGACTCGAGTGCTCGGGCGATCCCCTCGCGCAGGAGGCCCGAGTCGTCCGCCAAGGGCCACGCGCAAGGTGGAAGTCGTCGGTGGGCTCCCACCGCACCTCCCAGGCCGCCATCGGGTCGGGCAGCCCCTTGAGGCTGAGCTCGCCGACCGGGTCCAACCGGTGAACACCACGAGGGGCCACCACCGACCTCATCAGGTCGGACACCAGGATCTGGCCGGTATCCGCGGCGGCACACAGCCGGCTCGCCTCGACCACCGGAACGCCGAAGTAGTCGCCGTCCTCGACGGTGGCTTCCCCGACGCTCAGCCCGACCCGGATGTCCTGCCGGGCATCCGGATCTCGCCGGCCCTGTGCAGCCGCCGCCTGCTGCATCGTCACCGCGCAGGCGATCGCGTCGGTCGCGCTCTCGAAGACGGCCATCATGCCGTCGCCCAGCGTCTTGACCTCGGTGCCGCGGTGGACGGCGAGGCGCGCTGCGCATCTCGGCGAAGTGCCGGTCGCGGAGCTCGTCGGCGGCGTCCGGCCCGACCCGGCTCAACAGCTCGGTCGACCCCACCACATCGGTGAAGAGGACGGCGACGATCCGGGTTCTCGGCACCCTTCGATCATGGCGCCGCGCGACCCCCGCGCGACCACCGTGCGGGCACCGAACCTTCTCAGGGCAGGCACTGACGCGGTCAGTCCTTCTTGGCCTTCTTGCGGCGCCGGATGAACATCGGGTCGAACTTGAGGTCGACGACGCGCTCCTTGAGCGGGATGAGCGCGTTGTCGGTGATCTTGATGTGCTCGGGGCAGACCTCGGTGCAGCACTTGGTGATGTTGCAGTAGCCGAGGCCGTGCTCGTCCTGCGCCGACGCCTTGCGGTCGAGGCCCTCCTCGGCCTCGGCGGCGTCGAGCGGGTGCATGTCGAGCTCGGCGATCCGCATGAGGAAGCGCGGGCCGGAGAACGCGACCTTGTTCTCCTCGTGGTCGCGGACGACGTGGCAGGTGTCCTGGCACAGGAAGCACTCGATGCACTTGCGGAACTCCTGCGAGCGCTCGACGTCGACCTGCTGCATCCGGTAGTCGCCGGGCTCGAGGTCCGACGGCGGCACGAACGCACGCACCTCGCGCGCCTTCTCGTAGTTGAACGAGACGTCGGTGACGAGGTCGCGGATGACCGGGAACGTGCGCATCGGCGTGATGGTGACCGTGGTCTCCGGCGGGAGCGTCGACATGCGCGTCATGCAGAGCAGCCGCGGGCGTGCCGTTGATCTCCGCGCTGCACGAGCCGCACTTGCCGGCCTTGCAGTTCCAGCGCACGGCCAGGTCGGGCGTCTGAGTGGCCTGGAGGCGGTGGATGACGTCGAGCACGACCTCGCCCTCGTTGACCTCGACCTCGTACTCGGCGAAGTCGCCGCCCTCGTCGTCGCCGCGCCAGACACGGAAGTTCTGCTGGTAGCCCATCAGTTGTTCCCTCCGGAGAGTTCTGCGGCGGTGAAGTACTTCTTCAGCTCGTCCATCTCGAACAGCTCCATCAGGTCGGGACGCATCGGGATCTGCTCCTGCTGCTCGATGGTCGACCGAGCCGTCGTCGGCCTCGGTGCAGACCAGCAGGATGTGGCGCCACTCGGCATCGAGGGTCGAGAAGTCCTCGCGGGTGTGGCCGCCGCGGCTCTCCGTGCGGGTGATGGCCGCCTTGGCGACGCACTCGCTGACCAGCAGCATGTTGCGCAGGTCGAGCGCGAGGTGCCAGCCCGGATTGAACTGCCGGTGACCCTCGACGACCATGTTCTTGGCCCGCTCCTTCAGCTCGGCGAGCTTGTCGAGCGCCTCCTGGATCTCGCTCTCCTGGCGGATGATGCCGACCAGGTCGTTCATCGTCTGCTGGAGCTCCTGGTGCAGGGTGTACGGGTTCTCCGCACCCTCCTGCGATCCGTCACCGAACGGCGCCACCGAGCGCTCCTGCGCCTCCTTGACGTCGACGTCGTTGAGCGACGGCCGCGCGGACAGGCCGTCGACGTACTCGACCGCGCCGGCACCGGCCCGCCGGCCGAAGACCAGGAGGTCGGACAGCGAGTTGCCGCCGAGACGGTTGGAGCCGTGCATGCCGCCGGAGCACTCGCCGGCCGCGAACAGGCCGGCGACGGATGCGGCGCCGCTGTCGGGCTCGACCTCGATGCCACCCATGACGTAGTGGCACGTCGGGCCGACCTCCATCGGCTCCTTGGTGATGTCGACGTCGGCCAGCTCCTTGAACTGGTGGTGCATCGACGGCAGCCGCTTGATGATCGTCTCGGCCGGCATCCGGCTGGAGACGTCGAGGAAGACGCCGCCGTGCGGTGAGCCGCGGCCCGGCCTTGACCTCGGAGTTGATGGCGCGGGCGACCTCGTCGCGAGGCAGCAGCTCGGGCGGACGGCGGTTGTTGTCGGCGTCGGTGTACCAGCGGTCGGCCTCCTCCTCCGTGGTCGCGTACTGCGCCTTGAACACGTCGGGGATGTAGTCGAACATGAAGCGCTTGCCCTCGGAGTTCGTGAGCACGCCGCCGTCACCGCGGACCGACTCGGTGACGAGGATGCCCTTCACCGAGGGCGGCCACACCATGCCGGTGGGGTGGAACTGCAGGAACTCCATGTTGATGAGCGTGGCGCCGGCGCGCAGCGCGAGGGCGTGACCGTCGCCGGTGTACTCCCAGGAGTTGCTGGTGACCTTGTACGACTTGCCGACACCGCCGGTGGCCATGATGATCGCCGGCGCGTCGAAGAGGATGTGCCGGCCGGACTCGCGCCAGTACGCCAGCGCGCCGGCCATCGCGTCGCCGTCCTTGATGAGGTCGGTGACCGTGCACTCGGCATAGACCTTGAGCATCGCGTCGTAGTCGCCGTGCTCGGCGAAGTCCTCCTGCTGCAGCGAGACGATCTTCTGCTGCAGGGTGCGGATGAGCTCGAGCCCGGTGCGGTCGCCGACGTGGGCGAGGCGCGGGTAGGTGTGACCGCCGAAGTTGCGCTGGCTGATCTTGCCCTCGGGCGTGCGGTCGAACAGCGCGCCGTACGTCTCCAGCTCCCAGACGCGGTCGGGCGCCTCCTTGGCGTGCAGCTCGGCCATGCGCCAGTTGTTGAGGAACTTGCCGCCACGCATCGTGTCGCGGAAGTGGACCATCCAGTTGTCGTGCGGGTTGACGTTGCCCATCGCGGCCGCGCACCCGCCCTCGGCCATGACGGTGTGCGCCTTGCCGAACAGCGACTTGGAGATGATGGCCGTCCTCTTGCCCGCCAGGCGGGCCTCGATCGCCGCGCGCAGACCGGCGCCGCCGGCGCCGATGACGATGACGTCGTAGGAGTGGGTCTCGATCTCGCTCACGTGGTCACTGCTCTCAGTCGGATGATGCTCAGTTGATGAGTCTGGGGTCGGAGTACCACTCGGCCGCCAGGCCCCAGATGTAGAAGTCGGTGATCGCCAGCGTGCCGAGCGTGATCCAGGCCAGCAGCATGTGGCGACCGTTCAGCTTCGAGACGATGCCCCAGGCCCGGTAGCGGACCGGGTGCTGGGAGAAGTGGTTGAGCTTGCCGCCGATGATGCTGCGGCAGGAGTGGCACGACGCGGTGTACGCCCACAGCAGCACGACGTTGGTGACCAGGATGATGTTGCCGAGCCCGAGGCCGAACTCACCGTCGGCGGTGCGGAACGCCAGGATCGCGTCGTAGGTGTTGATCATCGAGATGAGGACCGCCGCGTAGAAGAAGTAGCGGTGCAGGTTCTGCCCGAGCAGCGGGAACCGGGTCTCGCCGGTGTACTTCTGGTGCGGCTCGGCGACGGCGCAGGCCGGCGGCGACAGCCAGAACGCCCGGTAGTACGCCTTGCGGTAGTAGTAGCAGGTCAGGCGGAAGAGCAGCAGGAACGGCAGGCTCAACACCGCGTAGGCCGGGATGAACCAGAAGTCGGGCATGAACGTGCCGAAGTGGGCGGCCTCCGGGATGCACGCGGTGGACGTGCACGGCGAGTAGAACGGCGTCAGGTAGTGGTACTGCTCGACCCAGTAGTCGTCCTTCATGGCCGTGCGCGCCACCGCGTACGCGACCCACGCGAGGAGCCCGGCGGCCTGGATGGCCGGGGGGAACCACCAGCGATCGGTGCGGAGGGTGCGGGCGGCGATCGCGGCGCGGCCGGCGCCCGGGTGAGGAGTCGTGGTGGTCATGCCTCGTCGATTCGCTCAGTGGCTGGTGCCATCGGAAGAGGTGGTTGCGAGTCACCGTATGCCCGCTCGACGCAGGGGCGCAAAGTCATAGTGAGGTAGCCATTCATAGCCAAAGGCTATGATCTTTGTATGCAATTCCAGCAGCTCGCCTACTTCGCGGAAGTCGCCCGAACGCGACACTTCACCCGCGCCGCCGACATCGTCGGCGTCTCCCAGCCGACTCTGTCCAAGCAGATCCGCGTGCTCGAGAACTCGCTGGGATCACCGCTCTTCGTCCGCAACCGCGGACAGATCGAGCTGACCAGCGCGGGCGAGGCGCTGCTCCCCCATGCGCAGCGCATCCTCATGGACGTCGAGAGCGCCCAGCGGTCGGTCGACGAAGTTGCCGGCCTCCGCCGCGGGCGGGTGCGGCTTGGGTGCCACACCGTCGTTGTGCGACGGGCTGCTGCCCGACCTGCTCACCCGGTTCCACGAGCTGCATCCAGACATCGAGCTGGAGGTGCAGGAGGCCGGTTCGCGAGTTCTCACCCGCGAGCTCGGCCAGGGCCGGCTCGACCTCGCGCTGCTGATCGTGCCGCTGCGGCCCGGACAGCGCCATCGAGACGGGCGCCATCGAGACGACGTCCATCCTGCGGGAGCGCCTCGTCCTGGCGAGCCCGGCCGACGCCGACCTGCCCGACGTCATCGGCGTTGCCGCACTGCGCGACCTGCCACTCGTCATGTTCCGCGAGGGCTACGACCTGCGCGAAGTGACGCTCGGGGCGTGCCGCGCCGCCGGCTTCGAGCCGCGTCTCGCCGTCGAGGGCGGCGAGATGAGCGCGGTGCTCCGGTTCGTCGAGGCCGGTCTCGGCCACGCGGTGGTGCCCGAGATGGTGATGGGTACCCGGCCGCTGCTTCGCAGCACGAGGCTCGAGAAGCCGGCGTTGCGCCGGGAGATCGCCCTCGCTCATCGCTCGGACGCGCTTGGAGCTGGCCGCCCTCGCGTTCCGCGACGAGCTCCTCGCGTCGTTCCCGGCCATGCGGACTCGAGGCTGAGTCGGACGTCAGCGCCAGGGAGCGTTCGGCGCCAGGGAGAAGCTGCGCTGCGGCTGCCAACCGGCGGTCGTCGTCGTGCAGGTAGAGGGCGAACTCCTCGACCTCGAACTCGCAGTGGAAGTCGCGCAACGTCGCATCGGCGTGGTCGAGCGCCGGATCGTCGAGGTGGTGCGCCACCGTGACGTGCGGATGGAACGGGAACTCGGCCCGGGGCGCGCCGATGGCCAGTCGCAGCTGTCCGGCGAGCACCGCGGTCGCGACGTAGCCGGCGTTCACGCTGACGTACACGACCGGCGAGACCGGACGGAATGTGTCGGTGCCCCGCAGCCGCATCCGGAACCCGGGCATGTCGCCGGCGGCCTTGTCGAGCCGGGCACAGATCTCGTCGAGCTCGTGGTCCTCGACCTCGTGCGGCGGCAACAGCGTCACGTGGCTCGGCACCGTGCGGGCCAGCTGATCGCCGAAGCTCGCTCGCATTTCGCGCAGCAGCGTTCCGTGCGGCTCGGGCACGGCGATGGCCACCCCGTAGGTCAGGCGGGTCATGCGTGTCCGGCCGGCACGAAGCCGGAGCGGTCGTAAACGGTGGCCAAGGTGGTGGCTGCGACCTCTCGCGCCCGGGCTGCGCCGTCGGCGAGGACGCGGTCGAGCTCGCCCTTGTCGTCGAGCAGCTCACGCGTGCGGGAACCGAAGGTGTCCACGAAGTCGGCGACGAGGTCGCCGAGGGCCACCTTGAAGTGGCCGTACTGCTGGCCCTCGAACTCGGCCTCGATCTCGGCGACCGGACGATCGGTGAGCGCGGAGTAGATCAGCAGCAGGTTGGAGATGCCGGGCTTGTCGGCGGGATCGAACCGAACTTCCGATCCGGAGTCGGTGACCGCTGAGCGGACCTTCTTGGCCGCCGCCTTCGGGTCGTCGGTGAGGTTGACGACGCCGGAGTGGGAGGTGGCCGAGCCGCTCATCTTGGCGTTCGGGTCCTGCAGGTCGTAGATCTTGGCCGTGGACTTGACGATGTGCGGCTCGGGAACCGTGAACGTCTCGCCGAAGCGGTGGTTGAAGCGTTGCGCGAGGTTGCGGGTGAGCTCGATGTGCTGGCGCTGGTCCTCGCCCACCGGCACCTTGTCGGCCTGGTAGATGAGGATGTCGGCCGCCATCAGCACCGGATAGGTGAACAGGCCGACGCTCGCGGAGTCGCGACCGCTCTTGGCGGTCTTGTCCTTGAACTGCGTCATGCGGCCGGCCTCGCCGAACCCGGTGATGCCGCCGAGCACCCACGCCAGCTGGGCGTGCTCGGGCACGTGGCTCTGCACGAAGAGCGCGCTGCGCGCGGGGTCGACACCGGCGGCGAGCAGCTGCGCCGCGGCGATGTACGTGCGCTCGCGCAGCAGCGCCGGGTCGTACTCGACGGTGATGGCGTGGAGGTCGGGGACGAAGTAGAACGCCTCGAACTCATCCTGCAGCGCGACCCACTGCTTGAACGCCCCGAAGTAGTTGCCCAGGTGGTACGAGTCGGCCGTCGGTTGTGCGCCGGAGAGCACTCGCGGTCGTCGGGTGGGGCCGGGCATGGTGTGCATTGTGCCAGCAGGTCAGCGGGCACCTTGGCCTAGGCTCGGCCCGTGTCCGACGTTCGAATGTGGCGGGTTCCCGGGCGGGTCAATCTCATCGGCGAGCACCTCGACTACAACGGTGGTCCGTGTCTCCCGTTCGCGATCGACCGCGCCCTCACCGTCAAGGCCCGCGCGCGCGACGACGACCTCGTCAATGTCTGGAGCGACGGCCGGAAGGCGTCGTTCCCGCTCACCTCGAAGCCGGCCGACGTCGACGGCTGGGCGGCGCACGTCGCCGGCATGGTCTGGGTTCTCGGCGACGCCGGACACGAGCTGACCGGGCGGACCTCGTCATCGAGTCCGACCTCCCGTCCGGCGCCGGGCTGTCGTCCTCCGCGGCGCTCACCTGCGGAGTCGCGTGCGCACTCGACGACTCGCCGGACTCGGGCTGTCCCGGCTCGAGATCGCCCGCCTGTCGCAGCGGGTCGAGAACGAGGTGATCGGAGCCCCCACCGGCTGATGGACCAGCTCGCCGTCCTGCACGGACGTGCCGGCCATGCCGTCCACCTCGACCTCGCGGCCGACCCGCCCGGGGTTCGCGAGGTCCCGCTGCTCGTCGACGAAGCCGACCTGACGTTGCTGGTCATCGCCACCGGCGTGGAGCACGCGCACGCCGACAGTGGCTATGCCGACGCGGCGCGACGAATGCGAGCGCGCCGCGGTCGAGCTCGGCGTCGAGCACCTGGCGAGCGTCGGGCCGGACGCCGTGCTGCGGCTCGACGACGAGACGCTGAAGAAGCGGACCCGTCACGTCATCACCGAGACGGCGCGCGTGCGGGGTGCGATCCGTGCCCTCGACGCAGGCGCCTGGGCGCAGCTGGGCACGATGCTCACCGCCTCCCACGCGTCGCTGCGCGACGACTTCGAGGTCAGCTGCGCCGAGCTCGACGTCGCCGCCGACACGGCCGTCGAGGCCGGCGCACTCGGCGCCCGGATGACCGGCGGCGGGTTCGGCGGCAGCGTCATCGCCCTCGTCCCCCAGGACCGGGTGGCCGCCGTCCGCGAGCTCGTCGAACGGCGGTTCGACGGCGGCGGCTGGCCCCGGCCGGACATCTTCGCGGTGCGCGCATCGGACGGTGCGACACTGGTGAGAAACTGAGCACGTGACCGTTCGACGCATCGCGTACCAGGGTGAGCCTGGTTCCAACTCCCACCTCGTGTGCAAGCAGCACTACGCCGACTGGGAGGCGGTGGCGTGCGCGTCGTTCGAGGACGTCTTCGCGGCGGTCGAGAACGGTGATGCCGACCTGGCGATGATCCCGATCGACAACTCGATCGCCGGCCGCGTCGCCGACATCCACCACTTCCTGCCCACCTCGGGCCTGCACATCATCGCCGAGCACTTCCTGCGCATCCAGTTCACGCTCATGGGCGTGCCGGGCTCGAGCCTCGACACCATCAAGACGGTGCACAGCCACGTGCACGCACTCGGGCAGTGCCGCCGCGTCATCCGCGAGCACGGGCTGACGCCGGTCATCTCCGGCGACACCGCCGGCGCCGCCCGCGAGATCTCCGACGCGCAGGACGTCACCCAGGCGGCCATCGCACCGCCGCTCGCCGCGGAGATCTACAGCCTTGAGATCCTCGCCGACGACGTCGAGGACGAGGACCACAACACCACCCGCTTCGTCGTGCTCTCCCCCGACTGGTCGAGGCCCCGCCGGCAACGGCCCGGTCGTCACCAGCTTCATCTTCAACGTCAAGAACCTGCCGGCGTCGCTCTACAAGGCGCTCGGCGGCTTCGCGACGAACGGCGTCAACATGACCAAGCTGGAGAGCTACATGGTCGGCGGCGAGTTCACGCCACCCAGTTCCTGGCCGAGGTCGACGGCCACCCGGACGACGTCCCGGTCCGGCGAGCGCTCGACGAGCTGGCGTTCTTCACCACCGAGGTGAAGGTGCTCGGCGTGTACCCGGCGGACCCGTTCCGCGCCGAGAACGCCTGACCGATGTCGAGGGGGGGCTCGAGCTGGCCGTTGTCCGTCCCGGTCCTGTCCGACGGCGTCGTGACGCTGCGCGCCCACACGCCCGCCGACGTCGACGCCATGCTCGCGATGTGCCGCGACCCCGAGGCGCTGCGCAGGACTCGATCCCGCGGACAGCACCCGCGAGCGGTCGAGAACTACGCGTTCACCGTGGTCGCGCACGGCTGGGACGAGGGCACCCACCGCGGCTGGGCCATCGAGGCGGAGGGGGCGGTTCGCCGGCAACATCGACGTGCGCGGCCCCGATCGCCGACATCGGGTTCGTCCTGCACCCGTGGGCGCGGGGCCGCGGCCTGATGGTGCGGGCGGTGCAGCTCGCCATGGACTGGGCGTTGGCCGAGGGCGGCGTCGAGTCGTCCATTGGAGCGCGAACATCGGCAACGTCGCCTCCTTGCGGGTCGCCCAAGCGGCGGTTCACCCTGAACGGCGTCACCCCGGGCTCGTGCAGCAACGCGACTGGTCGTTGACGCTGGACGGCCACGCCGGTTCGGCGACCCACCGGTGCCCGGAGGCGGTGGGCCGAGTCGACGGTGATCGACACCGAGCGCCTGCGGTTGCGGCCGTTCGTCGACGCCGACATCCCGCGCGTCGTCGAGACCTGCTCGGACCAGACGACGCGCCACTGGCTGAACGGCATGCCGCACCCCTATGTCGAGGCCACCGCACGGGGCTACCTCAACGACTGCGTGTGGCAGGCCGCGACCGGGGCCAAGGCCACCTGGGCCGTCGCCGACCGCGAGACCGACGTGCTGCTCGGCCACGTCGCCGTCATGGACATGCTCGGCATCAACGCCACCGGCGGCGAGATCGGCTACTGGACCCACCCGGACGCCCGGGGCCGCGGCGTCATGACCGAGGCCGTTCGTGCGGTCGTCGCGCACGCCTTCGACCCGTCCGGCCTCGACCGTGCGCGCCTCACGCTTTATGCGGCGGCCGGCAACCCGGCGAGCAACGCCGTGGCCGTCGCCGCAGGCTTCCGGCTCTTCGGCACCCAGACCGCGGCCGAGCTGCTGGGTGACGGCACGTTCGACGATCTGAACGGCTACGAGCTGCTGCGGTCCGGCATAGCCGTTCAGCGCGGGAGTGCGCCGGAGCCACCACTCGCCGAAGGCCACGTGCATCGCGAACGCCAGCCAGAACGCCAGGCCGAACGTGCCCGGGTCCGGCCCGGTCGCCTCCACCCGACCTGCGCGAAGCCGGTGAACACGCCGATCCAGATCCGGACCGTGCCGATCCCGATCCCGACCGCGAACGCTCGGATCATCCACCGCCGGTGCTGCGGCACGTTGTCGCCCCTGATGGCACGGAAGGCCAGCACGAGGCACGCAGAACCACGCCCCGAAGACGACCGCGGCCATCGACTCGCCGGCCGCCCCAGGCGTGCAGGACTCCGAAGACCAGGCCGAACACACCTGCGACCAGCGCGCAGCTGAGCAAGACCGGCCCATCCGCGATGCACGGTGTAGTGCCGCGTCCGGAACCGGCGGGTCAGCTGGAACGGCGCTCCCAGGAGATAGATGACCCCCGGCGCTAGGTGCAGGTAGCCCAGCCAGGGGTGAGCGACGTACCGCTCGGCGAACTCGTCGTCGGGACGGTGCCCGCCCGGATGTTCGGCCCGTCGACGATCACGCGGATGGCGGCGAACGCCAGCACGATCGCGAGGAGCGTGAAGATCCCTATCGCGGCCGTGCGCACGAGTCGTGGGCTCGCCGACTCCCCCTGCGCCGTCTGGACCACGCGCGAATCCTGCCCGTCGTCGAGGTCAGGCGGCGAAGGGTGGACGCGGGCACGCCGGCATCTCGTATCTCGGCGTGATGAGCCACTGCGTCGTCGTCGGAGCCGGTCGCCGGCCTGACGGCCGCGGACCGCCTGGTCGCCGCCGGCCGGGACGTCATCGTGCTCGAGGCGCGAGAGCGCGTTGGCGGCCGGACGCTGACGGTGGACGTCCCCGGCGTGCCTGGTCTCCGCGTCGACTCCGGCGGCCAGTGGGTGGGCCCGGCCCAGCATGCCCTCCTGGCCGAGCTGAAACGGTTCGGGCTGACCACGATCGACCAGGATGGCGGCGGAGAAGACCTTGTTAGCTTCGATGGCCGGCTCCGGCGCTACACCAGATCGACGCCAAAGCTCGGCCTGTTGACGATGCTCGACGTGGGTATCGCGCTGCATCGCTTCGAGAAGCTGGCCACGAGCGTCGACCTCGGCGGTCCGTGGGCGACACCGAACGCCAACCAGCTCGACGGCCAGACCTTCCAGTCGTGGATCCTCGCCACCTGCCGCACGAGGAGAGGCCGGGAGTTCTTCCGGATCTGCTGCGAGGCCGTGTTCGCGACGGAGGCGGCGAACCTGTCCCTCCTCCACGCGTTGTTCTACAGCCATTCTGGTGGCGGGCTGGAACACCTGATCGCACCGAGGGCGGCGCCCAGCACGCCCGCGTCGACGGTGGGATGCAGCAGCTGTCCGCGCACCTGGCCGCAGGTCTGGGCGACCGGGTCCGGCTCGGCGAGCCGGTCACCGCCATCGCCGTCGACAGCACCGGAGTCCGGGTCACGACGGAACGCGGCACGCACGATGCCTCGCGCGTCATCGTGGCTGTCCCGCCAACCCTGGCCGGCCGTCTGCGGTTCGACCCGGTCATGCCGGGCGCCCGGGTGCGCTCACCCAGCGCATGCCGCGGGCTGCTTGGTCGTCAAGTGCCAGGCCGTCTACGACCGCCCGTTCTGGCGAGACGCCGGACTCAGCGGCGAGGCGGTGGGCGACACGTCTCCGGTCAAGGTCGTCTTCGACGGCACGCCACCCGGAGAAGGCTCACCCGGGGTCCTCGTGGCGTTCATCGAGGCCGCCGACGCGATCCGGCTCTCCGCCGCGACGCCGGACGAGCATCAGGCCGAGGTCCTCGACGTGCTCGCCCACTACGTCGGCGACGACGCCCGCCGTCCTGTGGCCTTCGTCGAGCGCGACTGGAGCGCCCTGGCCGCGCGGCTGCTACGGCGCGCACCTGCCGCCCGGAGCGTGGACCCAGGTCGGTGCGGCACTGCGCGAGCCGGTCGGGCCGATCCACTGGGCCGGCACCGAGACCGCGGAGCGCTGGTGTGGCTACATCGACGGCGCGATCACGTCCGGTGAGCGTGCAGCGACGGAAGTGGATGCCGTGCTTCCACGATCCGCGACGGGAGCCTCACACCCTCGGTGACAGCGTCATTGTCGTGAGAACGAGTCGCCCGATGCCCGCGCGGCGTCATCACCCGATGGACCCGGGTCGGCTTCGAGATCCGTCTCGAGGTGACGCTGACGGCGAGGTGGAGACCGAGCCGGTGCAGGTGATCGTCACGCGCGCCGAGGCTGACTCGCTCGGGCTTCAGGTCGACGACAAGGTGTGGCTACGCGCCCTCCTGCCGGCGTGACTGGGCGAGGCCGACGGCGAAGATGAGCAGCCCGAAGACGGCGAGGGCGGCGCCGACGAGGCTGGGTGCCCGGTAGCCGTACCCGGCGGCGATGACGACCGAGCCGAGCCATGCACCGAGGCCGTTAGCGATGTTCAGGGCCGAGTGGTTGAGCGCCGCGCCGAGCATCTGGGCGTCGCCGGCCGCGTGCATGAGCCGGACCTGCAGGTTGATCGCCAGCACCGAGCCGAGCGCGCCCACGACCATCACCAGCGCGAAGGCCGGTACGGCCAGGCCTGCCGCCCGGAGAAGGCGACGAGCGTGGCCATGAGGACGGCGAATCCGGCGAGGACGGCTCGTTCCACGTTCCAGTCGGCGAGCCGCCCGGCCAGCCAGGTGCCGGCCACCGAGCCGACCCCGAATGCGAACACGAAGGCGGGGATCGCGCCGCGGGACAGGTCGGTGACGTCGGTGACGACCGGGGCGATGTAGCTGTACATCGCGAACACGCCGCCGAATCCGACCATTCCGGCCGACACGGCGAACAGGACCTGGGGTTGCCGCAGCGCCGTCAGCTCCGCGCGAACGGTCGCCTCGGGATTGCCGGCTTGGTGCGGCACGAAGAGCAGCACCATCGCGGCGGTGATCATCGCGAGACCGAGCACCGCCCAGTACGCGGTCCGCCAGCCGAGCTGCTGTCCCAGCACGGTGCCCGCCGGCACGCCGACGAGCGTCGCGACCGTGAGACCGAGCATCACGCCGCTGACCGCGCGTCCGCGCCGCTCGGGTGGGACGAGGGAGACCGCGACCAGCGAGGCCACGCCGAAGTACGCACCGTGCGGCAGGCCGGAGACGAATCGCGCCGCCATGACCTCCCAGTAGCCGTGCGCGACGGCGGTGATGGCGTTGCCGAGGCCGAGCGCCAGCACCAGCCCGACCGCGAGCTCACGCCGCGGCAGCCGGGCCGCCAGCGAGACGATCACCGGAGCACCGATGACCACGCCGACCGCGTAGGCGGAGATGATGTGGCCGGTGGTCGGGATCGACTCGTCGATGCCGGTCGCGATGTCGGGGAGCAGGCCCATCGTGACGAACTCGGTGGTGCCGATCGCGAAGCCACCGAGGGCGAGCGCCAGGATCGCCAGACCGACGTGCGAGGTGCGGGTGCGCCCAGAGGTGGGCACCGGGGCCTGGAGCGAGGTCACTTCAGGGTCAAGTCCGCCGATCCGGTCGCTATTCCGTCGGGAGACGATGCCACGCTGTGTCCATGCGCCGCATCACCGTCGACGAGCGACGCGCGCGCCTCGGCATCCGGCACGCGCTCGCGGGCCAGGGTGCGGCCGACGTCGTCGATGCCGCGCGGGCCGTCGTCGGGCTGCACGGCACCGATCCCGCGTCGACCTTCCTCGCCGCCCTCGCCCGCACGCCCGGAGCCACCACGGACGATGTCGAGCGCGCGCTGTACGACGACCGCACCCTGGTGCGGGTTCTCGCGATGCGGCGCACGCTGTTCGCCGTGCCGCGCGAGGACGTCGGCATCGTGCTGGTCGGCGCGGGCGCCGACATCGGACGCCAGCAGCGCACGCTCCTGGAGAAGATGCTCGTCGAGTCCGAGGTCACCGACGATCCCGGCCCGTGGGTCGATCGCGCAGAAGCCGCGGCGCTGGCCGCGATGGACGGCGCCGGCGAGATCATGAGCACAGAGCTGGCCAAGGCCGACCCCCTGCTCGGCACCCGCGTCGAGATCGCACCCGGCACCAAGTACGCCACCACGGCCAGCATCGCCAGCCGCATGCTCACCCTGATGTCGGCGGACGGAAAGGTCGTCCGCACCCGGCCCCGCGGCGGCTGGACGTCCACGCAGTTCCGCTGGGCCACACTCGATGACTGGGTCGGTCAGGTGGAGCGGCCCGACACGGCCACCGCCTCGTCGAAGATGGCGAGGCTCTGGCTCCGGTCGTACGGACCGGCCTCGCTCGACGACCTGCAGTGGTGGACGGGCTGGACGAAGACGCGCACCCGGGCAGCACTCGCGACGCTCGACACCGTCGAGGTCGACCTCGACGGCTCGCCCGGCCTGCTCCTCGCCGACGATGCCGAGCCGGTGCCCGCGCCCGACCCGTGGGTCGCGCTGCTCCCGGCCCTCGACCCGTCCGCGATGGGCTGGAAGCACCGCGACTTCTGCCTCGGCCCGCACCGCGAGCAGCTCTACGACATCAACGGCAACGCCGGGCCCACGGTCTGGGCCGACGGACGGATGGTCGGCGGCTGGGCCCAGCGCGACGACGGCGAGGTGGTGGTCCGTCTGCTCGACGACGTCGGCGCCGAGTCGGCGGCCCGCATCGAGGAGCGAGCTGCTGCACTCACCACCATGCTCGGCGACGTCCGGCTCAAGGCACGCGCCCGCGGATGGACCCCGGTCGAGCGCGAGCTGCGGGCCTGAACCCGACTACTCGAGCGCGTAGCGCAGGAGTGCCGTGTTCGAGTCGGGAAGCTGCCGCGCCTCGGCCAGGCGAAGTGACTGGACCGGCAGCTGCGAGAACGCGGGTACGCCGTCGATCAGGACTCCGGCTCCCACCAGGACCTGCAGCTCATCGACCAGGCCCGCGGCGAGCAGGTTGTTGACCAGGGTGATGCTCCCGAACGTCAGGATGTCGTCGGTGCCGTCGCGCCGAAGCTCGGCGATCTTGTCGTGCGCGTCCGCTCGGCCGACGATGGTGGTCGTCTCTCGCCACGGCCCGGTGTCGTCGCTGGTCAGGGAGTCGGACACCACGACCTTGTCCATCTCCTGGTTCCGCTGGGCGATGTCGCGTTCCAGCTGTGGCTGGCTCTCGTCGTCGAGGACCGACGGCCAGTAGTCGCGCATCCCGGCGTAGGTCGTGGCTCCGTACAGCAACGTTCCGCACGCCTGCATGAGCCCGAGGTTGTGGGTGCTGAAGGAGTCGTCGAACGGCAGCGCCATGACATCGCCTCCCTTGGCCGCGACATAGCCATCGACGGTCATCAGGTTGCTGACGATCACCCTGCTCATGGAACACCTCCCCCGCTCGACTGTCTCGACCCTAGTGCCGGGAACTACCGTGTGACCATGCAGCCGACGGAGCCGGGCTGGTACTGGGACCCGCAGGGCATGCCGAACCTGTTCCGCTGGTGGGACGGCGAGGGGTGGACCGACCACGTCAGCCCGATCCGCAACGTCGGCCCGCCGGCAGAGGCGTCGGGACCCGCGCCGTCGGAGGACGGCCGATTCCACGCCGGTGGCCTCTCGTGCGCAGCCCTGCCCGAGCCCTGGACGTGGTGCCCCGACTACCCGCACCTCGACGACGCGATCGGCCAGCAGGTCGTCGTCGGCCACACGCCGCGCGGCAACTACATCGGCTGCGTGTTCATCGGCGCGCTACCTGATGAGTATCTCGGCGACGACCTCGACGCCATGGGGACGGCGTTCTCGTCCGCGATGCTGGACACCTTCTATCCGGCGGAGAAGCCCCATGACCCGCCGAGCCGGAGAGCGGCCTGCTCGACGGCCATGAGACGTGGCGCCTCGTCGTCCCCCTCGACGTCACCGACGATCACCTCGGCTTCGCTCGCGAGACCGCCGTCTTCGTGCTCGTCGACCTCGACGGCCGGCCGGGCGTCCTCTACGCCAGCCTCCCTGACGTTCCGGACGTCGCGATGCCGACCGCCGACGAGCTGATCGCCGACCTCGGCGTGGACTGAGCGTCTACCGTGGGGTGATGATCACCGCTTGCCACACCCTCATCTACTCCCCCACACATCGAGTGGCGCAGATCCGAGCGCGAGCGGTGCGGATTCACCAGCTATGGGACCGCTACGTCGACCTCATGCCTCTACCCGCCGGCGAGCGTTGGACGCGTAGCTCAGCCGAGCTTGGCGAGCACCTCGTTGAAGGTCTTGGACGGGCGCATGACGTCGGTGGCCTTGGCGTCGTCGGGGCGGTAGTAGCCGCCGATGTCGACCGGCGAGCCCTGCACGGCGAGCAGCTCGTCGGTGATCGCCTGCTCGTTGGCGGCGAGATCGCCGGCGATCTCGGCGAACGCGGCAGCCAGCTCGGCGTCCTCGGTCTGCGCCGCGAGCTCCTGGGCCCAGTAGAGCGCGAGGTAGAAGTGGCTGCCCCGGTTGTCGATCTCGCCGGCCTTGCGGCTGGGCGACTTGTTCTCCATGAGGAACGTCTCGGTGGCGCGGTCGAGGGCGTCGCCGAGGAGCTGGGCCCGCGCGTTGTCGTCCGACGTGGCCAGGTGGTCGAGGCTTGCGGCGAGCGCCATGAACTCACCGAGGCTGTCCCAGCGCAGGTGGTTCTCCTTGACGAGCTGCTGGACGTGCTTCGGTGCCGAGCCGCCGGCGCCGGTCTCGAACAGGCCGCCGCCGTTGATGAGCGGGACGATCGAGAGCATCTTGGCGCTGGTGCCGAGCTCGAGGATCGGGAACAGGTCGGTGTTGTAGTCGCGCAGCACGTTGCCGGTGACCGAGATGGTGTCCTCGCCGCGCCGGATGCGCTCGATCGAGAACGCGCAGGCCTCGGCCGGCGTCATGATCTCGATCTGCAGGCCGTCGGTGTCGTGGTCGGGCAGGTACTGCTCCACCTTGGCGATCAGGTTGGCGTCGTGCGCGCGGCTCGAGTCGAGCCAGAACACCGCCGGCGTCTGGGAGGCGCGAGCCCGGGTGACGGCGAGCTCGACCCAGTTGCGGATCGGCACGTCCTTCGTCTGGCACGCCCGCCACACGTCGCCGGGGCTGACGCTGTGCTCCAGCAGCACCTGACCGGAGTCGTCGACGACCTGCACCGTGCCCGCGGCCTCGATCTCGAACGTCTTGTCGTGGCTGCCGTACTCCTCGGCCGCCCGCGCCATCAGGCCGACGTTGGGCACCGAGCCCATCGTGGTGGGGTCGAAGGCGCCGTTCGCGCGGCAGTCGTCGATCACGGCCTGGTAGATGCCGGCGTAGCTGCTGTCGGGGATGACGGCGAGGGTGTCGGCCTCCTTGCCGTCGGGGCCCCACATGTGGCCGGACGTGCGGATCATGGCCGGCATGGAGGCGTCGACGATGACGTCGCTCGGCACGTGCAGGTTGGTGATGCCCCGGTCGGAGTCGACCATGGCCAGCGGCGGTCCGTCGGCGAGGCCCTGCTCGATCGCGGCCTTGATCTCGGCGCCGTTGGGCAGCTCGTCGAGCCCGGAGAGGATCGAGCCGAGGCCGTCGCTCGCGCTGAGCCCGGCCGCCGCCAGGTCGTCGCCGTACTGCTCGAACACGGCGGGCAAGAACGCCTTGACGACGTGGCCGAAGATGATCGGGTCCGCGACCTTCATCATCGTGGCCTTGAGGTGCACCGAGAACAGCACGCCCTCGTCCTTGGCGCGGGCGATCTGCGCGGCGACGAACTCGTCGAGCGCGGCGCCCGCATGAACGTGCTGTCGACGACCTCACCGGCCTGGACCGGGAAGGCGTCCTTGAGCACCGTGACGGTGCCGTCGTCGGCCACGTGCTGGATCGCGATCGTGCCGTCGGACTCGATGACGACGGACTTCTCGTTCGAGCGGAAGTCGTCGGCGCCCATCGTGGCGACGTTGGTCTTGAGTCGCTGCTCCACTCGCCCATCGAGTGCGGGTGCGAGCGGGCGTAGCTCTTGACCGACGCCGGCGCGCGACGGTCGGAGTTGCCCTCGCGCAGCACCGGGTTGACGGCGCTGCCCTTGACCTTGTCGTAGCGCGCGCGGGCGTCCTTCTCCTCGTCCGTCGAGGGGCTCTCCGGGTAGTCGGGGAGGTCGTAGCCCTGCGACTGGAGCTCGGCGATCGCGGCCTTGAGCTGCGGCACCGAGGCGCTGATGTTGGGCAGCTTGATGATGTTGGCCTCGGGCGTCTTCGCCAGGTCGCCCAGCTCGGCCAGGGCGTCGCCGATCTGCTGCTCCGGGGTGAGGCGGTCGCCGAAGAGAGCGATGATGCGGCCGGCCAGGGAGATGTCGCGCGTCTCGACGTCGACGCCGGCCGTGGAGGCGTACGCCTCGATGACGGGAAGGAACGAATACGTGGCCAGCAACGGCGCTTCGTCGGTGTGCGTGTAGATGATCGTGGCCATGCCGAAGGGCCTCCAAGGATGAGAAGAGCTGGCGGTCGGGGGTTCGACTTCAAGATATCCGGAGCACCGGAGATGCCGACTCGCGGCCTTATGCTGGCGGCCATGTCCTCTGAGCGCGCGCCATCCAGGTCATCGTCCACCCTCACCGCCCGGCTCGGCGCCGAGGCGCTCGGCACGTTCTGGCTGGTGCTCGGCGGCTGCGGCACGGCGGTGCTCGCCGGCGACGACGTCGGCATCCTCGGGGTCGCCCTCGCCTTCGGGCTCACCGTGCTCACCGGCGCGTACGCGTTCGGGCACGTCTCGGGCGGCCACTTCAACCCGGCGGTGTCGGTCGGCCTCGCCACCGCGGGACGCTTCTCCTGGCGCGAGGTGCCGTGGTACGCCGCCGCGCAGCTCGTGGGCGCGACGGTGGCCGGCGCGGTGCTGCTGCTGATCGCGTCCGGACGCAGCGGTTTCGACGCCTCGGCGTCCGGTTTCGCGACGAACGGCTACGCCGAGCGCTCCCCCGGCGGCTACAGCCTGCTCGCGGTGCTGGTCACCGAGGTGGTGCTGACCGCGTTCTTCCTCTTCGTCATCCTCGGCGCCTCGGCCAAGCGGGCCGCGGTGGGCTTCTCCGGGCTCGCGATCGGCCTCGCCCTGACCCTCATCCACCTCGTGAGCATCCCGGTGAGCAACACGTCGGTGAACCCGGCGCGCTCGCTCGGCGTCGCCTGGTTCGCCGGACGGAGACGCTCGGGCCAGGTCTGGCTGTTCATCCTCGCCCCGGTGATCGGCGCCGCCATCGCCGGCGTCAGCCATGCGCTGATCGTCGGCGAGGACGACTAGAGACTCACGTCCTCACGTCGAAGCGGTCGAGCTCCATCACCTTGGTCCACGCGGCGACGAAGTCCTGGACGAAACGCTCCTTCGCGTCGTCGCTCGCATAGACCTCGGCGACGGCCCGCAGCTCGGAGTTCGAGCCGAAGACCAGATCGGCGCGGCTGCCCGTCCACCGGACGTCGCCGGAACCGTCGCGACCTTCGTAGACCCCGTTCTCGTCGTCGATCGACGACCACGTGACGTCGTCGGCGAGCAGGTTGACGAAGAAGTCGTTCGTCAGTGTGCCAGGGGCGTCGGTGAGCACGCCCAGCGACGAACGGTCGAACGTGGCCCCCAGGACCCGAAGACCGCCGACCAGAACCGTCATCTCCGGCGCGCTCAAGGTCAGCAGGTTCGCGCGGTCGACCAGCAGGTTTTCCGCGGGGAGCTGGTTGCCCTTGCCGTTGTAGTTCCGGAACCCGTCGGCACGCGGCTCCATCCACTCGAACGACTCGACGTCGGTCTGCTCAAGGGACGCGTCGACACGTCCCGGCGTGATGAGCCCGTCTGAGGCGAGCTCTGCGAGCGAACGGCGGGCCAGGTCGAGTGCGTTGCGGCGAAGCCGCCCGGCGTACCGAGACCTCGTGATGCAGTCATCGAAACGTACGACGTGGTTTCGATACGCCGCTCGTTCCTCGCGGCTACTCAACCACCGAGTCTGCTACTTCTTCACGTCGAACCGGTCGAGCTCCATCACCTTGGTCCACGCGGCGACGAAGTCCCGGACGAACTTCTCCTTCGCGTCGTCGCTCGCGTAGACCTCCGCGATGGCACGCAGCTCGGAGTTCGAACCGAACACCAGGTCGGCGCGGCTGCCCGTCCACCGGACGTCGCCGGACGCGGTCGCGGCCCTCGTAGATCCCGTTCTCCTCGTCGATCGACGACCAGGTGACGTCGATGTCGAGCAGGTTGACGAAGAAGTCGTTCGTCAGCGTGCCCGGGCGTCCG
This sequence comes from uncultured Actinomycetota bacterium, assembly GCA_963839625.1. GTDB lineage: Bacteria > Actinomycetota > Actinomycetes > Propionibacteriales > Nocardioidaceae > Aeromicrobium. The sequence goes on along the minus strand of CAWIWE010000040.1, from coordinate 18,229 downwards.
TGAGCACGCCCAGCGACGACCGGTCGAACGTGGCACCCAGGACCCGCAGGCCGCCGACGAGCACCGTCATCTCCGGCGCGCTCAGCGTCAGCAGGTTGGCGCGGTCGACCAGCAGGTTCTCCGCGGGGAGCCGGTTGCCCTTGCCGAGGTAGTTGCGGAACCCGTCGGCCCGCGGCTCCATCCACTCGAACGACTCGACGTCGGTCTGCTCCGGCGACGCGTCGACCCGGCCCGGCGTGAACGGCACCTCGACGTCATGGCCCGCGGCCTTCGCGGCCTGCTCGACGCCGACCCCGCCGGCGAGCACGATGACGTCGGCGAGCGAGACTGGGTTCCATCGGTCTGCGCCGCGTTGAAGTCGGCCTGCACGCCCTCGAGCACGCCCAGGACGCGTCGCAGCTCGGCCGGGTTGTTGACCTCCCAGCCGATCTGGGGGTCCAGACGGACCCGCGCACCGTTGGCACCGCCGCGCTTGTCGCTGCCGCGGAACGAGCTCGCCGACGCCCACGCCGTCGCGACGAGGTCGGTGACGCTCAGGCCCGAGGCCGCGATGCGCGCCTTGAGGTCGGCGACGCTGGCGCCCTCGAGCGTCTTGCCCTCGGGCTCGGGAAGCGGGTCCTGCCAGATGAGGACCTCGTCCGGGACCTCCGGGCCCAGGTAGCGAACGACCGGACCCATGTCGCGGTGCGTGAGCTTGAACCACGCCCGGGCGAACGCGTCGGCGAACTCCTCGGGGTTGTCCTTGAACCGCTCCGAGATCGGGCCGTAGATCGGGGTCGAAGCGCAGCGACAGGTCGGTCGTCAGCATCGTCGGGAGTCGGTTCTCACCGCCGTGCGCGTCGGGGATGATCGCCTCGGCGTCCTTGGCGACCCACTGGTGGGCGCCGGCCGGGCTGGTCGAGAGCTCCCACTCGTACCCGAAGAGGATCTCGAAGAAGTCGTTGCCGAACTGCGTCGGCGTCGTGGTCCAGGTGACCTCGAGGCCGCTGGTGATCGCATCGGGGCCGGCGCCGGTGCCGAAGCGAGTTCTTCCATCCCAGGCCCTGCTGCTCGATCGGCGCACCCTCGGGCTCTGCGCCCACGTGGTCGTCCGGGTTCGCGGCGCCGTGCGTCTTGCCGAAGGAGTGCCCGCCGGCGATCAGCGCGACGGTCTCCTCGTCGTTCATCGCCATGCGGGCGAACGTCTCGCGGATGTCCCGCGCGGCCGCGAGCGGATCGGGCTCACCGTTGGGGCCCTCGGGGTTGACGTAGATCAGGCCCATCTGGACGGCAGCCAGCGGCTTCTCCAGGTCGCGCTCGCCGGAGTAGCGCTCGTCGCCGAGCCACTCGGTCTCGGGACCCCAGTACACGTCGTCGTCGGGCTCCCACACGTCGGCGCGTCCGCCGGCGAAGCCGAACGGCGTGAAGCCCATCGACTCCAGGGACACGTTGCCGGCGAGGACCATCAGGTCCGCCCACGACAGGCTCTGGCCGTACTTCCGCTTGACCGGCCACAGCAGACGACGCGCCTTGTCGAGGTTGCCGTTGTCGGGCCAGCTGTTGATCGGGGCGAACCGCTGCTGGCCGGCCCCGGCGCCACCGCGGCCGTCCCACACGCGGTAGGTGCCGGCGCTGTGCCACGCCATGCGGATCATCAGTCCGCCGTAGTGGCCGAAGTCGGCCGGCCACCAGTCCTTGGAGTCGGTGAGGACCTCGGCGATGTCGGCCTTCACGGCGGGGAGGTCGAGCGCGGAGAACGCCGCCGCGTAGTCGAACTCGGCACCGAGCGGGTTCGCGACATCGGGATTCTTGGCGAGCACCTTGAGGTTGAGGCGCTCGGGCCACCAGGTGCGGTTGGCGTCACCGGCCGTGGGATGCGCCAGCCGGTCGTGGGCGACGGGGCATGCTCCCTTCGCCTCCTCGGGCTCGTTCATCTCGCCGACGACGGCGTCCGGCTGTTCGTGGTCAGACATGCGATTCCTCCCGGATCGTGGAACAGGCGGGGCACAGGCCCCAGTAGGTGACTTCGGCCTCGTCGACGACGAAGCCGTGGGCATCGGAGGCGGTGAGGCACGGTCGGTGCCCCACGGCGCAGTCCACGTCGGCGATCGCGCCGCAGGACCGGCAGACGACGTGGTGGTGGTTGTCACCGACGCGCAGCTCGTAGCGAGCGGGGGATCCCGCCGGCTCGATGCGACGCACGAGGCCGGCGTCGGTGAGGGCGCGCAACACGTCGTACACGGCCTGGATCGAGACCGCGCCGAGCGAGGCTCGAGCCATCTCGGCCACCGTGTCGGTGTCAGCGTGGGGCGCGCGCTCGAGGGCATCGAACACCGCGAGGCGCGGACGCGTGACGCGAAGTCCGGCGGCGCGGAGCGCCTCCGCGGCATCGAGCGGGCTCGTGTCCAAGGTGACCATCGCCGCCAGCCTATCTGGAACCATTCCAGATCAGTCAACCCCTCCTGCCCCGACGGGCTGGAGCCGCTTCGGCTGGGTAACGTTCGGGACGTCACGCATCCCGCGACATCCCAGGAGCACTCAGTGAGCAATCCCCCCGTCAAGGTCGCCGTCACCGGAGCCGCCGGCCAGATCGGCTACAGCCTTCTCTTCCGCATCGCCAGCGGCGCGCTGCTCGGCCCTGACACCCCCGTTCAGCTCCGTCTGCTGGAGATCACGCCCGCGCTCAAGGCGCTCGAAGGCGTGGTCATGGAGCTCGACGACTGCGCGTTCACCACACTCGACTCGGTCGAGATCGGCGACGACGCCAGCCAGATCTTCGACGGCACCAACCTGGCGCTGCTCGTCGGCGCCCGCCCCCGCACCAAGGGCATGGAGCGCGGCGACCTGCTCGAGGCCAACGGCGCCATCTTCACGGCGCAGGGCAAGGCTCTCAACGAGGTGGCGGCCGACGACATCCGGATCGGCGTCACCGGCAACCCGGCCAACACCAACGCCCTCATCGCGATGACGAACGCCCCCGACATCCCGAAGGAGCGCTTCAGCGCCCTCACGCGTCTCGACCACAATCGCGCTCTGTCGCAGCTGGCCGCCAAGACCGGCGCCCAGGTCGGCGACATCCGCAAGATGACGATCTGGGGCAACCACTCCGCCACCCAGTACCCGGACGTCTTCCACGCCGAGATCGGCGGCCGCAACGCCGCCGAGGTCGTCGACGACCAGGACTGGATCGAGAACGACTTCATCCCCACGGTCGCCAAGCGCGGCGCGGCCATCATCGAGGCCCGCGGCGCCTCGTCGGCGGCCTCGGCGGCGTCGGCCACCATCGACGCGGCGCGCGACTGGCTCACCGGAACGCCCGACGACAACTGGGCCTCGATGGCCGTCGTCTCCGACGGCTCCTACGAGGTGCCCGAGGGCCTCATCTACTCCTTCCCCGTCACCACGTCGAACGGCGACTGGGAGATCGTCCAGGGCCTGGAGATCGACGAGTTCAGCCGCGGCAAGATGGACGCCACCGCCGCCGAGCTCATCGAGGAGCGCGACGCCGTCACCGAGCTGGGACTCATCTAGTCAGAACGCCGACACGATGTCCGGAGCTCGCTGAGGCCGGCTCAAGGCGCGGACCACGGCCACCTGCCCGTGGCGCCGCGCAGCCACGCCGGTGAGCAGCGTGAACACCGGGCCGAGCACGTCCTCGGGGAACTCCGGCGTCGGGACACCGACACTCGCCGCGAGGTCGTCGGAGTGGACGACCATCTCCATCAAGCGGGTCGTCAGGTAGTCCTCGGTGGTCAATGACCAGCCCTGCCACGGGATCAGCACCACATCGGCCGACCCGGCCAGGAGATCAGGCAGGTCGGCGAGGGCGCCGTCGACCACCGGCTGCAGTCCATCGGGACCGCTGGCCGCGTCACCGTCCGCATCCTCCCTGATCCGGACGTTGACCTCGTCGTCGAGGCTCGCGGTGACCCAGGTCGCCCGTTCGTAGTGCTCGAGCAGCGGGATGGGTGCGTCGTCGTGCGGCTCGGCCGCCAGGATGCGCACCGTGTTGGTCAGCTGCAGCACGAGATGGTGGGCCAGGCCGCCGACGGACATGCCGGCACACGTGCTCTCCTCGGTCCAGTTCTCGGCGACCTCCGGACGCCGGGCCAGGTCAGCGGAGATCCGAGCGGCGGTCAGAAAGGTCTCGGCCATGCGTTCGTCGTCCATGCTGCGACTCTACGTAAGCGAGGACCCGATTCACGACGGGCCGGGCGGCACGAGGAGGGCGAGCAGGCAGAGACTGATGCCGAGCGTCGTCGTCCAGAAGATGTCGAACGCCTTGCCGCGCACGCGCAGCATGCCGACGTGCTCGGCCGACACGACGACCCGCGCCAGGGCCGCGACCACGAACGTGGCGCCCACGACCATCAGGCCGGCCCGCCACGGTCCGCTGACGACCATCAGCAGACCAGCGAAGACCCCGGCCAGCAGCAGCAGGTAGATCTGTGACCCGCGGCTGCGCGGCAGGCGGAGGTTCACGCGCCGACCCGGCCAGACGCTGCTCGGCGACCTCGACGACGTTGGTCAGCAGCATCGCGCGGGTCATCGGTCCGACACCGCCGGGATTGGGTGCCACCCAGGCGGCCACCTCGTGCACCGACGGGTCGACGTCGCCCTGGATCTTGCCGCCCTCGTCGCGACTCACCCCGACGTCGAGCACGGCAGCACCCGGCTTGACCATGTCGGCGGTGATGATGCCCGGAACGCCGGCCGCGGCCACGACGATGTCGGCGCGGCGGACCTCGGCGGCGAGGTCGCGGGTGCCGGTGTGGCAGAGGGTGACGGTGGCGTTCTCGCTGCGACGGGTCAGCAGCAGGCCCAGGGGGCGCCCGACCGTGACGCCGCGCCCCACGACCACCACGTTCGCTCCGGCGATCTCGACGTCATGGCGCCGCAGCAGCTCGACGATGCCGCGCGGCGTGCACGGCAGCGGCGCGTCCTTGCCGAGCACCAGCCAGCCGAGGTTCGTGGGGTGCAGGCCGTCGGCGTCCTTCGACGGGTCGATGCGACCGATGATCGCGTTCTCGTCGATGCCACGCGGCAACGGAGCTGGACGATGTAGGTCGTGCATCCAGGGTCGTCGTTGAGCCCGTCGACGACCTTCTCCACGTCGGCCTGCGTTGCGCGTGGCGGGCAGCTCGACGCGGATGGACTCCAGGCCCACGTCCGCGCAGTCCTGGTGCTCGGCGTCGACGTACCAGCGGCTGCCCGGATCGTCGCCGACGAGCACCGTGCCGAGCCCGGGGACGACGCCGCGCTCGCGGAGGCCGGCAAGTCGCTTGGTCAGGTCGGCCTTGATCGCGGCCGCCACCGCCTTGCCGTCGAGGATCTGTGCCGTCACGGGGACGAGTCTTGCATGGGGCGGGAAGTCAGTTCACGACAGGCAGATCGATCGCATCAACCCGACGAAGAGCGCCATGACGCGCACGCACGGCGTCATAGACTCGCCCCAGACGCACAGAGAAGTGGTACGAACGTACAGATCGGCCGATGGGGAGTCAATGGTCACCAGGGCCCAGCTCGCACAGGGGCGGAGCCGTCAGCGCCGCGACGAGCTGCTCGCGGCCGCGATCGAGCTGTTTGCCGAGGGCGGCTCTCGCGCCGTCACCCACCGTGCCGTCGCCCGCCGGGCGGGCCTGCCGTCGGCCACGACCACCTACTACTTCGCGTCCATCGAGGACCTGCTCCGCGAGGCGCTCGCGGCCCACATGCAGCAGTGGATGACCGACCTCGAGGGGCTGACCAGGCTCGATCTCGGTGACATGGGCGTCGGCCTCGACGACGGGACGAAGCTGGTGAGCCAGGTCTTCGGTCTGCGCACGCCCGAGGTCGCCCGGCTCCAGCTGTCCATCTTCCTGGCCGCGACCCAGGACCCGGCCCTGCGCGACACGGCCACCGAGGCGCTTCTGTCGATCGAGAAGATGGCGGTGGGCGTGCTGTCCCGGCTGGGGATCGAGGAACCGGAGGCCCTCGCGTCCGCGGTCATCGCGATCTTCGCGGGCTCGGCGCTGCGACGTCAGAGCGACCAGAACTCCGACGAGGAGGAAGCGCGCCTGATGACCACGGCCATCCGCGGGCTCATCGCCGCCCACCTGATGGGCGAGGAGAAGGTGACCACGGCCCTGAAGGGCTGATCGCGTCTCAGTGGAAGAAGTGCCGGGTTCCGGTGAAGTACATCGTGATACCGGCCTTCTCGACGGCCTCGACCACGGCGTCGTCGCGGATCGAGCCGCCCGGCTGCACGATGGCGCGGACGCCGGCGGCGATGAGGATCTCGGCGCCGTCGGGGAACGGGAAGAACGCGTCTGACGCGGCCACGGCTCCTTGTGCCCGCTCCGCACCGGCCCGATCGACCGCCAGGCGACACGAGTCGACGCGGTTCACCTGGCCCATGCCGACCCCGACCGAGGCGCCGTCCCTGGCCAGCAGGATCGCGTTGGACTTGACGGCCCGCACCGCCGTCCAGGCGAACGACAGGTCGGCAAGCATCTGCTCATCGGCGGGCTCGCCAGCCGCGAGCGTCCAGGTGGCGGGATCGTCTCCTCCGTCGCCGTCGAGCACCGCATCGACGTGGTCGCGCATCTGCACGAGGATCCCGCCGCTGATCTGCCGGAACTCGGCCGGTGGACCGCCGCCTTCCACACACCGCAGGATGCGGATGTTCTTCTTGCCTTGAAGGACGTCGACGGCGCCGTCCTCGTAGTCGGGCGCGACGATGACCTCGGTGAAGACCTCCGCGACCTGCTCGGCCATGGCCACGCTGACCGGCCGGTTGGCGGCGATCACCCCACCGAAGGCCGAGACCGGGTCGCAGGCGTGCGCCCGAGCGTGCGCCTCGGCGATGTCCGCTCCGAGCGCGATGCCGCAGGGGTTGGCGTGCTTGATGATGGCCACGGCCGGCGCATCGAAGTCGTACGCCGCTCGCCGTGCGGCGTCGGTGTCCACGTAGTTGTTGTAGGACATCTCCTTGCCGTGCAGCTGCTCAGCGGCCGCGAGCCCACCCGAGCCGTCGCGTGTAGAGCGCGGCTGCCTGGTGCGGGTTCTCGCCGTACCGCAGCACGTCCTGCTTGTCCCACGCCTCGCCCGCGAACTCGGGCCAGCCGTCCTCTGCACCGACGTACGTGGCGGAGAACCAGTTGGCGACCGCGACGTCATAGGCCGCCGTGTGGGCGAACGCCTGGGCGGCCAGCTGCTTGCGCTGCTCGAGCGTGAAGCCGCCGGCACCCAGGGCTCCGCGCACCTCGCCATAGGCGTCGGGCGAGACGACGACGGCGACGCTCGGGTGGTTCTTGGCGGCGGCGCGCACCATCGACGGGCCGCCGATGTCGATCTGCTCGACGCACTCGTCTGGCGTCGCGCCGGACGCCACCGTGTCACCGAACGGGTACAGGTTGACGACGACGAGGTCGAAGGGCTCGACGCCGAGCTCGGCCAGCTGGTCCACGTGCGAGTCGAGCCGCAGGTCGGCGAGGATGCCGGCATGGACGCGCGGGTGCAGCGTCTTGACCCGGCCGTCGAGGCACTCGGGGAAGCCGGTGAGCTCCTCGACCGGCGTGACCGGCACCCCGGCGGCTTCGATGGTCTTCGCCGTCGAGCCGGTCGACACGATCGAGACGCCGGCAGCGTGGAGGTCACGGGCGAGCTCGTCGAGCCCGGACTTGTCGTACACCGACACGAGGGCGCGGCGCAGCGGGCGGATGTCGGTCACGAGGCCTCCTCGGGGTTCGTGGATTGATCGAGGGCTTCGTGGACGAGCCGCTCCACCCATTCGACGAGCATGGCTCGCTCACTCACCTTGATGCGTTCATGCAGCGTCTCGACGTCGTCGTCATCGAGCACGGGAACGGGGACCTGGGCGATGATCGGCCCGGTGTCGACGCCGTCGTCGACCACGAACAGCGTGGCTCCGGAGATCTTGACGCCGTACTCGAGGGCCTCGCTCGGCGCCTGCGTGCCCGGGAAGGACGGCAGCAGCGACGGATGCGTGTTGATGGTGCGACCGCCGAACAGTCCCAGGAAGGCCGGCCCGACGAGCCGCATGAAGCCGGCGAGCACGACGAGGTCGGGCTCGTGGGCGGCCACCGCCTCGGCGAGCTCCAGGTCCCAGTCCACCCGGTCCTCGAAGTCGTTGGGCTTGACGACGAAGGTGGGGATGTCGGCCCGCTCGGCGCGCGCGAGACCCTCGATGCCGTCGCGATCGGCGCCGACGGCGACGATCTCGGCCCCGTAGTCAGGCTCCCCCTCCTTCGGCACTGCCGCGTCGATCAGGGCCTGGAGATTGGTGCCGCCACCGGAGACGAGGACGACGAGTCGCGCCGTCCTGCGCTGGTCCGGACTGCTGGGGGGCACGGGCGCCACGATAGTGCGCCACCACGGCGCCGACGGCACCCCCCATCGCCAGCACGGGGACGGCGACGAGCAGCGGCGTGAGCCCGGGCGGACCGGCGTCTGCCATGCGCCCGGGACCGATCCCACCCCCGGACACGGCGACCGCCAGCCCGGTCACGAGTCCTGCGAGCCCGCCGGCCGTCGCCCCGAGCAGCACCCGATCGAGCAGGGCGTGATCGGACTTGCCGCCGTCATCCGCCGAGGACGAGTCGTTCGACGTCGTCGAGGCCGGCTCGGTGCGGAAGCCCGCCACGATGCCGGCCAGCAGCGGCAGCAGCCCGAGCACGAACACCCATCCGGGGAACTCCCCCGGCGCGGGCAGCGCCGCAAGGGGCGGGAACCCCGGCACGGCGCCGAGGTGTGAACCGGTGAGGTCGACGGACGTGTCGGTGCCCAGCACGAATCCCGGGCCGAGCAGCACCGACGTCGCCCACAGCACGAGGGTCGGCACGGACAGCAGACAGGTCGCCGCGAGGGCCAGCCCGCCGCCCACATCCGGGTCGAGCAGAGCCCACAGGTCGGCCGCACGGTCGAGGTGGATGGTGAGCAGCACCACGACGAGCGCGGCAGCCGACCCCAGGAGGGTCGCGACCCCGGTCCATGCTCCACGAACCACGGCTCGGACGTCGGCGCGGTCGGTGAACCACAGCATCTCGGCGCGCTGGTGCTTGCGAGCCACCCCGACCGCACTGCCGACACCCCCGACCGCGAATGCAGCAAAGGCCGCGCGCACGACCGACGTGTTGAACTCGCCGGTGTTGGTGACGGCCGACAGCACGGCGGCCACGGCGCCGCAGGTTCCGGCGACGGTCGCCGCGTACGGTGCGAGCTCCTCGACGGGATCGACGACGATCCAGCGGGCCGCCAGCGCCGTGACGAACCCGACAAGAACGACGGCGCCCAGCGGTACGAGCCGGATGGAGGTCCCCTCGACGTCCAACCCGGAACCCTGGGCCACCAGCCAGCCCTGGACCCCCGCACGCAGCAGCGCGGTGGCGGAAGCGCCGCCACCTTGCGCGAGCAGCGCCAGTCCGCTGCTGACGGCGATTCCAAGCGTGATCGCCAGGCCCGCGGTGAGGAAGGCCGGCCGCAGGTAGGGCGTCGCGGGAGGCTCGGGCACGCGTTCATCCAACCTGTAAAGTTGCGCTGTTGCACCCAGGCACGCCGGGTGTGCCAGGTCCTGGGGGCCGGGCCCGGCGGAGAGCCGGTTCCTGCTGCTGATGAAGTGAGAAGGAGGGAGAGCGGATGACGCGCGTCGACGAGTTCAACAACTTCTACTCCTCGACCTCGGCCACCGCTCTCAAGGCCACCTACGCGGTGTGCGGCGACCGCCAGGTGGCCTTCGACGCCACGGTCGACGCCTATCGACGTGCCTGGCGCGACTGGGCCAAGATCCGCGACCACCATCCCCTCGGCTGGGTCCGCAACGAAGCCTGGAAGCTCACGTCCCTCAGCCGCTCCACCCACCCGTTGCGGCGCAAGCACGAGGAGGACGCCGACGTCGAGCTGCTCGACGCGCTCGCTGACCTCCAGATGGACAACCGACGACTCATCGTGCTGCTCACGCTCGGGCAGTCCGATCTCGAGGAGGCGTCCCGCGAGGTCGGCATCCCCGCCCAGCAGGGCATCGAGGCCGTCACCGCCTCGCTCACACGGCTCGAGCAGAAGCTGGGCCAGTCGCTGGGCGAGATCGAGGAGCGCATGCACGCGCTCGGCTCCATCACCCGCCGCTTCGAGATGCCCTCGTCCGGCACCATCCGCCAACGTGCCAAGGTCGGCCGGCGACGCAACACCGTCCTGCTGGTCGCCGCCGCATGGCTGCTGGTCCTCGGCGGCGGGTTCGTCGTCACCGACGGCAACGCCCTCAAGACCGGTGCCGACATCCCCCGGCGCGAGAAGATCGGCTCCGAGGGCACCGACCTCGTGCTGCTGGCCCAGAACATCGGCACCGACGACCTCCTCACCATGTCCCAGGTCAAGCGGCTCGACCCGGAGGGCACCTGGAGGGTCGTCGACACCAATGACGACACCCAGTCCACCACTCCGTACGCCACCTGCCCCACCAAGCGATTCGCCAACAGCGATCCGCTCCGCGCGTTCGTCCGCACCTACGAGGTCGGCGGGCGGACCGACGAGCGCGTGGCCCAGGCCATCGAGGTCTCGCGCAATGCCGACCAGGCCGAGGAAGCGTATCTCCGGCTCGTGCGCTGGTACTCCGACTGCGAGCATCCGCGGGTCCAGCTGGTGGGCTCGTACGTCGTGAACCGGCCGTTCGGCGACTTCCGCATCCTGCGGCTGCGATCGCACCGTTCTCCCGAGCGCACGTTCACCGTCGGGTTCAGCCACTCCGGCACGGTCACGAGCACGCTCGTGCACGAGGTCGACGGCGACACCGGGCCCGACATCAACGACTTCGCCCTCACCCTGAACGACTCCGTCAAGCAGGTCTGCACCGAGAGCGGCGGTAGGTGCACGGACGACATCGAGGTCGTCTCCACCGATCCGCCCCGCACGTCCGAGGCACCTGCGTTCCTCGGCATCGTCGACCTCCCGCCGATCGCCGACATCGACAAGGTGTGGGCGGGCGTCAAGCCGTTCCGTCCCAAGGTCAATCCTGCGGCCACCCAGTGCGACGGTGCGAACTTCCGCGGCAAGTCGGTGCGAGCCACGCAATCACGCATTTTCGTCATCCCCGAGGCGAGCGACCTCCCGCAGGCGTTCGGCGTGGCCGAGACCGTGGGCCGGTTCGGGTCCGACGACGACGCGGCGGCCTTCGTCAAGGCGATCGAGAAGCGCATCTCCAAGTGCCCGGACGCCAACCTGTCCGCCGAGGTCGACGACAAGCGTTCCATCGAGTCCGGCGACACCCGTGGCACCGCGTGGCGGGTCGGGCTCGAGGTCAACAAGAAGTCGCGGGTCTACTACCGCATGGCCGTCGTGCGCCAGGGTGCCGACGTCGCGCAGGTGACGTTCACCCCGGCTGGACGGTACGACATCAGCCAGAACGCATTCGCCGCCCTGGTCACCCGAGCCGCGCAGCGCCTCGTGTACCTTCCGTAGGCCGAGCGAGCTCTGCGAGCGAGCGCCGGAGGAGGTTGAGCGCGTCGCGGCGAAGCCGCCCGCTGACGAAACCTCGCGAGTGAAAGAAAGAACTCGCGCGATTCGTCAGAGCCCCTTGAGGATCTCCCTCATCAGGTCGGCGGTCTCCGACGGCGTCTTGCCGACCTTGACTCCGGCGGCCTCGAGTGCCTCCTTCTTGCCAGCCGCCGTGCCCGACGAGCCCGACACGATCGCACCTGCGTGGCCCATGGTCTTGCCTTCGGGAGCCGTGAACCCTGCGACGTAGCCGACGACCGGCTTGGTGACGTTCTCCTTGATGAACTCGGCCGCGCGCTCCTCGGCGTCGCCGCCGATCTCGCCGATCATCACGATCGCCTTCGTCTCAGGGTCCGCCTCGAACGCCTCGAGCGCATCGATGTGGGTGGTGCCGACGATCGGGTCGCCGCCGATGCCGATCGAGGTCGAGAAGCCGAAGTCGCGGAGCTCGAACATCATCTGGTAGGTCAGCGTGCCGGACTTGGACACCAGGCCGACCGGGCCCTTGCCGGCGATGGTGGCCGGGGTGATGCCGGCGAGCGCCTCGCCCGGCGTGATGATGCCGGGGCAGTTGGGCCCGATGATGCGGGTCTTCTTGCCCTGGGCGTGCGCCCAGAACTCGGCGGTGTCCTGCACCGGGACCCCCTCGGTGATGATCACGAGGAGACCGATGCCCGCGTCGATGGCCTCGATGACGGCGTCCTTGGTGAACGCCGGTGGCACGAAGGCGACGGACGTGTCGGCGCCGGTCTGCTCCATCGCTTCCGCGACGCTGCCGAAGACAGGCAGCTCGATCTCGCTGCCGTTGGCATCGGTGTGCGTGACGGTGGTGCCGGCCTTGCGGGCGTTGACGCCGCCCACGATGTTCGTGCCGGCCTTGAGCATCAGGGCGGTGTGCTTGGTGCCTTCACCGCCGGTGATGCCCTGGACGATGACCTTGGAGTCCTTGTTCAGGTAGATCGACATGTTCCCCGTCTCTCAGGCGTTCGCGAGCTCGGCGGCCTTGTCGGCGGCGCCGTCCATGGTGTCGACGAGGGTCACGAGGGGGTGGTTGCGCTCCTCGAGGATCCGACGTCCTTCTTCGACCGCGTTGCCGTCCAGGCGGACGACGAGCGGCTTGGTGGCGTTGTCGCCGAGCAGGTCGAGCGCGCCGACGATGCCGTTGGCCACCGCATCGCACGACGTGATGCCGCCGAAGACGTTGACGAACACCGACTTCACCTGCTCGTCGCCGAGGATGACATCGAGACCGTCGGCCATGACCTGGGCGGATGCGCCACCGCCGATGTCGAGGAAGTTGGCGGGCTTGACGCCCCCGTGTGCTTCGCCGGCGTACGCGACGACGTCGAGCGTGCTCATGACCAGGCCGGCGCCGTTGCCGATGATGCCCACTGCGCCGTCGAGCTTGACGTAGTTGAGGCCCTTCTCCTTGGCCTTCGCCTCGAGCGGGTCGGCCGACTCCTTGTCCTCGAACGTCGCGTGGTCCTCGTGTCGGAAGTCGGCGTTGTCGTCGAGCGACACCTTGCCGTCGAGCGCCTCCAGCACGTCACCCTCGAGACGGGCGAGCGGGTTGACCTCGACGAGGGTGGCGTCCTCCTCGACGAACACCTTCCACAGGGCGAGCACCATGGTGATCGCCTGGTCGGTGAGCTCGGCGGGGAACTTGGCCTCGGCGACGATCTCGCGGGCCTTCGCGTCGTCGACGCCGGTGCCCGGGTCGATCGCGATCTTCTTGACGGCGTCGGGGTTGGTCTTGGCGACCTCCTCGATCTCCACGCCGCCCTCGACGCTGGCGATGCAGAGGTAGCGGCGGTTGGCGCGGTCGAGCAGGTACGAGAAGTAGTACTCCTCCTCGATGCTGGCGCCGGGAGCGATGAGGACCCGGTTGACCGTCAGGCCCTTGATCTGCATGCCGAGGATCGCCTGGGCGTGCTCGAACGCCTCGTCCGGAGTCTTGGCGAGCTTGACGCCACCAGCCTTGCCGCGGCCGCCGGCCTTCACCTGCGCCTTGACGACGACGACGCCGAGCTGCTCGGCCGCGGCCTTCGCCTCTTCGGGTGTGGTGGCGACGATTCCCTCGGTGACGGGGACGTCGTGCTTGGCGAAAAGCTCCTTCGCCTGGTACTCCATCAGATCCACGGTGATGTCCATTCCCTCCGGCGGGGGTGCCGGGCCGCGGACGGCAAACGGCAGAGTGTGAATTGAGCGTTCGTGACTCTATCCGCTCGTCCCTCGATCAGCGCCCTGGGGTCACTCCGATTACGGTGACTTCGGTACTGCCTTGAACGCCGGACGAACAGGACACCCATGAGCGCCACCCGTATCTCCGCCGCCGACATCGAGCTCAGCCTGCAGGTCAGCGGCCCGGAGGACGGTCCCATCGTCGTGCTGGTGCACGGCTTCCCGGACAACCGGACGGTCTGGGACCGCGTCGTCGACGACCTGGAGCACGACCACCGGGTGGCCACGTACGACGTGCGCGGTGCCGGGGAGTCATCCACACCCACGTCGCGAGCCGGCTACCGGATGAACCGGCTGGTCGACGATCTCGTCGCCGTGCTCGACGAGGTCGCCCCCGACGGACGTCCGGTCCATCTCGTGGGTCACGACTGGGGTTCGACCCAGCTCTGGGCCGCGGTGATGCGTGAGTCGAACGATTCCCGGCTGCGGGGCCGCCTCGCATCCTTCACCTCGATCAGCGGACCAGGGCTCAACCTGTTCGCCCACTTCCTGCGCCACGGGCTGCGCCGGCGCCGGTACGGCGCGGTCGGACGTCAGGTCCTGCGCTCGTGGTACGTCGGGGCGCTTCAGGTCCCGCTGCTGCCGGAGCTCGCCTTCTCCCGGCTGGGTGGCTACATCCGTGGCCGGTTGGAGAAGAGTGAAGGCGTCGGCCACTGGTCCAGCTCGGCGTTCAAGGCGGATGCGGTGAACGGCATCAACCTCTACCGCGCGAACCGGCTGGAGTTCCGCCGCGCCACCACCGCGGTGCCCGTGCAGCTGATCGTGCCGACGAAGGACGCCTACGTCACGCCGGCGCTCCTCGACGACGTCGAGTCGTTCGCGCCCGACCTCCGGCGTCTCGACGTCGTCGCCAGCCACTGGGTCGTCCAGACACAGCCGCAGATGGTGGCGGACGCCGTGCGGGCCTTCGTCGCGGACATCGAGGACCGCTGACCCTGTCGTTCAGGGGTGATTTGGTGCGTATTCACACTGGTCGGACCGTGACGTGACCCACCCCACGCTCGTTGAGCCACTCATGCAACCTTTCGGCCTCGCTCTTGCTGCCGACCACCACTTCGGTGGCGTCCTCGGCGACAGCGGCACGGCCGAGCTGTTCCACGTCGAGGTCGGCGTTCAGCAGGACGACCTCGTCTCCCCCGTCGCGCAGCCGCCGAGCGGTGTCCCGGGCGCGATCGGCATCGAATCCACCCACCACCACGCGGCGTCTCATGCCCACAGTGTGACGCCACGGCGTGAGAGCCCTCACACCTGGACTCCGAGCGTCCCTCAGACCCCGCTCCACAGGCTCAAATACCCTGTCATCAGCCCACATTCACCGGGTTGTCGAGTTGACGTTACTCACGAGTCCCTTAGACTCGACGAGTTCCTGCTCTCCATCCGGAGGTTTCCTGCGTGAGTTCGTCTGCGCCCAAACGCCGACTGGACGTACGCCAGCAGACCCCTCAGAGGTCGAGCGGCCGGCGAGCGGCTTCCCGCCGCGGCCGTCGCAGCTTCCGTCCCACACCCGCGATCGCGGGCGCATTTGCCCTGGTCGCAGCCGGAATCGGCTCCTCCGTCGCGTCCTCGCACACCGACAGCGACGTCCTGAGCGCCAACTACCAGACCATCTCCGCCAACTACACCGGTAGCGACGGAGACGCCGGCGCCGGGTCCACCGTCGACGTCAGCCGCGACTTCGACCGTGATCTGCTCGAGAAGCAGGCCAAGGCGCAGGTCGCGCAGCGTGCGGTGGCCCTCAAGAACCTCGCCGCCAAGACGCAGGAACGCGCCGACCAGCTCAAGAAGAACCAGTGGGTGCTCCCGGTCACCGGCTACCGCCTGTCGGCCCAGTTCGGCGCCAGCAGCTCGCTGTGGTCCAGCGGCTATCACACCGGCCTCGACATGTCCGGCCCGTCCGGCTCCACGATCGTCTCGGTCGCGGCCGGCACCGTGAAGTCCACCGGCTTCGAGGGCTCCTACGGCAACCGCATCATCGTCGAGCTGCAGGACGGCACCGAGGTCTGGTACTGCCACTTGAGCCGCTTCGCCACCTCGCCCGGCGACAAGGTCGACCCCGGTCAGGTGATCGGCTACACCGGGTCCACCGGCAACAGCACCGGCCCGCACCTGCACATCGAGATCCACCCGGGCGGCGGCGACCCTGTCGACCCCGTCCCCGTGCTCCGCCAGCACGGCATCAACCCCTGATCCGTCACAGCTTGTCGACGGGGGCGTAGCGCAGCAGCAAGCGCTTGACGCCCTGGGAACCGAAGTCGACCGATGCCACGGCGTTGTCGCCCTCGCCCTCGAGGGCGATCACGGTGCCGAGGCCGAAGCTGTCGTGACTGACGCGGTCGCCCGGATCGAGGGACGGCACCTCGCGCGAGCGTGACGAACGCGCCGCCACGTTGGACGAGCGGAAGTTCGACGACGCGGCCGGGCGGCGCGTCCACTGCGTGGCGGGCTGGGCCTCGCGACGCCAGTCGAGCAGATGGTCGGGCAGCTCGTCGAGGAACCGTGATGCCGGGTTGTACGACGGCGCACCCCACGCCGACCGGCTCGTGGCCCGGGTGACGTAGAGCAACCGGCGCGCCCGGGTGATGCCCACATAGGCGAGCCGGCGCTCCTCCTCCAGCTCGGCGGAGTCGCCCAACGAACGCATGTGCGGGAAGACGCCGTCCTCGAGCCCGGTGAGGAATACCACGGGGAACTCGAGCCCCTTGGCGGTGTGCAGCGTCATCAAGGTGACGACACCGTCGCCTTCGTCGGGCACAGAGTCGGCATCGGCGACCAGCGAGACCTGCTCGAGGAAGGCCGCCAGAGACCCACGCGTGAGGTCGTCGTCCTCGGCGCCGGCCTCCTCGTCCGTCATCGTTCCGGCGCCCACCACGAACTCCCGCGCCACGGCCACGAGCTCGGCGAGGTTCTCGACCCGCGTCTCGTCCTGCGGGTCGTTGCTCTGCTCGAGCGTGGCCAGGTAGCCACTACGCGTGAGGGCTGCCTCGAGCACGGCGTCAGCCGGCTCACCCGACGCGGCCATCTCCATCAGGGCGCCCATCATCGTCGCGAACGCATCGACGGCCGACTGCGACCGAGTGGCGAGCTCACCAGACTCATCGGCGCGCTGCATCGCCGCCCAGAACGAGATGCCCTCACGCGACGCGAGGCGCTCGATGGCTGCCTGCGCGCGGTCGCCGATGCCGCGCTTGGGCTCGTTGAGGATGCGGCGCAGCGACACAGAGTCGAGCGGGTTGACGAGCACCCGCACGTACGCGAGCGCGTCCTTGACCTCCTTGCGCTCGTAGAAGCGCACGCCGCCGACGACCCGGTAGGGCAGGCCGACCCGGATGAACACCTCCTCGAACACACGGCTCTGTGCGTTGGTGCGGTAGAAGACCGCGACGTCCGACGCCTTGGCGTCACCGGAGTCCGTGAGCCGGTCGACCTCGTCGGCCACGAACTGCGCCTCGTCGCGCTCGTCGTCGCCGACGTAGCCGACGATCTTCTCGCCGTCGCCCTCGGCCGACCAGAGGTTCTTGTCCTTACGACCCTCGTTGCGACTGATGACGGCGTTGGCGGTGGTGAGGATGTTCTGGGTCGAGCGGTAGTTCTGCTCCAGCAGGATGGTGGACGCGTTCGCGAAGTCGTCCTCGAACTCCAGGATGTTGCGGATGCTGGCGCCGCGGAAGGCGTAGATGGACTGGTCGGAGTCGCCCACCACCATGAGGTCGGTGTCGTCGTCGCAGAGCTCGCGGATGAGCGCGTACTGGGCGTGGTTGGTGTCCTGGTACTCATCGACGAGCACGTGGCGGAAGCGGCGGCGGTATGCCTCGCGGACATCGGGGAACGCCTGGAACAGGTGGACGGTCATCATGATGAGGTCGTCGAAGTCCATGGCGTTGGCCGCCTTGAGCCGACGCTGGTAGTGCCCGTACGCCTCGGCGTAGAGCTCCTCGGTGGGGTTCTCGGCCTTGCCGGCCGCCGACTCGTGATCGACGAGCTCGTTCTTGAGGTTCGAGACCCAGTGCAGCACCGCTCGCGGGTTCACGCGCTTGGGATCGAGGTCCATGTCGCGGCACACGAGAGTCATGAGACGCCGCGAGTCGGCCGCGTCGTAGACCGAGAACGACGAGGTGAACCCGAACCGGGTGGCCTCACGGCGCAGGATGCGGACGCACGCGCTGTGGAACGTGCTGACCCACATCGCCCGCGACGCGCTGCCCACCAGCTCCGCCACTCGGCTGCGCATCTCGGCCGCCGCCTTGTTGGTGAACGTGATGGCCAGGATGGAACCCGGATGAGCACCTCGGGCCGCGATCAACCAGGCGACCCGGCGCGTGAGCACGCGCGTCTTGCCCGATCCGGCGCCGGCCACGACCAGCAGCTGGCCGACCGAATGGCTCACCGCCTCGCGCTGGGCGTCGTTGAGGTCGTCGAGCAGTGTCTCCGACCGGGGCCGGCGCTTCTGGCCGGTGCTGGGATCGCCGGATTTCGGCTCACGGCCGGGCGGCGAGCCGGCCTTCTCGGGCACGGGAAACGGCAA
>CAWIWE010000039.1:0-39303 GCA_963839625.1 uncultured Actinomycetota bacterium | reverse complement strand
GGCACCAAGCACACCGCCCTGATGCTCAAGGCCGGCACGAACATCGTGGGCGGCGTCAACGCCCGCAAGGCCGGCACCACCGTCACGCACACCGATGCCAACGGCAGCGAGATCGAGCTGCCTGTCTTCGGCAGCGTCGCGGAAGCGATGGAGCAGACCGGCGCCGACACGTCCGTCGCCTTCGTGCCACCGGCGTTCACCAAGGACGCCGTCATCGAGGCCATCGACGCGGGCATCGGTCTCCTCGTGATCATCACCGAGGGGGTCCCGGTGCAGGACACCGCCGAGTTCTGGGCGCACGCCCAGGGCAAGAAGACCCGCATCATCGGGCCCAACTGCCCCGGCATCATCACGCCGGGCGAGGCGCTCGCCGGCATCACCCCGGCCACCATCGCCGGCAAGGGCCCGGTCGGCCTGGTGTCCAAGTCCGGCACGCTGACCTACCAGATGATGTTCGAGCTCCGCGACTTCGGCTTCTCGACCTCGATCGGCATCGGCGGCGACCCGATCGTCGGCACCACCCACATCGATGCGCTCGAGGCGTTCGAGGCGGACCCTGAGACGAAGGCGATCGTGATGATCGGCGAGATCGGCGGCGACGCCGAGGAGCGCGCGGCCGAGTTCATCAAGGAGAACGTCACCAAGCCGGTCGTCGGCTACGTCGCAGGGTTCACGGCTCCCGAAGGCAAGACCATGGGCCACGCAGGTGCGATCGTGTCGGGCTCGTCGGGCACGGCGGCTGGCAAGAAGGAGGCACTCGAGGCCGCCGGAGTCAAGGTCGGCAAGACGCCGTCGGAGACCGCCGACCTGATGAGGGAGATCCTCCAGGGGCTCTGACGAATCGCGCGAGTTCTTTCTTTCACTCGCGAGGTTTCGTCAGCGGGCGGCTTCGCCGCGACGCGCTCAACCTCCTCCGGCGCTCGCTCGCAGAGCTCGCTCGGCCTACGGAAGGTACACGAGGCGCTGCGCGGCTCGGGTGACCAGGGCGGCGAATGCGTTCTGGCTGATGTCGTACCGTCCAGCCGGGGTGAACGTCACCTGCGCGACGTCGGCACCCTGGCGCACGACGGCCATGCGGTAGTACACCCGCGACTTCTTGTTGACCTCGAGCCCGACCCGCCACGCGGTGCCACGGGTGTCGCCGGACTCGATGGAACGCTTGTCGTCGACCTCGGCGGACAGGTTGGCGTCCGGGCACTTGGAGATGCGCTTCTCGATCGCCTTGACGAAGGCCGCCGCGTCGTCGTCGGACCCGAACCGGCCCACGGTCTCGGCCACGCCGAACGCCTGCGGGAGGTCGCTCGCCTCGGGGATGACGAAAATGCGTGATTGCGTGGCTCGCACCGACTTGCCGCGGAAGTTCGCACCGTCGCACTGGGTGGCCGCAGGATTGACCTTGGGACGGAACGGCTTGACGCCCGCCCACACCTTGTCGATGTCGGCGATCGGCGGGAGGTCGACGATGCCGAGGAACGCAGGTGCCTCGGACGTGCGGGGCGGATCGGTGGAGACGACCTCGATGTCGTCCGTGCACCTACCGCCGCTCTCGGTGCAGACCTGCTTGACGGAGTCGTTCAGGGTGAGGGCGAAGTCGTTGATGTCGGGCCCGGTGTCGCCGTCGACCTCGTGCACGAGCGTGCTCGTGACCGTGCCGGAGTGGCTGAACCCGACGGTGAACGTGCGCTCGGGAGAACGGTGCGATCGCAGCCGCAGGATGCGGAAGTCGCCGAACGGCCGGTTCACGACGTACGAGCCCACGAGCTGGACCCGCGGATGCTCGCAGTCGGAGTACCAGCGCACGAGCCGGAGATACGCTTCCTCGGCCTGGTCGGCATTGCGCGAGACCTCGATGGCCTGGGCCACGCGCTCGTCGGTCCGCCCGCCGACCTCGTAGGTGCGGACGAACGCGCGGAGCGGATCGCTGTTGGCGAATCGCTTGGTGGGGCAGGTGGCGTACGGAGTGGTGGACTGGGTGTCGTCATTGGTGTCGACGACCCTCCAGGTGCCCTCCGGGTCGAGCCGCTTGACCTGGGACATGGTGAGGAGGTCGTCGGTGCCGATGTTCTGGGCCAGCAGCACGAGGTCGGTGCCCTCGGAGCCGATCTTCTCGCGCCGGGGGATGTCGGCACCGGTCTTGAGGGCGTTGCCGTCGGTGACGACGAACCCGCCGCCGAGGACCAGCAGCCATGCGGCGGCGACCAGCAGGACGGTGTTGCGTCGCCGGCCGACCTTGGCACGTTGGCGGATGGTGCCGGACGAGGGCATCTCGAAGCGGTGGGTGATGGAGCCGAGCGCGTGCATGCGCTCCTCGATCTCGCCCAGCGACTGGCCCAGCTTCTGCTCGAGCCGTGTGAGCGAGGCGGTGACGGCCTCGATGCCCTGCTGGGCGGGGATGCCGACCTCGCGGGACGCCTCCTCGAGATCGGACTGCCCGAGCGTGAGCAGCACGATGAGTCGTCGGTTGTCCATCTGGAGGTCAGCGAGCGCGTCGAGCAGCTCGACGTCGGCGTCCTCCTCGTGCTTGCGCCGCAACGGGTGGGTGGAGCGGCTGAGGGACGTGAGCTTCCAGGCTTCGTTGCGGACCCAGCCGAGGGGATGGTGGTCGCGGATCTTGGCCCAGTCGCGCCAGGCACGTCGATAGGCGTCGACCGTGGCGTCGAAGGCCACCTGGCGGTCGCCGCACACCGCGTAGGTGGCCTTGAGAGCGGTGGCCGAGGTCGAGGAGTAGAAGTTGTTGAACTCGTCGACGCGCGTCATCCGCTCTCCCTCCTTCTCACTTCATCAGCAGCAGGAACCGGCTCTCCGCCGGGCCCGGCCCCCAGGACCTGGCACACCCGGCGTGCCTGGGTGCAACAGCGCAACTTTACAGGTTGGATGAACGCGTGCCCGAGCCTCCCGCGACGCCCTACCTGCGGCCGGCCTTCCTCACCGCGGGCCTGGCGATCACGCTTGGAATCGCCGTCAGCAGCGGACTGGCGCTGCTCGCGCAAGGTGGCGGCGCTTCCGCCACCGCGCTGCTGCGTGCGGGGGTCCAGGGCTGGCTGGTGGCCCAGGGTTCCGGGTTGGACGTCGAGGGGACCTCCATCCGGCTCGTACCGCTGGGCGCCGTCGTTCTTGTCGGGTTCGTCACGGCGCTGGCGGCCCGCTGGATCGTCGTCGATCCCGTCGAGGAGCTCGCACCGTACGCGGCGACCGTCGCCGGAACCTGCGGCGCCGTGGCCGCCGTGCTGTCGGCCGTCACCAACACCGGCGAGTTCAACACGTCGGTCGTGCGCGCGGCCTTTGCTGCATTCGCGGTCGGGGGTGTCGGCAGTGCGGTCGGGGTGGCTCGCAAGCACCAGCGCGCCGAGATGCTGTGGTTCACTGACCGCGCCGACGTCCGAGCCGTGGTTCGTGGAGCATGGACCGGGGTCGCGACCCTCCTGGGGTCGGCTGCCGCACTCGTCGTGGTGCTGCTCACCATCCACCTCGACCGTGCGGCCGACCTGTGGGCTCTGCTCGACCCGGATGTGGGCGGCGGGCTGGCCCTCGCGGCGACCTGTCTGCTGTCCGTGCCGACCCTCGTGCTGTGGGCGACGTCGGTGCTGCTCGGCCCGGGATTCGTGCTGGGCACCGACACGTCCGTCGACCTCACCGGTTCACACCTCGGCGCCGTGCCGGGGTTCCCGCCCCTTGCGGCGCTGCCCGCGCCGGGGGAGTTCCCCGGATGGGTGTTCGTGCTCGGGCTGCTGCCGCTGCTGGCCGGCATCGTGGCGGGCTTCCGCACCGAGCCGGCCTCGACGACGTCGAACGACTCGTCCTCGGCGGATGACGGCGGCAAGTCCGATCACGCCCTGCTCGATCGGGTGCTGCTCGGGGCGACGGCCGGGGGGCTCGCAGGACTCGTGACCGGGCTGGCGGTCGCCGTGTCCGGGGGTGGGATCGGTCCCGGGCGCATGGCAGACGCCGGTCCGCCCGGGCTCACGCCGCTGCTCGTCGCCGTCCCCGTGCTGGCGATGGGGGGTGCCGTCGGCGCCGTGGTGGCGCACTATCGTGGCGCCCGTGCCCCCCAGCAGTCCGGACCAGCGCAGGACGGCGCGACTCGTCGTCCTCGTCTCCGGTGGCGGCACCAATCTCCAGGCCCTGATCGACGCGGCAGTGCCGAAGGAGGGGGAGCCTGACTACGGGGCCGAGATCGTCGCCGTCGGCGCCGATCGCGACGGCATCGAGGGTCTCGCGCGCGCCGAGCGGGCCGACATCCCCACCTTCGTCGTCAAGCCCAACGACTTCGAGGACCGGGTGGACTGGGACCTGGAGCTCGCCGAGGCGGTGGCCGCCCACGAGCCCGACCTCGTCGTGCTCGCCGGCTTCATGCGGCTCGTCGGGCCGGCCTTCCTGGGACTGTTCGGCGGTCGCACCATCAACACGCATCCGTCGCTGCTGCCGTCCTTCCCGGGCACGCAGGCGCCGAGCGAGGCCCTCGAGTACGGCGTCAAGATCTCCGGAGCCACGCTGTTCGTGGTCGACGACGGCGTCGACACCGGGCCGATCATCGCCCAGGTCCCCGTTCCCGTGCTCGATGACGACGACGTCGAGACGCTGCATGAACGCATCAAGGTGAGTGAGCGAGCCATGCTCGTCGAATGGGTGGAGCGGCTCGTCCACGAAGCCCTCGATCAATCCACGAACCCCGAGGAGGCCTCGTGACCGACATCCGCCCGCTGCGCCGCGCCCTCGTGTCGGTGTACGACAAGTCCGGGCTCGACGAGCTCGCCCGTGACCTCCACGCTGCCGGCGTCTCGATCGTGTCGACCGGCTCGACGGCGAAGACCATCGAAGCCGCCGGGGTGCCGGTCACGCCGGTCGAGGAGCTCACCGGCTTCCCCGAGTGCCTCGACGGCCGGGTCAAGACGCTGCACCCCCGCGTCCATGCCGGCATCCTCGCCGACCTGCGGCTCGACTCGCACGTGGACCAGCTGGCCGAGCTCGGCGTCGAGCCCTTCGACCTCGTCGTCGTCAACCTGTACCCGTTCGGTGACACGGTGGCGTCCGGCGCGACGCCAGACGAGTGCGTCGAGCAGATCGACATCGGCGGCCCGTCGATGGTGCGCGCCGCCGCCAAGAACCACCCGAGCGTCGCCGTCGTCGTCTCGCCCGACGCCTATGGCGAGGTGCGCGGAGCCCTGGGTGCCGGCGGCTTCACGCTCGAGCAGCGCAAGCAGCTGGCCGCCCAGGCGTTCGCCCACACGGCGGCCTATGACGTCGCGGTCGCCAACTGGTTCTCCGCCACGTACGTCGGTGCAGAGGACGGCTGGCCCGAGTTCGCGGGCGAGGCGTGGGACAAGCAGGACGTGCTGCGGTACGGCGAGAACCCGCACCAGGCAGCCGCGCTCTACCGCGACGGCTCGGGTGGGCTCGCGGCCGCTGAGCAGCTGCACGGCAAGGAGATGTCCTACAACAACTACGTGGACACCGACGCCGCACGGCGAGCGGCGTACGACTTCGATGCGCCGGCCGTGGCCATCATCAAGCACGCCAACCCCTGCGGCATCGCGCTCGGAGCGGACATCGCCGAGGCGCACGCTCGGGCGCACGCCTGCGACCCGGTCTCGGCCTTCGGTGGGGTGATCGCCGCCAACCGGCCGGTCAGCGTGGCCATGGCCGAGCAGGTCGCGGAGGTCTTCACCGAGGTCATCGTCGCGCCCGACTACGAGGACGGCGCCGTCGACGTCCTTCAAGGCAAGAAGAACATCCGCATCCTGCGGTGTGTGGAAGGGGGCGGTCCACCGGCCGAGTTCCGGCAGATCAGCGGCGGGATCCTCGTGCAGATGCGCGACCACGTCGATGCGGTGCTCGACGGCGACGGAGGAGACGATCCCGCCACCTGGACGCTCGCGGCTGGCGAGCCCGCCGATGAGCAGATGCTTGCCGACCTGTCGTTCGCCTGGACGGCGGTGCGGGCCGTCAAGTCCAACGCGATCCTGCTGGCCAGGGACGGCGCCTCGGTCGGGGTCGGCATGGGCCAGGTGAACCGCGTCGACTCGTGTCGCCTGGCGGTCGATCGGGCCGGTGCGGAGCGGGCACAAGGAGCCGTGGCCGCGTCAGACGCGTTCTTCCCGTTCCCCGACGGCGCCGAGATCCTCATCGCCGCCGGCGTCCGCGCCATCGTGCAGCCGGGCGGCTCGATCCGCGACGACGCCGTGGTCGAGGCCGTCGAGAAGGCCGGTATCACGATGTACTTCACCGGAACCCGGCACTTCTTCCACTGAGGCGACCTCTAACCCTTCAGGGCCTTGGTCACCTTCTCCTCGCCCATCAGGTGGGCGGCGATGAGCCCGCGGATGGCCGTGGTCATCAGGCGCGCTTCCTCCTCGTCGGAGTTCTGGTCGCTCTGACGTCGCAGCGCCGAGCCCGCGAAGATCGCGATGACCGCGGACGCGAGGGCCTCCGGTTCCTCGATCCCCAGCCGGGACAGCACGCCCACCGCCATCTTCTCGATCGACAGAAGCGCCTCGGTGGCCGTGTCGCGCAGGGCCGGGTCCTGGGTCGCGGCCAGGAAGATGGACAGCTGGAGCCGGGCGACCTCGGGCGTGCGCAGACCGAAGACCTGGCTCACCAGCTTCGTCCCGTCGTCGAGGCCGACGCCCATGTCACCGAGATCGAGCCTGGTCAGCCCCTCGAGGTCGGTCATCCACTGCTGCATGTGGGCCGCGAGCGCCTCGCGGAGCAGATCCTCGATGGACGCGAAGTAGTAGGTGGTCGTGGCCGACGGCAGGCCCGCCCGGCGGGCGACGGCACGGTGGGTGACGGCGCGAGAGCCGCCCTCGGCAAACAGCTCGATCGCGGCCGCGAGCAGCTCGTCGCGGCGCTGACGGCTCCGCCCCTGTGCGAGCTGGGCCCTGGTGACCATTGACTCCCCATCGGCCGATCTGTACGTTCGTACCACTTCTACGGTACGCCTGAATCGGTTACGTCTGAAAGGGAGTCTATGCGTCGCGTGCTCGCCGCTCTGGTGGTTTGCGTCGGGTTGGTGGTCGCGCCGTCGGCCCCGGCGAGCGCCGAGACTCCCTGGCAACCCGGCGAGGCGACGTACGACGTCGTCACCACCACCGACATCCCGGTGACGATGCCCGACGGCCGGGTCCTGCGGGCCTCGATCCATGCGCCGGCGATCAAGGGGACGACCACACCTGCCGAGGGGCCGTTCCCCGTGATCCTCGTGCAGACGCCGTACGGGAAGAGCGTCGGCGACATCGGTCTCGGAACGGTCGACGACGGCCTGGTCGAGCGCGGCTACCTGGGCGTCATCGTCGACGTCGCCGGGACCGGCGGCTCGGAGGGTCAGTCGCAGCTGTTCGGCAAGCAGGAGGCCGAAGACGGGGCCGAGCTGGTGCGCTGGGCGGCCGAGCTGCCGAACAGCACCGGCAAGGTCGGACTCGTCGGCGGCTCGTACCTGGGCATCGACCAGGTGTTCACGGCGGCGGAGGTGGGCCCGAACTCACCCCTCAAGGCGATCTTCCCGATCGCCACGGCATCCGACCCGTACCGCGACCTGTTCGTGGCCGGCGGGATCGTCAACATGGAGTCCAGTCTCGGCCTGATCGCCGGCTACTTCGGACTCCGGACGCTCACCCCGGCCATCGAGCGCGGCCCGAAGGACCCGCTGGACGCGCTGCGACTCGGCATCCAGCACGGGCTCGCGGGAATCCCGTTCGAGCTCACCACCGGGCTCGACGTCCTGTTCCAGCGTGGCCGCACCTACGACAGTGCGTACTGGCAGGAGCGGGCACCTCAACGGGTGCTGCAGAAGGTCGTCGACAACGACGTCCCGGTCTACCTCGTGGGCGGGCAGTACGACGTCTTCCAGCGTGGTGAGCCCTTGCTCTACAGCGGGCTGCAGAATGCCGCCGCGGGCCGATCGGTCTGGGCGCCTATGGCACCGGCCCAGGCGGCCGACCCGCGGTTCCAGCTGCTCACCGGTCCGTGGGACCACGGCAACCAGGGCGAGGGTGCCGACCTGCTGCGCCGCGAGCTGGCGTGGTTCGACCACTGGCTCAAGGGGGTCGACACCGGCGTGCTCGACACCTCGACACCGCTGCACGTCATCGAGCCGGGTGGCGGGAGCTACGACATCGCGAGGTACCCGTCCGAGCAGGCGTCGTACGAGCGCTACTACCTGCGAGCCGGCAAGAAGCTCGGCACCGAGGCGCCGACGGAGGGAACCGGCTCCGACTCCATCATCTGGAAGCCGCTGTCCCTGTACTGCCAGCGATCGCTCAACCAGTGGGGCGCCGGAATCTTCCGCGAGGTGTACGAGACCTGCAAGAAGTATCCGCCGCTTTCGAGCCCGCAGCCGGGCGACGTCGCGTACGACACCGGACCGCTGGACTCGGACCTGCGTCTGGCCGGGCCGATCGGGCTGACCTTGCGCGCCACGTCGAACCGGCCGGAGACGATGTTCGTCACCACGCTGCAGGACGTCGCCCCGAACGGTGAGGTCACCGACATCACCGCCGGTGCGCTGCTCGGCTCGGCGCGGGCGATCGACGGCGAGAAGAGCTGGCCGTCGACCGGCGACGCGTACGCGCTCCCGTACCACCCGCACACGAAGGCGGCCGAGCAGAGGGTGCCGGCGCGGAAGGTCACCCGCTACGACATCGAGATCCGGCCCGCCTTCCAGACCGTCGAGAAGGGCCATTCGCTGCGCCTCCTCATCAGCTCCGGCGACACCCCGCACCTGCTTCCGCCGCCGATGAAGCTGCCCGCACTCCTGGGCGGCGTCTACGCGCTGCAGCGCAACGCGGTCGCGGCCTCGTTCATCGATCTGCCTGTCGTGAACTGAGTTCCCGCCCCATGCAAGACTCGTCCCCGTGACGGCACAGATCCTCGACGGCAAGGCGGTGGCGGCCGCGATCAAGGCCGACCTGACCACGCGACTTGCCGTCCTCCGCGAGCGCGGCGTCGTCCCCGGGCTCGGCACGGTGCTCGTCGGCGACGACCCGGGCAGCCGCTGGTACGTCGACGCCAAGCACCAGGACTGTGCGGAGGTGGGCCTGGAGTCCATCCGCGTCGAGCTGCCTGCCACCGCGTCGCAGACCGACGTGGAGAAGGCCGTCGACGGGCTCAACGACGACCCTGGATGCACGACCTACATCGTCCAGCTCCCGCTGCCGCGTGGCATCGACGAGAACACGATCATCGGCCGCATCGACCCGTCGAAGGACGCCGACGGCCTGCACCCCACGAACCTCGGCTGGCTGGTGCTCGGCAAGGCTGCGCCGTTGCCGTGCACGCCGCGCGGCATCGTCGAGCTGCTGCGGCGCCACGACGTCGAGATCGCCGGAGCGAACGTGGTGGTCGTCGGGCGCGGTGTCACGGTCGGACGCCCCCTGGGCCTGCTGCTGACCCGTCGTAGCGAGAACGCCACCGTCACCCTCTGCCACACCGGAACTCGCGACCTCGCCGCCGAGGTCCGCCGCGCCGACATCGTCGTGGCCGCGGCCGGCGTGCCGGGCATCATCACCGCCGACATGGTCAAGCCGGGTGCGGCCGTGCTCGACGTCGGGGTGAGTCGTGACGATGGCGGCAAGATCCAGGGTGACGTCGACCCGTCGGTGCACGAGGTGGCCGCCTGGGTGGCACCGAATCCCGGCGGTGTCGGGCCGATGACCCGCGCGATGCTGCTGACCAACGTCGTCGAGGTCGCCGAGCAGCGTCTGGCCGGGACAAGCGCGTGAACCTCCGCCTGCCCCGCAGCCGCGGGTCTCAGATCTACCTGCTGCTGCTGGCCGGGGTCTTCGCTGGTCTGCTGATGGTCGTCAGCGGACCGTGGCGGGCCGGCCTGATGGTCGTGGGCGCCACGTTCGTGGCCGCGGCCCTGGCGCGGGTCGTCGTGTCGGCCGAGCATGTCGGCATGCTGCGCGTGCGCGGCAAGGCGTTCGACATCTTCTGGACGACGACACTCGGCATCAGTCTCTGCCTGCTCGCTCTCCTGGTGCCGCCCGGCCCGTCGTGATGAGACCGCCTGAGCGAGCTCTGCGAGCGAACGGCGGGCCAGGTCGAGTGTGCACGCGCGAAGCGCGTCCGGCGTACCGAGACCTCCTGAGCCTCTGCGGCCGCGCACGCCCGGGTACGTAGAGTCGCAACATGGACGAACGCATGGCCGAGACGTTTCTGACCGCCGCTCGGATCTCCGCCGACCTGGCACGGCGTCCGGAGGTCGCCGAGCACTGGACCGAGGAGAGCGCGTGTGCCGGCATGACTGTGGGGGGCCTGGCCCACCATCTCGTGCTGCAGCTGACCAACACGGTGCGCATCCTTGCGGCCGAGCCGCACGACGATGAACCCATCCCGCTGCTCGAGCACTACGAACGGGCGACCTGGGTCACCGCGAGCCTCGACGACGAGGTCAACGTCCGCATCAGGGAGGATGCCGACGGTGACGCGGCCAGCGGTCCCGATGGACTGCAGCCGGCGGTCGACGGGGCCCTCGCCGACCTGCCTGATCTCCTGGCCCGTTCGGCCGATGCGGTGCTGATCCCCTGGCAGGGCTGGTCACTGACCACCGAGGACTACCTGACGACGCGCCTGATGGAGATGGTCGTCCACTCCGACGACCTCGCGGCGAGTGTCGGCGTCCCGACCCCGGAGTTCCCCGAGGACGTGCTCGCGCCCGTCTTCGGCCTGCTCACCGGCGTTGCTGCGCGGCGACACGGGCAGGTGGCCGTGGTCCGCGCCTTGAGCCGGCCTCAGCGGGCGCCGGACATCGTGTCGGCGTTCTAGATCAGTCCCAGCTCCGTGACGGCGTCGCGCTCCTCGGTGAGCTCGGCGGCGGTGGCGTCCATCTTGCCGCGGCTGAACTCGTCGATCTCGAGGCCCTGAACGATCTCCCAGTCGCCGTTCGACGTGGTGACGGGGAAGGAGTAGATGAGGCCCTCGGGTATGTCATAGGAGCCGTCGGATACGACGGCCATCGAGGCCCAGTTGTCGTCAGGTGTTCCGGTGAGCCAGTCGCGGGCCGCGTCGATCGTGGCCGACGCTGCCGAGGCCGCCGACGAGGCACCGCGGGCCTCGATGATGGCCGCGCCGCGCTTGGCGACCGTGGGGATGAAGTCGTTCTCGATCCAGTCCTGGTCATCAACGACCTCGGCGGCGTTGCGGCCGCCGATCTCAGCGTGGAAGACGTCCGGGTACTGAGTGGCTGAGTGGTTGCCCCAGATCGTCATCTTGCGGATGTCGCCGACCAGGGCGCCGGTCTTCGCGGCCAGCTGCGACAGAGCGCGATTGTGGTCGAGACGCGTGAGGGCGCTGAAGCGCTCCTTCGGGATGTCGGGGGCGTTCGTCATCGCGATGAGGGCGTTGGTGTTGGCCGGGTTGCCGGTGACACCGATCCGGATGTCGTCGGCCGCCACCTCGTTGAGGGCCTTGCCCTGCGCCGTGAAGATGGCGCCGTTGGCCTCGAGCAGGTCGCCGCGCTCCATGCCCTTGGTGCGGGGGCGGGCGCCGACGAGCAGTGCCAGGTTGGTGCCGTCGAAGATCTGGTTGGCGTCGTCGCCGATCTCGACCGAGTCGAGCGTGGTGAACGCGCAGTCGTCGAGCTCCATGACCACGCCTTCGAGCGCCTTGAGCGCTGGCGTGATCTCCAGCAGACGAAGCTGAACGGGGGTGTCAGGGCCGAGCAGCGCGCCGCTGGCGATGCGGAAGAGAAGGCTGTAGCCGATCTGGCCGGCGGCTCCGGTGACGGCGACCTTGACAGGGGGATTGCTCACTGAGTGCTCCTGGGATGTCGCGGGATGCGTGACGTCCCGAACGTTACCGACCCGAAGCGACTGCAGCCCGTCGGGGCAGCAGGGGTTGACTGATCTGGAATGGTTCCAGATAGAGTGGTGGCGATGGTTGCCTTGGACACGAGCCCGCTCGATGCCGCGGAGGCGCTCCGCGCCGCCGGGCTTCGCGTCACGCGTCCGCGCCTGGCGGTGTTCGAAGCCCTCGAGCGCGCACCCCACGCTGATACCGACATGGTGGCCGAGATGGCTCGTGCCTCGCTCGGCGCAGTCTCGATCCAGGCCGTGTATGACGTGTTGCACGCCCTCACCGACGCCGGCCTCGTGCGTCGCATCGAGCCGGCGGGATCCCCCGCTCGCTACGAGCTGCGCGTCGGTGACAACCACCACCACGTCGTCTGCAGGTCCTGCGGCGCGATCGCCGACGTGGACTGCGCCGTGGGGCACCGACCGTGCCTCACCGCCTCCGATGCCCACGGCTTCGTCGTCGACGAGGCCGAAGTCACGTACTGGGGCCTGTGCCCCGCCTGTTCCACGATCCGGGAGGAATCGCATGTCTGACCACGAACAGCCGGACGCCGTCGTCGGCGAGATGAACGAGCCCGAGGAGGCGAAGGGAGCTTGCCCCGTCGCCCACGATCGGCTGGCGCATCCCACCGCCGGTGACGCCAACCGCACCTGGTGGCCCGAGCGCCTCAACCTCAAGGTGCTCGCCAAGAATCCCGATGTCGCGAACCCGCTCGGTGCCGAGTTCGACTACGCGGCCGCGTTCTCCGCGCTCGACCTCCCCGCCGTGAAGGCCGACATCACCGAGGTCCTCACGGACTCCAAGGACTGGTGGCCGGCCGACTTCGGCCACTACGGCGGCCTGATGATCCGCATGGCCTGGCACAGCGCCGGCACCTACCGCGTGTGGGACGGCCGCGGTGGCGCCGGGGCCGGTCAGCAGCGGTTCGCCCCGATCAACAGCTGGCCCGACAACGGCAACCTCGACAAGGCGCGTCGTCTGTTGTGGCCGGTCAAGCGGAAGTACGGCCAGAGCATCTCGTGGGCTGACCTGATGATCCTCGCCGGGAACGTGTCCCTGGAGTCGATGGGCTTCACGCCGTTCGGCTTCGCCGGGGGACGCCCAGACGTGTGGGAGCCCGACGACGACGTGTACTGGGGCCCCGAGGCCGAGTGGCTCGGCGACGAGCGCTACTCCGGCGAGCGCGACCTGGAGAAGCCGCTGGCTGCTGTCCAGATGGGCCTGATCTACGTCAACCCCGAGGGCCCCAATGGTGAGCCCGATCCGCTCGCCGCTGCGCGCGACATCCGTGAGACGTTCGCCCGCATGGCGATGAACGACGAGGAGACCGTCGCGCTGATCGCCGGCGGACACTCCTTCGGCAAGACGCACGGCGCCGCGAACCCGGACGACCACGTGGACGCCGAGCCCGAGGGTGCGCCGATCGAGCAGCAAGGTCTGGGATGGAAGAACTCCTTCAACACCGGTGCAGGCCCCGATGCAATCACCAGCGGCCTCGAGGTCACCTGGACCACGACGCCGACCCGGTTCGGCAACGACTTCTTCGAGATCCTCTTCGGGAACGAGTGGGAGCTCTCGAGCAGCCCGGCCGGCGCCCACCAGTGGGTCGCCAAGGACGCCGAGGCGATCATCCCCGACGCGCACGGCGGTGAGAACCGACTGCCGACGATGCTGACGACCGACCTGTCGCTGCGCTTCGACCCCATCTACGGCCCGATCTCGGAGCGGTTCAAGGACAACCCCGAGGAGTTCGCTGACGCGTTCGCCCGGGCGTGGTTCAAGCTCACGCACCGCGACATGGGTCCGGTCGTGCGCTACCTGGGCCCCGAGGTCCCGGACGAAGTCCTCATCTGGCAGGACCCGCTTCCCGAGCCCGAGGGCAAGGCTCTTGAGAGCGCCAGCGTCGCCGACCTCACGGCGCGCATCGCGGCCTCAGGTCTGAGTGTCACCGATCTCGTCTCGACGGCCTGGGCATCGGCGAGCTCGTTCCGCGGCAGCGACAAGCGCGGCGGCGCCAACGGTGCGCGGGTCCGTCTGGACCCCCAGATCGGCTGGGAGGTCAACAACCCGGCCGAGCTGCGACGCGTCCTGGGCGTGCTCGAGGGCGTGCAGGCCGACTTCAACGCGGCGCAGACTGACGGAACCCACGCCTCGCTCGCCGACGTCATCGTGCTCGCCGGCGGGGTCGGCGTCGAGCAGGCCGCGAAGGCAGCGGGCCACGACGTCACGGTGCCGTTCACGCCGGGGCGTGTCGACGCATCCCCCGACCAGACCGACGTCGAGTCGTTCGAGTGGATGGAGCCCCGTGCCGACGGGTTCCGCAACTACAACGGCAAGGGCAACCAGCTCCCCGCGGAAAACCTGCTGGTCGACCGCGCGAACCTGCTGACACTGAGCGCGCCGGAGATGACGGTGCTCGTCGGCGGCCTGCGGGTCCTGGGCGCCACGTTCGACCGTTCGTCGCTGGGCGTGCTCACCGACGCTCCGGGCACTCTGACGAACGACTTCTTCGTCAACCTGCTCGGCGACGACGTCACGTGGACGTCCATCGACGAGGAGAACGGGATCTACGAAGGCCGCGACGGCTCCGGCGACGTCCGGTGGACCGGCAGCCGCGCCGACCTGGTCTTCGGTTCGAACTCCGAGCTGCGGGCCGTTGCGGAGGTCTACGCGAGTGACGACGCGAAGGAGCGGTTCGTCCAGGACTTCGTCGCGGCGTGGACGAAGATCATGGAGCTCGACCGGTTCGACCTGAGGTAGCCGACTCGGTGGTTGAGTAGCCGCTGGGGGAATCGAAACCACGTCGTACGTTTCGATGGCTGCTCACGAGGTCTCGGTACGCCGGGCGGCTTCGCCGCAACGCACTCGACCTGGCCCGCCGTTCGCTCGCAGAGCTCGCCTCAGGCGGGCTCATCTCCCACGATCATCGCGTGGGTGACGCCGGCGATCGCCGCACCGATCGCCGGCGCGAGGATGAACAGCCATACCTGGCTGAGTGCATCTCCGCCGGCGAACCAGGCGACACCCAGGGAACGGGCCGGGTTCACCGAGGTGTTGCTCACCGGGATGCTCACGAGGTGGATGAGTGTCAGAGCGAGGCCGATCGCGAGCCCGGAGAAGCCCACCGCGGCCCGCTTGGCCGAGGCGCCGAGGATGACGAACAGGAAGAACGCGGTCAGCACCACTTCGGTGACCAGCACCGCGAGCAGGCTGTAGCCGCCGGGGGAGCGCTCGGCGTAGCCGTTCGACGCGAACCCGGATGCCTGGGCGTCGAAGCCGCTGCGTCCGGACGCGATCAGCAGCAGCACCGCGCCGGCCACCGTGGCGCCCACGACCTGCGCGGCCGAGTACCACGGCACCTCGCGCCAGGAGAAGCGGCCTGCAGTCGCCAGACCGACGGACACCGCGGGGTTGAAGTGGCCGCCCGAGACGTGCCCGAACGCGTACGCGCCGGTGAGCACGGTGAGGCCGAAGGCGAGGGCGACGCCGAGAGTGCCGACGTCATCGCCGGCAAGCACGGCCGTGCCGCAGCCGCCGAGCACCAGCCAGAAGGTGCCGAGCGCCTCGGCGCCGAGGCGGGCAGTGAGGGTGGACGACGACCTGGATGGCGCACGCTCAGTGGACATGGCCGCCAGCATAAGGCCGCGCGTGGCCACTTCCGGTGCTCCGGATATCTTGAAAGTCGAACCTTCGACCCCCAGCTCTTCTCATTCTTGGAGGCCCTTCGGCATGGCCACGATCATCTACACGCACACCGACGAAGCACCGATGCTGGCCACCTACTCGTTCCTTCCCGTCATCGAGGCGTATGCCTCCACGGCCGGCGTCGACATCGAGACGCGCGACATCTCGCTTTCCGGCCGCATCATCGCGCTCTTCGGCGACCGCCTTACCCCGGAACAGCAGATCGGCGACGCCCTGGCCGAGCTGGGCGACCTGGCGAAGACGCCCGAAGCCAACATCATCAAGCTGCCCAACATCAGCGCCTCGGTGCCGCAGCTCAAGGCCGCGATCGCCGAGCTCCAGTCGCAGGGCTACGACCTCCCCGACTACCCGGAGAGCCCGTCGACGGACGAGGAGAAGGACGCCCGTGCCCGCTACGACAAGGTCAAGGGCAGCGCCGTCAACCCGGTGCTGCGCGAGGGCAACTCCGACCGTCGGGCGCCGGCGTCGGTCAAGAGCTACGCCCGCTCGCACCCGCACTCGATGGGCGAGTGGAGCAGCGACTCACGCACCAACGTCGCGACGATGGGCGTCGACGACTTCCGCTCGAACGAGAAGTCCGTCGTCATCGAGTCCGACGGCACGATCGCGATCCAGCACGTGGCCGACGACGGCACCGTCACGGTGCTCAAGGACGCGTTCCCGGTCGAGGCCGGTGAGGTGGTCGACAGCACGTTCATGCGTGGCGCCGCGCTCGATGAGTTCGTCACGGCGCAGATCGCCCGTGCCAAGGACGACGGCGTGCTGTTCTCGGTGCATCTCAAGGCCACGATGATGAAGATCGCGGACCCGATCATCTTCGGCCACGTCGTCAAGGCGTTCTTCCCCGCCGTGTTCGAGCAGTACGGCGACGACCTGGCGGCGGCCGGCCTCAGCGCGAGCGACGGCCTCGGCTCGATCCTCTCCGGGCTCGACGAGCTGTCCAACGGCGCCGAGATCAAGGCCGCGATCGAGCAGGGCCTCGCCGACGGACCGCCGCTGGCCATGGTCGACTCCGACCGGGGCATCTCCAACCTGCACGTGCCGAGCGACGTCATCGTCGACGCGTCCATGCCGGCCATGATCCGTACGTCCGGCCACATGTGGGGCCCCGACGGCAAGGAGGCCGACACCCTCGCCGTCATCCCCGACAGCAGCTACGCCGGCATCTACCAGGCCGTGATCGACGACTGCCGCGCGAACGGCGCCTTCGACCCCACCACGATGGGCTCGGTGCCGAATGTCGGCCTGATGGCGCGGGCGGCCGAGGAGTACGGAAGCCACGACAAGACGTTCGAGATCGAGACCGCGGGTACGGTGCAGGTCGTCGACGACTCCGGCACGGTGCTCCTGGAGCACAGCGTCAGCCCCGGTGACCTGTGGCGGGCGTGCCAGACCAAGGACGTGCCGATCCGCAATTGGGTCGAGCTCGCCGTCACCCGGGCTCGCGCCTCCCAGACGCCGGCAGTTTTCTGGCTCGACTCGAGCCGCGCCCACGACGCCAACCTGATCGCCAAGGTGGAGCAGTACCTGCCCGAGCACGACACCGACGGCCTGCAGATCGAGATCATGTCGCCGGCCGACGCCTGCGCGTTCTCGATCGAGCGCATCCGGCGCGGCGAGGACACCATCTCGGTCACCGGCAACGTGCTGCGCGACTACAACACCGACCTGTTCCCGATCCTCGAGCTCGGCACCAGCGCCAAGATGCTCTCGATCGTCCCGCTCATCAACGGCGGCGGCCTGTTCGAGACCGGCGCCGGCGGCTCGGCACCCAAGCACGTCCAGCAGCTCGTCAAGGAGAACCACCTGCGCTGGGACAGCCTCGGTGAGTTCATGGCACTCGCCGCCAGCCTCGACCACCTCGCCACGTCGGACGACAACGCGCGGGCCCAGCTCCTCGGCGACGCCCTCGACCGCGCCACCGAGACGTTCCTCATGGAGAACAAGTCACCCAGTCGCAAGGCCGGCGAGATCGACAACCGGGGCAGCCACTTCTACCTGGCGCTCTACTGGGCCCAGGAGCTCGCGTCACAGTCCGAGGACGCCGAGCTCGCCGCCGCGTTCGACGAGATCGCCGGCGATCTGGCCGCCAACGAGCAGGCGATCACCGACGAGCTGCTCGCCGTGCAGGGCTCGTCGGTCGACATCGGCGGCTACTACCGCCCCGACGATGCCAAGGCCACGGACGTCATGCGCCCGTCCAAGACCTTCAACGAGGTGCTCGCCAAGCTCGGCTGAGCCGCTCAGTCGATCCGCAGGTCGGCGATCAGCTCGTCGGCGGTCGGCATCGCGACGTTCGCAACCTCAGGAAGGCTGGCGTAGAGGACGCCCGGCCGGCCGTCCAGGTCGACGAGCACGAAGACGGCGGTCTCGCGAGCGAAGCCCAGGTGATCGTCGGTGACGTCGAGGGGGACGACGAGGCGCCACGTCTCATGTCCGTCCAGCAGGCCGCTCTCCGGTCTAGGCGGGTCATGGGGCTTCTCCGCCGGGTAGAACGTGTCCAGCATCGCGGACGAGAACGCCGTCCCCATGGCTTCGAGGTCGTCACCGGGATACGCGTCAGGCAGCGCGCCGATGAACACGCAGCCGATGTAGTTGCCGCGCGGCGTGTGGCCGACGACGACCTGCTGGCCGATCGCGTCGTCGAGATGCGGGTAGTCCGGGCACCAGGTCCAGGGCTCGGGCAGCGCTGCGCACGAGAGTCCACCGGCGTGGAATCGGCCGTCCTCCGATGGTGCGGGCCCCGACGCCACGGCAGGTGGGCCGACGTTGCGGATCGGGCTGACGTGGTCGGTCCACCCCTCACCGTCCCACCAGCGGAACAGGTTCGGCATGCCCTGCGGGTCCCAGTACCAGCCCGGCTCCGTCGGCTGCATGGTCACACGGTAGTTCCCGCCACTAGGGTCGAGGCAGTCGAGCGGGGGAGTGTGTTCCATGAGCAGGGTGATCGTCAGCAACCTGATGACCGTCGATGGCTTTGTCGCGGCCAAGGGAGGCGACGTCATGGCGCTGCCGTTCGACGACTCCTTCAGCACCCACAACCTCGGGCTCATGCAGGCGTGCGGAACGTTGCTGTACGGCGCCACGACCTACGCCGGAATGCGCGACTACTGGCCGTCGGTCCTCGACGACGAGAGCCAGCCACAGCTGGAACGCGACATCGCGCAGCGGAACCAGGAGATGGACAAGGTCGTGGTGTCCGACTCCCTGACCAGCGACGACACCGGGCCGTGGCGAGAGACGACCACCATCGTCGGCCGGGCGGACGCGCACGACAAGATCGCCGAGCTTCGGCGCGATGGCACCGACGACATCCTGACGTTCGGGAGCATCACCCTGGTCAACAACCTGCTCGCCGCAGGCCTGGTCGATGAGCTGCAGGTCCTGGTGGGAGCCGGAGTCCTGATCGACGGCGTACCTGCGTTCTCGCAGCTGCCGGTGAAGTCACTTCGTCTGGCCGAGGCGCGACAGCTTCCCGACTCGAACACGGCACTGCTGCGCTACTCACTCGAGTAGCGGGGTCAGGCACGCAGCTCGCGTTCGACCGGGGTCCATCCGCGGGCGCGTGCCTTGAGCCTGACGTCACCGAGCATGGCGGTGAGCGCAGCAGCGCGCTCCTCGATGCGGGCCGCCGACTCGGCGCCGACGTCATCGAGCAGACGGACCACCACCTCGCCGTCGTCGCGCTGGGCCCAGCCGCCGATCATCCGCCCGTCGGCCCAGACCGTGGGGCCGGCGTTGCCGTTGATGTCGTAGAGCTGCTCGCGGTGCGGTCCGAGGCAGAAGTCGCGGTGCTTCCAGCCCATCGCGGACGGGTCGAGGGCCGGGAGCAGCGCGACCCACGGGTCGGGAGCGGGCACCGGTTCGGCATCGTCGGCGAGGAGCAGGCCGGGCGAGCCGTCGAGGTCGACCTCGACGGTGTCGAGCGTCGCGAGTGCTGCCCGGGTGCGTGTCTTCGTCCAGCCCGTCCACCACTGCAGGTCGTCGAGCGAAGCGGGTCCGTACGAGCGGAGCCAGAGCCTCGCCATCTCTGACGAGGCGGTGGCAGTGTCGGGCCGCTCGACCTGACCGATCCAGTCATCGAGCGTGGCCCAGCGGAACTGCGTGGACGTCCACCCACCGCGGGGCCGGGTGCGGACGACCTTGCCGTCGGCCGACATCAGGGTGAGCATGCGGCTGGCGATGCTGGCCGTGGTGGCGTACTTGGTGCCGGGGGCGATCTCGACGCGAGTGCCGAGCAACG
The DNA here is from genome assembly GCA_963839625.1 of uncultured Actinomycetota bacterium. Lineage (GTDB taxonomy): Bacteria > Actinomycetota > Actinomycetes > Propionibacteriales > Nocardioidaceae > Aeromicrobium. Next base: position 19,565 of record CAWIWE010000039.1, on the reverse strand, counting down.
GGTCGGCCTTGGCCAGCTCCGTGCTCATGATCTCGCCGGCGCCGTCCATCGCTGCCAGCGCCGCGGCTTCGGCGCGATCGACCCACGGGCCGGGATCGTCGGTGACCTCGGACTCGACGAGCATCTTCGCCAGGAGCGTGCGCTGCTGGCGTCCGATGTCGGCGCCCGCACCGACCAGCACGATGCCGACGTCCTCGCGCGGCACGGCGAACAGCGTGCGCCGCATCGCGAGAACCCGCACCAGGGTGCGGTCGTCGTACAGCGCGCGCTCGACATCATCGGTGGTGGCACCGGGTGTGCGGGCGAGCGCGGCGAGGAAGGTCGACGCGGGATCGGTGCCGTGCAGCCCGACGACGGCCCGAGCCGCGTCGACGACGTCAGCTGCACCCTGGTCCGCCAGCGCATGCCGGAGGCCGAGACGTGCGCGGCGCTCGTCGACGGTGATGCGGCGCATGGAACCAGCGTGGCATCGCCTCCCGACGGAATAGCGACCGGATCGGCCGACTTGACCCTGACGTGACCTCGCTCCAGGCCCCGGTGCCCACCTCTGGGCGAACCCGCAGCTCGCACGTCGGTCTGGCGATCCTGTCGCTCGCCCTCGGTGGCTTCGCGATCGGCACCACCGAGTTCGTCACGATGGGCCTGCTCCCCGACATCGCCACCGGCATCGGCGAGTCGATCCCGACCACCGGCCACATCATCTCCGCCTACGCGCTCGGCGTGGTCATCGGCGCTCCGGTCATCGTCTCGTTGGCGGCCCGGCTGCCGCGGCGCGAGCTCGCGGTCGGGCTGGTGCTGGCGCTCGGCCTCGGCAACGCCATCACCGCCGTCGCGCACGGCTACTGGGAGGTGATGGCGGCTCGCTTCATCTCCGGCCTGCCCCATGGGGCGTACTTCGGCGTGGCCTCGCTGGTCGCGGTCTCCCTCGTCCCACCCGAGCGGCGCGGACGCGCGGTCAGCGGCGTGATGCTCGGTCTCACGGTCGCGACACTCGTCGGCGTCCCGGCGGGCACGGTGCTGGGTCAGCAGCTCGGCTGGCGCAGCGCGTACTGGGCGGTGCTCGGCCTGGCGATGCTCACGGCCGCGATGGTGCTGCTGTTCGTGCCGCACCAACCCGGCAATCCGGAGGCGACCGTGCGCGCGGAGCTCACGGCGCTTCGGCGACCGCAGGTGCTGTTCGCCGTGTCGGCCGGCATGGTGGGCTTCGGCGGGGTGTTCGCGATGTACAGCTACATCGCCCCGGTCGTCACCGACGTCACCGATCTGTCCCGCAGCGCGATCCCCGCCTTCGTCCTGGCGTTCGGTGTCGGCTCGGTGGCCGGCACCTGGTTCGCCGGGCGGCTCGCCGACTGGGACGTGGAGCGTTCAGTGCTCGCGGGGTTCGCCGTCCTCGTGGCCGCCCTCGTCGCCTTTGCCCTGACCGCCGGACAGGTCGTGTCGGCGTTCGCGCTGGTCATGGTCTTGGGCGCGCTCGGCTCGGTGCTGGCGGTCAACCTGCAGGTCCAGCTCATGCACGTGGCCGGCGACGCCCAGATGCTCGGCGCGGCCCTCAACCACTCGGCCCTGAACATCGCGAACGGCCTCGGCGCATGGCTCGGCTCGATCGTCATCGCCGCCGGTTACGGCTTCCGTGCACCCAGCCTCGTCGGCGCTGTCCTCGCCGTCTTCGGTCTGCTCATCTTCGCCGTCGGACTCGCCCGCGCTCGTGCCACGCAGGCCCCTACGGGGTGAGGAGCTGATCGACCGGCGCGTACTGGTCGGTCAGCACCCCGGCGTCGCCCTGCCAGCGGTCGAGGGCCGCACCTGTCGCGACCTCCCATGCGACACCGCGCTCTGCGATCTCGGCCTGCATCGCTTCGGCGTCGATCGGCGCGTCGGAGGCCACCGCCACCAGGTTGCCGCCGCCGCCTTGGGTGAAGGTCTGCGGCTCCGCTGCCAAGGCGACGTTGTCGAACACTGCCCGTAGCGTGGCCACCTCGGCGCGGGCGAACCCGAACGGAGCGTGGTCGATGAGGTTCGCGACGTAGACGCCGCCGTCGGCGAGAACCCGCCGTACCTCGGTCATCGCCTCAACCGTGGTCAGGTGCCACGGCACGCTCTCCCCACCGAACGCGTCGCCGATCACGAGGTCGCGACTGGCGGTGGTGAGCCGCCTCAGGCCGAGCCGGCCGTCCTCGACCCGAACCGTGAGGTCGGCCGACGTCGACGAGCCCAGCTCGTCGCGGCTGATCTCGACGACACCTGGGTCGATCTCAGAGACCAGGCTCTGAGTACCGGGGCGGACAGCCTGCAGATACCTCGGCACGGTGAGGGCCCCACCGCCGAGGTGGTAGGCGTCCAGCGGGGAGGACGCCGGGAACGTGGCGTCGACCGCCGAGACGATCGTCCGCACGTAGGGGAACTCCAGGTGCGTCGGGTCGTCGAGATCGACGTACGAGTGCCGCAGCCGGTCGAGCACGAGCGCACGTCCGCCGTCGCGCGCCTCGTCGACCAGGACCGATGCGCAGTGGTACTTCGTCTCGACGTCGCAGCTGCCGGGGGCGAAGGCAGCGCCCAGTCCCACCACGAGCAGGAGAACGGTCGGCCCGGTGGCCCCCCGCCAGCCTCGCGTCCGCAGTTCCAGTAGGACCGACGCCACGACGAGCAACACGCCGAGGGCGACGAGGATGGTGCTGACCCGAACAGCCGACACGAGGACGAACCCGGTGACGACCGTCCCGAAGATCGCTCCGGCGGTTCCGACCCCGGCCACGCGCCCGACCACGGTTCCGGTCTCGTCGAGGGTGGACAGTCGCAGCTTGGCGATCGCCGGCGAGACCGCCGACAACATCGCCCCGGGAACGAACAGGGTCGCCGTCGCGCCGAGGATCAGCAGATCCTCGTCGACCGATCCGAGCCAGCGGATGAACGCGGGTGTCGCCGCGATGGCGAGTCCTGAGCCGAGCAGCAGGGGGCCGAGCATCCGTCGCGGATCTGTTTGATCGGCCCTGATGCCGCCGAACCACGCGCCGACGGCGATCGCGGCCAGGACGATCCCGATGACCAGCGTGTTCATCTCGAGCGTCAGGCCGAGGTATGGGGCCAGAAGGCGCAGAGCCGACAGCTCGACCACGAGCACCGCCGCCGACGAGGCGAAGACCAGCACGTACGCAGCGCGGTCGCCCATGGGCTACGCGGTTTCGGCGGACGTCGTTGCGGATCGGGAAAGTGCGGCATCCACTTCCATCGCTGCACGCTCGCCGGACGTGATCGCGCCGTCGATGTAGCCACACCAGCGCTCCGCGGTCTCGGTGCCGGCCCAATGGATCGGCCCAACCGGTTCGCGTAGTGCCGCACCGACCTGCGTCCACGCTCCGGGTGGCAGATGTGCTCCGTAGCAGCCGCGCGTCCATGGCTCGGCGCTCCAGTCACGCTCGACGAATGCCATCGGATGGCGGGCGTCGTCGCCCACGTAGTGAGCGAGCACGTCGAGAACCTCGCCTTGCCGCTCTTCCGGGGTCACGGCGGAGAGTCGGATCGCGTCGGCGGCCTCGATGAACGCGACGAGCACTCCGGGTGATCCTTCTCCGGGTGGCGTGCCGTCGAAGACGACCTTGACCGGAGACGTGTCGCCCACCGCTTCCCCACTGAGCCCGGAGTCGCGCCAGAACGGACGGTCGTAGACGGCCTGGCACTTGATGACCGAGCCCTGCGGCATGCGCTGGGTGAGCGCATCCCGGGTGCTCGGCATGACCGGGTCGAAGCGCAGACGGCCGGCCAGGGTCGGCGGGACAGCCACGATGACGCGCGAGGCATCGTGCGTGCCGCGTTCCGTCGTGACCCGGACTCCGGTGCTCTCGGCGGCGATGGCGGTGACTGGCTCGTCGAGCCGGACCCGGTCGCCCAGGCCTGCGGCCAGGTGCTCGGAGAGCTGCTGCATTCCACCGTCGACGCGGGCGTGCTGGGCACCGCCCTCGGTGCTGATCAGGTGTTCCAGCCCGCCACCGGAATGGCTGTAGAACAACGCGTGGAGGAGGGACAGGTTCGCCGCCTGCGTCGCGAACACGGCCTCGCAGCAGATCCGGAAGAACTCGCGGCCTCTCCTCGTGCGGCAGCTGGCGAGGATCCACGACTCGAAGGTCTGCCCGTCGAGCTCGTCGGCGTTCGGAGTCGCCCACGGACGGCCGAGGTCGACGCTCGTCGCCAGCTTCTCGAAGCGCTGCAACGCGACACCCACATCGATCACGGTCAACGGACCGAGCTTCGGCGTCGATCCGGTGTATCGCCGGAGCCGGCCACCGAAGCTGACGAGATCCTCTCCACCGCCGCCCTGGTCGATCGTGGTCAGGCCGAACCGTTTCAGCTCGGCCAGGAGTGCATGCTGGGCCGGGCCCACCCATTGGCCGCCGGAGTCGACGCGGAGACCAGGCACGCCAGGGACGTCCACCGTCAGCGTCCGGCCGCCGACGCGCTTCCTCGCCTCGAGCACGATGACGTCCCGGCCGGCGGCGACCAGGCGGTCAGCAGCCGTCAGACCGGCGACACCGGCTCCGACGACGATCGCATCGTGACTCATCAGGTCGTCAGCGTAGCGCCACCGAGCCGGCTGACATTTGTCCACAGATTCAGGCGACACCGACGCCATCCACAAGCTTTGGTGCGCGTTCTGGATCAGCGCCGCCGGGCCATAGAATCGAAGAAATACTCGAAAGGCATTGGCTCATGATTTGCTCGACGGCACAGCAGGTCGCAGATCTGCATGCGCTGCTCGACACGATGTCCCTCGATGCCTACGACGACATGGCGGGTCCGGAGTGCGCCGCGTTGGCGACGTCGCTGATGCGGGCGGTCGCCCGCATCAAGGCGCACGAGCTGGCCGCCGTGCGGTCGGTGGGGAGGTCCCACGAGGCGTGGCGTCAGGGAGCGACCTCGACCGGATCGCTGCTCGCCGGTTCTTTCGGTGGCGACCGCCACGCTGGTGATCGGCTGGTCAAGCAGGCTGACCGGATCGCGACGGCCACCCAGACCCAGGACGCTCTGGCGAAGGGTGAGGTGTCGCTGGCGCAGGCCGAGCTGATCGCCAAGACCCTCGACGATCTGCCGTCCACGGTGACGGTCGACCAACGGGAGGCGTGCGAGACGCAGTTGCTGTGCGACGCGCCCCGGATGGATCTGAAGAACCTCGGCCGTCGCGCGGACCGGATCTCCGACGTGTTCGACCCCGAGCATGTCGACGAGTCCGAGAACCAGATCGTCGAGGACCGCGAGCAGAAGGCGTGGGCGAAGACCGAGCTCTGGATGGTCGACCAGCACGACGGCACCCACAAGGGCGGCTTCGTCCTGCCCGAAGCCCAGGCCGAGATGCTCCGCACAGCACTCGAAGCCATCAGCGCGCCACAGGTGATGAGGAGCGAGTCCCCGGAGGACGCCGTCCTGGACAAGCGTCCGCGCTACGGACAGAAGCTCGGGTGGGCGCTCTGCACCTTGATCGAGGAGATCCCTGCCGACCGGCTGCCAGACACCGCCGGCGTCGGCGCCATCATCACTGTCAACCTCGACCACGACGTCCTGGTCGACAGGATCGCCACTGCGACGCTGTCCACCGGCACCAAGATCTCCGCTGGCCAAGCCCGCCGCATGGCTTGCGAGCTGAGGATCCTGCCGGCTGTCTTCGGCGGCGAGTCCCTTCCACTCGATCATGGCCGAACCAAGCGCCTGTTCACCAGGCACCAACGCCGAGCCCAGGCCCACCGCGACAAAGGCTGCGTCTTTCCCGGCTGCGATCGGCCACCGCACTGGTGCGTCGGACACCACGCCAGACGCACCTGGGCCGACGGAGGGACCACCGACCTCGACGACGGCGTCCTGATCTGCCCCCATCATCATCGCGTTGTTCACGATCGAGGTTGGGACGTCGTCTTCGCCGACGACGGAATCCCGGAGCTCATCCCGCCCGCCAGCATCGATCCGCAACGACGACCGCGCAGGCACGCCAGGTTTGCTCTTGCTGCCTGACCTCGACGGCGGGCAGGATTCAATCGTGGTCCAGACGACGCAGGGGGAGTCGGCGAGTGCGGGGCTCGTGCGCACGGCCGTGGTGGGGATCTTCACGCTCATCGCGATCGTGCTGGCGTTCGCAACCATCCGCGTGATCGTCGACTGGCCGAACATCCTCGCCGGCACCGTGCCCGACGACGAGTACGCGAAGCGCTTCGTCGCACATCCGTGGCTCGGCTACCTGCACATCGCGCCGGGCGTGGTCTATCTCCTCGGTGCGCCGTTGCAGCTGTCCCGACGGTTCCGCACCCGGCACTACGACGTGCACCGCCGACTCGGCCGGGTCCTGCTCACCTGCGCGCTGATCAGCGGGGTGTTCGCCCTGGCCTTCGGGCTCCCGTACTCCTGGGGCGGCACGGCTGAGGCCACCGCCACGGCCGTCTTCGGCTCGTGGTTCCTGCTGTGCCTCGTGCTCGCCTTCCGCGCCATCCGCGGCGACAACGTGCCCCAGCACCGACGGTGGATGATCCGGGCCTTCGCGGTTGGTGTCGGCATCGGGACGATCCGGATCTGGACCGGCATCTTCACCGGCTTCCAGCAGGCTGCCTCCGGTGGCACGGCGGAACCGATGCCGGACCCGGGCACCTTCGGCCTGGCCTTCTGGCTGGCGTTCCTGATGCACGTGGCGATCGGCGAGTGGTGGCTCCGGCGCACTCCCGCGCTGAACGGCTAGCCGCCGGACCGCAACAGCTCGTACCCGCACAGATCGTCGAACGTGCCGTCACCGAGCAGCTCGGCCGCGGTCTGGGTGCCGAAGTGCCGGAAACCTGCGGCGACGGCCACAGCGTTGCTCGCCGGGTTGCCGGCCGCCGCGTAGAGCGTGAGGCGAGCCCGGTCGAGACCGGACGGGTCGAAGGCATGCTCGACCACCGCACGAACGGCCTCGGTCATGACGCCGCGGCCCCGGGCGTCCGGGTGGGTCCAGTAGCCGATCTCGCCGCCAGTGGGGTTGATGCCGAGCATGTCCATGACGGCGACGTTGCCGAGCAGCGCATCGGTCTCGCGGTCGGCGACGGCCCAGGTGGCCTTGGCCCCGGTCGCGGCCTGCCACTCGCAGTCGTTGAGGTAGCCCCGTGCGGTGGCCTCGACATAGGGATACGGCATGCCGTTCAGCCAGTGGCGTGTCGTCTCGTCCGAGCAGGTCTCGACGACGCGCGGGATGTCAGCTTCAACGAACGGCCGCAACCGGAGGCGCTCGGTGTCGATCACCGTCGACTCGGCCCAGCGCCTCCGTGGCACCGGTGGATCGCCGAACCGGCGTGATGCCGTCCACGCGTCCACGACCAGATCGCGCTGCTGCACGATGCCCGGAGTGACTCCGTTGAGGATGAATCCCGCCGCATGGGCGACCCGCAGCGAGTCGACGTTGCCGATGTTCGCGCGCCAATGGACGATCTCGACGCCACCGTCGACCAACGCCCAGTCCGTGGCCAGTCGCACCGCTCGCACCATCAGGCCGCGACCCCGAGCCCACGGATGCAGGACGAACCCGATGTCGGCGATGGGGGCGCCGCGCACGTCGATGTTGCCGGCGAACCGCCCATCGACCTCGATGGCCCAGCCGCGATGGGTCCCCTCGTCCCAGCCGTGCGCAACCACGGTGAAGGCGTAGTCCTCGACCGACTCACGGGTGCTGTCCAGCGGGATCGAGGTCCAGCGCAGAGCCTCGGGGTCGCGGCACATGGTGAGCATGTCGTCGACGTCGGTGGGCGTGTGGGCACGCAGCGTCACGACGCCGTCGGACAGGACGGGGACGGACAACGGCCAGCTCAAGCCACCACTCGACATCGGGTCAGGCGTTCTCGGCGCGGAACGGGTCCGCGGGGTACACGCCGAGCACCTTCACCTCCGTGGTGAAGAACGCCAGCTCGTCGAGCGCGCGACGGACCGGCACGTCGTCCGGGTGACCGTCGACCTCGGCCAGGAACTGGGTGGCGGTGAACTCGCCGCCCACCATGTAGCTCTCCAGCTTGGTCATGTTGACGCCGTTGGTGGCGAAGCCGCCGAGGGCCTTGTAGAGCGACGCCGGCAGGTTCTTCACGTTGAAGATGAAGCTGGTGACGACCGGGCCGTTGCCGGCGGGGGTCTCGATGAGCTCGGGGGAGAGCACCACGAAACGGGTGGTGTTGTGGTCCTCGTCCTCGACGTCGTCGGCGAGGATCTCAAGGCTGTAGATCTCCGCGGCGAGCGGCGGTGCGATGGCCGCCTGGGTGACGTCCTGCGCGTCGGCGATCTCGCGGGCGGCGCCGGCGGTGTCGCCGGAGATGACCGGCGTCAGCCCGTGCTCGCGGATGACGCGGCGGCACTGCCCGAGTGCGTGCACGTGGCTGTGCACCGTCTTGATGGTGTCGAGGCTCGAGCCCGGCACGCCCATGAGGGTGAACTGGATGGGCAGGAAGTGCTCGGCGATGATGTGCAGGCCCGAGGTGGGCAGGAAGTGGTGGATGTCGGCCACGCGGCCGGCGATCGAGTTGTCGATCGGGATCATCGCCAGGTCGGCATCACCGTTCTCGACGGCAGCGAAGACGTCCTCGAACGACGCGCACGCCACCGCCTCCCAGTCGGAGTAGTGCTGCTTGCACACGAGATGGGAGTTGGAACCAGGCTCGCCCTGGTACGCGATGCGTCGAACGGTCACGTGCTCAGTTTCTCACCAGTGCCGCACCGTCCGATGCGCGCACCGCGAAGATGTCCGGCCGGGCCCAGCCCCCGCCGTCGAAGCGCCGTTCGACGAGCTCGCGAACCGCGGCCACCCGGTCGTGGGGGACGAGTGCGATGACGCTGCCGCCGAACCCGCCGCCGGTCATCCGGGCGCCGAGTGCGCCGGCCTCGACGGCCGTGTCGGCGGCGACGTCGAGCTCGGCACAGCTGACCTCGAAGTCGTCGCGCAGCGATGCATGGGAGGCGGTGAGCATCGTGCCCAGCTGCGTCCAGGCGCCTGCGTCGAGGGCACGGATCGCACCCCGCACGCGCGCCGTCTCGGTGATGACGTGACGGGTCCGCTTCTTCAGCGTCTCGTCGTCGAGACGCAGCACGGCGTCGGGCCCGACGCTCGCCAGGTGCTCGACGCCGAGCTCGGTCGCAGCACGCTCGCACTCGTCGCGTCGCGTCGCATAGCCACCATCGGCGTGCGCGTGCTCCACGCCTGTGGCGATCACCAGCAACGTCAGGTCGGCTTCGTCGACGAGCAGCGGGACCTCGCGAACCCCGGGCGGGTCGGCCGCGAGGTCGAGGTGGACGGCATGGTCGGCACGTCCGTGCAGGACGGCGAGCTGGTCCATCAGTCCGGTGGGAGCTCCGATCACGTCGTTCTCGACCCGCTGCGACAGGCGGGCGATCTCGAGCCGGGACAGCCCGAGTCCGGCGAGCTCGTCGAGTGCGCACGCGACTCCGCAGGTGAGTGCCGCGGAGGACGACAGCCCGGCACCGGACGGGAGGTCGGACTCGATGACGAGGTCCGTCCCGGTCAGCTCGTGTCCGGCGTCGCCGAGAACCCAGACCATGCCGGCGACGTGTGCCGCCCAGGCGTCGACGTCGGCCGGCTTCGAGGTGAGTGGGAACGACGCCTTCCGGCCCCCGCTCCAGACGTTGACGAGGTCGTCGTCGCGCACGCGGGCCTTGACGGTGAGGGCGCGGTCGATCGCGAACGGGAGACACGGACCACCGTTGTAGTCGAGGTGCTCGCCGATGAGATTGACCCGCCCGGGAACCCGCCACATTCGAACGTCCGACACGGGCCGAGCCTAGGCCAAGCGGCCCGCTGACCTGCTGGCACAATGCACACCATGCCCGGCCCCACCCGACGCCCGCGAGTGCTCTCCGGCGCACAACCGACGGCCGACTCGTACCACCTGGGCAACTACTTCGGGGCGTTCAAGCAGTGGGTCGCGCTGCAGGATGAGTTCGAGGCGTTCTACTTCGTCCCCGATCTCCACGCCATCACCGTCGAGTACGACCCGGCGCTGCTGCGCGAGCGCACGTACATCGCCGCGGCGCAGCTGCTCGCCGCCGGTGTCGACCCCGCACGCAGTGCTCTCTTCGTGCAGAGCCACGTGCCCGAGCACGCGCAGCTGGCGTGGGTGCTCGGCGGCATCACCGGGTTCGGCGAGGCCGGCCGCATGACGCAGTTCAAGGACAAGACCGCCAAGAGCGGTCGCGACTCCGCGAGCGTCGGCCTGTTCACCTATCCGGTGCTGATGGCGGCCGACATCCTCATCTACCAGGCCGACAAGGTGCCGGTGGGCGAGGACCAGCGCCAGCACATCGAGCTCACCCGCAACCTCGCGCAACGCTTCAACCACCGCTTCGGCGAGACGTTCACGGTTCCCGAGCCGCACATCGTCAAGTCCACGGCCAAGATCTACGACCTGCAGGACCCGAACGCCAAGATGAGCGGCTCGGCCACCTCCCACTCCGGAGTCGTCAACCTCACCGACGACCCGAAGGCAGCGGCCAAGAAGGTCCGCTCAGCGGTCACCGACTCCGGATCGGAAGTTCGGTTCGATCCCGCCGACAAGCCCGGCATCTCCAACCTGCTGCTGATCTACTCCGCGCTCACCGATCGTCCGGTCGCCGAGATCGAGGCCGAGTTCGAGGGCCAGCAGTACGGCCATTTCAAGGTGGCCCTCGGAGACCTCGTCGCCGACTTCGTGGACACCTTCGGTTCCCGCACGCGTGAGCTGCTCGACGACAAGGGCGAGCTCGACCGCGTCCTCGCCGACGGCGCAGCCCGGGCGCGAGAGGTCGCAGCCACCACCTTGGCCACCGTTTACGACCGTTCCGGCTTCGTGCCGGCCGGACACGCATGACCCGCCTGACCTACGGGGTGGCCATCGCCGTGCCCGAACCGCACGGAACGCTGCTGCGCGAAATGCGAGCGAGCTTCGGCGATCAGCTGGCCCGCACGGTGCCGAGCCACGTGACGCTGTTGCCGCCGCACGAGGTCGAGGAGCACGAGCTCGACGAGATCTGTGCCCGGCTCGACAAGGTCGCCGGCGACATGCCCGGGTTCCGGATGCGGCTGCGGGGCACCGACACATTCCGTCCGGTCTCCCCGGTCGTGTACGTCAGCGTGAACGCCGGCTACGTCGCGACCGCGGTGCTCGCCGGACAGCTGCGACTGGCCATCGGCGCGCCCCGGGCCGAGTTCCCGTTCCATGCGCATGTCACGGTGGCGCACCACCTCGACGATCCGGCGCTCGACCACGCCGATGCGACGTTGCACGACTTCCACTGCGAGTTCCAGGTCGAGGAGTTCGCCCTCTACCTGCACGACGACACCGCCGGTTGGCAGCCGCAGCGCAGCTTCTCCCTGGCGCCGAACGCTCCCTGGCGCTGAGGTCGTCCGACTCAGCCTCGAGTCCGCATGGCCGGGAACGACGCGAGGAGCTCGTCGCGGAACGCCAAGGCGGCCAGCTCCAACGCGTCCGAGCGATGAGCGAGGGCGATCTCCCGGCGCAACGCCGGCTTCTCGAGCCTCGTGCTGCGAAGCAGCGGCCGGGTACCCATCACCATCTCGGGCACCACCGCGTGGCCGAGACCGGCCTCGACGAACCGGAGCACCGCGCTCATCTCGCCGCCCTCGACGGCGAGACGCGGCTCGAAGCCTGCGGCGCGGCACGCCCCGAGCGTCACTTCGCGCAGGTCGTAGCCCTCGCGGAACATGACGAGTGGCAGGTCGCGCAGTGCGCCAACGCCGATGACGTCGGGCAGCTCGGCGTCGGCCGGGCTCGCCAGGACGAGGCGCTCCCGCAGGATGGACGTCGTCTCGATGGCGCCCGTCTCGATGGCGCTGTCCGGGCCCAGCGGCACGATCAGCAGCGCGAGGTCGAGCCGGCCCTGGCCGAGCTCGCGGGTGAGAACTCGCGAACCGGCCTCCTGCACCTCCAGCTCGATGTCTGGATGCAGCTCGTGGAACCGGGTGAGCAGGTCGGGCAGCAGCCCGTCGCACAACGACGGTGTGGCACCCAAGCGCACCCGCCCACGGCGGAGGCCGGCAACTTCGTCGACCGACCGCTGGGCGCTCTCGACGTCCATGAGGATGCGCTGCGCATGGGGGAGCAGCGCCTCGCCCGCGCTGGTCAGCTCGATCTGTCCGCGGTTGCGGACGAAGAGCCGTGATCCCAGCGAGTTCTCGAGCACGCGGATCTGCTTGGACAGAGTCGGCTGGGAGACGCCGATGATGTCGGCGGCGCGGGTGAAGTGTCGCGTTCGGGCGACTTCCGCGAAGTAGGCCAGCTGCTGGAATTGCATACAAAGATCATAGCCTTTGGCTATGAATGGCTACCTCACTATGACTTTGCGCCCCTGCATCGAGCGGGCATACGGTGACCTCGCAACCACCTCTTCCGATGGCACCAGCCACTGAGCGAATCGACGAGGCATGACCACCACGACTCCTCACCCGGGCTCCGGCCGCGCCGCGATCGCCGCCCGCACCCTCCGCACCGATCGCTGGTGGTTCCCCCCGGCCATCCAGGCCGCCGGGCTCCTCGCGTGGGTCGCGTACGCGGTCACGCGCACGGCCATGAAGCAGGACTACTGGGTCGAGCAGTATCACTACCTGACGCCGTTCTACTCGCCGTGCACGTCCAACGCGTGCATCCCGGAGGCCGCCCACTTCGGCACGTTCATGCCCGACTTCTGGTTCATCCCGGCCTACGCCGTCTTGAGCCTGCCGTTCCTGCTGCTCTTCCGTTTGACGTGCTACTACTACCGCAAGGCCTACTACCGGGCGTTCTGGCTGTCGCCCCCGGCCTGCGCCGTCGCCGAGCCGCACCAGAAGTACACCGGCGAGACCCGGTTCCCGCTGCTCGGGCAGAACCTGCACCGCTACTTCTTCTACGCGGCGGTCCTGATCTCGACGATCAACACGTACGACGCGATCCTGGCGTTCCGCACCGCCGACGGTGAGTTCGGCCTCGGCCTCGGCAACATCATCCTGGTCACCAACGTCGTGCTGCTGTGGGCGTACACCGCGTCGTGCCACTCGTGCCGCAGCATCATCGGCGGCAAGCTCAACCACTTCTCGCAGCACCCGGTCCGCTACCGGGCCTGGGGCATCGTCTCCAAGCTGAACGGTCGCCACATGCTGCTGGCCTGGATCACGCTCGGCACGCTGGCGATCACCGACTTCTACATCTGGGGCCTGGCGGCCGAGTGGTACTCCGACCCCAGACTCATCAACTGAGCATCATCCGACTGAGAGCAGTGAGCACGTGAGCGAGATCGAGACCCACTCATACGACGTCATCGTCATCGGCGCCGGCGGCGCCGGTCTGCGCGCGGCGATCGAGGCCCGCCAGGCGGGCAAGCGCACGGCCATCATCTCCAAGTCCCTGTTCGGCAAGGCGCACACCGTCATGGCCGAGGGCGGGTGCGCGGCCGCGATGGGCAACGTCAACCCGCACGACAACTGGATGGTCCACTTCCGCGACACGATGCGTGGCGGCAAGTTCCTCAACAACTGGCGCATGGCCGAGCTGCACGCCAAGGAGGCACCCGACCGCGTCTGGGAGCTCGAGACGTACGGCGCGATGTTCGACCGCACGCCCGAGGGCAAGATCAGCCAGCGCAACTTCGGCGGTCACTCCTACCCGAGGCTCGCGCACGTGGGCGACCGCACCGGGCTCGAGCTCATCCGCACGCTGCAGCAGAAGATCGTCTCGCTGCAGCAGGAGGACTTCGCCGAGCACGGCGACTACGACGCGATGATCAAGGTCTACGCCGAGTGCACGGTCACCGACCTGATCAAGGACGGCGACAAGATGGCCGGTGCGCTCGCGTACTGGCGCGAGTCCGGCCGGCACATCCTCTTCGACGCGCCGGCGATCATCATGGCCACCGGTGGTGTCGGCAAGTCGTACAAGGTCACCAGCAACTCCTGGGAGTACACCGGCGACGGTCACGCCCTCGCGCTGCGCGCCGGAGCCAAGCTCATCAACATGGAGTTCCTGCAGTTCCACCCCACCGGCATGGTGTGGCCGCCCTCGGTGAAGGGCATCCTCGTCACCGAGTCGGTGCGCGGCGACGGCGGCGTGCTCACCAACTCCGAGGGCAAGCGCTTCATGTTCGACTACATCCCCGACGTCTTCACGGCGCAGTACGCGACCACGGAGGAGGAGGGTGACCGCTGGTACGAGGACGCCGACAACAATCGCCGGCCGCCCGAGCTTCTGCCTCGCGACGAGGTCGCCCGGGCCATCAACTCCGAGGTCAAGGCGGGCCGCGGCTCACCGCACGGCGGTGTCTTCCTCGACGTCTCCAGCCGGATGTCGGCCGAGACGATCATCAAGCGACTGCCGTCGATGCACCATCAGTTCAAGGAGCTGGCCGACGTCGACATCACCCTGGAGCCGATGGAAGTCGGCCCCACGTGTCACTACGTGATGGGTGGCATCGAGGTCGACCCCGACACCGGCGCGGCATCCGTCGCCGGCCTGTTCGCGGCCGGCGAGTGCTCCGGCGGCATGCACGGCTCCAACCGTCTCGGCGGCAACTCGCTGTCCGACCTGCTGGTCTTCGGCCGGCGGGCCGGTGCCGGCGCGATCAAGTACGTCGACGGCCTGTCCGCGCGGCCGTCGCTCAACGACGTCGACGTCAAGGAGGCGCAGGAGCGCTCCGTGGCGCCGTTCGGTGACGGATCGCAGGAGGGTTCGGAGAACCCCTACACGTTGCACCAGGAGCTCCAGCAGTCGATGAACGACCTCGTCGGCATCATCCGCAAGGAAGAGGAGATCCAGGAGGCGCTCGACAAGCTCGGCGAGCTGAAGGAGCGGGCCAAGAACATGGTCGTCGAGGGTCACCGGCAGTTCAATCCGGGCTGGCACCTCGCGCTCGACCTGCGCAACATGCTGCTCGTCAGCGAGTGCGTCGCCAAAGCGGCCATCACCCGCACCGAGAGCCGCGGAGGTCATACCCGCGAGGACTTCTCGACCCTCGATGCCGAGTGGCGCCGCATCCTGCTGGTGTGCACCGAGGCCGACGACGGCTCGGTCACGATCGAGCGCCAGGATCAGATCCCCATGCGCCACGACCTGATGGAGCTGTTCGAGATGGACGAGCTGAAGAAGTACTTCACCGCCGCTGAACTCTCAGAAGGGAACAACTGATGGGCTACCAGCAGAACTTCCGCGTCTGGCGCGGCGACGACGAGGGTGGTGACTTCGCCGAGTACGAGGTCGAGGTCAACGAGGGCGAGGTCGTGCTCGACGTCATCCACCGCCTCCAGGCCACTCAGACGCCTGACCTCGCCGTGCGCTGGAACTGCAAGGCCGGCAAGTGCGGCTCGTGCAGCGCGGAGATCAACGGACGCCCGCGCCTGCTCTGCATGGCGCGAATGTCGACGCTCCCGCCTGAGGAAACGGTCACCATCACGCCGATGCGCACCTTCCCGGTCATCCGCGACCTCGTCACCGACGTCTCGTTCAACTACGAGAAGGCGCGCGAGGTGCGTGCGTTCGTGCCGCCGTCCGAGCTCGAGCCCGGCGACTACCGGATGCAGCAGGTCGACGTCGAGCGCTCGCAGGAGTTCCGCAAGTGCATCGAGTGCTTCCTGTGCCAGGACACCTGCCACGTCGTCCGTGATCACGAGGAGAACAAGGTCGCGTTCTCCGGCCCACGCTTCTTGATGCGGATCGCCGAGCTCGACATGCATCCGCTCGACGCTGCAGAGGCCGAGGAGGGCCTCGACCGCAAGGCGTCGGCCCAGGACGAGCACGGCCTCGGCTACTGCAACATCACGAAGTGCTGCACGGAGGTCTGCCCCGAGAACATCAAGATCACCGACAACGCGCTCATCCCGCTCAAGGAGCGCGTCGTGGACCTCAAGTTCGACCCGATGTTCATCCGGCGTCGCAAGAAGGCCAAGAAGGACTGACGCAGGGGCAATTTGATTAGCATGGGTAATGACCTATGCTAAGGGTATGCCTTCCGACTCCCAGCGACTCGCGCGCGCGGTCATCCAGCTCACCCGGCGGCTCCGCCAGGAGCGCCACACCGAGCTGACGCCGACGCAGCTCGCCGTGCTCGGCACCGTCGGGGTGATGGGACCATCCACGCCGAGCGCCATCGCCACCCGGGAGGGCGTCAAGCCCCCGTCCGTCACCCGCACGCTGAACTGCCTGGTCGACGACGGCTACGTCCAGCGCGAGCCGCACCCGGACGACCGTCGCCAGGTGCTGGTCCGTCTCTCCGACAAGGGCGAGGACCTGATGGCGGAGGAGCGCATCCGCCGGAACCTCTGGCTGGACGCCCGCCTCTCGACTCTCACGGTCGACGAGCGGTCGACGCTGCGTGCGGCCTCCGAGCTGCTCGAGAGACTTGCTGCCGAGTGAGTCCGACGTTCCGCTCGCTGCATGTCCGCAACTACCGCGTCTACGCCGCCGGCTCCCTGATCTCCAACACCGGCACCTGGATGCAGACCACCGCCCAGGCCTGGCTGGTGCTGGTGCTCACCGACAGCGGTACGGCACTTGGCCTCACTGTCGCGCTCCAGCTGTTGCCGACGCTCCTGCTCTCACCCGTCGGTGGTGTCCTCGCCGATCGCTTCTCCAAGCGCACGGTGCTGCGCGTCATGCAGGTGCTCATGGCCGTACCGGCCGCGGTCCTCGGCGTCCTGGCGATCACCGGCGTCGTCGCGACGTGGCACGTATACCTCCTTGCATTCGTGTTCGGCATCGGTCGTGCACTCGAGGCCCCAGCGCGCCAGTCGTTCGTGCCGGAGATGGTCACTCGCGAGGACCTCGGCAACGCCGTCGCCCTCAACTCGGCGTCGTTCAACGCTGGTCGCCTCATCGGTCCGGCCGTCGCCGGTCTCCTCATCGCAGCCTTGGGTGGCGGCGCGGCGGGCACCGGCTGGGTGATCCTGGTGAACGCCGCCAGCTACGCCGCGGCGTTCATCGCGCTGAGCATGCTCGATCCCGACCGGCTCACCCCCTCCCAGGTCATTGCACCGGGTACCGGTGCCATTCGCGAGGGCCTGCGCTATGTCCGATCACGTCCGGACCTCGTCCTCGTGCTGTCGTGCGTGCTCTTCCTCGGCGGGTTCGGGATGAACTTCCAGATCACCAGCGCGCTGATGGCCACCGACGAGTTCGGCAAGGGCGCGAGCGAGTTCGGTGCGCTCGGGTCGGCCCTCGCGATCGGCTCGCTGGCCGGTTCGCTGCTCGCCGCGCGGCGGGCAGGGCCACGGCTCCGCTTCATCGTGATCTCCGGGCTCTCCTTCTCGGTCGTCCAGATCGCGTCCGGCCTGATGCCCACCTACTACTCATACATGGCTGTATTGCCTCTGGTCGGGTTGAGCATCCTCACGATGGCGACGACCGCCAATGCGATGATCCAGATGACCTCGGCGCCGGCGATGCGCGGGCGCGTGGCTGCCCTCTACGTGATGGTCTTCATCGGCAGTGTCCCGTTCGTCGCCCCGGTCATGGGCTGGGTCGCCGAGAACTTCGGCGCGCGCACCGCGCTGGTGGGCTCAGGCGTTCTCGCCGGGCTGGGCATCGCCGCAGTCACGGCCTGGTACGTACGCCAGACCGACGGTCAGGTCGACCGGTTGCGGCACGAAGCCAGCGCCCTACGCTGGACCTATGCACGTCGAGCGGACCTTCGTGGTCGACGCGGACATCGAGCAGGTCTTCGACTTCCTCAGCGACTTCGAGAACACCGAGCAGTGGGATCCGGGGACGGTCGAGACCCGACGCCTGTCCGGTGACGGCGGCATCGGCACCA
Organism: uncultured Actinomycetota bacterium; assembly: GCA_963839625.1. Classification (GTDB taxonomy): domain Bacteria; phylum Actinomycetota; class Actinomycetes; order Propionibacteriales; family Nocardioidaceae; genus Aeromicrobium. Next base: position 1,799 of record CAWIWE010000039.1, on the reverse strand, counting down.
CCTACAGCAACCGTTCGCGGTTCATGAAGCGAGAGGTCGAGCTCGAGTACGAGACCATCGGCTTCACCCGCCCGACGTCGTTCGTGTGCCGCGGACGCAACGGACGCACGACCGCCACCGACCACCTGACGTTCACGCGCGAAGGCGACCGTACCCAGATCCACTACCGGGCCGTCTTCGACTTCCCGTTCCCGGTCAGCCTCCTCGCCCCTGTGCTGGTCCGGAGGCCGCTGGAGAACCTCGCCGACGAGACCGTCGAGCAGATGAGGACGACGCTCGAGGCCTGAGGTGCGCGTATCCTGACCTGGTGCCACACGAGCAGATCAGCCGCACCATCGAGGTCATCACTCCCGACCTCATCGAGCTGCGCCGTGATCTGCACGCCTATCCCGAGCTCTCCTGGCACGAGGAACGCACCACCGATGTCGTCGCGTCGTGGATGGACAAGAACGGCATCTCGCACGAGCGGCTCGACGGTTCCGGGCTGGTCGCGGACATCGGACCCCAGGAGGGTCCCATCGTCGCCCTGCGAGCCGACCTCGACGCCCTCCCCGTGCAAGACACGACGTCCGACCCGTGGCGGTCGACGGTTCCGGGGGTCGCCCATTCCTGCGGTCACGACGTGCACACGGCCGGCCTCGTGGGTGCGGCGGTGGCGCTCTCCCGGCTGCACGAGCTCGAGACCCTGCCCATCGGGGTCCGCCTGATCTTCCAGCCCGCCGAGGAGGTCATGCCCGGCGGAGCGCTCAAGCTGCTGGCGGGTGGTGTCCTGAAGGGCGTCTCGCGCATCTTCGCGCTGCACTGCGACCCGACGCTCGACGTCGGCCACGTCGGCCTCCGCGAGGGCCCGATCACCGGCGCGTCCGATCGCATCCACGTCACGCTCGCCGGACGCGGTGGCCACACGTCCCGTCCGCACCTCACCGAGGACCTCACCTACGCCATGGGCGCCCTGGTCACCCAGCTGCCGGCGGTGCTGTCTCGACGCTTCGACCCGCGGGCCGGCGCCAGCATGGTGTGGGGACACGTGAGAGCCGGCAACGCCGCGAATGTCATCCCGTCCCAGGGCGAGCTGAGCGGCACCCTGCGCATGCTCGACGCGTCGGCATGGCACTCCGCCGAGCACCTCGTGCGCGGACTCATCGCCGACATCCTCGAGCCGTTCGGCGTCAGTGCCGGCGTCACGTACATCCGTGGTGTCCCGCCGGTGGTCAACGACTTCGGGGCCACCCAGCTGCTGCGACAGGCGGTCAGCGAGGCGGTCGGCCCCGGCGGCGTCGCCACCACGACGCAGAGCCTCGGCGGCGAGGACTTCGCCTGGTACGTCGAGTCGGTGCCCGGCGCGATGGGGCGCCTCGGCACCCGGACGCCCGACGGCGCCACCTACGACCTGCACCAGGGCAACTTCCGCGTCGACGAGCGCGCCATCGCCATGGCCGCGTCAGTGCTGGCCCACGTCGCCATCGGGTGAGCTTCGTCAACGGACGGCTTCGCCGTGGCACGCTCAACCTCCCCAGGCGCTCACTCGCTGCGCTCGTTCGGTCCGGTGAAGAAACGGTTACGGACCGAGGCAATCCGGCTTCAGGTCTGCCGCCCGTGCCTGCCGCCGACTAGGGTGCTCACGTGCCGGGGACCCGGCCGCATCTCGAGGAGGAACTGTGCGTCGATTGACCCAGCTTTCCGCCGTCGCCGTCATTGCCGCACTCGCCCTCACGGGCTGCGGTAGCGACTCTCCGGACGACGGTGGCACGACCAGCGACACCAAGGACGTCTGCAAGAGCGCCAAGGGCGACGGACCC
>CAWIWE010000038.1:0-73383 GCA_963839625.1 uncultured Actinomycetota bacterium | reverse complement strand
TTCGCACCACCGCGCCCACGGTATGAGCCACCTGGACCCGCGACACGGCGATGTGCCCGGAATTGCAGGCTTCGACGGCGATACTGGAGGGGTCGAAGGGATGCGCCATGGGCCAGGGTTTCCGCTCGGCAGTGCGACTGGCGGCCACGGTCGCGCAGCCGCCGCCGTGGTGGGCGCCGCCGCGACGGCGCGACGCCTGCTCAGCCAACCGGCCCCGGATCCGCCTCGCCACCGTGCGCTTGACCCCGTCCCCAACAGCACCCACCCGGTTCGGCCCGCGACACCCGGTCCCGCCCCGGCGCTCGTCCTCGCCGCGGACTTCCGGAAGCCCGAGAAGCCCCCTACCACCCGTTCGGGCCAGAACCTCGCCCCGTTCCGTCCCGCGGAATCGAGATTCACTCCGTCCCATCGGCAGACGTCATCGAGCTCGAGGCCTCGGGCCAGCTCGACGGCACGCCGAGCCCGACGGAACGCCTGCTCGCGCGGCGTCACGCAGCAGACGAGCCGAACCCCGGCTCGGCGCGCGACGCACCCACCCCCTCACGCCGATACGGCTAGCGTCGGTTCGGCTGGTCAGGACACCTTGACCGTGACGGTCTTGCTGGCCGGAGCCGCCAGCTCCCCCCCTCCGTACGACACGGTCAACGTGTGTGTTCCCTTGCCGAGCGTGAGCCGAAGCGTCGCACGTCCGGGCCGACCGACCGCGAGGTCGTTCGTCTTCAACCTCTTGGTGCCTTCGTGAACCGTGACGTGTCCGGTGGGCATCGGAGCGTTCGACACCGTCACCACGACGCCAAGGACGGCTGTGCCGCGTCCTGCCTCCGTGGTCACCACGACGGTGGACGTCGCTCTCACCGTCTCGGTCGGCTCGGAGGTCTTCGACACCGTCGTGAGCGACTTCTTCACTCCCGTGACCCTGAATGTCAGCTGCCGTCCGAGATCGGCGTTGCGGACCTTGTAGGCCGTCGAGCCGGTGGAGACCACCACCGCGTCGTCTCGCACCCACTCGTAGGTCAGTGCGACGCCGGATGGGCCCCAGCTCCCTGGGTCGCCCGTCAGGGTGCGACCCCGCTTGGCGTCTCCCGAGACGGTCGGGGTCGAGCTCTGGACGGCGCCCGGTGTGTCCGGGGTCTCCGCCGGCTGCCTGCCTTCACCGGACTCGTCGGTGCCGACGACGCGGTGCGCGACGCGAAGCCCGACTTGGAGCCGGTGACACTGATGGTCATGGTGTGACCGACGTCGGCGGGCGTGAGCGTGTACGTCGTCTTCGTGGCGCCGGCGACGATGAAGCCGTCGCGCAGCCACTGGTACTTCAGCGTCACGTCGCTGGGTGACCAGCTTCCGGCCTTCGCGGTGAGCGCCGACCCGACGATCGGTGTGCCGGAGACGGTGGGCAGCGGCCCGTTGATGGTGCTCTTGCCCTTGAAGTGGATGAACTGCTTCGGGTACGCGCTCTCGCCCTTGAGGACCTTGATCTTGCGGTACATCCCCTTCGGGTAGTAGCCGGGCCAGTTGTCCTCGCTGATGATCAGGTAGTTCGAGCCGACCTCTTCGACGTACACGACGTGGCGACGTCCCGGCCAGGCGCCGATCGCGCCGACCTCGGGCTTCGCGTCGACGAGGACGCCGTGCTTCTTCGCGTTCGGTGCCCAGGTGTCGGCGTTGCCGAGCCGGTAGGACGGCTCGGGGACGCCGTCACGCTTGAGGCGGTACGCGGCGTAGTTCGTGCAGTTGTGGCCGCTGTACATGCGCCAGTGCATGAAGTGCATGTTGGCCGCCCAGCCCGGGTCGCACTTCTGGACGTCCTTGACGCTGACTCCGGAGCAGATGGTCGTCTGAGCCGCGGCGGGACTTGCGGTCAGGCCGGCCAGGACGACCGACACCGCCACCAGCACCGCCGCGAGGGAAGGCGCGGATCTGCGCACAGGGGTTCGCACGGCGACACGGTATCGGCTAAATCACTCCAGTATCACGAGAACGTCTAGTTTACTTGCGTCACACGCTGCTCAGGCGCCTCATTTCGTTCCGGGTGCGGTGACCATGACGATGCCGAGGCACATCTCGTCGGTGGTGCCCTCGCCCCAGACGACGTAGCGCTCAGGCGCGTCCTCGAGCTCGGGGACGTCGTCGCGGAGTGCCTGGTCGTGACGGCAGGTGACGCGGAGGACGTCACCGGCCTTGATCTTCGCCGGCTTGCGAGCGACTTCGCTCCCTGGTCGTCGAAGTCCCAGACCGGGATGTCGAGCAGGACGCGTTCGCGCGGCGTGTCCGGGTTGAGGGTCATCGAGATCGACCGGCCGAGAAGGTGCATGTGCCCGGCGACCGCCCTCACGGTGGCCGCGGCACTGATCGTCCGGTCACACGTCTGCACCGGTGACGCCTTCGGCTTGTCCGGGTCGCCCCCACACAGGAACTGCAGGCCGGTGACCATCAGCCCGGCCTGGCCGCCGAAGCGGGTCGACACGTCGCGCACCGCAGCGGCGCGGTCGCACAACGGCCCGGACTTGCCCGAGCGGCACGCGAGCTCGACCGGTGCGGGCAGGAGCATGGTCTCCAGCGGGTCGAGGTCCGCGGTGCCGGGCGCCAGGCGGAGCCGGGCGCTGCTCGTGTCGGGGTCGCTTCCCTCGAGCAGGTTGTAGTGGACCTGCATGATGATGCGGCTGCCTGCTTCGAGCGGGATGCCGATGTCCTTGGCGAGGACCCTCTCACCACCTCCAGGCGCCCACGCGCCCAGCCAGGGCGCGCTCCCGAGCGGGTTGCTCGCCCCTGAGCTGACACCGGCTCCGCCGAAGCAGGTCCAGCCCTGGCCGTCGGCGTTCGCGTCCTGGGCCTTGGCGTCGGCCACGTCGTCGGGGCCGACGCGGAACAGGATCACGTGGTGGACGAGGTCGGGGCGTCCGGGCAGCACGTTGAGGCCGGTGACGAATGCCGGGTCTTGCAGCCGGGGATCCAGCAGGAAGCAGCGATAGTCGTCCGTGCCCGTGGTCGGCGCCTTGGGCTTGTACGGCTTCGGCATCGTGAGATCGAGGAACCTCTCGCCGTTGCGCAGCGGTGCGCCGGGAGGTGCGTCCGCGGTCGAGTGGTGGTGGGCGTCGGCCTTGGTCGACGTCGAGGCGCGATCCGGACCCGCTTCTCCACACGCCACCAGCGCGAGGGCGCCGATCATCAGGGCCGCGACGAGTGCTGCCGTGCGTCTGGCGCTCACCGCCGAAGTTTACTTCTTGCGGCTTTCAAGGAAGGCGGTCATCGCCTCCCGCGCCTCGTCGCTGCCGAACAGCCGGGCCGACTGGGCGGCCACGTCGTCGCCGAGCGCGTCGATCCGCGCGACCAAGTCGTGGTTGAGCAGCGCCTTCGTCTCACGCAGCCCTTGCGGGTAGCCCTGCGTCAGGTCGTCGAGCACGGCCTGCACGGCATCAGCCAGCGCGTCGTCGGGCACCGTGCGGGTGACGAGCCCCATCCGCTGCGCCTCGGCCGCCTCGAACGTGCGACCGGTGAGGAAGACGTCCGCGGCCTCGCGCGGCGAGAGCTTGGACAACAGGCTCAGCGAGATGACGGCGGGTGCGAGACCGAGACGCACCTCCGTGAGCGCGAACGTGACCGACTCCGCGGCGACGACGATGTCGGCCGCCCCGACGATGCCGAGTCCGCCGGCGCGAACCGGTCCGCCGAGCTCGACGACCACCGGCTTCTGGGCGGTGGCGATCTGTCGTTGCAGGGCCACGATGGCGCGAGCACCGTCGACCATGCCGCCCTCGGTCGCCTCGGAGAGGTCGGCCCCGGAGCAGAAGACCCGGCCGGCCGAGCGGACGAGGACGGCCCTGACGTCGGCGTTCGCGTCGGCGGCGGCCAGGTGTTCGCCCAGCTCGGTGACCAGCTGGCGGCTCAGGGCGTTGCGGTTGTGCTCGCTGTCGAGGGTGATCGTCGCGACCGCATCGGCGATCGCCAGATGGACCAGCTCGTCGGCCATGCGATTCCTTCCTGCTCGGTGGTCGAGTGCCCCGCTGGGGGTCCCCCCACGAGCGCTAGCGAGTAGGGGGCGGAACGAGCGGGGTGTATCGAGACCACATCAGATTCGTGGTTTCGATACGGCCCTCGTTCCTCGGGCCTACTCAACCACCGGGGGTGGGGTCAGTAGGTCTTCGGCAGGCCCAGGGAGAACTGGGCGATGAAGTTGAGCACCATTTCCTTGCTCACCGGCGCGATCCGCGACAGGCGCGATCCGGCCAGCATCTGCACGAGACCGTACTCGTTGGCCAGTCCGTTGCCCCCGTGGGTCTGGATGGCCCGGTCGACGGCGTTGCAGACGGCTTCGCCGGCCGCGTACTTCGCCATGTTGGCCGCCTCGCCCGCGGCCATGTGGTCACCGGCGACGTAGAGCGACGCGGCCTTCTGGGTCATCAGCCGAGCCATCTCGATCTCGATGTAGGTCTGGGCCAGGGGGTGGGCGATGGCCTGGTGCGAGCCGATCGGCGCCTTCCACACCTGCCGTTCCTTGGCGTACTCGACCGCCTTCTCCAACGCCAGCCGGGCGGTGCCACAGGCGAACGCGGCACCCATGATGCGCTCGGGGTTGAGGCCGGCGAACAGCTGCTCGATGCCGGCGTCCTCGCTCCCCACCAGCGCGTCGGCGGGAAGCTTCACGTCGTCGAAGAACAGGGTGAACTGCTTCTCCGGCGAGATGATGCCCATGTCGATCTGCTGGTACGTGAAGCCCTCGGCGTCGGTCGGCACGATGAACAGGGCCGGCTTGAGGTTTCCGGTCTTCGCGTCCTCCGTACGGGCGACGACGAGCACGTTCTCGACCTCGTCGACGCCGGAGATGTACGTCTTGCCGCCCTTGAGCCGCCAGCCTCCGTCGGCCTCGCGGTACCCGGTCGTGATGATCTGGTGCGAGTTCGAGCCGGCGTCCGACTCGGTGATGGAGAACGCGATCGTCGTCGACCCGTCGGCGATGCCGGGCAGCCATCGCTTCTTCTGCTCGTCGGTGCCGTACTGGGCGATGATCGTGCCGACGATGGCCGGCGACACCACCATGAGCAGCAGCGGGCTGCCGGCCGCGGCCAGCTCCTCGCAGACGGCCGCGAGGTCGCCGATGTCGCCGCCGCCTCCGCCGTACTCCTCCGGTACCGCGACGCCGAGGTAGCCGAGCTTGCCGGCCTCCTGCCACAGCTCGGTGGTCTTCCGGCCCTCCTTGGCGGCCTCCAGGATGTAGTCGCGGCCGTACTTGCGGCCGAGCTCGCCGACGGCCTTGCGGAGCGCCAAGCGCTCCTCTGTCTCGGTGAAGGTCGTCATGATCTTGCTCTTCTCCTTCGATCACTGCCAGCACGGCTCCTGCTTCGACCTGTTGGCCGGCGCTCACATCGAGCTCGCTGACCACGCCGTCGGTCGGCGCGGTGATGGTGTGCTGCATCTTCATGGCTTCGAGCACGAGGACGACGTCGCCCTTGCTCACGGTCTGACCGGACTCGACGGCGACGCTGACGACGGCGGCCGGCATGGGTGCCAGCAGCGAACCTTCGGCGACGACGTCCGCCGGGTCGACGAACTCCGGCACGATCTCGAACGTCGCGGACCCGTCGGGCCCGTCGACGTCGACGGTCGTCGCACCGACCACGATGTCGTAGGCGGTGGACACACCGTCCTCCGCCAGCTCGACGCGAGTCGGTGACGCCGAGGTGACCGTGACGCCGTCCAGGTCGGTCAGCGAGAGCCGGCCGCGCTCAGAGGAGTAGGACACCGTGATCTCGTCGCCACCGGCTTGGTAGGTGCGTGTGCGCGGTTGGGACGGCACGTTGCGGAACGCCGGCGGGATGTGCGCGAGCACCCGCGACCCGGCAGCGGCCGACGCGGCGTGCGCGAGCGCCGCAGCACCCGCGGCGAGAGCGAGCGCGTGTTCGTCCAGCAGGGGTGCGATCCACGCGTCGAGCCGCTCCTCCAGCAGAGCCGTGTGGATGCGGGCGGCCACGAAGTCCTCGTCGGCGAGGATGCCCAGCAGCAGGCCGGTGTTCGTGGTGACGCCGTGCAGCCTCATCCGTCGCAGGCCGGTGCTGAGCACGCGCAAGGCGGCATCGCGGTCGGCTCCGTAGGCGACGAGCTTCGCGAGCATGGCGTCGTAATGGATGCCGACGACCGATCCCGACTCGACACCGGAGTCGACCCGGAGGCCGTACGCGGCCGGATTGGCGAAGCGCGCGCCCTCGATGTCGAAGGCTCGCACGGTGCCGGTCTGGGGAGCCCAGTCGTCGGCCGGGTCCTCGGCGTAGAGGCGCACCTCGACGGCGTGGCCGCTGGGTGCCGGTACCTGGCCGTCGAGCTCGTTGCCCTCGGCGATCGACAGCTGCAGCGCCACCAGGTCGAGGCCGGTGACGCACTCGGTGACCGGGTGCTCGACCTGCAGGCGCGTGTTCATCTCCAGGAAGTGCACACGGCCGGAGTCCTCGTGAGCGTCGGCGACGAGGAACTCGACGGTGCCGGCGCCGACGTAGCCGACGGCCTCGCAGGCGGCCCGGGCGGCGTCGTGGAGCTGCTTGCGCACGGGATCGCTGACGGCCGGCGCGGGTGCCTCCTCGACGACCTTCTGGTGACGGCGCTGGATCGAGCAGTCGCGGTCTCCGACGACCCACACGGTGCCGTGGGTGTCGGCCATGACCTGCACCTCGATGTGGCGGGCGGTCGGCAGGTACGGCTCGACGAACACGGTGTCGTCGCCGAACGCCGACAGCGCCTCGGCGCCGGCGGCGGTGAGCTCGCCGGCGAGGTCGGCCGGGTCGGTGACCACCCGCATGCCGCGTCCACCGCCGCCAGCGGATGCCTTCACCAGGAGTGGGAAGTCGTCCTTCGTTGCCGAGTCCGGATCGACGGACAGCACCGGTACGCCGGCCTTGACCATCAGCTCCTTGGCGCGGATCTTCGAACCCATCGCCTCGATGGTCTCCGGCGCGGGTCCGACCCAGGTGAGGCCGGCGTCCATCACCTGACGGGCGAAGTCGGCGTTCTCGGACAGGAAGCCGTAGCCGGGATGGATGGCGTCTGCGCCGGAGCGCTTCGCGGCGTCGATGACGAGGTCGGCGCGCAGGTAGGTGTCGGACGGCGCGCTGCCGGGCAGGCGGACCGACCGGTCGGCCTCGGCGACGAACGGTGCGTCCGCGTCGGCGTCGGAGAACACCGCGACGGTGGCGATGCCGAGTTCGCGGCAGGTGCGGAACACCCGGCGCGCGATCTCGCCGCGGTTGGCGACCAGCACAGAGCGGATCATCTCGACTCCTCGTGGCTTCGATACGCCGCTCGTTCCTCGCGGCTACTCAACCACCGGTGGTTGAGTAGCGGAGGCCGCCCGCGGCCGACGCGTATCGAAATCACGTCAAGCTTGCTCACAGTCTGAACACCCCGAATCCGCCTTCCTTGACGCCTTCGACCGGCCGGGTGTGGATGACCGACAGGCAGATGCCGAGGATCGAGCGAGTGTCGCGGGGGTCGATCACCCCGTCGTCGTAGAGCATCCCGGACGTGAAGTACGCCAGTGACTGTTCCTCGATCTGCTGCTCGACCAGCTCCCGCATCTGCGCGTCGCCCTCTTCGTCGTACGGCTGGCCCTTCGACTCGGCGGCAGCGCGGGCGACGATCGAGATCACGCCGGCGAGCTGGGCTGGGCCCATCACGGCGGACTTCGCGTTCGGCCAGCTGAACATGAACCGCGGGTCGTAGGCCCGCCCGCTCATGCCGTAGTTGCCGGCGCCGTACGAACCGCCGATGACGATCGAGATGTGCGGGACCTTGGAGTTGGAGACCGCATTCACCATCTGGGCGCCGTGCTTGATGATGCCCTTCTGCTCGTACTCGGCTCCCACCATGTAGCCCGTGGTGTTGTGCAGGAACAGCAGTGGTGTGTCGATCTGGTTGGCCAGCTGGATGAACTGCGCCGCCTTCTGCGAGTCCTCGCTGAACAGCACGCCCTGGGCGTTGGCGAGGATGCCGATCGGGTAGCCGTGCAGCTGGGCGAAGCCGGTCACGAGGCTCGTGCCGTACAGCGGCTTGAACTCGTCGAACTCGCTCCCGTCGACGAGGCGCGCGATCACCTCGCGCGGGTCGAACGGCACCTTGAGGTCGGTCGACACGATGCCGAGCAGCTCCTCGGCGTCGTACAGCGGCTCGGCGTAGCCGGTGGCCGGTGCCGCACCGTCCTTGCTCCAGTTGATGCGCCGGAAGATCTGGCGACCGAGCCGGATGGCGTCGCGCTCGTCGACGGCCAGGTAGTCGGCGAGGCCGGACGTGCGGGCGTGCATCTCGGCGCCGCCCAGCGACTCGTCGTCGGACTCCTCACCGGTCGCCATCTTCACCAGCGGCGGGCCGCCGAGGAACACCTTCGCGCCCTCCTTGACCATGACGACGTAGTCGCTCATGCCCGGGATGTACGCGCCGCCGGCGGTGGAGTTGCCGAACACCAGCGCGACGGTGGGACGCTTGGCCGCGCTCGCGCGGGTGATGTTGCGGAAGGACGCTCCGCCGGGGATGAAGATGTCCTTCTGGGTCGGCAGGTCGGCGCCACCGCTCTCCACCAGCTGGATGCTGGGCAGCCCGTTCTCGGCGGCGATCTGAGAAGCCCGGAAGCCCTTCTTCAGGGTGTTCGGGTTGGACGTGCCGCCCTTCACGGTCGGGTCGTTGGCGACGATCATGCACTCGACGCCCTCGACGACGCCGATGCCGGTGACGACGGACGCGCCGACGGTGAAGTCGGTGCCCCATGCCGCCAGGGGCGACAGCTCGAGGAACGGGGTGTCCGGATCGAGCAACAGCTCGATGCGCTCACGTGCGGTGAGCTTGCCGCGGTCGTGGTGGCGGGTCACGTACCGCTCGCCACCGCCCTCCAGCGCCTTGGCGTGCTCCTCGGCGAGGTCGGCGACGCGTTCCAGCATCGCCTCGCGGTTGGTCGAATAGGTCTCGCTCGTCGTGTCGACGGTGGTGTTCATTCGGGGCCCCCTCGAAAGTGCGAGCCCTCGAGAAGGGCGCTTCTGGGTCGCGTTACAGGCGAGCAGTTTCGAGGGGAAATCATGCGTACCCGAGGATCTTGGCGGCCAGGTCGTTGAGGACTTCGTTCGCGCCACCGCCGATGCCGAGGATGCGGGCGTCGCGGTAGTGCCGCTCGACCTCGCTCTCGCGCATGTAGCCCATGCCGCCGAAGATCTGCACGGCCTCGTGCACGACGAACTCGCAGGCATCGACGGCCTGTCGCTTGGCCAGCACGGCGTCGGCGATGACTGCAGGGTCGGTGGTCGACCCGTCGACCGCCTGCTGGAACGCCTGCGCCGCATAGGCCCGGGCCGCGGCGGTGCGGCGGTGCATGTCGACGAGCTTGTGCCGGATGACCTGCCGCGAGGACAGCGGCTGGCCGAACGTCTCGCGCTCCTTCGCGTACTGGGCGGCCAGGGCGAGTGCGCGTTGCGCGGTGGCGAACGCTTGCGCGGTCAGTCCGAGGCGCTCGTTGACGAACTGCTGCATGACGAGGACGAACCCGCCGTCCACCTCGCCGACGATGTTCTCGGCCGGCACGCGAACGTCGTCGAAGGTCAGCTCTCCGGTGTCCGAGCAGAGCCAGCCCATCTTCTTCAACGGCGGCGCGACCGTGAAGCCGGGCGTCTCCTTGTCGATGACGAGCAGGCTGATGCCGCCGTACCCGTCACCTCCGGTGCGCACGGCGGTGGTGACGAAGTCGGCTCGCACACCGGACGTGATGAACGTCTTCGCGCCGTTGACGACGTAGTGGTCGCCGTCGCGCACCGCCCGGGTGCGCAGGCTGGCGACGTCGGAGCCGGCGCCGGGTTCGGTGATGCCGAGCGAGCCGATCATCTCCCCGGCGAGCGTCGGCCGGACGTAGCGGTCGATCAGGTCGGCGTCGCCGCTCTGCACGATGTGCGGGATGGCGATGCCGTGGGTGAACAGCGACGCGAGCAGCCCCGTCGAGCCGCCTCCGTCGAGCACTCCCTCGGCCACGACCGCCGAGTCGACGATGTCGCCGCCCTGGCCGCCGACCTCCTCCGGGAACGAGACGCCCATCAGCCCGGCCTTGGCCGCGGCCGCGTGCAGCTCGCGCGGCAGGCGACCGGCGTCCTCCCACTCGGCCATGTGCGGAGCGATCTCGCGCTCGGTGAAGCGGCGCGCGCTCTCACGCAGCGCCAGCCGCTCGGGGGTGTCGAAGATGGTCACGATGCGTCCTCCGGATCCGTCAGGACCGTGGTGTCGGGCAACAGGGCGGTCGGGACGGCGCAGTCGCGGGCCCTGAGCCACTCGCCCAGCCCCTTGGCCTGCGGGTCGAGGCGGGTCGAGGAGGCGACGCCCTCACCGAGCAGGCCGTGGATGAGCACGTTGACCGCAGCCAGGTTCGGCAGCGGGTGGATCTCGACGTCGAGCTCCGCAGCCTCGGGCAACAGGTCGCGCACGGTCTCCTCGTCGAGGAACGCGGCCAGCCAGGTGAAAGCGGACTCGCGGTGCGGGTGGTCGGCCGGGATCCAGACGCCGAGGTTGGCGTCGCCGCCCTTGTCACCGGATCGCGCGTGCACCAGACGGCCGAGCGGGACCCGAACCGTGTCGCCGACCCAGTCCTCGGCGATCGTGACCCCGACGCCGCCGGCGTCGAGCTCGTCGTCGGTGTCCTTGGGCGGTTCGATGTCGATGCGCGTGCCGTCGGCGAGCACGACGACGTGTGGCACGTCCGTCTGCGGCACGAACGCGGGACGATAGACGCCGAACGGCGTGCCGGCGGCCGGCGGCCGGGTGACGCTGAAGCCGGGGTACGAGGCGAGTGCGATCTGGATCGCCGCGTCACTGAACGCGCGGCCGACCGGATCGGACTCGGCACTGCGCACGTGGCAGCGCAGCAGCGACGTACCGGCCGCCTCGGTGCGCGGGTCGGGCACGTCGGTGCGGTCGAGCTGCCACTCCACGACGTCGGGCCGGGTGCCGGCATCGAATGCGGCCTCCATCTGGGCCTGGACGAGCGCCGCCTTCTCGCCGATGTCGAGTCCGGTGAGCAGGAACTCGACCGAGTTGCGGAAGCCGCCGACGGTGTTGAGGCAGACCTTCGTGCTCGACGGCGGTGGCTGGCCGACGACACCGGTGATCGCGACCCGGTCGGGTCCGTCCTGGGTGACGGTCATCGTGTCGAGCCGGGTGGAGACGTCCGGACCGAGGTAGACCGGACCGCCCACCTCGTACATCAGCTGGGCGGTGACGGTGTCGACCGTGACGGCGCCGCCGGTGCCGTCGTGCTTCGTGATCACGCAGGACCCGTCGGCCGCGACCTCGGCGATCGGGAAGCCGAGCGGTGTGCTCATGTCGATGCCGGTGAACCCGGAGAAGTTGCCGCCGGTGGCCTGGGTGCCGCACTCGATGACGTGCCCCGCCACCACGGCGCCGGCCAGCGCATCGAGGTCGTCGCGTCCCCAGCCGTGGTGGGCGATCGCCGGCCCGACGACCACTGACGCGTCGGTGACCCGGCCGGTGACGACGATGTCGGCGCCCCGGTTCAGGGCCTCGGCGATGCCGAACGCGCCGAGGTAGGCGTTGGCGGTGAGGACGTTGCCGAAGCCGAGCTCCTCGGCTCGTTCAACGAGATCGTCGCCCTCGACGTGCGCCACCACCAGGTCGATGCCCTGCTCGGCGGCGATCTCCCTCAGCTTCTCCGCGAGTCCGGCCGGGTTGAGGCCGCCCGCGTTGGCCACGATCTTGACGCCCTTCTGCTGGGCGAGGGCGAGGCTGTCGGTCATCTGCCGCACGAACGACTTGGCGTAGCCGGTGGTCGGGTCCTTCATCCGGTCGCGACCGAGAATGAGCATCGTCAGCTCGGCGAGGTAGTCGCCGGTGAGGTAGTCGAGCTTTCCCCCTGTGACAGAGCCCTCGAGCATCTCGCGCATCGCCGACATGCGGTCGCCGTAGTAGCCCGAGCAGTTCCCGATGCGCAGCCCGCTCATGGCGCACTCTCCGACATGCGCTGCGGGTCGTTGCCCGGCAGTCCGGCGAATGCCTGGACGATCGTCAGCCAGTACGCGGCGTCGTCACCCTCGGCGTGAACGTCGACGTCGTCGACGTGGCGGCGCCGAGTGGCGAGCAGCGCGAAGTCGTAGCCGGAGCCGGTGATGCGCTGCGGAGCCTCGGGTGAGCCCCAGGTCCAGAGGTCGCCGCTCGGCCCGGTGAGCGCGACGTGCACCTCGACGTCGGGCACCTGCTCACCGCGGACCATGTAGGCGAACCCGCGCGTCCGCACCCCGAGGTGGCAGACGTGCTTGCAACGGTCGGTCGGCGGCGGCACGATGCCGAGCGCTCCGGCGACGTCGTGGCCGTGCGCCCAGGTCTCCATGATCCGCGCGGTGGCCATCGACGTCGGGCTCATCGGTGGCCCGTACCAGGCGATCTTCTCGCCGTCCGGCACCGCGGCCAGCTCGAGGGCGAGCCGGTCGCGGCCGTCGCGCCACTGCTGGAGCAGCTCGGCGGGCGGGGTCTTGGCTCCCTCGTTCGCAGCGTCGTCGACGTAGCCGGTCGGGTTGGCCGCAGCGATCTTCAGTCCCTCGGCGAACGCCGCAGGGTCGTTGATCGCGGTCAGGGACGCCTCGTCGGTCCAGTGCAGATGAGCGACCTGGTGCGCGATGGTCCAGCCCTCCGGGGTGGTGACCCTGGTCCACTCGTCGGCATCGAGCGGCCCGACCCAGTCGTCGAGCTGGGCGCTCTCGGCCTCGAGGTCGGCGACGACGGCGGTGCGGAGGTCGTTCATGAGGGCTCCTGCGAGTCGTCGAGCACTAGCCTGTCGTCAAGAATCGGGGCCCAGGCGTCGAGCACGGCGTCGCGGCGCTTGGTGTCGTCGCTGAGCGAGGCGGCGAGGCCGAAGCCGCGCAGCAGGTCGAGGGTGGCCTGCACGAGAGCGCGGTTGTCGCCGCGCGACTCGTCGACGCCGAACAGCTCCAGTGCGTAGACGTGTGTCTCACGCCCGATGCGACGTTCCAGCGGACCGACGGCCGCACGAAGCTCGGCGTCGGTGCGCGCCGCGACCCAGAGCTCGAGCGCGGCGAAGAACACCGGCGAGACGAACTGGGCGGCGAGCACGTCGAGCACGGCGCGGGTGCGGCCCTTCGCGGGCAGGTCGGCAGCCGCGGCCACCATGTCGTCGCGACGGCGCTCGCTCAGGTGCTCGACCGCGGCGACGACGAGATCCTGCTTGCTCGGGAAGTGGTGCAGCTGCGCGCCCCGGGACACGCCGGCTCGCTCGCTGACCACGGTCGTCGTGGTGCCGGCCCAGCCCAGCTCGACCAGGCACTCGACCGTCGCCTCCAGGAGGCGACGGCGCATGGCCCGCGTGCGCTCACCCTGCGGCGTGCGCGCGGGAGCCCGCGTCGTGTGCGTCGTCACCCGCCCAGCATGAGCGTTTCCCCACAAACAGTCAAGCCTGCTTGTTTCTTCCGCCAACCCGCCGATTCCACGAACAGCGCACCCGCTCGGTGGTTCGATGGCCTGAAACCCCTTCGATCCAGCCAAAAAGTGGAAGGTGCATGACACAAGGTCCTCAAGTCCCCGCCGGTTGGTACCCGGACCCGACCCAGCCCAAGACCATCCGGTACTGGGACGGATCCGGGTGGACGGGACTCACGGCGACCCCGTCGCAGTCATCACTCGAGGGTCAGCAGCAGGCGTCGCGCAGGCCCGAGCCCGCCATGCCAGATCCCGTGGTGAGCGAACGGAAGGCTCCCGCGTGGGCGAAGATCGCCGCCAGTGCGGTGGCCCTCGTCGTCGTCGGCCTCATCGTCTGGGCGTTCTTGCGCGAGCCGGAGTTCGGCAATCAACCGCGGGACGAACGGCAGGTCGTCGAGCTCATCCAGGAAGCGCGCGACGCGTACGACGACGCCGACCACGACCTGCAGAGGGACGCGGCGCTGAGGGACCGGGACGCAGGAATCTGCCGGATCCTTCACGATCCCGACCCCGCACGAGACGGCCGAGTCGAGAACTGGACCGGAAAGGTCTACGAGATCGAGTCGACCCACTCCGGCGAGGGCATCATCGGCATCAACATCGAGCCGCAGACCCAGGTCACGACGCGTAACACCGCGTTCGACAACGACGAGACGCTGATCCAGCCGGGCAGCCAGCTCCTCGACCAGATCACCGCGCTCGAGATCGGTCAGGTGGTCACGTTCAGCGGGAGGTTCATCCCGGATGACGACGGCCCGTGCTTCTCGAATCCGCGATTCACCCAGGGTCAGCGGATCGACAGGCCGCTGATGCTCTTCGAGTTCGATTCCGTCACCGGCGGCTGACGATTCGTTCAGCTGGCCTGGAAGAACCAGCGCTTCTTGCCGGTGTCGCCTTCGAGCTCGACGTCGATGATGTCCTCGCCGCCCTCGGGCAGGGCGTCGTCCTCGACCATCTCGCCGACGATCGGCTCCTCGTGCGCGTCGGGGTCCGCCTCGACGTCGAACTCGGCCTCGCGCTCCAGCTCGCCGACGGCGATGCGGGCGAAGTCGGCCGCGAGCTTGAGCGCCTGACGGCTCTCGGGGATCGCGTCGACCATGACCGGGAAGGCGTGGACCTGGCCGCGCCACAGATGCGTCTCGACGTCGACGCCGCGCTCGGCCAGCTGCAACGCCATCGCCTCGACCTCGGGGCGCAGCATCTCGTCCTCGGCGGCGACGAAGAACGCCGGCGAGTTGATGTAGGAGGTGGCGAGCAGTGGCGAGGCGTAGCCCTCGATGGACGAGCCCTCGGGGACCCAGCGCTCGCGGACTCGCGCGATCCGGCGCTTGGGGAGATAGGCGTCCCGCATCCGCGACACCCGGGCGATGTCCTTGTCGTCGCGCTCGAAGTCGAGGCTGAGGACAGGTGAGAACGTGAGCACCGCTGCCGGTGGGGTGAGGCCGCGGCGGGTGGCGAGCTCGGCGATCTTCATCGTCAGGTAGCCGCCCGCTGAGTCGCCGGCCACGACGATCTTGTCGGGGTGCTCGACCATCTCGAGCAACGCCTCATAGGCCGAGATCGCGTCCTGGACCGAGGCCGCGACGTCGCCCTCGGGAAGCTGTACGTAGTCGACGGAGACGACCTGGCCACCGGTGTACAGGGCAAGGCGCTCGCAGGCGCGGCGGTGGGTCTCGATGCCGCAGGAGAGGAAGCCACCACCGTGCAGGTAGAGCACCGTCATGTCGCTGGACGGGCCGTAGCGATGGGTCATGGACTCGACGGGGACCCCGCCGAGCTCGAACCGGTGGGGCTGGACGTAGCGCGAGCGTGGGCCGCGGGCCGACAGCCGATCGATCCGGCGGAGCGCGCGGATGGTGCGGTCGTTGAGCGGCACCCAGGCCATGAGCGGCTTGAGGACGAGACGCGCCCCGCGCTGGAGCACGCGGGCGCGGAAGCTGTACTTCTCGTGCACGACGGCCTGCTCGAACACGACCCGCATGGGCCGGTTGCCCGGCCGCACGATGCGCAGCCGGGACAGTTGTGGCCGAGCCGGCTTGGCCGGCCGCAGGAGCTCAGGCGACGACAGCCGTCGCGCGACGTCGCGGACGGCAGCCAGCGCGCGTGGGGCTCGTCGCAGCCGAACGTTGGCGACGACCTGCAGGAGGCGGGCGCGGAGCTCAGTCCACATTCCGCCAAGATACTGGCGGTATCCGATGGGAGCAAACCCGGCCACACGGTATTTGCGCAGGTCAGGCGGCGACTGTGATGACGGACACCGCGGCGCCGTTACTGTTTCGGCGTGCGAGCAGTCGTGTACGACCAGTACGGACCGCCTGACGTGCTGAGGGTCGAGAACCTGCCGATGCCGTCGCCGGGTCCGCGCCAGGTCGCTCGTCAAGATGAGCGCGACCTCGCTGAACCTCTCCGACTGGGAGTGCTTGCTGGGCAACCCGATGTACGCCCGGATCGGCGGGCTTCGGTCGCCCGCGCGCAGGGTGCTCGGCTCCGACATTGCGGGACGGGTGGAGTCAGTCGGCTCCGGTGTCACCCGGTTCCATCCGGGCGATGAGGTGTACGGCGACAACCTGGACCTGAAGGGCGGATTCGCCGAGTACGCGCTGGCGCCGGAGTCCGCCCTGTCCCACAAGCCAGAGACGTTGACGTTCGCGGAGGCGTCGACCCTGCCTCAGGCCGGTGCGATAGCGATGCAGGGGACCGCGACCGCCGGGCCGGGACGGCGGGTGCTGATCAACGGCGCCGGAGGTGGATCGGGAGCATTCGCGATCCAGCTCGCCAAGCAGGCCGGCGCGCACGTGACCGGGGTCGACAACGCCGGCAAGCTCGAGTTCATGCGGTCCCTGGGCGCCGACGAGGTGATCGACTACCGCAGCCACGACTACACCCGCGGCGGGCCCTACGACCTCGTCCTCGACCTGGTGTCGTACCGCTCGGTCTTCGCCTATCGCCGGGCGCTGGCCCGCGGCGGCCGGTACCTGACCGTCGGCGGCACGACGCGCTCCCTGCTGCGCATCGCCACCGGGGGGTTCGTGCTCGGACGGCTCACTGGCCGCCGGATCGGCGTGCTGGTGGTGAAGCTGGGGCCGGCCGGTTTCGAACCGCTCGCCGAACGGTGTGTCTCCGGCGCCGTCCAGATCCACATCGACCGCACGTTCAGCCTCGACGAGGTGCCCCAGGCCATGGCCCACGTCGGGGAGGGCCGTGCGCTCGGCAAGGTGGTCGTCCAGATCGACTAAGCCCGTTCCTGGGTGCTAGTCGGAGGCGAAGATCGCGTCGACCTCGACGTGGATGACGATCTCGTCGGGCGTGAGGTCGAGCTCGGTGGCCGCGTCGGATCCTGTGGACGACGTCATCATGAACGGGATCGGCGACTGTTCGCCGTCACCATTGAGCATGCCCGGGTCGGCGATCTGCAACGCGCTGACGCGGCCCCGACGGACGGCATCGGCGTAGGCCTGGGCCTTGTTGATGGCGTTGTCGACGGCGGCCTTGCGAACGTCCGACTCGTAGGACCGGCGATTGCGCGCCGTGACGTCCCAGGTGATGCCGCCGATCTCGATACCGTCCTTGCCGGCCCAGTAGTCGATGAACCCGCTGAGTCGCTCGAAGTCGGTGAACTCCGCCGTGATCTGCAGCCGCGCGACGTGCTGCAGCTCGCCGCGGACCCCCTCGCTGTCCCACGGCCGGTGGCTGTAGACGCGCACCTGGTCGCTCGACCAGGTGGCCACCGCCCCACGGTCGGCCAGCTCCCGCAGCTGCATGACGAGCGGCTCGAGCACGGAGACCGCGTCGTCGTAGACCTGTTGCTTGTCGGTGCTTTCGATCGCGGTGGCGAGGGTCACCGTCGCCCGCTCCGCCGCAAACCGCTGCTCGGCCGAACCGCGCACCGTGATCTCGAGTGTCATGCGCCCATCGTGCCGCACGCCTGTTCTGTGATCTACGTGACACCGCACTTGTCACATCCCGGCGGGTGGTGTTCACTGTTCAGATACCGTCGGTATCCGAATTCAGGAGCACCTCATGCCCGCCCAGACCGATCGACACGTCCATGACGCCGTCATCGTCGGCACGGGGTTCGGCGGCATGGGCGCTGCCATCGCGCTGCGTCGCCTCGGCATCGAGGACATCGTCATGCTCGACCGCGAGGACGACCTCGGTGGAACCTGGCACGTGAACCACTACCCCGGTCTGGCCGTCGACATCCCGTCGGCGAACTACTCCTACTCCTTCGAGCCGAACCCCTCCTGGTCGCGGCTGTACGCACCAGGCGCCGAGCTCAAGGCCTACTGCGACCACGTCGCCACGAAGTACGACCTTCGTCGCCACATGCGGTTCGGCGTCGTCGTCGACGGTGCGCGCTGGGACGAGGAGGAGCGGCACTGGATCGTGAACCTGCGCAGCGCGGTCAGTGGGGGCGAGACGCTCACGACGCGCTACCTGCTCACTGCCACCGGATTCCTGTCCCAGCCCAAGATGCCGGACATCCCCGGCATCGACACGTTCGACGGCACGGTCGTCCACACCGCGAAGTGGGACGACGACGTCGACCTGAACGGCCGGCGCGCCGCCGTCATCGGCACCGGTGCCACCGCGGTTCAGCTGATCCCCGAGATCGCGCCGAAGCTGGCCGAGCTCACCGTGTTCCAGCGCACCGCGATCTGGGTGACGCCGAAGTCGGACGGCCCGGTGCCGAAGCGGCTGCAGTCGCTGTACGAACGACTCCCGCTCACGCAACGGCTCGCGCGCGGTGTCGGATTCGGCGTCCTCGAGGCCCTCATGGTCGCCGGTGTGATCAAGTACCGCCGGTTCAAGGCGTTCAACCGCCTCGCCGAGAAGTTCGCGATGCGCCACATGGCGCGTCAGGTGCGCGATCCCGAGACCCGGCGCAAGCTCACCCCCGACTACTCCTTCGGCTGCAAGCGGCCGACGTTCTCCAACAACTACTTCCCGACGTTCAACCAGCCGCACGTGCACCTCGAGACGACACCGATCGCCCGCATCGAGCCCGATGCGGTCGTCACCGAGGACGGCGTGCGGCACGAGATCGACACGCTCGTGCTCGCCACCGGCTTCAACCTCTGGGACACGAACTTCCCGGCCATCGAGCTCATCGGGCGGGAGGGCCGCAACCTCGGCAAGTGGTGGCGTGAGAACCGCTTCCAGGCCTACGAGGGCATCGCGGTGCCGAAGTTCCCCAATTACTTCAGCCTCAACAGCCCGTACTCGTACTCCGGGCTCTCGTACTTCACCACGATCGAGAGCCAGATGAAGCACATGACGCGACTGCTCACGGCCATGCGTCGTGAGGGCAAGACCGAGTTCGAGGTCACCGAGGAGGCGAACACCGAGTTCCTCGCCCGGATGCAGCACAAGCTCGACGACACGGTGTTCGCGCTCGGCTCGTGCTCGACGGCCCGCAGCTACTACTTCAACCAGCACGGCGAGGCGACACTGCTACGTCCGACCTCGACGGTCAGCACGTTCCGCGAGGCCGCGCGGTTCCCGATCTCCGACTACGCCTTGTCCTGAGCGCGGCGGAACGCTTCCCGTCGTCAGCTCATGCGGCTGATGACGCCCAGCGGCGCATGCTTCATGAACTGGCTGAGTGGCGACCACGGCCACGGCGGGATGGCGGCGTCGACGACTTCCTTCTCGATGGCCTTGACCATGGCCTTGCAGCCGGTCTCGGTGTCGACCATCAGCCGGGCGTTCACGCCCTCGTTCATCTCCGACATGATGTAGCCCGGGAACAGCGTCGTGACCTTGATGTCGTGCCCCTTGTGCCTGATGAGGTCGGAACGGATGCCCTCGGCGAGGTGGGCGACGGCGGCCTTCGTGGCGGCGTAGGTGGTGATCGTCGACGGCAGGCCGCGCATGGCCGAGACCGACGAGATGACCACGAGGTGGCCCGCGTTGCGCTCGTAGAAGTGCTCCATCGCCGCTTCGCACTGGGCGAGCGCGGCGATGAAGTTCGTCTCCGCCGTCTCCTTGTTGGCGTAGAACTTGCCGGTGCCGATGCGCCCTCCCTTGCCCAGCCCGGCATTGACGATCACGCGGTCGAGGCCGCCCAGATCACGGATGGCCTGCTTGAAGACGGTGAAGACCTGGTCGTGGTCGTTGACGTCGAGCCCGCGCACGATGACCTCGACATCGGGGTGTGCGGCCTCGATCTCGGCCTTCAACGCCTCGAGCCGGTCGACGCGGCGCGCGGTGAGCGCGAGGTTGTGGCCCTTCGCGGCGAGGATGCGGGCCATGCCCGCGCCGAGGCCGGAGCTCGCCCCGGTGATGAGCACGTTCTTGCGCATTCAGGCAGTCCTTTCCATGGCCCGACAGTAGATTGCCGGTACGGGGGCCACACGGGAGGGCCGACCATGACCGACGTTCAGACACCGCCAGAAGCCTCTGAGCAGCAGGTGAGCCCCGAAGGGATCCTGCAGCTCGGGCTCGGGTTCTGGGCCTCCAAGACGTTGCTGAGTGCCGTCGAGCTCGGTGTGTTCACCGAGCTGGCCAGCGGCGGACTGGACGCCGAGGCGCTGGCCGGCCGACTCGGGCTGCACGCCCGGAGCGCGGCCGACTTCTTCGACGCGCTCGTCGCGCTCGGCATGCTCGAGCGCGACGGCACCACCTACGGCAACACTCCAGCCACCGACCTGTTCCTCGACCGGTCGAAGCCCTCATACGCCGGCGGCATGCTCGAGATGGCGAACGCCCGCCTCTATCCGTTCTGGGGATCGCTGACCGAGGGACTGCAGACCGGCTTGCCGCAGAACGAGGCGAAGGAGGGTGGCGACTTTTTCGCCGCGCTCTACGCCGACCAGGATCGGCTGGCGCAGTTCGCGCAGGCCATGAGCTCCATCAGCGCCGGCGCGGGAATGGCCATCGCCGCCGCGTTCCCCTGGCAGGACCACCAGAGCGTGATCGACATCGGATGCGCGGAGGGTGCCGTCCCGGTGCACGTCGCGCAGGCCCACCCGCACATCACCGGTGGCGGCTTCGACCTGCCGGCGCTCGAGCCGATCTTCGACAACTACGTCGCCAAGTTCGGCATGAGCGACCGGCTGAGCTTCTCCGCGGGCGACTTCTTCGCCGACCCGCTGCCGTCGGCCGACGTACTCGTGATGGGCCACATCCTGCACGACTGGGCCCTCGAGGAGAAGAAGATCCTTCTGAAGAAGGCGCACGACGCGCTGCCCGACGGCGGCGCGCTCATCGTGTACGAAGCGATCATCGACGACGACCGCCGCAGCAACGCGTTCGGACTGCTGATGAGCCTCAACATGCTCATCGAGACCCCCGGCGGGTTCGACTACACCGGCGCCGACTGCCAGGCCTGGATGCAGGAGGCCGGATTCCGCGACACCTACGTCCAGCACCTCGTCGGGCCCGACTCGATGGTCGTCGGGATCAAGTAGGAGTCACCGGAACGTCACCAGGTCGCGGGGCAGGTGGGCGTGCTCGTTGAATGACAGCACCCGGGGTCCGGTGCTCCCGTTGATGACGGTCGTGACGCTGGCATTGACGACCACCGCGTTGAGGCGGATGAACAGGGAGTCGTCACCGGCCAGCAAATGGGAGACGACGGTCGCGATCGGACCGCCGGAGGTGAACACCGCGACGTGCTGGCCGGACCCGGCTGCGTCGATGGCCCGGTCCAGCGATCCGAGAATGCCACCATGCCAGTCGCCATAGGGGATGTTGGCGGCAAGGCTGCCGGCCATCCATGAGGCGAGCGAGGCGTCGAGATGCGGCTGGAAGTCCCGCGGCGTGATTCCTGCTTCGAGCCCGGCCGTGAACACCGTGTGGTCGTACTCGTCCCACCCGGGGTCGATGTCGTAGCCCTCACCGCGTCCGCTGGCGTCGATGGCCGCGATGGCGGTCTGCGTGTGCCTCTTGAGCGAGCCCGAGACCGCTGAGGTCGGCGCCCAGTCGGACGCCTCCCAGGCCATGCCGAGAAGGGCCGACTGACGAGCGCCCTGCTCGGAGAGCTGGTCGTAGTCGTCGGAGTCCCAGGAGGCCTGTCCGTGCCGGATGAGATGAATCGCGCCCACCCCGGGAGCCTAGTGGCGGCCCGGTCGAGTCCCACCCCGCGTCCGGGCACGGGCGAGGGGCCGACCTGTGTGGTTAGGCCGGCCCCTCATCCGATCGGGTCTCCCCGATCGGCCTCCCGCGATCAGCTCCCTGGATCAGGCAGGAGGCATCAGGACGGAGTCGATGAGGTACACCGTCGCGTTGGCAGTCGTGACGCCACCGCAGATGACCTTCGCCTTGCCCTCGCCGACGGTGATGGCATCGCCTTCACCATCGACCGTGACGTCGGCACCGTTGACCGTCTTGTGCGTTCCGGCGACCTCGTCGGGACCGAGCTGGCCGGCAACGACGTGGTAGGTCAGCACGCTGGTGAGCGTCTCGGCGCCCTCGGGGGTTCCGAGCGTCTTGACGGTCTCCTTCGGCAGCTTGCCGAAGGCGTCGTCGACCGGCGCGAACACGGTGAACTCGCCACCGTTGAGCGTGTCGACCAGGTTGACGTCCTTGTTCAGCTTGCCGCTGACGGCAGCCGTGAGGGTCTTGAGCAACGGGTTGTTGCTCGCAGCCGTCGCCACCGGGTCCTCGGCCATGCCTGCGACCGAACCGGAGCCGTCCGGCACCTGGCTCGCGTAATCCTCACAGCCGGGGCCGACGAGGTTCGCCGCGGGATCCGCCTCGGCGGGTGCTTCGCTGGTCTCTTCGGCAGGCTGGGGCTCGTCCTCCGAGCCACAGGCGGCCAGGAAGAGCGACAGCGAGGCCACCGCCGTGATGGCGAGGGTCTTGCTCTTGGTGGTGCGCATAACTTTCTCCTTCTCGTTGGGATCGTGCTACTCGACGCGGAACTGAACGCTGTGCCATCCGGTCGAACCGTCCGGCGCAATCCGTGCGCGGTCGGAGGTCTGTGTCTCGCCGTCCTGGTTGGTGGCCCTGACGGTGAGCTGGTGGGTGCCCTTGGTCGCCTGGTCCCAGGTCCAGGACCACTGGCGCCACGTGTCGATGCTGTCCTCGGTGGCCAGGTCGACGTCCTGCCAAGGTCCGCTGTCGACCCTGACCTCGACGCCCTGGACACCGGTGTTCTGGGCCCATGCGACGCCGCCGACGCGAACGTTGTCGGCAGAGAATGTCTGGAACGACTTGGGGACGTCGATGCGTGAGGAGAACTTGATCGGCGCCTCGGCGTCGTACCCGCGGGTCGTCCAGTAGGCCTTGAAGTCGGAGAACCTGGTGACCTCGATGTCGATCAGCCACTTGGTGGCCGAGACGTAGCCGTACAGGCCCGGGACGACCATGCGCACCGGGAAGCCGTGCTCGAGCGGCAGCGGCTCGCCGTTCATGCCGACGGCGATGAGAGCGTCGCGGTTCTCGTCGGTGAGCGCACCGAGCGGGGTGCCGATGGTCATGTTGTCGGCGCTCGTGGTCTTGACGGCGTCGGCGCCCGCCTGGACGCCGGCTCGGGCGAGCAGGTCGCGCACCGGGATGCCCAGCCACGCGGCGTTGCCGACGTACGGGCCGCCGACCTCGTTCGACACGCAGGTCAGGGTGATGCGCCGCTCGACGAGGCGCTCCTTGAGCAGGTCCCGGAAGCTGAGCTCGAGCTCGTTGTCGACCATGCCGTGGATCCGCAGCGTGTATCCGTCGGCGGGAACCTTCGGGACGCTCAGCGCGGTGTCGACGCGGTAGAAGTCGCGGTTGGGGGTGATGAACGTGCTGACGCCCTTGACGTCCGCGCTGGCGCCGGCGGGAACTGGTGGCGCGGGGTCGGCCGCTCGCGGAAGCGTGATGTCGCGACGTGAGTCGGCGGCGCTGTTCTGCCCGAGAAACTTGGTGACCACTCCACCGAGGGCGATCCCGGCGCTCGCTCCAAGCACCGCGCGGAGAAAGGCGCGGCGATTGAATCCTCCGGGGACGTCGTCCCCGGCCTTCGGTGCGAGCTCGAGCGCCCGGAGAAGGACCGCGAGTGCACCGATGCTCACTCCGAGAGTGACGAGCGCCGGGACCAGAGTGAGGGCTCGGGGCGCGGTGGCCGTGCGGTCGAGTGCGGCAGCGCCCAGCGCCACCACACCCAAGGCGACGAAGACGCCGTAAGCGACGCGGGGACGACGGATGCCGATCCAGCCGGCGATCGCTGCGACGCCGAGCAGGGTGATGACCATGCCGCCGATCAGCACGGGCTTGTCGTTCTCGCCGAACTGACGGATCGCGAACTCCTTGAGGAATCGCGGTGTCATGTCGATGGCGCGATTGCCCACCGAGACGATCGGCGACGGAACTCCGGTCAGGAGGGCCGAGAGCCCAGTGGCGATCGAGATGCCGGCGGCAGCAGCGAGGACGCCCGACAGGGCTCCCGTCCACCAGGGCGCGTACTTGCCCGTGTAGAGACGGCTCGTGGCCGCGCGCTCACTCGTTGCCTGCATGTGGGTCATTCGCCACCGAGTGCCCCATGGATGGGTCGCCCGACCGATTGACCTCAGCCGACGAAGGTGACGACCTCGTCGAGGGACGCCCGCGAGGTGCGGTACGTGGCGGTCGGGTGGTCGGGGTCGGCATAGCCGAACGCGATTCCGCACACCACCTTGCGGGTCTCCGGAAGGTCGAAGTACTCGTGCAGGAACGGCGCCCCGGCGGCGAGGAGGAACGACTCGACATACAGACCGCAGTCGATGGCGCCGTAGACGACGAGCTCGGCGTCGGTGGTGATGATCGCGGCGTGGGGTGCGCCGAAGAACTCGAAGTTGCGCAGCATCTGCAACGCCGACGCCTCGCGGTCGCCCTTCGCGACGCCGACCGCGTCGTACAGCTGCCAGCCGCTCTCGCGCTCGACGACGTCACGCGGCACCTGCTCGTCGGTGAACCCCCGGCGCCTCAGCGGTCGGCGAGCAGCCGCTCGAGGACCTGGGCGTCATTCACGGCATGCGCCACTGGCCGATGAGGGTCTGCAGCAGCGAGATCAGCGCGATCGGCTGGTCGAACATGATGTGGTGCCCGGCGTCCGGCACCAGGGTCACCGGCACATGTCCGCCGATGATCTCGGCGACACTCTCGGTGATGTCGGTGGTGGCCATGCCGCGCTCGCCACGCACCAACGCGACCTCGCACCCGGCCTCGGCGAGATCCTCGGGCTCCATCTGCGAGCTGAGGAAGATCGACGAGTCGAACTTCCACGTCCATCCGCCGTCGACCTCGTGCACCGACTGCTCGGCGACGTGCGTCCGGACATACTCGAGTCCGGCCTCGTCCTCGGGCAGGGTGCGGAATCGCGCCACCACGGTCTCCCGATCCGGGTAGACCCGGTTGGGAGGCAACGTCGAGTGACTCGCCAGCCAGCTCTTCGCCTCGGGCGACACCTCGCGCACCGGTGAGTCGATCGCGACGACGCCGCGCAAGATCTCGCCGTGCAGCTTGGCGGCCGTGAGCCCGACGAACCCGCCCATGCTGTGGCCAGCAATGACCGGCCGGCCGACGGACTCCACGGCGGCGACCGCCAGCACTTCGTCGGCCCACGTGTCCAGGGAGTATTTCGGGCGGCGGTCACTGTCGCCGTGGCCGGACAGGTCGATGGAGACGACCCGGTGGTCGGCGCCGAGGAACGGCGCGATGTGGTCCCACCAACCGGCGTGCGCGGCGCCACCGTGAACGAGAACGACGGCCTGACGACCCGGCTTGCCCCACGCTCGGTAGCGGACCTGGGCTCCGTCGACGGTCACCTCGGCGACGTCGTACGGAGTCGCGAGCGCATCGGTGAACCAGGTGGGGGTACTCATACCGGCCTTCCTTCAGTTACAGTCACGCTTGACTGTTTCTGTCCACGGCAGCACGATACCGCCGTCCGGACGCGAGGAGAACTCATGGGTCTGTCCGGCACCACCATCATCATGTCCGGCGGCAGCCGCGGCATCGGCGAGGCCATCGCCGTGCGCGCCGCCCGCGACGGCGCCAACGTCGCGCTGCTCGCCAAGACCTCCGAACCGCATCCCAAGCTGCCGGGCACCATCCACACGGCCGCGGCGGCGATCGAGGAGGCCGGCGGCCACGCGCTTCCTCTCGTCGGCGACGTGCGTGACGACGAGTTCGTCACCAGTGCCGTGGAGCAGACCGCCGCGCAGTTCGGCGGCATCGACGTCGTCGTCAACAACGCGAGCGCCATCAACCTGGCGCGCACCGAGGACCTGCCGATGAAGGCCTACGACCTGATGAACGACATCAACTGTCGTGGCGCGTTCCTGCTGTCGAAGCTGTCGATCCCCTGGCTGCGCAAGTCGACGAACAATCCGCACATCCTCACCCTGTCGCCGCCGATCTCGACCGACCCGAAGTGGTTCGGCCGGGCCACTGGCTACACGATCGCGAAGTTCGGGATGAGCCTCGTGACGCTCGGCCTGAGCGAGGAGCTGCGCGAAGACGGCATCGCCGCCAACTCGCTGTGGCCTCGCACCGCGATCGACACGGCCGCCGTGCGCAACGTCGTCGGGGCCGGCCTCGAGACGCACTCGCGCACGCCGCAGATCATGGCGGATGCGGCCTACGAGATCATGACGAAGCCGTCGCGCGAGGTGACGGGCCAGTTCTTCATCGACGACGACGTGCTCGAGGATGCCGGCATCACGGACTTCTCCGTCTACCTGAACGGCGGACGCGAGGAGGACCTGGCGCTCGACTTCTGGTCGGAGCCCAAGGGTCCGTACAACCCCGACCTGCGCCTGATGTGACGATTCGCTAGCGGGTGCGCCCCATACCGGAGTACAACTGAGCAACCCGGAGGGAGCGGCCATGGCCGACACGGAAGCTGCTGCACCTCAACTGAAGGGCGACGCCATCGGCTTCGTCGATGCGTTGGTCATCGGCCTCGCCGCGACGAGTCCCGCGTACTCGCTGGCCGCGGTCATCGGGCCGATCGCCGCCCTGGTGGGTGTCTACGCCCCGGGCGTGCTGCTGGCCAGCTTCGTCCCGATGGCCCTGATCGCGACCGCGTTCCTGTACCTCAACCGGGTCGACCAGGACTGCGGGACGACGTTCAGCTGGGTCACCCGCGCGATGGGACCGTGGGCCGGCTGGATCGGTGGCTGGGCGATCACGATGACGGGAGTGCTCGTGATCGGGTCACTCGCCGACGTCGGTGTGCGGTTCACCCTCTACATGTTCGGTGCCGACTCGTTGGGTGACAACGCGTGGGTCAGGATGCCGCTCGCCGTCGTGCTGATCCTGCTCATGACGTGGCTGTGTGTGCTCGGCACCGACGTCTCGGCTCGTATTCAGAACACGTTGATCTTCGGTCAGGTGGGCGCGCTCCTGGTGTTCGCAGGGGTCGCCATCTACAAGGCGTATGCGGGGACCAGCTCCCTCGAGGAGATCCGGCCCGGCCTCGACTGGCTCAACCCGTTCGCGGAGGGTGGCGCCGCCTTGTCCAGTGGGCTGCTGCTCGGCGTGTTCGCCTACTGGGGGTGGGAGTCCTGCGTGAACCTGAGCGAGGAGACCCGCGACGGCGCCAACGCGCCGGGCCGCGCGGCGGTCTGGGCGACGTTCGTCCTTCTCATCACGTATGTCTCCGTGGCGTTCGCCGTGGTCGCCTTCGCCGGCACCCAGTGGCTGAGCGACAACGCCGGCGAAGAGGAATTCGTGTTCGCCTACATCGCCAGCGAGACGCTCGGCGGATGGGACTGGGTGCTGCTGTTCGCGGTGGCGACGTCGGCGATCGCGTCGACTCAGACGACGATCCTGCCGGCCTCGCGCACCGGGCTGTCGATGGCCCGCCGGCACGCGCTCCCACACACCTTCGCGCGGATCCACCCTTCGCATCGGACTCCGGACGTCAGCACGTGGTGGGTGGCCGCCATCGCCATCGTTTGGTACGTCGGCATCTATCAGGTCAGCGACAACGCGCTCTTCGACTCACTCACCGCCCTGTCGTTGCTGATCGCCTCCTACTACGCGCTCACCGGGGTCGCCTGCGCGGTCTACTACCGCCGCCACCTGACCGAGAGCGTCAAGAACTTCCTCCTCATCGGCGTGGGCCCGCTCATCGGCTCCGCGCTGCTGGTCTGGCTGCTGGTGCTGTCGATTCGCGACATGTCCGACCCGGAGAACTCCTACAGCGGCCAGTCGTGGCTCGGCGTGGGTCCACCTCTGGTGATCGGCATCGGCATCTTCCTGGCCGGGATCGTCGTGATGCTCATCTGGCGCACCCAGGACTCCCGGTTCTGGCAGGAGCGGCCCGGAGTCGCCGACCCGGACATCGTTCATGGACACAAAGCGGCGGCCGCCGACCCCGACAACCTGGAAGGCTGATGAGATGACTGTGGTGGTGGGGTACGACGAGTCTCCGGGCGCCGAGGTGGCGCTCAACACCGCGATGCAGGTGGCGTCGCAGTGGGGCGAGCCACTGGCGATCGTCTACGGCGCGGGACCCCCTGGCGCTGTCGGCGAGGAGCTGAAGGCACATCGCGATGCGCTGAAGGAGATCGGCCAGCATGCGCTCGACCGTGCCGTCGAGCTCGCCGGTGAGCGGGGTGTCGACGCGCAGGTGCATCTGGTCGACGCCAAGCCGGCCCAGGCGCTGCTCGACGTCGGTGAAGAGGTCGACGCCACGGTGATCGTGGTCGGCACCACCGGCGAGAGCCCGCTCCGAGGCGCGATGCTCGGCTCGACGCCGCACAAGCTGCTGCACCTGAGCTCACGACCCGTTCTGTGCGTACCCGTCGCCGGCTGACCCCTTCCGGATGGCCGAGCGCACCGAGGTCCTGAGCTCGATCGCCGAGCTGCTCGCCGACGCCACCGATGTCACCGCCGTCGACAGCGCAGGCAAGTCCGGCGCCCTGCTCGAACGGGTGCGCATCGGCGGCGAGCCGCACGTCGTGAAGTACCTCGACCCGGACACCGACTGGACGATGCGCGCGGCCGGTGTCGACGGCAGCGCCACCCTGGAGCTGTGGCGTCGCGGCATCCTCACCCGGCTGCCGGCGAGCATCAACCAGCCGATCGTCGGAATCGCCTACGAGGACGGGGTCACGGCCCTGCTCATGCGCGACGTCGGCGACTGGCTCGTCCCCGTCTCCGACGACGTGGTCCCGCTCGACCAGCACCTGCGCTTGCTCGACCACATGGCCGACATGCATGCGACGTTCTGGCAGACGACTGACGACATCGACGTCGTGTCGAACCGGACCCGGTACCTCGAGCTGTCACCGCAGACGGCCGAGCGCGAGGCGGCCCTCGGCTCCACGCACGCGGTTCCTCCGCTGATCGGCGAGGGCTGGCCGCTGCTCGCCGAGGTGGCTCCCACGGCAGCAGCCATCGTCACCCCGCTGGCCAACGATCCGACGCCGCTCGTCGACGCCCTCGCAGGCACCCCGGAGACGCTGGTGCACGGCAACTGGAAGTTCGACAACCTTGGCACCGATCCGCAGGGCCGCACCGTCCTGCTCGACTGGGAGCTGCCCGGCCGAGGCCCGGCGCTGAGCGACCTCACGTGGTACCTCTCGATCAACTGTCGTCGACTCCCGCACTCGAAGGAGGACGCGATCGACGCCTACCGCGGATCCCTGGAGGGGCACGGTGTCGACACCGATGCGTGGTGGTCGCGTCAGCTCGGGCTCTGTCTGCTCGGCACCCTGGTCCAGTTCGGGTGGGAGAAGGCGTTCGCCGGGTACGACGACGAGCTCGCCTGGTGGGAACGCCAGGCGGTCGACGCCTCGGAGCTGCTGTGAGCCGGCCCCAGCATGACGCCGAGTACGACGCCGGCGCCGACGCGTGGGCGTCAGCGCCCGCGCTCGTCTACGCGCAGTTCGCCGCGGCGATGCTGGAGCACTCTCCGGTCACCGTCTCCGGCGCCAAGGTCCTCGACATCGGAGCCGGGACCGCCGTGGCCTGCGACGCCGCCCTGGCCCGTGGCGCACGGCGAGCTGTCGCCAGCGACATCTCGATCGAGATGCTGCGGCGTCGTGCGCCGGCCATCCCGGCGGTCGTGGCCGACGGTGGGAGGCTTCCGTTCGCCGACGGGAGCTTCGACCTCGTCCTGTCCGCCTTCAGCCTGACCCACCTGCCGGACCCGGCCGCGGCCGTCGCTGACTGGCGCCGCGTGGCCCCGGCTGCCCTCATCAGCACGTTCGCACCGGGCCCGTCACACCCCGCCAAGGTCGCCATCGACGACGTCATGACGCGGTTCGGCTACGTCTCGCCACCGTGGTACGAGCAGCTGAAACGCGAGCTCGAGCCGCTGGTCGAGGACACCTCCTCGCTCACGGCGTTGGTGCGATCGGCCGGATACCGGGACGTCGATGTCACGGTCCGCACGGTCGACACCGGCCTCCGCACCCCGGCCGAGATCGTCGACTGGCGACTTGGCATGGCGCAGCTGGCCCAGTTCGTCGCCGGCTTGTCACCGGCTCGGCGCGCCGAGATACACGGCGCGGCCGAGGAGGCGGTGGCCGGCCATGTTCCGGTGCTCGTCGACATCCAGGTGCTCAGCGCGGCAGGGTAGGTCGGCGCATCAGCGCAACGAGGGAGTCGCTGGCCGTGGTGACGAGCTCGTCGGGCGACAGCTCCACCTCGCCGAGCAGCCACGACGCCACCAGCTCGGACAGGCCGGCCATGAAGATCACGCCCTGGAGGTGATCGCGCGGCTCGGGCCACGTCTGGTCGCCGAAGATCTCCCGGGCCTCCGTGGCCACGAGTGCGGCGAACGAGCCGAGCAGCTCGTGCCGGCGGGCGCGCATCGGCGCATTGGCGTTCGACTCGATGACGGCGACCCGCATCTTGTCGGGAGCGGCGACCACGAGGTCGACGACGGCCCCGATGGCCGCGCGCACCCGGTCCGCAGGCTCTCCCGATGACGCGGCGACGGCATCCAGCGCCGTGCGGGCGATCTCCCCGCCGACGCTGTCGAGCGCGGCGACGAGCACCTCGTCACGGGACCCGAAGCTCTCGTAGAAGTAGCGCTCGGTGAGTCCGGCCTCGGCGCAGACGGCCGTCATGGTGGTGCGCGCTTCACCGGAAGCCGCCAGCAAGGCGATGGTGGCATCGACGAGACGTGCTCGGCGGGCGGTCACCCGCTCGTCGGCGCTCTTGCCGCCGTAGCTCCGCGCGCCCTCACTCACGCCGACATCTTGACAGCCGGGGGGACCCGCGACAAACTGACAGGGCATCCTGTCAGATGGAGGCTCCATGGCGACGATCGCCGCGCCACGACCCACCGCTCCCCGTCGTCGAGTGATCCCGCTCGTCGGCGAGACCCTCGCGTACTTCCACGACCCGCTCGCCACGTTGAAGTACCACTACGCCCACCACGGCCCGGTGTCGGACTACAACTTCGTCGGCCGGCCATGGACGATGCTGCTGGGTCCGGACGCCTGTGAGATCGCGCTGCGCAACGCGGACAAGGCCTTCGAGAACGCCGGCGGCTGGGGCTACCTCATCGGCCCGTTCTTCGATCGCGGCCTGATGCTGCTGGACTTCGAGGAGCACCATCACCACCGCCGGATCCTGCAAGAGGCCTTCACCCGCGACCGCATCGCCGCGTACACGTCGACCCTCGGACCGGCCATCTCCTCCGGGCTCGACGGCTGGTCGACCGGGCCGGAGTTCCGGGCCTATCCCGCCCTCAAGGACCTCACCCTCGACCTCGCCACCCAGATCTTCATGGGCGGGGCGGACGTCGCCGACTCCGATGAGCTGGCCCGGGTCAACCAGGCCTTCGTCGACTGCGTCCAGGCCGGGCTCGGCTTCGTCCGCGCCAACGTGCCGGGCACCAAGTGGCGGCGCGGACTGCGCGGACGTCGCGTGCTCGAGGAGTTCTTCCGCCGGCACATCCCGGTACGCCGCGCCGGCTCGGGTGCCGACCTGTTCTCCGCCCTGTGCCACATCGAGACCGACGACGGCCAGCGGCTCAGTGACGACGACGTCGTGAATCACATGATCTTCCTGCTGATGGCGGCCCACGACACCTCGACCATCACGGTCACGACGATGATGCAGCAGCTCGGGCAGCATCCGGAGTGGCAGGCACGCTGCCGGGCCGAGTCGGAGGCCCTGCCGCTGCATCCGACCCTGGACGAGATCGACACCCTGACGTCCCTCGACCTGGTGATGAAGGAGTGCCTGCGGCTCGTGCCGCCGGTTCCCGGCATGGCGCGGCAAGCCGTCAAGGACACCGAAGTGCTCGGGCACCACATCCCGGCCGGCCGGCGGGTGACCATCGGCGTCCACCTCACGCACCACATGCCCGAGCTGTGGCCGGACCCGGAACGCTTCGACCCCGAGCGGTTCGCCGACGACCGCCGCGAGGACAAGGTGCACCGGTACGCCTGGCAGCCGTTCGGCGGCGGCGTGCACAAGTGCATCGGCCTGTACTTCGGCACCGTCGAGGTGAAGATGATCGTGCACCAGCTGCTGCGCCGGTTCGAGTGGAGCCTCGACCCCGACCGCGTCGTGCCCATGAACTACCACTCGCTTCCGTTCCCGAAGGACGGCCTCCCGGTCGACCTGCGACCGCTCGAAGGACCCGCCGCATGAGCAGAGACATTTCCGGCCTGTCGATCATCGTCACCGGGGGTGCGCGCGGCATCGGTCGCGCCACCGCCGCCCGGTTCTCCGGCCAAGGCGCCCGCGTGGCGATCGGCGACCGAGATGCCGACCTGGCCCGCACGGTCGCCGACGAGCTCGGCAACGGTGTGGTCGCTGCCCCGCTCGACGTCACCGACGCGGCGTCGTGGGCCGCGTTCCTGGAGGAGATCGCCCCGATCGGGCCGATCGACGTCCTCGTCAACAACGCCGGCATCATGCCGCTCGGTTCGGTGCTCAAGGAGCCCGACGAGGTGGCCAGGCGGATCGTCGACGTCAACCTGCACGGCGTCATCTTCGGCACCAAGGCGGTCGCGCCCGGCATGGTCGAGCGCGGGCGTGGCCACGTGGTCAACGTGGCGTCGGCGGTCGGACGTGTCGCGGTGGCCGACGGCGCCACCTACTCGGCGTCCAAGTTCGCGGTCGTCGGCTTCAGCGAGGCCACGCGTGCCGAGCTCGAGCCGCTCGGTGTCGACGTGAGCGTCGTGCTGCCGGCGATCGTCCAGACCGAGCTGGCAACCGGCGTGCCTGCCGCTCGCGGGATGAAGCCCGTGACCGCCGACGACGTCGCGAAGGTCATCGAGTCGACCGTGCGCAGGCCCAAGCCGGAGCTGTGGGTTCCCCGGTGGAGCCAGGGCATGGCGAAATTCGGGATGGCCATGCCCCGCGTGGTGCAACGCGGCATGGCCAAGGCGTTCCGCGCCGACAACGTGCTCGCCGACGCCGACCAGGCCGCCCGGGCGGCCTATGAGAGGCGCGCCCGGGAGGGTTAGTCGCGTGAGCGCCGGCGATAAGCCGCGAGGGCCAGCGGGGCGAAGATCGCGGTCAGGGCGATCGACCAGACGATCGAGGCCTCGACGGCGTGCTGCAGTGGAAAGGCGGCGTCCGCGCCCACCGGCCCTCCGTTGCCCCACAGCTCCCGGCAGGCTTGCGTGAGGGCCGAGACCGGGTTCCACTCGGCGATCAAGCGCAACCACGAGGGCATCTGCTCCGGCGGCGCGAACGTGTTCGCGACGAACGTCAGCGGGAACATCACGGTGAACATGAAGCCCTGCACGGCCTCCACCGTGCGCATCAGGGAGCCGACCCAGATGCCGAGCCACACCAGCGCGAACCCGAACAACAACAGCAGCGCGAACGCGAGCACCGCGTCGAAGAGGCCACCACGGATGCGCCAGCCGATGAGCAGTCCGGTGACGCCCATGACCGCGATGCCGATGCTGGAGTGGATGAGGCTGGAGATGCTGCGCCCGACCAGCACGGACGACCGCGAGATCGGCAGCGACTTGAGCCGGTCGACGATGCCCTTCTGCAGGTCGTTGGTGAGACCCATCGCCACGACGGCGGAGGAGAAGATCATCGTCTGCACCATGATCCCGGGCAGCAGGAACTCCTTGTACGACACGTCACCAGGCGGCTGGATGGAGCCGCCGAAGACGTACGCGAACAGGAGCACGAACATCACCGACTGCACGGTGACGTCGAGCAGCATCTCGGGCATCCGCTTGATGTGGATGAGGTTGCGCCAGACGATCGTGCCCGACGCGCGCAGCATCGACGGCGGCTCGATCGGCGGGCGAGTGGCGGTGAACATCGTGGTCATGACAGGGCCTCTTCCATCTCGTCGATCTCGTCGGTCTCGTCCTCGGCCCCTTCATGTTCAGCACGGTGCCCGGTCAAGTGGAGGAACACGTCGTCGAGGCTCGGGCGCTTGAGACCGAGGTCGTCGACCTCGATGCCGCTCGCCTCGAAGTCCGCGCCGATGCGTGACATGTCGCCGAGCCCGTCGGCCTGGGCGATGAGCCGCCGCGCGTTGACGTCGACGTGCACCTCGGGCGAACAGCGGCGTACCAGCTCCTCGGCCTTCGACAGGTCGGCGGCGTGCGTGAGGGTGACGACGACACTGGCTGCGCCGGCCTGGTCCTTGAGCTGCGTCGGGGTGCCGGCGGCGATGATCCGGCCCTTGTCGATGACGATGATGTCGTCGGCCAGGTGGTCGGCCTCCTCGAGGTACTGGGTGGTGAGCAACAGCGTCGTGCCCTCACGCACCAGCCCCCGCAGCACCTCCCACAGCTCGGTGCGGCTGCGCGGGTCGAGACCGGTGGTGGGCTCGTCGAGGAACAGCACCGGCGGGGCGGCGATGAGACTGACCGCGAGGTCGAGGCGCCGGCGCATGCCGCCGGAGTACTTCTTGGCGATCCGGTCGGCGGCCTCGGTGAGAGCGAACCGCTCGAGCAGCTCGTCGGTGCTGTCGCGGATGTACTGCTTGGACAGCCCGTAGAGCCGGCCGATGAGCCGGAGGTTCTCGCGGGCCGACAGCAGCTCGTCGACCGTGGCGACCTGGCCGGTGAGGCCCATGCTGCGGCGCACCGCGTCAGGCTCCTTGAGAATGTCGTGCCCCGCCACCCGGCCCGTGCCGCTGGTGGGCACGCTCAACGTGGTGAGCATGCGAGTGGTGGTGGTCTTGCCGGCGCCGTTCGGCCCGAGCAGGCCGAGCACCGTGCCTTGCGGGACGACGAAGCTCACCCCGTCGACGGCGACGTTGTCGTCGAACTTCTTGACGAGGTCGATGGCCTCGATTGCTGGACCCGATGTCATTGCGTGTGCCTCTCCCCTGGACCAGTCTGCAGCCGAATGCTACTCCACTGTTCCAACTAGGAATACCACGCGCGACTGACAGAAGTCATCGAGAACCGGCCACGGCGGGCCGATGTTGCACGGGACGCCGACTGGACCGCCACGATCGAGGCATGAGCCTGTTCCGCGTCAAGACCGTCGAACGTTCGATCGAGGAGACCGACGAGCCGGACCACCGGCTGAAGAAGGAGCTGACCGCCTGGGACCTGACGTTCTTCGGCGTCGGCGTCATCATCGGCACCGGCATCTTCGTGCTGACCGGCCAGCAGGCGGCGACGAACGCCGGTCCCGCCATCGTCATCTCGTTCGTGCTGGCCGCCATCGCCTGCGGACTCGCGGGCCTCTGCTACGCCGAGTTCGCGTCGACGGTGCCGGTGGCCGGCAGCGCGTACACGTTCTCGTACGCGACGCTCGGCGAGCTGGTGGCCTGGATCATCGGCTGGGATCTCGTGCTCGAGCTCGCGCTCGGCGCGGCCGTCGTCGCCCGCGGGTGGTCGGCCTACCTGCAGTCGCTGTTCGACCTGCCGACCTGGCTTGCCGGCGACGACGCGCTCCCCGACTTCGGCGCGGTGGCCATCGTCCTCGGCCTCACCGTCATCGGCGTGCTCGGCACCAAGCTGTCCGGCCGCTTCACCGGTGTGCTGGTGGTCGTGAAGGTGGCTGTCGTCCTGTTCGTCGTCGTTGCCGGGCTCTTCTTCGTGAAGATGTCGAACTATTCACCCTTCGTGCCCGACTCGAAGCCGGCCGAGGCCGGATCGGGCGCCGACCAGACCCTGCTGCAGGCGTTCTTCGGGTTCGAGCCCTCGATGTTCGGCGCGTACGGCGTCATCGCCGCTGCATCCGTCGTCTTCTTCGCGTACATCGGGTTCGACATCGTCGCCACGGCCGCCGAGGAGACCCACAACCCCCAGCGGGACGTCCCCCGCGGCATCCTCGGCTCGCTCGCGATCTGCACGGTTCTCTATGTGCTCGTCTCATTCGTGGTCACCGGCATGCTCAAGTACTCCGACGACCGGATGAACACTGCAGCGCCGTTGGCCGAGGCGTTCAAGGCCAACGACGCGGCGTGGGCATCGAAGCTGATCTCGCTGGGTGCCGTCGCCGGACTCACCACCGTCGTGCTGGTGCTGATGCTCGGGCAGGCGCGAGTGCTGTTCGCGATGTCGCGCGACGGCCTGCTGCCGGTGCCCTTGGCGAAGGTCCACCCGCGGTTCGGGACGCCCTACCGGATCACGATCATCACCGGGGTGGGCGTCGCAGTGCTCGCGGCGGTGGTGCCGCTCTCGGAGCTGGCGAACCTGGTCAGCATCGGCACCCTGTTCGCGTTCGTGCTGGTCTCTGCCGGCGTCATCATCCTGCGGCGCTCGCGGCCGGACCTCGAGCGCTCGTTCAGCGTGCCCGCCGTCCCATGGCTGCCGATCCTGTCGATCATCGCGTGCGCGTGGCTGATGGTGAATCTCTCGGTCGAGACGTGGGCCCGATTCGTCATCTGGCTGGTGATCGGCTTCGTCATCTACTTCCTGTACGGGAACCGGCACTCGCGCCTCGGCCGCGGCCTCGAGCAGGCCGACGTCGACGGCGAACCACCGGCCCCGTGAGGTTCAGCCCGCGGTGAGCTCTGGCGTCATCGTCCGGGCATGATGGCGGCCGCGCGGCACGATCATCGGGGTGCCGCAGATCGGGTCAGGCACGACCTCACACTGCAGGCCGAACACGTCCGCCACCACGGTGGCGTCGATGACGTCGGCCGGTGCGCCCTCGGCGACGATGCCGCCCTCCTTCATGGCGATGACGTGGTCCGCATACCGGCAGGCCAGGTTGAGGTCATGCATGACGATGACGATCGTCGAGCCACTGTCACGGTTCAGGTCGGTGAGGAGGTCGAGCAGCTCGACCTGGTGGTTGATGTCGAGGAACGTGGTCGGCTCGTCGAGCAGCAGCAGGTCCGTCTCCTGGGCCAGCGCCATCGCGATCCAGGCCCGTTGACGCTGGCCGCCTGACAGCTCGGCGACCGGCCGTTCTGCGAGGTCGGCCGTGCCGGTGGCCGCCAGGGCGGCCGTCACCGCGACGTCGTCGTCGGCGCTCCATTGCCGGAACCATCCTTGATGCGGGTAGCGGCCGCGGCCCACGAGGTCCGCAACGGTGATGCCGTCGGGTGCGACCGGTGTCTGGGGAAGGAGGCCGAGAACGCGGGCGACGTCGACGGTGCGCATCTCGTGCACCGAGCGGCCGTCGAGCAGCACCGATCCTCGACGAGGCTCGAGGAGTCGCGCGAGGCCGCGCAGGAGCGTGGACTTTCCGCACGCGTTGGCGCCGACGATCACCGTGATCCGGCCGTCGGGGATCGTGACGTCGAGATCGTGTACGACGTCCTCGGCGTCGTAGCCGAGGGTCAAGTCCTGTGCACGCAGGTCGTGTCCGTTCATCCTCCGCGTCCTTCCCGGTTGACGGTGATGAGTAGCCAGATGAGGTAGGGGGCACCGACGGCACCGCTGATCACGCCGGTCGGCAGCGACACCGGCATGACGTGCTGGGCCACCAGGTCGGCGGACAGCACGATGATGGCGCCGGCGAACCCGGCGGCGAGCAGGCCACCGGGGGCGGATCCGAACAGACGACGGGCGATCGGCCCCGCGATGAGCGCGACGAACATGATGGGCCCGGCGACCGCGGTCGCGAACGCGATCAGCGTCACCGCGATCGCCAACAGGGCCAGCCGGGTCAGCTCGACTCGGGCTCCGAGTGCCTTGGCCGCGTCATCGCCCAGCTCAAGGACCCGCAACGGCCGGTCCAGCACCAGTGCGAGGGGCACCAGCACGACCACACCGACGAGGAGGACCCGCAGCTCGGTCGGCCCCGCTTGGCCGACCGATCCGACCAGCCAGGTCATCGCCTGACGCGCCTCGTAGATGTCCGCGCGGGCGATGACGTAGGCCACGATCGAGTACATGAACTGCGAGACGGCGATGCCGATGAGGATGAACCGGTAGCCGGTGATCCCGTGTCGCCACGCCAGCACGTAGATGAGCGCACCACTCGCCAGCGCGCCGACGAGCGCTGCGGCGGGGATGCCGATGCCGGACGACGAGAACAGGACGATCGAGGCGATGGCGAACAGGCTCGCGCCTGACGAGACCCCGACGAAGTCCGGGGACGCGAGCGGGTTGGCGAGCAGCGTCTGGAACACCAGGCCGGAGATGCCGAGCGCCACGCCCACGGCAAGCCCGGTGGTCGCGATGGGGAGTCGAAGGTCGCGGACGATGAAGTCGACGGCCGGGTTGTCGGACAGGTGGAATGTCGAGGCGATGACGTCCCACGGCGCGACGACGTAGCTGCCGACCATCATCGTCAGCACGAACAGCGCGAACGCGAGTGCGCCGAGCACGGTGGTGACGACGACACCCCTGCGCCGGCGACGTCGGCGGCCATGGTCGACGACCGGGGCGAGCGGCGCTTCGAGGACAGGGGCGGTCACAGCTCGACCAGGTTCCGGTAGCGGACGAGCGCCACGAACGCCGGTGCGCCGAGGACACCGAGCACCACGCCGACCTGCAGCTCGCTCGGCGACACCACGACCCGGCCGATGATGTCCGCGATCAGGAGCACCATGGGCGTGAGCACCAGTGAGTACGCGAGGATCCACCGGTAGTCGGGGCCGCACAGCATCCGCGCGAGGTGGGGCACCACCAGGCCGATGAAGACGATCGGCCCGCAGGCCGCGGTCGCCGCACCGCACAGGATCGCCACGGTCACGAACATCACCGCTCGCGTGAGCCTGACCCGCTGCCCGAGCGCGACGGCGACGTCCTCACCGAGGGCCAGGCCGTTGAGGGCACGGCCGGTTCCGAGCGCCACGACGACGCCGATCACGATGAACGGCATGGTCTGCCAGAACACCGGGAGGTAGCGCCCGGCAAGCGAGCCGACCTGCCAGAACCGCAGCTCGTTGAGCGCCTCCACGTTGGTCATGACGATGGCGTTGGTGAGCGAGTAGAACGCCGCGGTGACCGCCGCTCCCGCCAGCGCGAGCTTTACCGGAGTGGCGCCCTCGCGCCCGAACGAGGCGATCGTGTACACCATCACGGTGGCAACGGCCGCGCCGAGGAATCCGAACCAGATGTAGGTGCTCAGCTGCTGGGTGCCGAGCACCATGATCCCGAAGACGATGAACGCGGCGGCACCGGTGTTGATGCCCATGATGCCGGGCTCGGCCAGGGGGTTGCGGGTGACCCCCTGCAGGATGGCCCCACTCAGGCCGAGCGCGGCGCCGGCACTGAGTCCCAGCAGCGTGCGCGG
Source organism: uncultured Actinomycetota bacterium (assembly GCA_963839625.1). GTDB lineage: Bacteria > Actinomycetota > Actinomycetes > Propionibacteriales > Nocardioidaceae > Aeromicrobium. The sequence goes on along the minus strand of CAWIWE010000038.1, from coordinate 34,422 downwards.
CACCCGCATCTCCCGCACGACGGTTTGCGACGCCGACGTCGGGTCGTGGCTGGTGAATGCATCCCAGATCGTCATCAGGGTGATGGAGCGCGACCCCAACGTGATGCTGACGAAGCAGACCCCGGCAAGAGCGACGACCAGGAGGCCGAGACCCACGACGCGCCGCGCCCCGTGCCGCCCCCAGTGCCGTCCTCTGGGCCGAGTCTCCTGGGGGAGCTCGGCCGGGGCGGCCGGTGGTGGCGCAAGCGTCATGAGAGGTCCGGGTCGGCCTTCTCGATGGCGTCCGCGAGCTTCTCGAGCTGCTCGCCGTAGGCGGCGTACGTGCTGATCCAGTAGGCGGGCCAGGGCACGACGGCATCCGCCTCCGCGGCCTTGATCTTCTTCCACGTCGGCTGCTTCTGTGCCGACTTCATGCTCGTGTCGTAAGTGCGATCGTCCATGAGGATGAGGTCGGGCTGGTACTTGTCGGCGTTCTCCCAGCTCAGGTTCTCCCAGTACGGGAACTTCGGGTCAGGGTCACGGGGGACGGTGACGTCGAGTCCCCACTCGGTGAAGTCGGTGAGCTCGGCGGAATGCTCCGGGACCGCGACGTAGAGCAGGTCGTCCGTCGGGGACACCCCCAGTGCGGTCAGGCCCTTCTTCTCGGCGACGACGTCCTGGAAGCGGTTCTGTGCCTTCTCGAAGGCCGCCTTGTTCGCCGCGACCTCCGGGTCGTCGAGGTCGGCGCCGAGTGACTTCGCCAGCGTCTCGAACCCGTCGATCATGGTGATGACGGACTCCCCTGCAGTGGGCCCGACGACAGTGGCGAGCTTGCCGACCTGCTTCGACTCCGCCTTCACTCCGTTCTCCAGGCCGCCGTAGGCCTTCTCGACCGGCCAGTACGTGGTGACGATCAGGTCCGGCTTCAGGGCGGCCGCCTTCTCGGCGTCGATCTCGCCCCAGGTCTCGCCGATGATCTCGATCCCGCTCATGTCGAAGCCGTCAAGAGCCTTGACGTTCTCGAGCTTGTCGTTGAGGAACACGCCCTTGGGCCGGATGCCGAACGACATCAGCGCGGCCGCCGCCTCACCCTGCGCGATGATGCGCGTCGGCGTCGTCGTGGCGGTGTATGTCTTGCCGTCACCGGACTTGTACGACCAGCTCTTCCCTTCGTCGCCGTCGTCGGAGGCGGTGGAGCCACATGCGGTCAGGACGAGCGCCGCCATCGCGGCGACCAGGGGGAGTCGATTCATGTAGGGCACCCTAACTTAGGGTGTACTCACCTGAACAGGCGGATGGCCGAATTCAGGCATTCACCTGCACGGACGCCCGGTCACGAGCGACGCGGCACGAGGAAGACACCGATCAGCGCCAACCCCGACAGGGCGCCGGTTCCGGCCGCCCAGACACGCTGCTCGGCGAGCGCCTTGCGGCACAGCTCGCGGTCCATCCCGTTCAAGGACGTGTCCGGCCTGGGCATGCTGCCGCACTCGATCTCGTCGTTCACCGTCATCGGCCCGAAGATCATGACAGCGACTTGTGCGGCGAGGAACAGCCCGGCGACGAGCAAGACGACTCTCAGCCGCCGGCGGCCGGGAAAGCTCAGCATCCTGGGAGCGTCTTGAAGTCGTACTTCTGCTTGCTGAGTGAACGGAGGATCCGCTCGAGCGCTTTCACGGACTGCGACCGGTTCCCGCCGCCGTCATGCATCAAGCTCACGTCACCCGGGTCCGCTCTGGAGACGACCCGGTGGGCGATGGCAGCGCTTCCAGGCTTCTTCCAGTCCCGCGGGTCGATGTCCCACAGCTTCAAGTCCAGCTTCTGGTGACGGATCGCCTTTCGCACGCGGGCATTCACCGCTCCGAACGGAGGACGTAGGCAGGTGACTGGCCTGCCGGTGATCCCGAAGAGCGCGGCCGACGTCCGGGCGATCTGGCCGTTCAACTCACCGGGCTTCAGCTTCCGCATGTCCCGGTGGCTCCAGGTGTGGTTCCCCAGCGCATGACCACGCTCGACGACGGAGCGGGCCAGTTCCGGGTGCGCGGTCGCGTTCTCACCGACCTGGAAGAACGTCGCTTTGGCGTCGTACTTGTCGAGCAGGCCGAGAACCCGCTTCGTGTACTTCGTGGTCGGTCCATCGTCGAAGGTCAGGTAGATGACCTTCCCCTTGTGACTCTTGGTGGGCTGAACCGTGCTGGTGGGAAGCACCACGGCCATCTGTGCCGTCTCGAACGTCACGGCGTCCTCGGCGTCGGCCTGGCCGATTCCGGCCGCCACGTTCAGCACCAGCGCAGCACAAACGATCTGCGCCCTCCGATGAAAGTCACCCACCTGAGCCATGAGAGTTGCTCCACTCGGGTTCCACGAGCTGTCGGATGGCGCTGCGATCATCTGCGGTTCGAGCGTAAGGCAGTGGATCGACCAGAAAGTGTTGCCGCTCCGCACGTCGTGACCCGACGTCAGCCCGCTGCGGTCAGCGGCCGGACTGCTCGGGTCAGCGTGCTGTCTACGAAGCGGTCACCTTCACCTGTTCCCGGAGCGACACCTTCTGGTAGTGCGCGTCTCCTGAGTAGGCGAATCTGACCGGGTCCATACGCTTTGCGGTCCCGGTGCCCTTCGGGGTGTAGGTGAAGATGCACGGGTCCGTGCTCACCGCGGGACACGATTCCAAGCTGAGCGTGCCCTTGTAGGCGTTCGCTGACAGCGCGACAGTGCCGGTCGGCTGCCCGGCACCGTTCGGGTCAACCGTGACCTGGCACTGGACGGGGACGCCGGGCGTGGTCTGGTCACCGCACGACGCGTTGAGCACCGGCGCCGGCTTGGGCTTGACGGCGATGGTGAGTGTCGTGGTCTGTTTCGGATAGGTGGAGTCACCGGCGTAGGTGATGGTGATCTTGTCCGTCCGGGTGGAGGTTCCGTACCCCTTCGGGGTGTAGGTGAAGGTGCATGGGCTCGATTCGGACGAGACCGGGCACGTCTTGCTGCTCAGGGTGCCGGCGAAGCTATTCGCGGCCAACGAGACCGTCCCGGTCGGTGCCGGCGTTCCCGCTGACACGAAGACCGAGCACTCGATGGGGAATGCTTGTGTGGTCTCTCCGTCGGAGCATTCGGCGGTGAGCACTCCGGGGGGCGACGATTGCGTGCCCGGACCCCACGAGGGGTCTCCGTCCTGGGATCCTGCGTCATTGGTGATGCGAGTTTGCCCGGTGCCGTCGGCGTTCATCACGTAGATCTCGCCGTTGTCATCCCGTTGGCTCTCGAACGCGATCTTCGACCCATCGGGCGACCACGCTGGGTCACTGTCGGACGCGCTGTTGTTGGTGATGCGGGACTCTCCCGTGCCGTCGGCATTCATCACGTAGATCTCGCGGGTGTCGTCACGCTGGCTCTCGAACGCGATCTTGGAGCCATCAGGCGACCACGACGGGTAACCGTTCTCCACGTGGTCTTCGGTCAGGGGGATTTGTCCGGAGCCATTGGCGTTCATCACGTAGATGTCCAGACCCTCGTCACGTTCGCTTTCGAACGCGATCTTGGAGCCGTCCGGCGACCACTCCGGTCTGGCGTCGCCACCGGGGTCCGTCGTCAGCCGGGTCGGCCCGGTGCCGTCGGCGTTCATCACGTAGATGTCGAAGTTGGAACCAGAGCTGTCGCGGTCGCTGGCGAACGCGATCTTGGAGCCGTCCGGCGACCACGACGGCATGAAGTCCGTGTCGGCGTTGCTCGTCAAGGCGGTCTGCCCGCTGCCGTCGGCGTTCATCACGTAGATGTCGTCGTCGCCCCCGTCGCGGTCGCTGGCGAACGCGATCTTGGCGCCGTTCGGCGACCACGATGGCTGGGAGTTCAACGCGGGATTGTTGGTGAGATTGGCTCTGGATGTGCCATCGGAGCTCATCGACCAGATGTCGAAGTTGCCGACGATGGCTCTGGTGAACGCGATCTTGCCGTTGACGCCCGGTGGGACTGCTTCGGCAGCAGTAGTCGCGGACATGGCGGTCACGCCGGCCATGACCGTGGCCCAGGCCAGCAGGAGACGAGCTGAGCGCGCACTCTCGTGGCGCTTCAACCTGAACGTGGCGAATGGAGAAGGCATGGGAATCCTCGGGAGTCAGGCGGCCCGAGCTCGCACAGGTTCGATCGAGGATCAGTATTCCGTCGCACCAACGACATGTCGGGCGTTTCAGCAATTTACGTACAGTGATCCCGGCCACCACACGCGATGACGTTTCGCGGAGATCACCGCCTGCACGTACCCGCCTAGCTGAACTTCTCGCCGTTCTTCGTCACGGGGACTGCTCACCAGCGAGAACGTCTGACAGTCCTGCCATCCCAGTGTTGACTACGTTGGCTGGCGATGGCTGAAGGTTGACGGGTTGCGGACAAGTTGCGGACTATTTGCGGACTGGATAACCCTCTTGCCGAAGCGAAAGGGCGGGACGACCGTGTCCCGCCCTCGCTACCGCCCGGAGTTCTGCGTAAGCCCGTGCGGCTCATCTCAACGCTAGCCGCCGGGATCACCGCCGCAAGTCGGAGCAGTCGCGGCTCGTGCGGCCGCTGCAGCTGCGGACCTTCCATTGCAGTGGAATCGGGTCACCGACGCTCACCACGCAACACGCTTGGCCAGCCCGGTGCAGATCTCTGCCAGCGACCAATGACGTGACGGTTATCGGTTTCGTTGTTGCAGCAGTTGACGAGTGTTCGTGAAACGCAGGTTTTGGTTAGGGATTGGCCGTACCTTGCCTCTTACGCGAAGTCGTCCCACCCTGACGACCTCACCGCACTTTGTCGGAAGGTTGGACCATGCATAACTCCCACCCGCGTTGGCCTCACAGCTCCCGTTGGGTGGCGGCAAACCGAGCTGGTGTTCTTCGCCCCCCCATGCCCATTCCTGGAGGTTCTACCGTGCTGATTTCCAAATCACTCGCCGCAGTCACCTTGTCGTTCGGGTTGGCTTTCGGAATGGCCGCCTGCGGCAGTAGTGAGCCTGACCCGAAGGAAACAGATAAGAAGTTGGCCGCTGAGCTCGCCAAGCTGCCGAAATGGCTGCAAGAGGACTTCAAGGCCGGCGACACCAACGGCGATCTCCGCCTCCAGGACACCGAGCTCAAGGCGATGATCGAGGAAGACTTCAAGAACGCCGATGTCGACGGCGATGGCGACATCGACGGCGACGACATCCGCCGAAACCATCCGGACGCCGACATCGAAGCCAGCTTGGTTCACGACCGTGACAAGGACGGCAAGGTGCCGCTCGATGAGTACGCCGACCATGTCGAGCGCACCTTCATGAAGCAGATGGACACCAACAAGGACGGTCACCTCGACCCGGACGAAGCCACCGGCTTCTACGCCGACCAGACTTCGAAAGATGCGAAGAAGTGACCCCCGCACGGCGCCTCGCCACCATCGTTGGTACAGCGGTTGCCGCCATCGTCGTCAGCACGAGTAGCGCATTCGCCTGCCAGATTGACAACGACGGCTCAGACGGTCGGACGCTGGACGTCTGGTTCTCCTGCGGCTTGACCTGCGGTGCCTACTACAAGGACATCAAACCCGGCACGTCCGTCTCATACCCGGGGACGTCCGGAACCGTCAACGCCGGAACGCACGGCAACCCGCTGTACTGCGAGGAAAAGGGTACCGAAACCATGCCGGTCCTCGGTAAACACGGCCAAGCCGGCGTCACCTGGAAGCTGGACACTGCCAACAATCCCGACAAGCTCAAGTCGAGCTTCACCTGGGAGTCCAAGGGGGGCAACGATTGGACCGGAAGCGTGGTGAGAACTGGGTACGGCGACGTGTTCCAGAACGGCTTCTGCTGGTACGGACGTCCGTGACGACCGGGCACGTGCCCATCAAGGGAAAGAAGCGATCCATGTTGCAGAACTCGTTGAGGACCGCCCGCCGGCTCGGCACCGCCGCCGGCGCCACATTGGCTGGCCTCCTGCTGTGCACGTCGTTGGCGTCGGCATCCCAGATCGACAACGACAACGAGGATACGCATGTCGACATCTGGTTCGACTGCGGGTTTGCCTGCGGCTCGTACTTCAAGGGCGTCCCGCCTGGGACCTCTGTGTCCTACCCGGGCACCGCTGGCAAGGTCGAGGCATGTTGGAGCGACGGAGACGTCTGGTGGCGGGAAACGCCGCGCTCCGACGACGGGATGAAGATCGACGAGAGCTTGCGGGCAAGCGTGGGCAAGCACGGGGAGGTCGGCGTCACCATGGACCTGGCCAAAGGTGATCAGCGGACCTTCGACTTCACGTGGACGTCCAAGGGCGGCAACTCCTGGACCGGCAGCGTCGATCACCTGTCATACGGGCGGGACGGCTATTGCTGGGAGGGGACGCCGTAGACGACCCGCCTCGGATACCCCTGATTGGTGGGTTACCGCAGGCGACCCAAGACGCTCGACACGTACTCCCACCTGTGGCCCGATTCTGAGGACATGGCCCGGGCCGCTATCGACGAGGTTCTCGGAGCAGCTGCGGACTGCCGGCGACCCGCCATGACATGTGTGCGCAGATCACCGCCCGCAGCCACCCGCTCAGGCGAAGTTCTCGCCGTTCTTCGCCTTGTCGAGCAGGAGGGCCGGCGGCTCGAAGTGGTCGCCGTACTTCTGCGCCAGCTCCTGGGCCCGCTCGGTGAACGCCTCGACGCCGATGCGGCCGTCGGCCGCTTCGTAGCCGTTGATGTACTGGATCGCGCCACCGTGCAGGGGCGGGAAGCCGATGCCGAAGATCGATCCGATGTTCGCGTCGGGCACCGTGCGCAGCACGCCCTCCTCGAGACAGCGGACGGTGTCGAGCGACATCACGAACGTCAGCCGGTCCTTGATGTCCTGGAGGGGCGGCTGCTCGTCCGCGACCGGGAAGGTCTCGGCGAGGCCCGGCCAGAGGCCGGTGCGCTTGCCGTTCTCGTCGTAGTCGAAGAAGCCCTTGCCGACCAGCTTGCTCGAGCGTCCGAGATCGATCATCGTGTCGATGACGTCCTCGGCGGGTGCCTTCTCCCAGGTGCCGCCCTCGTCCTCGACCGCCGTCTTCGCGGCGACGCGGATCTTCTTCATCAGCTCGAGGTTCAGCTCGTCGCTGATCTGCAGGACGCCGACCGGGAAGCCGGCCTGCGTCGCCGCCCGCTCCAGCGAAGAGGGGTTGACGCCCTCGCCGAGCATCGCGAGTCCCTCGTTGATGAAGTGGCCGATGACCCGGCTGGTGAAGAAGCCACGGCTGTCGTTGACGACGATCGGGGTCTTCTTGATCTGCTGCACGTAGTCGAGGGCACCGGCGATGGTGGCGTCGTTCGTCTTCTCACCGGCGATGATCTCGACCAGCGGCATCTTGTCGACCGGGGAGAAGAAGTGGATGCCGATGAAGTCGTCGGGGCGCTTGACGCCCTCAGCCAGGCTGGTGATCGGCAGCGTCGACGTGTTGGAGCCGAGCAGCGCGTCCGGCTTGACGATCGGCTCGAGCTCGCCGAAGACCTGGTGCTTGATGTCGACCGACTCGAACACCGCCTCGACGACGAGGTCGCAGCCCTCGAGGTCGGCGTAGTCGTCGGTCGGCTTGATGCGTCCGAGGAACTCGTCGACCTTCTCCTGCGTGGTTCGGCCCTTCTCGAGCTGCTTGGCGAGCAGCTTCTCGCTGTACGCCTTGCCCTTCTCGGCAGCGGCGAGGTCGACGTCCTTGAGCACGACCTCCATGCCGGCCTTGGCCGAGACGTAGGCGATACCGGCGCCCATCATGCCGGCGCCGAGCACGGCGACCTTGGTGAACTTGCGCGGCTCGATGCCGTCCGGACGCGAGCCGCCGGCGTTGATGGATCCGAGGTCGAAGAAGAACGCCTGCGTCATGTTCTTGAACTGCTGCCCGGTGATCAGGTCGACCAGGTAGCGAGACTCGATGCGAGTGGCGGTCTCGAAGTCGACCTGGGCACCCTCCACGGCTGCGGCCATGATGTTCTTCGGCGCGCGGTAGTCGGCACCCTTGACCTGCTTGCGCAGGTTCGACGGGAAGGCCGGCAGGAACTGCGCGAGCTTCGGTGAGGACGGGGCTCCACCGGGGATCTTGTAGCCCTCGCGGTCCCACGGCTGCTTGGCCGCATCCTCGTCGCCCTGCACCGACTCGATCCAGGCGCGGGCCGCCGGGAGGAGCTCCTCCTGCGTGTCGACGATCTCGTCGACGATGCCGACCTCCTTGGCCTGGGCCGGCTTCATCCGCGGACCCTGGAGCAGCACGTTCATCAGGGCGTCCTGCAGGCCGAACATCCGGACCGTGCGGGTGATGCCACCGGCGCCGGGCAGCAGCCCGAGGGTGACCTCCGGGACGCCGATCTCGTAGCCGCCGGCCACCGCGATGCGGTGATGGCAGGACAACGGGATCTCGAGCCCACCACCGAGCGCGGCACCGTTGATGGCCGCGACGACGGGCTTGCCGCAGGTCTCCAGCTTGCGGAGCGTGGCCTTGATCGCCTCGACGTTCTCGAAGATCTCCTCCCCGTCGTCCGCGGTGGCCTGCGTCATGAGCTTGAGGTCGCCGCCGGCGAAGAACGTCTTCTTGCCGGACGACACGATGACGCCCTTGATCGAGTCGCCGTCAGAGGCGATCTCGTCGACGAGCTGGCTGACGGCGTTCTCCATGGAGTCGCGGTACGCCTGGGTCATCGTGTTCGTGCTCTGCGACGGGTCGTCGATGACGAGGTTGACGATCCCGTCAGCCTTCTCGTACCGGACGGCGTCAGTCGTGGATGTGGTCATGAAGTTTCGATTCTCCTGAGGTGGTTTCGACAGGCTCAACCAGCGAGCAGGGTCAGAGACGCTCGACGACGGTGGCGATGCCCATGCCGCCGCCCACGCACAGCGTGGCGAGGCCGTACTTCTTGTCACGACGCTCGAGCTCGTCGATCAGCGTGCCGAGGATCATCGCGCCAGTGGCACCGAGCGGGTGGCCCATGGCGATCGCGCCTCCGTTGACGTTCGTCTGATCGTGCGGGTAGTCGCCGAGGTCGCGCATGAGCTTCATGGCGACGGCGGCGAAGGCCTCGTTGATCTCGATGAGGTCGATGTCCTCGACCGACATGCCGGCCTTGTCGAGTGCCTTGCGGCTCGCGGGGGCGGGGCCGGTGAGCATGATCGTGGGCTCGGAACCGCTGACCGCCGTGGCGAGGATGCGCGCGCGGGGCGTCAGGCCGTGGGTCTGGCCGGCCTGCTCCGAACCGATCAGCACGAGGGAGGCGCCGTCGACGATGCCGGAGCTGTTGCCGGCGTGGTGGACGTGGTTGATCTTCTCGACGTGGTGGTACTTCTCCAGCGCCACCGAGTCGAAGCCGCCGAAGTCACCGATGCCCTCGAACGCCGGGGGCAGCCCGGAGAGGCTCTCGACGGTGGTGCCCTCACGCACGTACTCGTCGTGGTCGAGGATCGTCAGTCCGTTGGCGTCCTTGACGGGGATGACGGACTTGCTGAAGTAGCCGTTGGCGATGGCCTTGGCCGCCCGTGCCTGGGACTCGGCAGCGAACGTGTCGACGTCCTCGCGGCTGTAACCCTCGATGGTGGCGATGAGGTCGGCGCCGATGCCCTGCGGCACGAAGTCGGTGTCGAATGCGGTCCTCGGGTCCATCGCCCACGCGCCGCCGTCGGACGCCATCGGTACTCGGCTCATCGACTCGACGCCGCCGGCGAGGATGAGGTCCTCCCAGCCGGAGCGGACGCGCTGCGAGGCCTGGTTGACGGCCTCGAGGCCGGAGGCGCAGAAGCGGTTCAGCTGGACGCCGGCCACGGTGTACGGGAGACCGGCGGCGAGCGCGGCGGTCTTGGCGATGTCGGAACCTTGGTCGCCGACGGGCGAGACCACGCCGAGCACCAGGTCCTCGATGCCGGCCGGGTCGAGCGACGGGTTGCGCTTCTGGATCTCGTCGATCAGCCCGGTGACGAGCGAGATCGGCTTGACCTCGTGGAGTGAACCGGTCTTCTTGCCGCGACCACGCGGCGTCCGGATGGCGTCGTAGACGAATGCCTCGGTCATGGTGGGGTCCCTACTGAATCAATGAGCAGACGGTTGGGGCGTGCCCCACGATTGTGACACCATCACTGTCAGAGTGGTAGGCAGGGTCGTGTGCAACCGGTCACGTGAGCGATGAAAGGGTCGATCCATGACGGTCCAGGTCGAGACCATGAGCGTGGAGCAGCTCGCATCGCGCGTGGGCATGACCGTCCGTACGGTGCGCTTCTACGCCGGCCGCGGGCTCATCCCGCCGCCACGGCGCGAGGGGCGCAACGGCTACTACGGCCCCGACCACCTGGCCCGCCTCGAGCTCGTCCGTGAGCTGCAGGCGCACGGGTTCACGCTCTCCGCGATCGAGGGCTACATCGATCGCATCCCCGACGACGCGACACCCGCGGAGGTGGCGCTGCACCGCACGCTGCTCGCCCCATGGGCGCCCGACCTGCCCGAGAGTGTCACCCGCACCGAGCTCCAGACCCGCGCCGGTCGCGCGCTGGCCGATGACGACATCGAGCTGCTGGTGGCCATCGGCGTCGTCGAGCCCACCCCCACCGACGACGTCTTCCAGCTCGCCCCCGCGCACCTGGCGATCGGCATCGCGTTCCTCGAGCTCGGCCTGCCCACCGAGGCGGCACTCACCACGCGCAAGATCTTCACCGCCCACGGCCGCGCGATCGCCGAGGAGATGACCGAGGTCTTCCGCACCCAGGTCTGGCCGCACCTGCGCGATTCCGAGCTCTCGCCCGAGGACATGACCGCGATGATCGAGCGGTTCAAGCCGCTCACCGTCCAGGCGCTGGTCACGTCTTATGAAGAGGCCGTCGACGAGTCGAAGCGCGCCACCGTGCGCAAGCGGTCATAGTGACGCCGCCTGAGCGAGCTCTGCGAGCGAACGGCGGACCAGGTCGAGTGGGCACGCGCGAAGCGCGTCCGGCGTATCGAGACCGAGTGAGCTTCTAGGCTCGCGTCACGTGGTTTCGATACGCGCCTCGTTCCTCGGCGCCACTCAACCACCGAGATTCGTCACAACCCCATCGTCCGGCCGACGATCTCCTTCATGATCTCGGTGGTGCCGCCGTAGATCGTCTGGATGCGGGAGTCGAGGTAGGCCTTGGAGATGCGGTACTCCGACATGTAGCCGTAGCCGCCGTGGAGCTGGAGGCAGGTGTCGGCGGTGCGCTTCTGCAGCTCGGTGGTCCACCACTTGCCCATCGCGGCGTCGGACACCGTCAGGTTGCCGTCGAGGAGCTCCGTGATCGAGCGGTCGACGAAGACCTGGGCGATCTGCGCCTCCGTCTCCAGCTCGGCGAGCGTGAACCGGGTGTTCTGGAACGAGCCGAGCGGCTTGCCGAACGCCTTGCGCTCCTTCACGTACTCGACCGTCATGTCGATCATGTGGCGGCAGGCGGCCGCGGCGATCACCGAGATGATGAGCCGCTCCTGCGGCAGGTTCTCCATCAGGTAGACGAAGCCCTGACCTTCCTCGCCGAGCAGGTTCGTCACCGGGACGCGAACGTTGTCGAAGAACAGCTCCGCGGTGTCCTGGGCCTTGAGGCCGATCTTGTCGAGGTTGCGGCCGCGCTCGAAGCCCTCGGCTCCGCGCTCGACGACGATGAGCGAGAAGCCCATCGCGCCGGCCTCGTCGTCGGTCTTGCAGACGACCATCACCCAGTCGGCGTTGATGCCGTTCGTGATGAACGTCTTGGCGCCGTTGATGACGTACTCGTCGCCGTCACGCTTCGCGGTGGTCTGGATGCCCTGAAGGTCGGACCCGGTGCCGGGCTCGGTCATGGCGATCGCGGTGATCATCTCGCCGCTGCAGAACTTCGGGTACCAGCGCTGCTTCTGCTCTTCGGTCGCGTACTTCTGCAGGTAGCCAGAGACCAGGTCGGTCTGGATGCCGAAGCCGACACCGCTTCCGCCGACCGCGACGATCTCCTCGGCGAGAACGGCGTTGAAGCGGAAGTCGTCGATGCCGCCGCCGCCCAGCTCCTCCGGCATCATGAAGCCGAGCAGGCCCAGTGCGCCGGCCTTGGTCCAGAGCTCCCGGGGCACGATCGAGTCCTTCTCCCACTGTTCGTGGTTCGGCGCGATCTCCTTCTCACAGAACGCGCGCACCGTGTCGCGGAAGGCGTCATGGTCGGCCTCGAAGATCGTGCGTTTCATGCTGTGCCTTTCTCGGTGTCCATTTGGACGGCGACGCCGTCGTCGATCAGCGTCTGGACGTCGTCGATGCCCCAGGCGGTCAGGGCGTCCATCGTGTCCGCGCCCGGCAAGGACGGTGGCGTGGTGAGGGTGGCCGGCGTGGCCGAGAAGCGCGGGGCCGGCGCCGGCTGGGTCAGGCCATCACGCTCGACATAGGTCCCGCGCGCGACGTTGTGCGGATGCTCGTAGGCCTCGGTGAGCGGCACGACCGGGGCGACACAGGAGTCGGTGCCGTCGAAGATCTCGGTCCACTCGGCCTGGGTCTTCTGGGCGAACGTCTCGGCCAGCACCTTGCGCAGCGCCGGCCACTCATTCAGGTCGTTGCGGTCGGGCAGCGCTGAGTCAAGGTAGGGGTCGAGCAGGTCTCCCATGGTTCCCCAGAACCGGTGCTCGAGGCCGCCGACAGACATCCAGCGTCCGTCCGACGTCTCGTAGACGTCGTAGAACGGAGCCGCGCCGCCCAGCATGCTGGTGCCACGCCGGCCGTCCCAGACTCCGGCCTGCTGCATGGTGACGGGCATGGCCATCAGGTGCGCGACTCCGTCGGTGATCGCGGCATCGACGACCTGGCCCTCGCCGGTCCCACGGGAGTGCGTGAGCGCCGCGAGGACGCCGGCGACGAGATAGAGCGCGCCGCCGCCGAAGTCGCCGAGCAGGTTCTGCGGAAAGGTCGGGGGCTGGTCGGAGTGACCGAGTGAATCGAGGCCGCCGGCGACGGCGATGTAGTTGATGTCGTGCCCGGCCGTGTGGGCGAGTGGGCCGTCCTGACCCCAGCCAGTCATGCGTCCGTAGACGAGGCCCGGGTTCCGTTCCAGGCAGACGTCCGGCCCGAGCCCGAGCCGCTCGGTGACACCGGGACGGAACCCCTCCAACAGGACGTCCGCGCGCTCCACCAGGTCGAGCACGAGCTCGACTCCGCGCGGAGACTTGAGGTCGATGAGGACGTTGGGGCGCCCACGGAAGAGGATGTCCCGATCGGCCGAGGCGATCTGCAGGGCACCGCCGCCAGGGCGGTCGACGCGAATGACATCGGCGCCGAGATCGGCGAGCATCATCGCCGCGAACGGGCCCGGCCCGATGCCGGCGAGCTCGACCACCCGGACGCCAGCCAGCGGCCCCGACTTGGGAAGATCCCTCACCCCCTGATTGTGACAGTGTTGCTGTCACGATTGTCAAGGGGGGTGGTGGTCATGTCATCATCAGTGTCACGTTCCCTGTGCTGTTCGCCGCCAGGGCCCGGCATCCCATCCCGAAAGGTGCTCGATGCTCCCCGATCTCGTGTTCACCCGACGTGGTTCCGGCACCCCGCTCGTGCTCCTGCACGGCATCGGCCACCGCCGGGAGGCGTGGGACCCGATCCTCGACCGGCTCGCCGAGCACTTCGACGTCATCGCCCCCGACCTGTCCGGGTTCGGCCAGTCCCCGGCGTTCGCCGGCCAGGTGCCGTACACGATGGAGAACGCGACGGAGCACCTCTCCGACCAGTTCGCCGTGTGGGGCATCACCAAGCCGCACGTGGTCGGCAACTCCCTGGGCGGGGCGATCGCGCTCGAGCTCGGCTCACGAGGCCTGGTGTCGTCAGTCACGGCGCTCAGCCCGGCCGGCTTCTTCGGTCATGTCGGACGGGTCCAGGCGCTCGTTCCGCTGTTCCTGCTCCGCATCTCCGCGCTGATCACGCCCAAGCCGGTGATCCGGTTCCTTGCCGACCGGGCCTGGGGCCGCCGGCTCATCGGCTGGGTTCTGTACACCCATCCGGAACGTCATGACGCCGCGGAGACGTACGGCGACTCCATGGCGATGAAGCACGCCACGGCGTTCGAGCGCACCGCCATGTCTGGAGTCCGCTACTCCTTCAACAGTCAGGTGCCGGTGCCCACGACGATCGCCTGGGGCAAGAAGGACCGGATCCTTCCCTACGTCCAGTCGAGGACCGCGCGGGAGCGACTTCCCCAGGCACGGCACGTCGATCTCCCCAACTGTGGTCACGTGCCGATGGCCGACGACCCGGATCTCATCATCAACATCATCGAGGAGACGGTCCGCGCGGCCGAGGAGTCGACGGCCGCCTGACCCTGCGGGGCCTACTCCCAGTTCACGCGGGGCCGTCGGGTCCGCGGCACGGGGACGAAGATCTCGTACGGCCTCGTCGCGCCCACGACGATGAGTCCGGCGATCGTGAAGTAGAGGCCCGCAGCCAGCGCGGGCTTCATGCTCCTCGACGCACCGGCCTCGGGCAGTGCCGCCGTGACGGAGTCGGCGGAGTCGTCATTCGCAGCATCGGCGGCAGCGTCCTGCCCGTCGCGGGCCAGGACATTGACGCGGATCGTGGACAGGGAGCTGATGAAGGTCGTCGGCGCCGTGAAGCGGTGCACCTCGTACGCAACGCGGCCGGACTCGTCGGCCTTGGACGTGAGTACGCCGGTGATCTCGCCCACCACCGGGTCGCCCTCGATCACGTCTGCACCCCCCACGGAGATCCCGCCGTTCTTGATGATGCGGACGTCGGCGCCACCCTCGACCTCGACCGGGGTCTGACCGACCGGACTGCCTCCCTCGGTGATGGCGCCGTTGTCTCTGCTGACTTCCGCATCAGTCTCGGGCACCGACGTGTTGCCCTCGACGGTGCCGCCGTCCTCGTTCTCGGTGTCACCCGCAGGCTCGGTGCTCTCCCCGGTGCTTGAGTCGTCGCCGGGTGGCGCGGGCTCGTCAGCGAACGAGGCACTTGACGCGAACGTCACGACGAGCAGGGCAGCCAAAAGGCAACCAAGCAGCCGGAGGGTGGCGTTCAAGAGGATCCTCTCAGGGTCCGGGAAAGGACGTCGGCAGAAATCATGCCAGCACTCGGGATCATCTTCCCACGATTCCAAGGAATTTCCGCCTTCGTAACCTGACCGTCACCCTTGGCCGGTCACCACGGGGCGCGGGTGACGTACGAGGAGTCGAGATCACGCGCGCGGGGACACCCGAGCAGCGCCAAGGAGCCGTCGAACTCGGCCAGGAGCTGACGCAGCACCGCCTCGACCCCGGGCCGGCCCTCGCGCGCCAGACCCCACAGGAGCGGGCGGCCGACGAGCACCGCGTCGGCACCGAGTGCCAGCGCCTTCGCGACGTCCCACCCGCGCCGGATGCCGCCGTCGACCAGGACGTCGGTCCGGCCGTCGACAGCCTCGACGATGGGAGGCAAGGCATCCGCCCCCGACAGGACGGTGTCGAGCTGGCGCCCACCGTGGTTGGAGACGATGACTCCCGCGGCGCCCACGTCCACGGCTCGGGCGGCATCGTCAGGACGCAGGATGCCCTTCAGGAGCACTGGCATCTGCGCAGCGTCGGCGAACTCGGCGATGTCGTCCCACGTGAGGGTCGGGTCGTGCTGCCGGGACAGCTCCTCCCGGGTGATCGCGTCACCGCCAGGGTTGATCGCCACCGGATGCTCGATGCGAAAGCCGGTCTGCTTGTCGCGCTCGCGCCACCCGGCGACCGGAAAGTCCACCGTGAGGACGAGGGCCTCGTACCCGTGCTCACGAGCTTGAGCCACCAGGTCGAGGGAGATCGCGCGGTCGCGGTAGACGTAGAGCTGGAACCAACGGTTGGCGTCAGGAGCCGTGGCAGCGACATCGGGAAGGCTCGTCGTCGTCAGCGACGACAGCACGAACGTCGAGCTCGTGGCGGCCGCCGCCAGCGCCATCGCGCGCTCGCCGTCGGCGTGGGCGTGCTTCTGGTACGCCATCGGCGCGACGACGATCGGATGCGCACGGTCCCGGTCGAGCACCGACACCGAGGGGTCGCACTCGCCGACGTCCACCAGCATCCGCGGCAACAGGGCGAGCCGCGACCACGAGGCCTCGTTGTCGCGCAGGGTGATCTCGTCGCCCGCGCCACCGGCGAAGTAGCCGTGTGCGCCTTCACCCAGGCGCTCGACGAGGTCTGGATCGTCCATACGGGCACGCTACCCGGCGATCTGGCTATGCACATAGTTGCATAGCAATTCGATGCATAGTAAGGTCCCGGCCCATGGCGCTCGAGCACGCGATCCTCGTGTCGCTCGCGGAACGGTCCGCGAGCGGCTACGACCTGGCGCGTCGCTTCGACGCCTCGATCGGCCACTTCTGGCGGGCCAGCCACCAGCAGATCTACAAGGTGCTGGGCCGCATGGAGGCCGACAAGCTCGTCGAGTCCAACCTCGTCGCGCAAGCCGGCCGGCCGGACAAGAAGGTCTACGCGATCACCGCGGACGGCCGCGACGAGCTCACCACCTGGCTCGCCACCCCCACGCCGCCCGAGGCCCTGCGCAGCGAGTTCGCGGTCAAGCTCCGCGCCCTGCACCTCGGCGACCGGGACGCGCTGGTCGAGCAGGTGCGCGTGCGCCGCAGCGAGCACACCGCCCAGCTCGCCGCCTATGAGAACAGCGCCGCCAAGTTCTACCCCGACCCGACCGCCATCACCGACGAGCAGGTCGGCCCCTACCTCGTGCTGCGAGGCGGCATGCGGGCCGAGGCCGGCGCCATCGAGTGGTGCGACGAGATCCTCACCCATCTGGAGCCCCGATGAACAGCCCCTACCCCCACCTGCTCGCGCCGCTCGACCTCGGCCACACCACGCTGCGCAACCGCGTGATCATGGGCTCGATGCACACCGGCATGGAGGACCGTGCCAAGCACATCCCGGAGCTCGCGGCCTACTTCGCCGAGCGCGCCGAAGGCGGCGTCGCCTTGTCGGTCACCGGCGGGTACGCGCCCAACCGGCACGGCTGGCTGCTGCCGTTCGGCTCGCTGATGACGAGCAGGAGTCTCGCCGACAAGCACCGCGTCATCACCGACGCCGTGCACGAGCACGACGGCAAGATCGCGCTGCAGATCCTGCACGCGGGCCGTTACGGCTACCACCCGTTCAAGCGGGCCGCGTCGAACATCGCGTCGCCGATCACGCCGCTCGGACGGCCGAAGGCGATGACGACCAAGGAGGTCGACCAGACCGTCGACGACTTCGCCGCCTCGGCGAAGCTCGCTCGCCGCGCCGGCTACGACGGCGTCGAGATCATGGGTTCCGAGGGCTACCTCGTCAACCAGATGCTCGCCGCCCGCACCAACAACCGCACCGATCGCTGGGGCGGCTCGGCCGAGAACCGGATGCGCTTCCCGGTCGAGATCATCGAGCGGGTGCGTGAGGCCGTCGGTGACGACTTCATCGTCATGTACCGGATGAGCCTGCTCGACCTCGTCGACGACGCGCAGAGCTGGGACGAGACCGCCGAGCTGGCCCGTCGGGTCGAGGCCGCCGGAGCGTCGATCATCAACACCGGCATCGGTTGGCACGAGGCCCGCATCCCCACGATCGTCACGTCCGTTCCGCGCGCGGCATTCGCGTGGACCACGGCGAAGCTCAAGGGCGTCGTCGACGTTCCGGTGGTCGCGTCGAATCGCATCAACACCCCCGAGGTCGCCGAGGAGATCCTCGCCGACGGGCAGGCCGACCTCATCTCGATGGCCCGGCCGTTCCTGGCCGACGCGGAGTTCGTCCGCAAGGCCGAAGAGGGCCGTGCCGACGAGATCAACACCTGCATCGCCTGCAACCAGGCCTGCCTCGACCACACGTTCGTCAACAAGCGCGCCAGCTGCATGGTCAACCCGCGGGCCTGTCGCGAGACGGAGCTGGTCCTCTCGCCCACCCGCTCGGCCAAGCGCATCGCCGTCGTCGGAGCCGGCCCCGCCGGCCTCGCTGCCGCCAGCGAGCTGTCCCACCGCGGCCACCAGGTCGAGCTGTTCGAGGAGCAGTCCGAGATCGGCGGCCAGTTCCGGCTCGCGATGCACATCCCCGGCAAGGAGGAGTTCCGCGAGACGCTCCGCTACTACACCCGCCGGCTCGAGCTCGGCGGCGTGAAGCAGCATCTCGGTCGACGCGCCGAGGCCTCTGATCTGGCCGCCTTCGACGACGTGGTGATCGCCACGGGTGTCGAGCCGCGGATCCCCTCGCTTCCCGGCATCGACCATCCGAAGGTCGTCGACTACCAACAGGTCATCCGCGAACGCGTGCCCGTCGGTGAGCGGGTCGCCGTGATGGGCGCAGGCGGCATCGGCTTCGACGTCTCGGAGTTCCTGCTGCACGAGTCCGACGAGTCGCTGGAGCACTGGATGGAGCGCTGGGGCATCTCCGACGACGAGGAGGACCGCGGTGGCCTCGCCACCAAGGTCAAGGCTCCCCCACGCCGGCAGATCCACCTGCTGCAGCGCAAGACGTCGAGCCTCGGCAAGGGCCTGGGCAAGACGTCGGGCTGGGTGCACCGCACCACCCTCAAGGACTCCGGCGTCGAGATGGTGCCGGGCGTCTCCTACGACCGGATCGACGACGACGGCCTGCACATCACCGTCGGCGACGAGCCGCGCGTCCTCGACGTCGACACGATCGTGCTGTGCACCGGCCAGGAGTCGGTGCGCGACCTCGTCGATCCGCTCGAGGAGGCCGGCGTCTCGGTGCACGTGATCGGCGGCGCCGACGTTGCCGTCGAGCTCGACGCGAAGCGCGCGATCAAGCAGGCAACGGAGCTCGCCGCGCGGCTCTGGGATGGCTCGTCTGAGCAGCTCTGCGAGCGAACGGCGAGCCAGGTCGAGTGTGCGGGCCAGCGCGTCCGACGTATCGAGACCTGTGAGACTCAGAGCTGCGTCAGGAGTGGTTTCGATACGGCCCTCGTTCCTCGGGCTACTCAACCACCGAGAGGGGAGGTCGGTCCGGAAGGAATGACAAGGTCGACCCTGTTGACGTGAGCTCATCCCCCGTCGCCCGTTCGGCCGTCGGCCTGCGCAGCGAGCGCGGGCCGGTTCTGCTGGCCGTCATGTTGTCGACGGCGTTGGTCGCGATCGACGTCTCGATCCTGGCGACTGCGGTGCCATCGCTGGTGAGCGACCTGGGCGGGTTCTCGCAGTTCCCGTGGCTCTTCTCGGTCTACCTGCTGGCGCAAGCCGTCTCGGTGCCGATCTACGGAAAGCTGGCCGACCTGTTCGGCCGCAAGCCGGTCATGCTGACGGGCATCACCCTGTTCGTGCTCGGCTCCGTGCTCTGCGGGGCCGCGTGGAGCATGCCGGCGCTGATCGCCTTCCGGGCGATCCAGGGTCTCGGCGCCGGCGCCGTATTGCCGATGAGCATGACCATCATCGGCGACCTCTACACGTTGCAGGAGCGCGCTCGCGTGCAGGGCTACGTGGCCAGCGTCTGGGGCATCTCGTCGGTCGTCGGTCCGACGCTCGGCGGCTTCTTCTCCGACTACCTGTCGTGGCGGTGGATCTTCTTCGTCAACATCCCGATCGGCATCGCCGCCGCCGCCATGCTGTGGCGCCGCTTCGACGAGCGGGTCGAGCGCAAGAGGCACCGCATCGACTACACCGGCGCGGTCCTGCTCGCGATCGGCGGTTCCCTGTTGGTGCTCGGCCTGCTCGAGGGCGGCATCCGGTGGGCCTGGGACTCGCCGATCAGCATCGGCGTGCTCACCGCCGCGGCGGCGCTGCTGGTGCTGTTCGGGTTCGTCGAGCGACGAGCCGCCGAACCGATCCTCCCGTTGTGGATCCTCGGGCGTCGCATCCTCAACGGCACGAACGCCGCGAGCCTGGTCGTTGGCGTGCTGATGATCGGGCTCGTCTCCTACGTTCCGCTGTACGCCCAGGGCGTGCTGGGTTCCTCCGCACTGGTCGGCGGCTTTGCCGTGGCGACCATGACGGTCGGGTGGCCGATCGCGGCTGCGCTCTCCGGACGGCTGTACCTGCGCATCGGGTTCCGTGACACCGGCTTCATCGGTGCGGCCCTCCTCCTCGTCGGCACCAGCCTGTTGCTGACGGTGGGCCTCGACAGCAGCGTGGTCCACCTCGCCGTGGCCTCCTTCTTCGTCGGACTCGGACTCGGCCTCATCGCCTCACCGACGCTGGTGGCCGCCCAGTCGTCGGTCGGATGGGAGACGCGAGGCGTCGTCACGGGCACCAACATGTTCGCCCGCTCGGTGGGCAGCGCCCTGGGCATCGCCGTCTTCGGTGCGGTGGCGAACGCGGCCGTGGCCGGGCGCGGCGTCGACGTGACCGGCAGCCTGGAACAGGTCCCGGCATCCGTCCTCTCCCCCGCGCTCCACGACGTCTTCGTCGGTACGGCGATCGCCGGCGCCGTGATGGTGGTGGCGCTCATGGTCGTGCCACGCCGCACCGATTTCGACGTCGAAGGAGCCGCCCACGCCCCTTAGCATCGCGCTCGTGGGCAACGAGGACGAGCGAAGGCACGGGCGACAAGATCGCGGCATGGCTGCTGTACGTGCTGCAGCTGGTGTGGGAGATGGCGCTCTTCATCCTGCTGGTGGCCTCGGTCATGGCGGGTGACTCCTGCGGCACCGGCGCCGGAGGCATCGCCGAGCCCCGGGTCTGCAGCGGGGTGTACTTCGTGACCATCTTCTACGGATTCGCGTTCGTGCTCCTGATCGCCGCCGTCGCGGTGCCGGTGCTGATCGTCCGGGCGGACCGACGCCGCTGGCTGCGACCGATCCTGGGCATGATCGTGCTGACGGTCGCCGCGGTCGTCTACGTCGGCCTGGTGAGCCAGTGACGACGTGCGTCGTCCTGCTCCGCGCCGTCAACGTCGGCGGAGCGAAGCTGCCGATGGCCGAGCTTCGGGATCTGGCCACCGATCTCGGCGCCACGGAGGTGTCGACGTTCATCGCCTCGGGCAACCTCCTCTGCGATCCGCCGAAGGACGTCACGGCCTTCGGCGCAGCCCTGGAGAAGGCGATCGAGAAGAAGTTCGGGTTCTTCCGCGAGTGCATCATCCGCACACCGGCCGAGCTGACGAAGGCCCGCAAGAACTACCCGTTCGACGTCGACGACCCCAAGAACGGCCACATCGTCTTCCTGCTCGACCAGCCGACGAAGGCGGCGATCGCGAAGGCTCGCGGACACGAGACCGGCGCCGACCGGTGGGAGGTCATCGGCCGGGAGATGCACATCCGGTACGACCATGGCGCGGGACGTTCTGACATGAACGGACCGGCGATCGGGAAGGCCCTCGCCGTGCCGGGCACGTCACGCAACCTGCGCACCGTCGACCAGCTGATCGAGCTCGCGTCCGGCTAGCTCGACCACGAGGTCTCACCGCTCCCGTGGCCCGGTGACTGCGTAGCAACGCACCGGGTAGTGGATCCCCTTGAGAGTGAATTCGCCTTCCTCGATTCCGTCGAAGTGCTGGCGTATCAACGTCCACGTCGCGTCAGTGACGAGGACCGCCCCCGGCTTGCACTGGTCCTGTACGCGAGATGCAAGGTTGACTTGGAGGCCGATTGCCGAATAGGTCTTTCTGGTGGCCGAGCCGAAGTCGCCCACTGATGCGTACCCGGTATGGATTCCCATCCGGACTTCGAGCTTCCTCCGACCGCCATGAGAGAGCCACATTTCGTTGAGTGCGGGCAGCGCTCGCTGCATCTCAAGAGCCATTGCCACCGCAGCCCGCGCGTCGGCTTGGTCGCCCTCTGCCGTGGGTGCGCCGAAGAACGCCATCATCCCGTCGCCGAGAAACTTGTCGACCGTACCGCCGTGACGTTCAGCGATCTCAGTCATGGTCTCGAAGTATGTGTTGAGTGCGTCGGCGAGAGATTCGGGATCCATCTCGTCCGAGGACTGCGTAAATCCGACGACATCTGAGAAGAACAGAGTCAGTCGCCGACGCTCCGGAGCGAAGTTCGGCGCGTGCTCCCCGGCCAAGATCTGGGCGCTGACCTGACGCGGCGCGTAGCGAGCGACCAACTCGTTTGCACGCTCCAAACGGCGATGAGCGAGTTCTAGGCGTTGAGCCTGATGGCGTCGTGCTGCGACAACAAGGAGGCTGAAGGCAAAGCAGAACACGTACGTGCCAAAGACGGTTGCGGCTGTGGCGACAACGAAGGCTCCGCTGGGCTGCGTGCTGGCATTCGCATCCTGCAGCAGCGGCGCGTAGGCGATGATTCCGGATCTCTCTAGAACCTCGCGTGCCGAAATCAGGGCGATTCCCGCCGCGAAGGAGACCCAACCGATGCCTCCGCCGAAATAGAGGGCGATCACCACGACCGCCAACGGATAGAGAGCCCAAGTGACCGTGCCCCAACTTCCCAGGCCTTGGATGAATGACGTGATCCACGTGCCATAGGCAATGACCAATGCATACGCGGTCCAGCGGCCTTCGTGACCTAGGGCGACTTCAACGACGCTGGCCAGGAAGACGAGTCCCAGGACAGCGGCGCCTACAAGTGTCAGGAGGAAATAGCCCTTGGCATCCACACCGTGAACGAATCCCATCGGTAGAGCGGAGCCGCATATGAAGACGAGATGCGCGAGGAACGCCAAGCCGGAGAACAGACGGGTCTTCTTGGAGGTCGACCACGGCTCGACTCGTGTGAACCAGTCGGTCAGCGACCGCCGTGGCGGATCGACATTCGCGCTCTCGTCCACGCTGCTCCTGTCGCAGACCTAGGTAGGAGGGTGCGTTCCAACGAACAGCGTAGAGGCCAGCAGCCGGACCCGGCCCACTCAAACCACTCGGATGCGTACACCAGCACGCCACGGGACGGCTTGTTGCGGGGGCGTGGGCCTCGGCCGCAGCGTGGGAGCGAGACATGATCCGGCAGCGAACCCGCGACGCCATGGCGGCGAAAATGATGGCCGGTGAGATCCGCCATGGCCATCGCTCGCCCCTCCCTGAAGCGCGAGATGACTTCGCGTGGAGTCCCAACTGCTCAAGGATCGTCGCGGTGGTCCGCGTCGACAGTCGGATCCGTACTCCGATCGAGGGCGCACGACCGGTTGGCAGGACTGCTCACGTAAACGGTCGCGATCTATTCTTGGACCCGTGGCACATGAGTCGTGGCGCGTCCCAGAGCCTTGGGCGATTCAGCGGATGCACGAGGTCTTGGGTGATCGACGCTGGCTCATACTGGGAGGCGCGGGCATATCTACCGACTCCGGGATCCCGGACTACCGCGGACCGGGTGCGCCGGTGCGCACGCCGATGACCTACCAGCAGTTCGTCTCCGGGCCCGACGCACAGCAGCGCTACTGGGCCCGCGCTCATCTCGGCTGGAGCCGGATGGGCGGGGCCGAACCGAACGCCACGCACCACCGGCTCGTCGAGCTCGAGGCCGATGGCCGGTTGTCCGGGCTCATCACGCAGAACGTGGACGGGCTGCACCGGCGGGCCGGCCACCAGAACCTCATCGAGCTGCACGGGCGGGTCGACCGGGTGATGTGTCTCGACTGCGGCGACCGCACGTCCCGGTCACGCGTCCAACGCGCGCTCACCCGCCTGAACCCGGGCTGGACGAGCCAGGACGTCCAGGTCGCTCCCGACGGAGACGCGGTCCTCGAGGAGACCGGCGGCTTCCAGGTGGCGACCTGCGAATTGTGCAGTGGCCGGCTCAAGCCGGACGTCGTGTTCTTCGGCGAGAACGTGCGCAAGGACATCGTCGAGCGGTGCTACCAGCTCACCGACGAGGCCCAGGCGCTGGTGGTGCTCGGTTCCTCGCTGCAGGTCATGTCCGGCCTGCGCTTCGTGCGTCGCGCCCGCGCCAACGGCGTGCCCGTCGTCATCGTCAATCGGGGCGCCACCAGGGGTGACGACCTCGCGGATGTTCGCGTCGACGCCGGCTGCGCCGAAACGCTGCTCGCCTGGACCGACGCGACGTCGCGGGGGCGTACGTTCGTTTCATGACCGAGACTCCCCGTCCACCTGATACTCCCGAACCACCGCCACCACCGCCTCCGCCACCGCCACCGAGCGCGCCACCGGCTCCCTCGTCGGGCTACCCGGTCACGCTGACGTTCGACACTCCAGAGAAGATCGCCCGCTGGCGGCCGCTGGTGCACTGGCTGCTCGCGATCCCGCACTACATCATCCTGTACGTGATCGGCATCGTCGCCGGCGTCCTCGCCTTCATCGCCTGGTTCGCCGGTGTGTTCACCGGCAAGATCCCGGACGGCCTCCAGAAGCCGATCGCCATGTACATGCGGTACAACGCCCGCGTCACCACGTACCTGCTGTTCCAGCGCGAGGAGTACCCGCCGTTCGCGTTCGACGGTTCGTTCGCCGATCCCGGCGACGACCCACGAATCCGGGTCGACGTGCAGCCGGCGATCGAGGGCCGCAGCCGGTTGACCATCTTCTTCCGGCTGATCATGCTCATCCCGCAGATGTTCGTGTTGTTCTTCGTCTCGATCGCGGCATTCGTCCTGATGATCATCGGCTGGTTCGCCGTGATCATCCTCGGCCGCTGGCCGACCGGGATGAACGACTTCCTGATCGGGTTCCTGCGCTGGAACACGCGTGTGAACGCCTACTGCTACCTGCTGACGGACGAGTACCCGCCGTTCAGCACCAACTAGAACCCATCAGCTGAGCTGGCGGAGCCGCACCGTCTCGGGCAGCTTCGCCAGCTCGGTGAGCACGTCGTGGCCGACCTCGTCGGCGACGTCCGTGACGACGTAGCCGATGTCGCCACGCGTGGCGAGCGACTGGGCGTCGATGTTGACGCCGTGGTCGCCCAGGATCCCGTTGATCGTGGCCAGGACGCCCGGCGCGTTGTGGTGGACATGGGCCAGGCGGTGCCGCGTGGTGTCGACCGGGAGGTTGATCTCGGGCATGTTGATGCTCAGCGAGGTGCCGCCGAAGGCCGCGTAGGCGCGCAGCTTGGAGGCGACGAACCGGCCGATGTCCTGCTGCGCCTCCTCGGTGGAGCCGCCGACGTGCGGGGTGAGGATGACGTTGCGCAGGCCGCGCAGCTCGCTCTCGAACGGATCACCCTGCCGCTTGGGCTCGACCGGGAAGACGTCGACCGCCGCACCGGCGATGTGGCCGGACTCGATGTGTGCGCGGAGCGCCACCGGGTCGACGGCGATGCCGCGGGAGAGGTTGAGGAACAGCGAGCGCGGCTTCATCAGGCTCATCTGCTCCTCGCCGAACAGGCCGGCGTTGCCGGGGCGCCCGTCGACGTGCAGCGAGACGACGTCGGCTTCGGTGAGCAGCTCCTCCATGGTGGAGCAGCGCCGCGCGTTGCCGAGCGCCAGCTTGTCGTCGATGTCGTAGAAGATGACCTTGAAGCCGAGTGCCTCCGCGATCACCGACAGCTGGCTGCCGATGTTGCCGTATCCGACGATGCCGAGGGTGCGTCCGCGCACCTCGTGGCTGCCGGCGGCTGACTTGTTCCAGACTCCGGCGTGCATGTCGGTCGACTTCTCGTGCAGGCGGCGGGCCAGCGAGATGATCTCCGCGATGGCGAGCTCGACCACCGAGCGGGTGTTGGAGTACGGGGCGTTGAACACCGCGACTCCCTGCCGTGTGGTGGCCGGCAGGTCGATCTGGTTGGTGCCGATGCAGAAGGCGCCGATCGCCAGCAGATCCGGCGCCGCGGCCAGGACCTTCTCGGTGATGTACGTCGTGGAGCGGATGCCCAGCAGGTGCACACCCTGGACCGCTTCGATCAGCTCGTCCTCGGCCAATGCGCGATCGACGGTCTCGACCTGGTAGCCCTTGCCACGCAGGAACGCGGCGCCGTCGGCGTGGATGTTCTCCAGCAGCAGCACGCGCACATCGGTGTCATCGACGTGGTCGGTGGGAAAGGGATTCGTGGGGGTCATCGTCATCATGGTCACTCGAAAGGTCCTCCGTCAGCACATACGGCAGTGCCGCATTCATGGGAGGGGCCCAGGCGAACGGTCCCGTGGTCACGGTCGGCGGACGCTCCCTGGTGGTAGCCACCTCAACGCCAGTCGCGTCCGACGCCTCGATTCTACCCGGCCGGCTCAGAGGTTGGCGGTCAGGCGCGGACCGGTGAGATCCTCCGGGATGACGGCGTCGAGCTCGACCTCGATCCTCCAGCGCGGGTCGAGCAGGCCGGAGACGATGATCATGGTGCTGGCCGGGCGGACGCTGCCGAACACGTCCCCGTGCACGGCGCCGACCTCGCCCGCATCAGCTGGGTCGATGATGTACTGACGGGTGCGGATGACGTGACGGGTTCCGCCGCCCAGCTCGGTGAGCGCGGCCAGGGCGATCAGCCAGCATCGGCGGGCCTGGATCGCCACGTCAGGGTCGACGTTGCCGTCCGGCCAGACGGGCGCGGTGCCGGACACCGCCACGAGCTGACCGTCCCGTACGGCACGACTGAAGCCGATCCTGTCCTCGAAGGGCGAGCCCGACCTGGCGTGCTGGCGCATGATCATGCCGGCCGGTCGAGATTGGCCAGACGCACTTGGCCCTGGGCGACGAGGCGTCCGTCCTGGTCGGTGGACTCGGCGCGCCACAGCTGTTGGGAGCGTCCGCGGTGGATCGGCGTGGCCGTCACGGTGATGACGTCGCCGACCTTGGCCTGGCGCAAGAAGTCGCAAACGTTGTTGGTGCCGACGACCACCCGTCCCTCGCCCACCCACAGGTAGCCGGCGAGGCTGGCCGTCGACTCGTGCACCGCGCAGTAGATGCCGCCGTGCGGGATGCCGAAGGGCTGTAGATGTTGCTGGTCGATGGTGAACTGCACGACCACTCGATCGGGAGTCTCCTCGAGGCGCTTCACACCGAGAACGCCGTCCAGGCCCGGGATGTCGCTCATGGGCTGACTTTATGGGTGCCGTTGAATGATCAACCGAGGGGGTGCGACGTAGGGTCGCTGCGTGACGTCACCCTGGCAGCCGGAACGGGAAGTGACCGTCACCGAGGCGCGACAGGCCGTGCGAGCCTGCGGACTGGCGGCCGATGACGTGCGGATCGTCGCCGCGGGGTGGGACAACACCGTCGTTCGGGTCGATGACGACTGGGTGTTCCGGTTCCCGCGCCGCGAGATCGCGCTTCCGGGAATCGACCGCGAGATCGCCCTGCTGCCGCGACTCGCCCCACAGCTGAGCCTCCCGATCCCGGTGCCCGAGCATGTCGGCGTGTACGGCGACCCGCCCTGGCGGTTCTGGGGCGCCCGGCACCTGCCGGGCACGGAGCTGAAGGTCGCCGGACGGACCGACGAGATCGGCGTCGCCGTCGG
This sequence comes from uncultured Actinomycetota bacterium, assembly GCA_963839625.1. Classification (GTDB taxonomy): domain Bacteria; phylum Actinomycetota; class Actinomycetes; order Propionibacteriales; family Nocardioidaceae; genus Aeromicrobium. The sequence goes on along the minus strand of CAWIWE010000038.1, from coordinate 7,230 downwards.
CCGGTCACTCGGGCGGTTCGTCGCGGAGCTGCACGCGCTGCCCGCCGACTCCAGCCTGCCGGTCGACCCGTTCGACCGTGCCGATGCGGTCAGTCGTGCCGTCCGGGCGCGAGACGTCCTGGCGGATCTCCGTGCAGTCGGGCCGGGCCTCGACAGCCTCGACGACCCGGAGGTCGAGCAGGTGCTTGCTGCCGGTGAGGCCACCAGGCACCCGCCGACGGAGACCGTGCTCAGCCACGGCGACCTGTACTCCCGCCACGTCCTCGTGGACGAGAACGGCGCGACGGTTGCCGTCATCGACTGGGGCGACCTCTGCATGGCGCCACGGTCGGTCGATCTCTCCGTCGCCTACTCGGCCCTCACCGGCCCGGCGCGTGACGCGTTCTTCGCCGAGTACGGCCCGATCGATGCCGACACCGAGCTCCGCGCGCGGGTGATGGCGATCTTCTCCGCGGCGTCCGTCGCCGCCTATGCCCGCGAGCTGGACGACCGCATCCTGCTGGCGTCGGCCATGACCGGCCTCGTCCTGGCCGCTCGCTGACCGAAGGTCAGAGCTGGGCCAGAAGCTCGAGCTCGTCGTCGCGGGTGAGCCCGGCCTTGCGGTCGCGGTCGAGGCCGCGGGACTGTTCGTCGAGCAGCGTGTCTGAGATGGTCTCGACGAGCGGGCGACGGGTGAGACCGGCGGCCGCGGCGCGCGCGGTGTCCATGGCCGACATCCCGAGCGCCTCGTCGGGCAGCCACAGGGGCAGCGACCGTGGGCCCATCCACGGCTGCACGTCGTGCTCGGCCAGCCAGGCGGGTTCGGCACCGATCGAGACTCCGGTGTGTCCGGCGACATCAGCCGAGGTCGTCAGGACGTCCGTGAGCATGGCCGTGGAGCCGGAGACGTTCATCACCCCGGTGACGCCGCGCAGGGCGGCATCCACCGTGAAGGTCGCCAGGTCCCGGGCGTCGAGCAGCTGCACCTCGGCACCCGGCAGGTCGGGCACCAGGACCGGCTCGTCGCCGGCGGCGGCGTACCGCGAGACCCAGTAGCCGGCCCGGTCGGACGGATCGCCGGGGCCGAAGAGCAGGCCGGCGCGCAGGATGAGGTGGTGCGGGAGCGCGCTGACCGCCTCCTCGCACGCGACCTTGCCCTCGCCGTACAGCTCGACGGTCGCGTGGTCGTCGGCGAGCGCGTCGCGCAATGCGTCGTCCTCGTGCATCGGATGGGCGAGGTCGGCGTAGACGTTGCCGGTCGAGACGAGCGTCCAGTGCTCGGCCTGCGCCCCCAGGGTCAGCACCGCGCCGCGAGCGTGGCCTGGCTGTCGGGTGACGTCGACGATCGCGTCCCACCGCCGGGTGGTGAGGTCGTCGTACGCGCTCGGGTCGTCGCGGTCGGCGCGGACGAGCGTGGTGCCCTCGGCCACGTCTCCTGACTCGCCGCGGGCCAGGCAGGTGACCTCGTGGCCGCGTGCCAGCGCCTCCGCGGCCACCTCACGGCCGAGCCATGCCGTTCCGCCGAGAATCAGAACGTTCGCCATGCACCCACGCAACCACGCCGCCCGACACAGTGCCAGACGTGTTCACCCTCGCCGTACTTGAGCCAGTTCCTGTGCCACATCGTCACCCGAGGGTGGCTTCGGAAGCCGACTACCATCGAAACATGTCCACGACGCACGTCCTTGCCGTCACCGGCACCGTGCTGTTCCGGGAGAAACTGGCGATGCCGCCGGGCGGCGTGACGACTGTCAAGCTCGTCGACAGCACCGGCGAGGTACTGGCAGCCACGTCCCTGGATGCCGAGAACGGCCCCACCGAGTTCACCCTGCACGCCGACCCGAGCGACGTCGCCGACCCGGGAGGATTGCTGATCTGGGCGCGTCTGCGTTCGGACGCCGGAGTGTGGGGCACCACTGAGCTGGTGCCGGTCGCCGACCCCACCACCGAGGTCGTCGTCACGAGAGTCGACGCCTGATGGCCCGTGGAGGCCCTCGGGTCACGCACCTGAGCGAGGAGGAGATCAAGGCTGCCGACGAGCCGGTGCTCGGACGAATCGCGACGCTCTTGCGGCCGTACCGCAGCAAGCTCGCGCTCGTGGCCGTCGCGGTCGTCACGGCCGCGATCCTCACCTCGATCGTGCCGTTCCTCACCAAGGCGGTCTTCGACGACGCGTTGTTCCCGAAGGAGGGACCCCCGGACCTCGGGCTGCTCGGCTGGCTGGTCGCCGGTATGTGCGTCATCCCGATCGTCGCCGCGCTGATCGGCATCGGGCAGAACTGGCTCACGTCCACGGTCGGCAACTCCGCGATGGCCGATCTGCGCAGCGAGCTGTTCGCCCACCTGCAGAAGATGGAGCTGGCGTTCTTCACCGCCACGAAGACCGGCGCCATCCAGAGCCGCCTGGCCAATGACGTCGCCGGCGTGCGCACCGTGCTCACGGACACGGCCACGTCGATCCTGCAGAACTCCGTCACCGTCACGGCGGCGTTCATCGCGATGATCCTGCTCTCCTGGCAGCTCACCGTGCTGACGCTGATCGTGATGCCGATCTTCATCGCGATCCAGCTCCAGGTCGGCAAGCGCCGGCAGCGGCTCGCGCGCAAGACGCAGGAGTCGCTGTCGGAGATGACCGCCATCACCGAGGAAGCACTCAGCGTCTCGGGCATCCTGCTGTCGAAGGTGTTCAACCGGGCCGACGCGGAGGTCGACCGGTACCGCGAGGCCAACCGCCAGCAGACCAGGCTGCAGGTCGATCAGGCGATGACCGGCCGGGCGTTCTTCGCCACGGTTCAGGCGTTCTTCGCCATCACGCCGGCCATCCTCTACCTCGCGGCCGGGCTGATGATCAACGGCGGCACCACGTCGCTGACCGCGGGCACGCTGGTGGCGTTCACGACCCTGCAGGCGCGGCTGCAGATGCCCCTGCTCTCACTCATGCGGGTGAGCCTGGACGTCCAGACGTCCCTCGCCCTGTTCCGTCGCATCTTCGAGTACCTCGATCTCGAGCCGGCCATCGCCGAGCGCCCCGACGCCAAGAAGCTCACGGAGCTGCGCGGCGAGATCGAGTTCAGTGATGTCTGGTTCCAGTACCCGGAGCCACGCGCCCTGAGCGGCACGGTCAGCAAGGACCGCTTCGGCGAGACCGGCGTCCGCATCGAGCGCCCTGACGACGAGTCCGACCTCGACGACGAACGCGTGTCGAGCTGGGCCCTGCGCGGCGTCTCGTTCAAGGTCCGGCCCGGCCAGCTCGCGGCCATCGTCGGGCCGTCCGGCGCGGGCAAGACCACGATGACGTACCTCGTGCCGCGGTTCTACGACGTCTCCGAGGGCGCCGTCATGATCGACGGCCACGACGTGCGCGACCTGACCCTCGGCTCGGTGTCCGATGCCGTCGGCATGGTGACGCAGGAGCCGTACCTCTTCCACGGCACGATTCGCGACAACATCGCCTACGCCAAGCCGGACGCCTCGGCGGCCGAGATCGAGCAGGCCGCCCGCGACGCGAACATCCACGACCGGATCATCGGCTTCGCCGACGGCTACGAGACCATCACCGGCGAGCGTGGTTACCGGCTGTCCGGCGGCGAGAAGCAACGGCTCGCCATCGCCCGCGTGCTGCTCATGGATCCCCGCATCCTCATCCTCGACGAGGCGACGTCGGCCCTCGACACCGAGACCGAGCGACTCGTCCAGGAAGCCCTCGAGCGGGCCACCCACAACCGCACCACCATCGCGATCGCGCACCGGCTCTCCACCATCCGGTCGGCCGACGTCATCTTCGGCATCGAGGACGGTGTGCTGGTCGAGCAGGGCAGTCACGAGGATCTGCTCGAGGCGGGCGGCCTGTACGCCCGGTTGTACATCGAGCAGTTCGGGTCGGGGCAGATCGAGGCGCGCTTCACCGACGGGGTGCGGTTCGCCGACGGCTCGCTGATGTGCGAGCGCAACGACGACGAGCGCCGGGCCGACGTGTCGTTCTGACTACTTCAGCTCGGCGGCCGCTCGTTTGTGGGCGATCTTTCCCAGCCTGATCACGGACTGCGCCAGAGGCAGGGAGATCGCCAGCCCAGGCTCCTCGTAGATCAGCTCGGTGTGCACACCTCGACTGCACCGCTGCCACGTCACCTTGTAGTCGCCGTACTGCGTCCCCTGGAACAAGAGGCCCTCGGTGAGACCCTTCTTGTCGCGGCTGATCTCGACCAGCAGAGAGAAGTACTTGCAGGCCTGCTTGTCACTGATGTCTTCGGGTGCTCGGATGACGTCCTTCTTGAGCGTCTGCAGCTCCTTGGAGTACTCCTCGTCGGACTTTCCTCTCGAGACGAGGTTGTCGATGTGTTTCGGCAGTCGCTGCACCCACACCTGCAGTGGCTGACTGATGACCTGGATATAGGTCGTTCTCGGTGTCGCCAGCGTCCTGGCCCAACGGCACAGGAGTGCACCCTTGATCGCCGGCATGGGTGCCACGGCGTCGAGCGTGTCGCCGGCGATCGATTCGCGTTCGGCGGGAGAGAGGAGCTTGCAGCCCTCCGAGTTCTTGGTCGTCTTCACGTTCGGTGACGAGGACGACGCGGTTTGCTGCGGCTCCAACGTGATGCGATCGGCCGGTTCGTCCTCACCGCAGGCGCCCAGGATGCCGCCGAGCACGACGACGAGCGCGCAGAGGACGACCTGGGCGCGACGCATGGGACGAATCTACCGAGGGCCTCCACGCAATCCGGCTAGAGGGCGAGCCCGACGTACTTCGTCTCCAGGTACTCCTCGATGCCCTCGGTGCCGCCCTCACGGCCGAACCCGGACGCCTTGATCCCGCCGAACGGTGCCGCGGGGTTCGACACGATGCCCTGGTTGATGCCGACCATCCCGGTCTCGAGGCCTTCGTAGACGCGGACGACTCGGGAGACGTCGCGGGTGAAGGCGTACGCGACCAAGCCGTACTCGGTGTCGTTGGCGAGGCGCAAGGCCTCGTCCTCTTCGGTGAACGTGATGATCGGGGCGACCGGGCCGAAGATCTCCTCTTTCCGAACACGGGCGTCCTCCGGGACGTCGGCCAGCACGGTGGGTTCGAAGAACCAGCCGTCCCGATCGACGGCTGAACCGCCGGTGAGCACGGTGGCACCCTTGCCGACCGCGTCGTCGACGAGCTCGGCCACGGAGTCGCGCTGCTTCTCCTCGACCAACGGGCCGACCTCGACACCGTCATCGGTACCTCGGCCCACGACGAGACCACCCATGCGGGCGGCCAGCTTCTCGCCGAACTCCTGGGCCACGGACTCGTGCACGATGAACCGGTTGGCCGCCGTGCAGGCCTCGCCGATGTTGCGCATCTTGGCGAGCATCGCGCCGTCGACGGCTGCGTCCAGGTCGGCATCGTCGAACACGAGGAACGGTGCGTTGCCGCCCAGCTCCATCGAGACGCGGAGCAATCCCTCCGCGCTCTGCTCGACGAGGGTGCGGCCGACCTCTGTGGAGCCGGTGAAGGTCAGCTTGCGCAGCCGCGGGTCACGGATGAGCGGCTCCATCACCTCACCGGTGTGGGTCGTCGTGACGACGTTCAGCACGCCGTCGGGCAGGCCGGCGTCGGCCAGCACCTGGGCGAGCCACAGCATGGTGAGCGGCGTGAGCCCGGCCGGCTTGACGACCATCGTGCAGCCGGCCGCGATCGCCGGACCGACCTTGCGCGTGCCCATGGCCAGCGGGAAGTTCCAGGGCGTGATCATCAGGCACGGGCCGACCGGCTGCTTGAGCGTGAGCAGGCGGGTGGCGCCGTTCGGGGCCGTCGAGTACCGCCCGGCTATGCGGACGGCCTCCTCGGAGAACCAGCGGAAGAACTCCGCACCGTAGGCGATCTCGGCCTTGCTCTCCTTGATCGTCTTGCCCATCTCCATGGTCATCAGGAGGGCGACCTCGTCGGTGCGCTCGCTGATCGACTCGAAGGCCTTGCGCAGGATCTCACCGCGGTCACGCGGCGGGGTGGCGGCCCAGTCGGCCTGCGCGGCGACGGCGGCGTCGAGTGCGGCGGCGCCGTCGGCGACGGTGGCATCGGCCACCTCGACCAGCGTCTTCCCGGTCGACGGGTCGTCAACGGCGAACGTGCTCTTGTCCTCGGCATCACGCCATGACCCGCCGATGAACAGCTGGGGGTGGACGCCCTCGATGACCGATGTTTCCGTGGGGGTGCTCATGGTCGCGATGCTAGCGCCGGTGGGGGTGCGTCACACTCGCTGAGTCAGGCCGGGCCGTAGTCGAGGTGGACGACACCGTTCGGGTACGTGTCGGTGTTCTGGAGCGCCAGCCGGGTGTCGGCACCTTCGATGAAGAGCTTCTTGCCCTGGCCCAGGGCGACCGGGTAGACGAACAGGTGCAGGTGGTCGATGAGCCCGTCGGCCAGCAGTCCGCGGACGAGCTGGCCGCTGCCGCTGATGTAGATGCCCTCGTGCTTGTCCTTGAGCTCGCGGATGGCGTCCGCGTCATAGGCGCCGAGGCGCGTCGACGGACCCCACTCCACGGACGGCTCGTTCGCACCGACGACGTACTTGTGGGTGTCGTTGAAGAACGGTGCGCCGGGGTCGTCCTCGACCGTCCTGGTCGACCAGGCCGGAGCGAACATCTCGTACGTGGTGCGGCCGAGCAGGATGGCGTCGGACTTGTCGGTGATGGCCGCCAGCGTCTCGCCCATCTGGTCATGGAAGCCGTAGTCGAACGTCCAGGACGGATCCTCGAAGACGCCGTCCAGAGCGATGAACTCGTGCACCTGGATGCTGCCCATGATCTCCCCCTCAGCCGTGGTGGCAGCAGTCTGCCAGACGTGAGTCGTAGGGTCGGGCTCGTGACCGGCTCGTGGGTGCTGCACGTCGACCTCGACCAGTTCCTCGCCGCGGTGGAGGTGCTGCGCCATCCTGAGCTCGCCGGTCTGCCGCTGATCGTGGGCGGCCGGGGCGACCCGACGGAGCGCGCCGTGGTGTCGACCGCGTCGTACGAGGCACGGGAGTTCGGCGTGCGCTCCGGGATGCCGCTCAAGACTGCCGTGCGCAAGTGCCCGCAGGCGGTGTTGCTGCCCGTCGACGGACCGGTCTACCTGGCGGCATCGGAGCAGGTGATGTCGGCACTGCGCGGCCTCGACGGTGCCGTCGTGGAGGTGCTCGGCTGGGACGAGGCCTTCGTCGGCATCGACACCGACGACCCGCAGGCGTTCGCGCGGCACATCCGGGCCGAGGTGCTGGCGGCCACGTCGCTGCACTGCTCAGTGGG
>CAWIWE010000037.1:0-76412 GCA_963839625.1 uncultured Actinomycetota bacterium | reverse complement strand
TGATCCGGCGCTGGCATGTGGAAGCGGCGTCGCTCAACGGATAAAAGGTACCCCGGGGATAACAGGCTGATCTTCCCCAAGAGTCCATATCGACGGGATGGTTTGGCACCTCGATGTCGGCTCGTCGCATCCTGGGGCCGTAGCAGGTCCCAAGGGTTGGGCTGTTCGCCCATTAAAGCGGCACGCGAGCTGGGTTTAGAACGTCGTGAGACAGTTCGGTCCCTATCCGCCGCGCGCGCAGGAAACTTGAGAAAGGCTGTCCCTAGTACGAGAGGACCGGGATGGACGAACCTCTGGTGTGCCAGTTGTTCTGCCAAGAGCACGGCTGGTTGGCTACGTTCGGAAGTGATAACCGCTGAAAGCATCTAAGCGGGAAGCACGTTTCAAGATGAGGTTTCCCACTGGTTTACCAGGTAAGGCCCCCAGCAGATCACTGGGTTGATAGGCCGGAAGTAGAAGTGCAGCAATGCATGGAGCTGACCGGTACTAATAGGCCGAGGGCTTGTTTCTACAAAGACTCACCGCGTCCACTGTGAGGTTCCCGAGATATGATCGGGAACCTGAATCGACTCAGCACGAGTCGTCAAGGTTTTGATATCTCCATAGAGTTTCGGCGACCATGGCGAGAGGGAAACACCCGGTTACATTCCGAACCCGGAAGTTAAGCCTCTCAGCGCCGATGGTACTGCGTGGGAGACTGCGTGGGAGAGTAGGACGTCGCCGGACAATCTTTAGCGCGAGGCCGCTCCTTCGGGAGCGGCCTCGCTGCATTTCATCGTGAGTGACACTGTCACCAACAACAGGAGGACGAGCCAGATGAGCGAGTCCAAGCGACCGCGCCAGGGCGGATCAGGACCGGACCGCCGACGCGGCCGGCCTGACCAGCGCCCGCAGAAGCGCGGCGGCAAGCCGACTGCCCGGAGCACCCAAGGCCGTGGCCAGGGGCGCGACGAGCGGCGGGCTCCACGGCGCGACGACCGGCGCGACGCTGTGCCCACGCGCACCGAGGACCAGGCGATCTACGACGGTCCGCCGATCCCCGACGACATCAGCGCCAAGGACCTCGACAAGCAGGCCCGCCAGGCGTTGCAGTCCATTCCCGAGAAGCTCGCCGAGCGAGTGTCCCGGCACCTCGTGATGGCCGGGCTCCTGATGCAGGACGATCCCGAGACCGCGTACCTGCACGCGCTCGCCGCCCGCGCCCGCGCGTCCCGCAACGGCCTGATCCGTGAGGCGTGCGGTGAGACCGCCTACGCGGCCGGCAAGTTCGCCGAGGCGCTGTCGGAGTTCCGCGCCGCACGCCGGATGAACGGGCAGCAGCACTACGCACCGATGATGGCCGACTGCGAACGCGCGCTCGGGCGTCCCGAGAAGGCTCTCGCCTACGACACACCCGATCTGCGATCGAAGCTCGACGACGCCGGGCAGATCGAGCTGTCGATCGTCATCGCCGGCGCCCGACGCGACCTCGGCCAGGTCGAGGCTGCACTCCGGCTGCTCGAGACCGAGCCCCTGCACAGCAAGTCCCGCGCCGACTGGGTCGCTCGCCTGCGCTACGCCTACGCGGACACGTTGCTCGACGCCGGGCGTCGCGAGGACGCGATCGAGTGGTTCCACCGCGTGGTCGCCGTCGACGGCAACAAGGCCACGGACGCCGAGGACCGGCTCGCGGCCCTGGACTGACGATCCACAGGCCGGCACCTGGTCACCACTGTCAACATCTCCACCGCGACGCCTCGTCGGGTGGACGACGTCCGGGCAGGGTCGAGGCATGAGCCCTGACACCAGTACCGCCCCACCCGATCTCCCCACAGCCCAGGAGTCGAGCGTCAACGCCGTCCGGCTCAGTGGCCGCGTGTCCGCTGCGCCTGAGGCACGCATGCTGCCGAGCGGAGACGAGGTGGTCTCCTTCCGCCTCATCGTTCCTCGCAGCCCCGCCGCGCGGCGACGTTCCAAGCAACGGGTCGACACGATCGAGTGCTCGGCCTGGACGGCCCGTCTCCGGCGTTCAGTGCGCCGCCTGGCGGCTGGCGACGCGGTGACCGTCACCGGCGAGCTGCGGCGACGGTTCACCCGCGGCGCCGGCGGGCCCATGAGCTGGGTCAACGTCGATCTCGACACCTGCGAACGCACGGCCGGACCGCAGGGTGCTGAGGACTGAACGCTAGCCTCGGCGCATGAGCCTCGGGACGTCCGATCGTGCACTCTGCGAGGTCTACGACCTCGGCTTGCTCGACCTCGACGGCGTCGTCTACGTCGGTGCCGATGCCGTGCCGGGTGCTGTCGCCGCCCTGGTCGCGGCCCGAAAGGCAGGCATGCGACGGGTCTTCCTGACGAACAACGCGTCCCGCTCGGCCGGTGACGTCGCTGCACACCTGCGCGACCTCGACATCGAGGCGGACGACGCAGACGTCGTCACCGCGGCCCAGGCCGTGGCGCACGTGGTCGCTGACGCCGTGCCCGCCGGCTCGGTGGTCCTGCTGGTCGGGGGAGAGGGGCTCCAGATCCCGCTCGAGGAGCGGGGCCTTCGCTGCGTCGACACCCTGGCCGACGATCCGGTCGCCGTGGTGCAGGGATTTCATCCCGACGTGGGCTGGCGTGCCCTGGCCGAGGCGTCGTACGCAATCGAGAGTGGGCTGCCCTGGTTCGCGAGCAACGCCGACATGACCATCCCCACCGCCCGGGGCGTCGCTCCGGGCAACGGTTCGCTCGTCCAGGCGGTCAGCAACGCGACCGGCGCCACGCCGACGGTCGCCGGAAAGCCCGAGCGTGCGCTGTTCGACGAGGCGCTCGGGCGGATCCCGGCCGAGCGGCCGATCATGGTGGGCGACCGGCTCGACACCGACATCGCCGGCGCGATCAACGCGGGCATCGACAGTCTCGCCGTGCTGAGCGGTGTCTCCACGTTGCGGGACGTCGCCTCCCTCCCGCCCGGTCGGCGCCCGACCTTCGTCGGGCCAGACCTCTCGGCGCTGGTGGTCTCCCATCCCGAGGTCATCGTCAACGGCGAGTCCGCGACCTGTGGTGCCGCGACAGCCGCTGTGGAGGACGACACTGTGCGGGCCAGCCGGGGCGAACCACGTTCCCTCGAGGCGATCCGGGCGGTCACGACTCTCGCATGGTCGCTGCGCGACCGTTCCGGCCGCGACGTCCGCGTGGATGGGACACTGGAGTCATGAGCGACGAGCAGGTCGAGCCCTCCGCTGGGCCGAATGTTGGGATCGACGACGACCTCCTGTCGCGGGCCCGTGCGGCCGCGGCCGGGCACCCCGGTCTCGAAGAGGCCTTGAGCCGGCTCGACGCGCTCGACGACGTCGACCTCGACCAGCATCCCGCGGAGTTCGAGGCGATCCATCGAGCGTTGCGGGCGGCGCTGGCCGACGGAAGTCCATGACCCGTCGCGTCAGGCTCGACGCGGAGCTCGTGCGTCGCGACCTCGCACGGTCGCGCGAGCACGCGAGCTCACTTATCGATGCAGGTCACGTGCTGGTCGGCGGCCGAGTCGCCGCCAAACCGGCCACCCAGGTCGGCACCGACCAGGCCATCGTCGTGCGTTCCACCGACGAGCCGACGTGGGCATCACGCGGTGCGCACAAGCTGCTGGGCGCGCTCGCGGTCTTCGAGCCGCTGGGTCTCGTGGTCGAGGGGCGGCGATGCCTCGACGCCGGTGCATCCACCGGCGGCTTCACCGACGTGCTGCTGCGACGCGGTGCCGCGGAGGTCGTTGCCGTCGACGTCGGATATGGCCAGCTGGTGTGGTCGCTCCAGAGCGACGAACGCGTCCACGTCCATGACCGCACGAACGTCCGGACCGTGCAGCCCGACGACATCGGCGGGCCGGTCGAGCTCGTCGTCGCTGATCTGTCGTTCATCTCCCTTACCGTGGTCATGCCGGCACTGACCCGAGCATGCGTGCAGGAAGGCGACATCGTGCTGATGATCAAGCCGCAGTTCGAGGTGGGCAAGCAGAACCTCGGCAAGAACGGCGTCGTCCGCGACCCGAAGCTTCACGCCGAGGTGGTGCACCGGGTCGGCCTCGCCGCGCACGAGCACGGATGGGGCACTCGCGCGCTCGCGCCCAGCCCGTTGCCCGGTCCCGCCGGCAACGTCGAGTACTTCTGCTGGCTCCGCACCGATGCAGACGAGCCGTCCGAGGTCGCCGCACGTGACGTCGTCGCCGCCGGGCCACTGGAAGCCCCGGTCATCGAGGCCCAGACGATCGAGGCCCAGTCATGAGAACCGTCCTGATCATCGTCCATCCCGTGCTCGAGGAGGCCACCAAGGTGGCCGCCACGTTTGCCACCGATCTGCGCCGCGCCGGTCTCGGCATCCGCATGCTCGACTCCGAGGCCGAGGCCCTCCGCACGGCCGGATTCGAGGACGCCGAGATCGTGGCGGCCGGTCAGGGAGCAGCAGCCGGCTGCGAGCTCGCGGTCGTCTTCGGCGGAGACGGAACGATCCTGCGCGCAGCCGAGCTGTGCCGCGGCACCGACACCCCGGTCCTGGGCGTCAACCTCGGTCATGTCGGGTTCCTCGCCGAAGCCGACGTCGAGGACATCCACGAGGTCGTGCGCGGCGTGGTCGACCGCACATGGACGGTGGAGGAACGGCTCACGCTCGACGTGTCCGTCACGGTGGGTGGCGAGGTCGTGGCCACCAACTGGGCGCTCAACGAGGCGTCCGTCGAGAAGGCCGCCCGCGAACGCATGCTCGAGCTGGTGGTCGAGATCGACGCCCGCCCGGTGTCCAGGTGGGGCTGCGACGGCGTGGTGTGCGCGACCCCCACCGGGTCGACCGCCTACAACTTCAGCGCGGGTGGACCGATCGTCTGGCCGGAGGTCCAGGCGCTGCTGTTGGTGCCCATCAGCGCTCATGCCCTCTTCGCCCGGCCGCTCGTCGTCTCGCCGGAGGCCACCATGGCCATCGAGGTCGTGGGTGAGCTGTCCACCGGAGTGCTGTGGTGCGACGGTCGCCGCGCCGCCGATCTCCCGGTGGGGGCGCGGGTCGAGGTCGTCCGCGGACGGGAGACGGTCCGGCTGGCCCGCTTGCTCACGGCTCCGTTCGCCGACCGGCTCGTGCGCAAGTTCGACCTCCCGGTCACCGGCTGGCGCGGTTCCGCAGAGCGACGAAACCCTGGCGGGGGTGCCGGGGCTGGGGCGGCAGATGACACCGGTGGCGACTGATGTGGCAGCACCTCACGCTCTCCTCGTTGGGCGTCATCGACTCCGCCGAGCTCGAGCTCGGCACCGGCTTCACCGTCATCACCGGTGAGACCGGCGCGGGCAAGACCATGGTCGTCACCGCACTCGGCCTGTTGCGCGGCGACCGCGCCGACCTCGGTCTCGTGCGCACCGGCGACGACCAGGCCCGCGTGGAAGCAAGCATCGACGTTCCCGAGGGCACCGGTGTCGCCGACGCGATCACCGAGGCCGGCGGTCGCCTCGACGACGGCGTCGTGGTGCTGGGTCGTTCGCTCTCGTCGCAGGGTCGGTCCCGGGCGTTCGCCGGGGGAGCCACCGTTCCGGCTGCCCTGTTGGCCGAGGTCACCGACGAGCTCGTCGCAGTGCACGGCCAATCCGACCAGCACCGGCTGCTCCGGCCCGCGGCACAGCGGCAGGCACTCGACACCTTCGCCGGCGCACCGCTCCACGAGGTGATGGGGGAGTACGGTCCGGCGTTCGCCCGGCTGCGAGCCGTGGAGGCGCGACTCGACGAGCTGCGCACCCATGCCCAGGAGCGGGCCCGCGAGCTCGACCTGCTGCAGCACGGGCTCGACGAGATCGCCCAGGTGGAGCCGCGTTCTGCCGAGGACGACGAGCTCAAGATCGAGGAGGGGCGGCTGGCTCACGCCGAGGCCTTGGTCGCCGCCGCGCTTGGCGCGCACGAGGCCATCTCCGGCGACATCGACGACGCCGGGTCCGCACGCACCCAGGTGGCCGGCGCGGTCGCGGGCCTTGACGACGCGGCCGGGCACGATCCTGAGCTCGACCAGCTCGCGGCCAGGCTCCGCGAGATCGGCATCCTCCTCGACGAGGCCGCCACCGAGCTCAGCGCCTATGCGACGTCCGTCGACCTCGATCCGGCCCGCCTGGCGTCGGTGCAGGAACGCATCGCGGCGCTCACGACGCTGCAGCGCAAGTACGGGCCTTCCCTCGACGACGTGCTCACCTGGCAGCAGAAGGCGGCCGCCCGCCTCGGCGAGCTCGGCTCCGACGACGACACCATCGCCGAGCTGGAGGCCGAGCGCGATCGTCTCCGGCCCGAGGTCCGCGACCTGGCCGAGCAGCTCGGCGAGCTGCGCCGCGAGGCCGGGGCTCGGCTGTCCGATCTCGTCGATGCGGAGCTGGCCCAGCTCTCCATGCCGGCCGCGCACCTCGACGTCCGCGTCGAGACGCCGGCCGATGCCACGCTGGGCCCCCATGGACTCGACGACGTCGAGCTGCTCTTCACCGCCAACAACGGCTCGGCCCCGCGCCCGCTCGCCAAAGGAGCGAGCGGTGGCGAGCTCTCGCGGCTCATGCTGGCGCTCGAGGTCGTCCTCGCCGACCGCAACCCGGTGCCGACGCTGGTGTTCGACGAGGTCGACGCCGGCATCGGTGGCAAGGCCGCCGTCGAGGTGGGGCGCCGACTCGCCCGGCTGGCCGAGAACGCCCAGGTGCTGGCGGTCACGCACCTGCCGCAGGTGGCCGCGTTCGCGCACCACCACTTCAGGGTCATCAAGGACGACGACGGCGTGGTCACCAGCAGCTCCGTCACGCGGCTCGCCGACGACGATCGGGTCGACGAGCTGGCGCGGATGCTGGCCGGCCAGGAGGACTCGGACGCGGCGCAGGCTCACGCCCGCGAGCTGCTCGCACTCGCCGGCCACTGATCGGCCGAGCCGTCAGATGACGGCGACCTCCCACAGCCGGTGGACACCCGGAATCCCCTTGAGCTCGGTGTCGCGGCCGTCGACCAGCACGATGTCCTCGACCTCGCGGAGCGCGGCGCGGATGTCGTCGCTGACCAGGATCTCGCCACCGTTCGCCTGAGCCGCCACGCGCGCGGCCATCGCGACGTTCTTGCCGAACAGGTCCCCGTCCCGCTCGATCGCCGTCCCGCAGTGGATGCCGACCCGCACGCGGATCGGCGTTCGACGAAGCCGTCGATCGCCGGTGCCGCTCAGCGCGTCCTGGATCGCGATGCCCGCTCGTACCGCGTCGGCCGCTTCGCGGAAGGCGATCATGAAGCCATCGCCCTGGGACTTCACGATGTGACCGCGGTGCACCTCGACGCTCTCCTTGACGAGCTGGTCGTGCGAGCCGAGCAACCGCACCCATTCCTTGTCGCCGAGCTTCTCGTTGATGTCGGTCGAGTCCTCGATGTCGGAGAACAGGATCGACAGCGAGCCGTCGCGACCGGCCAGCTTCTCCAACGCCGTACGGTCCTCCTGACTCCACCGAGCCAGATCCTCCATGGACGACATCAGCAAGCCGCTCACGCCGTGGTCGCGAACCTTCGTGGCCGTGTCGACGGCCGACTCGACGACCGCCTTCACCCGCTGGGCCCGTCGTTCGCGGCGGGAAAGGCCGCGGCCCTGGCGACGGAGCACCTCCCGCAGCCGGGTGACCTCACGACGCGACCGGAGGAGCCGCGCCCATGTCACCACGAGGAGCACGAGCGAGACGCCCAGCACGACGTAGAGGATGACGATCGTCTCGGGCACAGAAGAACTCTGACACACCCCCCGACGTGGGCCCCGAAATGGACACGCCTGACCGCCTCCCGCCTCCCCGGAATCCGCCGGGCTGCGTGGCACGATGGACCGCGATGACTCCCTGGAACCGTCGCTCCACGCCCACCGACACCGCTCCCGGATTCACCGGCGTGGCCCGATTCGCACGTCGTGGCGACGATGCCCACTCCTCGCTGCGCGCGGGCGAGATCGCCGTCGTCGACCTCACCGACCTCGACCGCAGCCAGGCCGAGGCGCTCGTCGATCGCCGGGTGCGCGCGGTCATCAACGCGGCGCAGTCCAGCACCGGCCGATACCCCAATCTCGGACCTCGCATCCTCGCCGACGCCGGCATCACCCTGATCGACCAGGTCGGCCCAGACGTCTGGACCAGGATGAAGAGCGGAGAGACCGTCCGGATCGACGGCAACCGCGTGTTCAAGGGCGAGACCCTCATCGCCCAGGGCGTCTCGCAGGACGACGCGACGGTCACGGCCACTCTGGGCGAAGCCGACCGCGGCCTCTCCACCCAGCTCGAGTCGCTGATGGCCAACGCCACCGACCACCTGCATCGCGAGAGCGCCATGCTGCTCGAGGGCGCTCGCGTGCCCCGGCTCGGCAAGAAGCTCCGCAAGCGTCCGGTCGTCGTGGTGAGCAAGACGTTCACCTGGGAGTCGGACCTACGTCGCATCAAGAAGTGGATCCGCGAGCGCGACCCGGTGCTGATCGGCGTCGCCGACGGCGCCGACGCGCTCCTCGACGCCGGGTACAAGCCTCATGTCGTCGTGGGCACGCTCGACGAGCTGTCCGCCCGCGCCTTCCACTCCGGGGCCGAGGTGGTGGTCACCGCCACGTCCACGCACGACAAGGGTGGCGCCGAGCGCTTCGAGAAGGCCAAGGTCGACCCGATCTGGTTCATCGCCACCGGCTCGGCGAACGATCTCGCGATCGTGCTGGCCGACTCCAACGACGCGCCGGTCATCGTCGAGGTGGGTGCGCCTCGGGGGCTGGTGGAGTTCCTCGAGCGCGGTCCTGCCGACGTGGCGAGCTCGTTCGTCACCCGCCTGCGCGCCGGCTCTCGCCTGGTGGACGCCAAGGCGGCCGGACACTTCGCGGCCCAGGCCATGCCGATGTGGCCGGTGCTGCTCATCCTGTTCGCCGGGGTCGTGGCCGTGCTCGTCGCCGTGGCGGTCACACCCGTCGGCGGCGACTGGTTCGACTCGCTCGGTGAACCCATCGAGGACGCACGCACCTGGATCGAAGGACTCTTCTCGTGATCAGCTTCCGCTACCACCTCGTGTCCATCGCCGCCGTCCTGCTGGCGTTGGCGGCCGGCGTCGCGCTCGGGTCCGGCCCGCTGGACGACAACTCAGTGCTGTCCGGCGACAGCGCCTCGGGCACGTCGGCGGATCCCGCGATCGCCCGGTTCGAGTCCGGATATGCGGCCCGTACGTCGGGGGCGCTGCTCAAGGACGCGCTGAAGGGCCGCTCCGTCGTCGTCATGACGCTGCCGGGCGCCCGGGCCGAGGAGACGAAGGACATCCGGGCCGACATCGAGAAGGCCGGCGCCGACGTCACCGGAGAGGTCCAGCTGACCAGCAAGCTCGTCGATCCTGCCAACCGGCAGTTCGCCGAGGGCGTGGCCCAGCAGTCGGCGTCGGACGTCGAGGGCGTCACCGACGCCGGTGAGAGCTACGGCCGCATCGGCGCCGCGCTCGGCCGGGCAGTGCTCGGTGACTCGGGGGAGGACCTCGACTCCACCGCCACCACCATCAGCTCGGCCTTCGTCGAGGGAAAGCTCCTCACCAACTCGACGAAACCGGAGAAGTTCGCCACCCTCGCCGTGATCGTCAGCGGACCGGGTCGCGCCGGCGACTCCGGCTCGGTTGCCGCCCAGCTGTCGAAGGCGATCGACGGCGCCGGGGGAGGAGCGGTGCTCGCCGGTCCCTCGACGTCGAGCCAGGACGGCGGAGTGCTGGCCGAGCTGCGCGACAGCGACGCGGCGTCCCAGGTCTCGACCGTCGACGTCACCGACACCGCCGCCGGGCGCGTCGTCGTGGCGCTGGCGCTGGCGCGCGAGGCCAAGGGTCAGTCGGGCAGCTGGGGAACATCTCGCAGCGCAGACGGCCCCCTACCTCGTTGAGCATGGCGCCGCGCTGAGACCGGGTTTTTGTTGATAGGCTGGAGTCCCGTGGAGCATCGAATGGTTCATCGGCCCGTCGCATTGTCGGCACAGACCCACGGGAGTCGCTGTGGCAGGTAACGCCGTCACCAAGCACGTCTTCGTCACCGGCGGAGTCGCGTCATCGCTCGGCAAGGGCCTCACCGCCTCGAGCCTCGGACGACTGCTCAAGTCGCGCGGCCTACGGGTCACCATGCAGAAGCTCGACCCGTACCTCAACGTCGACCCCGGCACCATGAACCCGTTCCAGCACGGTGAGGTGTTCGTCACCGACGACGGAGCCGAGACCGACCTCGACATCGGCCACTACGAACGCTTCCTCGACGAGGACCTCGTCGGCCGCGCCAACGTCACCACCGGTCAGGTGTACTCCGACGTCATCGCCCGCGAGCGCCGCGGCGACTACCTCGGCGACACCGTTCAGGTCATCCCGCACATCACCAACGAGATCAAGGACCGCATGCTCTCGATGGGCGGCCCGGAGGTCGACGTCGTCATCCACGAGATCGGCGGTACCGTCGGCGACATCGAGAGCCAGCCGTTCCTCGAGTCGGCCCGCCAGGTGCGTCATGAGATCGGCCGCGACCACGTCTTCTTCCTGCACGTCTCGCTGGTGCCGTACATCGGGCCGTCCGGGGAGCTCAAGACCAAGCCAACGCAGCACTCCGTCGCGGCGCTGCGCTCGATCGGTATCCAGCCGGATGCCATCGTCTGTCGCTCCGACCGCTTCATCCCGCCGAACGTCAAGCGCAAGATCTCACTCATGTGCGACGTCGAGGAGGAGGCGGTCGTCACCGCCAGCGACGCGCCGTCCATCTACGACATCCCGAAGGTCCTGCACAGCGAGGGCCTCGACGCCTACGTGGTGCGGCGCCTCGACCTGCCGTTCCGCGACGTCGACTGGACGCAGTGGGACGAGCTCCTGCGCCGCGTGCACGATCCTGCCGACGAGGTCACCATCGCGCTGGTCGGCAAGTACGTCGACCTGCCCGACGCGTACCTGTCGGTCGCGGAGGCGATCCGCGCGGGCGGGTTCGCCCACGACGCCAAGGTGCACCTGCGCTGGGTGCCGTCCGACGAGTGTGCGACCGAGGCCGGTGCCACGCAGCACCTCGGCGACGTCGACGGCATCTGTGTGCCCGGCGGGTTCGGCATCCGTGGCATCGAGGGCAAGATCGGCGCGCTCACGTACGCGCGTACCCGCAAGATCCCGGTGCTGGGGCTGTGCCTCGGTCTCCAGTGCATGGTCATCGAGTTCGCCCGGTCCGTGGCCGGTATCGACGGCGCGAGCTCATCGGAGTTCGACCCGCAGGCCTCGGCCGCGGTCATCGCGACGATGGCCGAGCAGGAGGCCTTCGTCGAGGGCGCCGGCGACCTCGGCGGCACGATGCGCCTCGGGCTCTACCCGGCCGCGCTGAAGCCCGGAAGCCTGGTGGCGGAGGCCTACGGGCTCGACAAGGTCGAGGAACGTCATCGTCACCGCTACGAGGTCAACAACGGATTCCGCGAGCAGCTTGAGGCAGCCGGACTCGTGTTCAGCGGCACGTCGCCCGACTCGACGCTGGTGGAGTTCGTCGAGCTCCCGCGCGACGTGCACCCGTACTACGTCGCCACCCAGGCCCACCCGGAGCTACGGTCGCGCCCGACTCGGCCGCACCCGCTGTTCGCCGGGCTCGTGAAAGCCGCCCTCGAGCGCCAGCGGGAGACGAGGCTGCCCGTGGAGACAGCCGACGAGCCGGTGGATGGATGAGCGGCGGCCAGCACCCCGACCTCCCCGGGCAGCTTGCCGATTCCGCCGCACTCGCCGACACCCCGCTCGCGTGGCCGGTCGGCTCGTCGTCCCGGGAATTCTCCAACGCGTACCTGACCGTCGACATCGACACGATCGTCGATCCTGACGACGGTGAGCACTCCCGCGTCGTCGTGCAGCCGCACGGAGCGGTGGGGATCATCGCGGTCGACGACAAGGACCGGATCCTGCTCGTCGAGCAGTACCGGCACCCGGTGCGGCACCGGTTGCTGGAGATCCCCGCCGGCACGCTCGACGTGGCAGGTGAGGATCCGCTCGAAGCGGCCGTCCGCGAGCTGGCTGAGGAAGCCGACCTCGCCGCCGACGAATGGTCCGAGGAGATCGCGCTGTTCGCCACACCCGGCTACTCCAGCGAACGGTGGACAGTGTTCCGGGCGTCCAGCCTGCACCCGGTGCCGCACGAGGATCGCACCGACCGCGTCGCCGAGGAAGCCGACATGCAGCAGTGGTGGCTGCCCTTCGACGCCGCCGTCGATGCCGTGCTCGACGGGCGGATCAGCGACGGCATGACGGTCGCTGCGGTGCTGTCCGAGCAGGTCCGACGGTCGAGATGATGCGGTCATGAGCTCTCTTGCGGAGAGCGATCATGAGCCCCGTCGCGGAGAGCGACCATGAGTACCGTCGCGGAGAGCGACCATGAGTACTGACCTCGATCGGGCGGTGCTCGACTACCTCAGCCACCTGGGGGTCGAACGCGGCCTCGCCGACAACACCCTGCACAGCTATCGCCGGGATCTGCGGCGCTACACCGCTCACCTGCACGAACGGGGGATCGAGGCTCCCGGGGCGGTCGCCGAGACGGACGTGCTTGCGTTCCTCGGCGCGCTCCGCACCGGCGACACCGAGCACCCGGCACTCGGGGCGGCGAGCGCGGCGCGAGCCGTCGTGGCCGTCCGCGGGTTCCATCGTTTCTGCCTCCGCGAGCACCTGGTGGCGAGCGACGTGTCGGCCGCCGTCAAGCCGCCGCGTCCCGCCGCCCGTCTGCCCAAGGCCCTCCCACTGTCCGACGTGGAGGCCATCCTCGCGGCGTCGGGGGAGGCCGGCACCAGCCTGGCCAAGCGTGACCGCGCTCTGCTCGAGGTGCTCTACGGAACGGGTGCACGCATCTCCGAAGCGGTCGGTCTCGACGTCGACGACCTCGACCTCGCCGAAGGAACCGCGCTGCTGCGCGGCAAGGGCGGCAAACAGCGCCTCGTGCCGGTGGGCAGCTTCGCGGTGGCCGCCGTCGAGGACTACCTGACGGTGTCCCGCCCGACGCTCGTCTCGGCGAAGTCAGCGTCCCCGGCGCTGTTCCTCAACGCCAGGGGAGGACGACTCAGTCGGCAGAGCGCCTGGACCGTCTTGGCGAAGGCGGCACAGCGCGCCGGAGTCACCACGGAGGTGTCGCCGCACACCCTCCGGCACTCGTTCGCGACCCACCTCCTCGACGGCGGCGCCGACGTCCGCGTCGTCCAGGAACTGCTCGGTCACGCGTCCGTGACGACCACCCAGGTCTACACGCTCGTCACCGTCGAGAAACTTCGCGAGATTTACGCGACGGCTCATCCAAGGGCCGTACGGTGAGCGGTAGAGTGACGCGCAAGTGGACGGACGAGGGCGAAGGACGTAGATGAGCAAGGAACTCGGACCCACCGGACGTCCGATCCCCAAGCTGCCAGATCCCAAGCCTCGGCGTGCCGGCCAGCCCGCCACCGTCATCTCGATGTGCAATCAAAAGGGTGGAGTCGGCAAGACCACCACGACGATCAACCTCGGTGCCGCGCTCGTCGAAGCCGGCCGCAAGGTGCTCCTGGTCGACTTCGACCCGCAGGGTTCCATGACCGTCGGACTCGGCTTCAATGCCCACGAGCTCGAGCAGAGCATCTATCACGTGCTGA
This sequence comes from uncultured Actinomycetota bacterium, assembly GCA_963839625.1. Classification (GTDB taxonomy): domain Bacteria; phylum Actinomycetota; class Actinomycetes; order Propionibacteriales; family Nocardioidaceae; genus Aeromicrobium. Next base: position 62,829 of record CAWIWE010000037.1, on the reverse strand, counting down.
TGGACCGCGAGCTCGGCATCAAGGACATCATCATGGAGACGTCGGTCGACGGTCTCGACCTCGCGCCGTCGAACATCGACCTCTCGGCCGCGGAGATGCGGCTGGTCACCGAGGTCGGACGCGAGCAGGCGCTGGCCCGGGTTCTGCACCCGGTGCTGCAGGACTACGACGTCGTGCTCATCGACTGCCAGCCGTCGCTCGGACTCCTCACCGTCAACGCGCTGACCGCGTCGGACGGTGTCATCATCCCGCTGGAGTGCGAGTACTTCGCGCTGCGCGGCGTGGCCTTGCTCAAGGAGACCATCGAGAAGGTCCGCGACCGCACCAACGTCCGGCTGCAGATCATCGGCCTGCTCGGCACGATGTACGACAGCCGCACGCTGCACGGACGCGAAGTGCTGCAGACGCTGGTCGAGGGTTGGGGCGACCTCGTGTTCCACACCGTCATCCGCCGCACGATCAAGTTCTCCGACTCCACCGTCGCGGGGGAGCCCATCACCGAGTTCGCCAGCACGTCGCCGGGCGCGACGTCGTACCGCCACCTGGCCCGGGAGGTGCTGAGTCGATGCCCCGGCGCCTGAACCTGCCGACCGCGGACGAGCTGTTCCGTGCCACCTCTCCACGTCCACGGGAGGAGGGCGAGGACGATGAGGAGCAGCTGCCGCAGGACGGCCTGAGCGGACGGGTCAAGCACAACGAGAAGATGACTGTCTACCTCACCTCCGACGAGCTGCTCGCCATCGAGCAGGCGAGGCTCAAGCTGCGTGGCGACCTCGGACGCAACGTCGACCGTGGCCGTCTGGTTCGTGCGGCCCTGGCGATCGCCCTGGGTGACCTCGAGACCCGCGGCACCGACAGCGAGATCGCCCAGCGGCTGAGCGCGTCATGAGTCCCGCGCCGCGCGCGCTCGACACTGCTTTCGAGGATTCGGTCGAGGACGCGGCAGCCGCGACGGCCGGCTTCTCGGTCAGCCTCAGCGTGTTCGAGGGCCCGTTCGACCTCCTGCTCTCGCTGATCTCCAAGCATCAGCTCGACATCACCGAGGTGGCGTTGTCGAAGGTCACCGACGAGTTCATCGGCTACATCAAGAACTTCGGCGACGATCTCGAGCAGACCACCCAGTTCCTGCTGGTCGCGTCGACGCTGCTCGACCTCAAGACGGCTCGGCTGCTGCCGCAAGGTGACGTGGAGGACGAGGACGACCTCGCGCTGCTCGAGGCCCGCGACCTCCTGTTCGCCCGCCTCATGCAGTACCGCGCGTTCAAGCAGGTCGCTGCGCTGATCTCCACCCGGCTGGCTGAGGAGCAGCTCCGCCACCCTCGCTCGGTGATGCTGGAGCCGCGGTTCGCCGAGCTGCTGCCGGAGGTGATCGTCTCGATCGGCCCCGACGACCTCGCGCTGCTCGCCGCGGCAACCCTTGAGCCCAAGCCGGTGCCGGTGCTCTCGCTGGCCCACCTGCACGCTCCCCGGGTGAGTGTGCGCGAGCAGGCCCATCTCGTCGTCGACCGGCTGCGACGCGAGGGGAGCACCACGTTCCGGGCGCTGGCCGCCGACGCCGACGTGGTCACCACGGTGGCGCGGTTCCTCGCGGTGCTCGAGCTGTTCCGCGAGGGCGTGCTGAGCTTCGACCAGGCCACGCCACTGGGCGACCTCCACCTGCGCTGGACCGGAACCGACGACGGCGACATCGACGTCGGCGAGGAGTTCGACGCACCCGATGCAAGCGCGTCCGACGCTGGGCCCGATGCTGGGTCCGATGAGAAGGCGCGCCCCGAGCTGGCCGCCGTCCCGGACGAGAAGGAAGCCGATGTCTGAGCCCGTCACCGATGGCCCGCACGAGCTGGAGCTCGAGACGCTCGAGCTGCGTCCGGCGCTGGAGGCCGTGCTGATGGTGGCCGACCAGCCGCTCGACCACCTCACGCTGGCGCAGGCGGTCGGACACCCGCCGCCAGACGTCGAGAAGGCCCTGTCTGAGCTGGCCCAGGAGTACACCGACCAGGAGCGCGGGTTCGAGCTGCGCAACGTGGGTGGCGGCTGGCGCTTCTTCACCCGCGAGGCGTTCGCACCGGCGGTCGAGCGGTTCGTGCTCGACGGCCAGCAGGCCCGGCTCACCCAGGCCGCGCTGGAGACCCTCGCGGTCATCGCCTACCGCCAGCCGGTCAGCCGGACGCGTGTCTCGGCCATTCGCGGCGTGAACGTCGACGGCGTCGTCCGCACGCTGGTGACCCGTGGGCTGGTGGAGGAGGCCGGCATCGATGCCGAGAGCGGCGCCATCCTGTACCGCACCTCGAGCTACTTCCTCGAGCGCATGGGCCTGGCCGAGATCAGCGACCTGCCCGACATCGCGCCGATGCTCCCGGAGATCGACGAGATGGCCGACGCGGACTGGACGGAGACGGTGGCGGCTCCGCACGACGAGCCGGACCCAGAAGCCGACGATCCGTCCACGGATTCCTCCACCGGTGCCTGAGCCACGACCGGTCGAGGGCGTCCGTCTGCAAAAGGTGCTCGCCCAGGCCGGGATCGCCAGCCGGCGCCGGTGCGAGCAGCTCATGGCGGAGGGCCACGTCGAGGTCAACGGCGAGATCGTCACGACGATGGGAGCGCGGGTCCATCCCGCGACCGACGTCATCCGGGTGGACGGGCGCCGCCTGCCGCCGCCGTCCGATCACGTGTACCTGCTGGTCAACAAGCCGCTCGGCGTCGTCACGTCGATGGCCGACGACCGCGGCCGGCCGGATCTCCGGTCGCTCCTGACCGACCGGACCGAGCGGCTGTTCCACGTCGGTCGCCTCGACACCGACACGTCCGGACTGCTGATCGTCACGAACGACGGCGACCTGGCCCACCGGCTGGCGCACCCGTCGTTCGAGGTGACCAAGACGTACGTGGCGTTGGTGAAGGGGGAGGTGCCCGACGCGCTCGCGGAGCGTCTGTGGGCCGGCATCGATCTCGACGACGGTCGCGCCCAGGTCGACCGGTTCCGCGTGATGGATCGCCTGAACGGCCGATCGCTGGTCGAGCTCGACCTCCACATCGGCCGCCACCGCATCGTGCGCCGCATCCTCGACGCGGTCGGGCACCCGGTGGTGGAGCTGACCCGAACCGCGTTCGGCCCCCTGCGTCTCGGAGGCCTTGCGGTCGGCACGACGCGCGAGCTGTCGCGCGATGAGATCGGAGATCTCTTCGATACCGTGGACGTATGAGCCCCCCATCATCCGTGCTGGTCATCGGCTGTGGGCTCATCGGCACGTCGATCGGGCTCGCGCTGCGTGAGCACGGCGTCGACGTGCACCTCCATGACGTCAGCCGCTCCAACCTGGAGCTCGCCGTCTCCCGCGGCGCAGGCAGCCCGGAACCGCTGGCGGCACCGGACCTCGTTGTCGTCGCCGTACCGCCGTCCGACGTCGTCGCCGCCGTGGCACACGCACTCGAGACCTGGCCCGACGCCGTCGTCACCGACGTCGCCAGCGTGAAGTCCGACATCGCAGCCGCGATCGCTGCACTGCCGGGTGCGGAGCGCTACGTGGGCAGCCATCCGATGGCCGGCAGCGAGCGATCCGGGCCGATGGCGGCGTCAGGTCAGCTCTTCGAGGGTCGCCCGTGGGCCGTCACTCCGCTCGACGGTGCGGGCGGGCAGCCGGTCACGCTGGTCGAGTCCGTGGCGGAGCTGGTGGGTGCCGTCCCGATCACGATGGATGCGGCATCGCACGACCGTGCCGTGGCGCTGGTGTCGCACGTGCCGCACGTCCTGAGCGTGCTCGCGGCGGCGCGACTCGAGGGCGCCCCGCAGTCGCACCTGTCGCTGGCCGGTGCCGGCCTGCGCGACGTCACCCGGATCGCCGCCAGTGACTCCGCCCTGTGGTCCGACATCCTGCGCAGCAACGCCGGCGAGGTCCGCGTGCTCCTCGAGCGCGTGCGCACGGATCTCGATGGCCTGATCGACGCTCTCGGCGCCGACGAACCGTCGGTGTCCGGAGTCCTCGAGTCGGGGCGAGCGGGCACCCGGCTCATCCCCGGCAAGCATGGTGAACGTCCCGCCGACCTGGCCAGTGTGTTCGTCCCGATCGCCGACCAGCCGGGTGAGTTGTCGCGTCTCATGGTCCATACGGGAGAATCGGAGGTGAACATCGAGGACCTCCGGATCGACCACGAGCTCGGTCGCCCGGTTGGCCTCGTGGAGATCGCGGTCCTCACCGATCGCGCCGACACACTCGTCGAAGCCCTGACCGCCCGCGGCTGGTCCGCCTACCGCTGAACGGAGGAAAGAACCGTGAGCACCCTCGTGGTCGCCGTCGACGGTCCGTCGGGCTCGGGCAAGTCGAGCACCGCCCGTGGGGTCGCCGACCGCCTGGGACTCGCGTACCTCGACACCGGCGCGATGTACCGGGCGATGACGTGGGCGCTGCTGCAGCGTGGCACCGACCTGCACGACCCGGAGGCCATCGGCCGAGACGCCGAGGGCGTGGTCATCTCATCCGGCACCGATCCGCTGGCGCCCACGATCGAGGTCGACGGCCAGGACGTGTCCGGTCCGATCCGCGGCGCTGACGTCACCGGCAGCGTCAGCCTGGTCGCCGCGGTGCCACGCGTGCGGGAGCTGCTCGTCAGTCGTCAGCGGGAGACCGTCGACGCCTCACCGGGCGGCATCGTCGTCGAGGGGCGCGACATCGGTTCGGTCGTGCTTCCGGACGCACCGATCAAGATCTACCTGGTCGCCGACCCGGCGGCCCGAGCCGCGCGACGCGCAGCCGAGCTCGGTGGCATCGACGCCACCGCCACGCAGGCCGATCTCGCCCGCCGCGACGAGATCGACTCCACCCGAGCCGCCTCGCCGCTCGCCAAGGCATCGGACGCGATCGAGATCGACGGCACCAACATGACACTCGACCAGGTCGTCGACGCGATCGTCGCCCTCGTCCATGACGTCACGCGGGCGGGTGCACCGTGAGCGACCAGATCCTCTCCGCCATCGATCTGGCCAGTCCTCGCGGCCTGCCCGAGAACGGGCTGAAGACGCTGCGCCGATTCGCGCAGCCGTACCTCGACCGGCGCTGGGAGATCCACCAGCGCGGTGAGCACCAGGTGCCGACGGAGGGCCCGGTGATCCTTGCCTCGAACCACATCGGCTGGCTCGACGGCCCCCTGCTCTTTCTCAAGGCCCCCCGGCCCGCACATGCACTGGTCAAGCGCGAGCTGTTCGTCGGGCGCACGGGCAAGCTGCTGAACTATGCCGGCCAGATCAAGATCGACCGCAAGGTCACCGACGTCGGAGCGCTGCGCGCGGCCGCGGACGCACTGGCCGCCGACCAGGTGATCATCGTGTTCCCCGAGGGCGGTCGCGGCGACGGCGAGCTGCGGCGGATCAAGCGCGGCACTGCCTGGCTGGCCCTCGTCAGCGGGGCACCGATCGTGCCGGTGGCCATCTTCGGCAGCCGTGAGCCCGGCGGGTCCCTGGAGTCCCGCCCGCCCAAGGGCGCGCGCGTCGACGTCGTCTACGGCGAGCCGATCCAGTTCCCGGCGATGCCGTGGCCTCGGACGACCGAGATGCTCAACGACGTCACCGAGCAGGTCCTCGACCACCTGCAACAGCACATGACCTGGTCGAAGGGCGCCGCCAAGCGCGGCCTTCCCGGACCCATGCCGTCGGGCTCGGCCAGTGACTGACCCGCCTGTGGAGTCCGGCACGGCGGCCGGCCCCGTGCCGGTGCTGGCGGTCGTCGGTCGCCCGAACGTCGGCAAGTCGACCCTGGTCAACCGCATCCTCGGCCGCCGGGAGGCAGTCGTCGAGGACGTTCCCGGCGTCACCCGCGACCGGGTGCCGTACGACGCGGACTGGAACGGTCGTGCCTTCACCGTGGTCGACACCGGAGGGTGGGACCCCGATGCCCGCGGCCTCGCCGAACGTATCGCCGCCCAGGCGGAGATCGCCGCACAGCTGGCCGACGCGGTGCTGTTCGTCGTCGATGCCACCGTCGGCATCACCGACGCCGACGAAGCCGTCGTGCGCATCCTGCGGACCACGAAGAAGCCCGTCATCCTCGCGGCGAACAAGGTCGACGACCAGCGCGGCGAGCTCGAGGCCGCGTCGTTGTGGAATCTCGGACTCGGTGAGCCGTACCCGGTGTCGGCGCTGCACGGGCGGGGGAGTGGCGACCTCCTCGACGCCGTGCTCGAAGCGCTGCCGGACGCCCCGGCAGAGCAGGACGCCGTGGCCGGGCCGCGGCGAGTGGCGATCGTCGGCAAGCCCAACGTCGGCAAGTCCAGCCTGCTCAACCAGCTGGCGGGGGAGGACCGGGTCGTCGTCGACGACGTGTCTGGCACGACGGTCGATCCGGTCGACGAGCTGGTGGAGCTGGGCGGCCGCCTGTGGCGTTTCATCGACACGGCCGGCATCCGCAAGCGCGTACGCGAGGCGTCCGGGCACGAGTACTACGCGAGCCTGCGCACCAGCACGGCGATCGAGCGCGCCGAGGTCGCCGTCATGATCGTCGACGCCAGTCAGCCGATCGCCGAGCAGGACACCCGGATCATCAGCTCCGTCGCCGAGACCGGACGTGCCCTCGTCATCGCGTTCAACAAGTGGGACCTCGTCGACGACGAGCGGCGCTACTACCTCGAACGCGAGATCGACCGCGAGCTCGTCCAGGTGCCATGGGCTCCGCGCATCAACGTCGCCGCCAGGACCGGGTGGCACGTCGACCGGCTGGTGCGTGCTCTCGACTCGGCGCTCGACGGCTGGGAGACGCGCGTCGGCACCGGGGCTCTCAATGCCTTCCTCGGCCGACTGGTGGCCGAGCACCCGCATCCGGTGCGCGGCGGCAAGCAGGCCAAGATCCTGTTCGGCACCCAGGCCTCGGTGGCGCCGCCGACGTTCATCCTGTTCACGTCCGGCAAGCTCGAGGCGTCCTACCTGCGCTTCATCGAGCGTCGTCTCCGCGAGGAGTTCGGGTTCGTCGGCTCACCGATCCACATCATGCAGCGCCCCCGCCAGAAGCGTCGCCGCTGACGTGCGGTTCCGCGGTGCAGTCGCCTTCTCGGTCGAATGACGACGAATCTGCGCCACTCGCGGCGTGCGCCACTCGATGCGCACGAGAGCCGATGCCGACTGACCGTGTCGGCTGCGGTAGGGTTGCCGCTGGTAAACGGGCTGTGGCGCAGTTTGGTAGCGCACGTGACTGGGGGTCACGGGGTCGCAGGTTCAAATCCTGTCAGCCCGACCGAGATCACGTCACTGACGATCGTGACGAGCAGAAGTCATCGCGAGGAGTCGGCCAATGGCGGCGTGCAGGGTGCTGATCGCGGTGGTGCTCGTGGCGAGCCTGGCAGGTTGTGGGGAGGACGGCGGCCAGACCGCCGCCGGCACGTCGTCGGATCCCGAGTTCCTCACGGTGATGCATGCGGGTGGTGGGTCACTTTCTCGCGAAGGCGATGGCTTCGTCCTCACCCTCGACGATCTGGCACCTCAGGTCGTCGCCTTCACCGATCGCCCGGAGCGCGTGTCGGGAGCGGTCTCGACCTCCAGCTACATCGAAGCCTGGGGCAAGGAGTACAAGGGCGACCCGCCCAACGCCGCCCTGGTGGTGCCCAACGGTCGGGCCGACGCGGACACGATCGTCTTCACCCTTGACCAGCCGGAGCTCGACGGGCGGTCCGTACGCTTCCAGGCGGAGCAGGTCACGGCTCCACCGGAGCCGCTGGGTGAGTTCCACTCACTTGCGGACCCCTCACCCTCGCGCCGCTTCGACGCGTCCAGCCTGTTCATCGACGACGGTGGCCTCATGCAGCTCGTTGCCTATGGCTCACCGGACATTGATGAGCTGGACGGGGCCGACTAGCCGCGTCCCGGCGTTGCTGAGCGTCAGGTGCTCGGGCTCGTCTCGACGGCATCCACGATGACCCTGACCGCGTCCCACGCATGCGGCGCGTACCGGGCGACCTCGCGCTTCGACTTCTTCTTGGTCATCGGACGGCCCCGGATGTAGTCGTCGTCGCTCCACTTGTCCACCTTGTAGGTGTACTCGTAGATCACGAGACCGCCGTCATCGACCTTGTGCCGATAGAAGAGGATCGGGCCGGGAGCTTCCCACTCCTGTGCGTTCAGTGAGCTGCCGCGATAGGTGTCGACAACTGCGCCGTCCTTGACCACTTCGAAATGTTCGTGCCGCTTCATGGGGTGGAGTCTTTCATGGGGGATGGAGCTGGTTGGAGGGGGATCGGACCCCTGAGAGGCATGACCACCGGCGCCGTCCGAGTCGGTGGAACTAGGCCTTCAGCGCACCGGCCAAGGAGTCGATGGCGTGGTCGATCTCCTCGCGCGTGATGACCAGTGGGGGAGCGATGCGCAGGGTGCGCTCGTGGGTCTCCTTGCACAGGACGCCCTGGTCGCGCAGCGCCATCGACACCTCACGGCCGGTCTTGGCGGTGGGGTCGATGTCGACGCCGGCCCACAGCCCGCGCCCGCGGACTTCCGCCACGCCCAGACCCGAGAGCTCGTGCAGGCGGTCGTGCAGGTGGTGACCCAGCTCGGTCGAGCGTTGCTGGAACTCACCCGTGGCGAGCAGCTTGACGACAGCCCGGCCGACGGCGCAGGCCACCGGGTAGCCGCCGAACGTCGAGCCGTGCTGCCCCGGCTTCAGGACGCCGAGCACGTCGCGTCGACCCACCACCGCGGACACCGGCACGATGCCGCCACCGAGGGCCTTGCCGAGCGTGTAGAGGTCGGCGCGGACGCCTTCGTGGTCGAGAGCGAACAGCTCGCCGGTTCGGGCCAGCCCGGACTGGATCTCGTCGGCGATCATCAGCACCGAGTTCTCGTCGCAGGCGGCTCGGACGTCGGCCCAGAAGCCGTCCGGTGGGACGACGACCCCGGCCTCGCCCTGGATCGGCTCCATCAGCACGGCCGCGGTGTTCGGCCCGATGGCCTCGCGCACCGCCTCGGCGTCGCCGTAGGGGACGGTGATGAAGCCCGGCGTGAAGGGTCCGTAGTTGTCGTGGGCGACCGGATCGTCGGAGAACGAGACGATGGTGGTGGTGCGACCGTGGAAGTTGCCCGACGCCACGATGATCTCGGCGGAGTCGAACTCGACGCCCTTGACCTCGTACGCCCACTTGCGGGCGACCTTGATGGCCGACTCGACCGCCTCGGCGCCGGTGTTCATCGTCAGCACCATCTCGGTGCCGGTCAGCTCGGCGAGCTCCTGGCAGAAATGGCCGAACTGGTCGTTGTGGAAGGCGCGCGAGGTGAGGGTCAGGCGGTCGAGCTGCTCGTGCGCGGCCTGGAGCAGCGCGGGGTGTCGGTGACCGAAGTTCAGGGCCGAGTAGCCGGACAGGAAATCGAGGTACCGCTGGCCGTCGACGTCAGTGACCCACGCCCCTTCGGCCTCGGCGATCACGACGGGAAGGGGGTGGTAGTTGTGGGCTCCCCACTGCTCGTCAAGAGTGATGAAGTCGCCTGAAACGGTAGCCATGTGCTCAGGCTAACCTCGCCCGCGTGCACCTCCCAAAACGACTCACCGGAGCGGCCCGGCGGCCCTGGCCGTACGCCCTGCGGACCTGCGGTTCAGCGCCATGTGCCCTGCGTCAGAATGGATGTCGTGCCCAAGCTCGTCTCTGCTCTTCTCGTCGTGACTCTGGTCTTCCTCGCCGGCATGCTGCCGGCTGAAGGACATGCATCGTTGGTCTCGTCGAAACCAGCCGACGGGTCACAGATCGCGGCAGCCCCCGCCACCGTCGAGCTGACGTTCAGCGAGGACGTCGACTCCGGCTTCATCGGCGTCACGGCTCCCGACGGGTCCACGGTGAAGGCGTCCGAACCGCGTATCGACGACGCCACGATGTCAGCGGACCTCGCGGCCAGTGACCAGCACGGCCGGTACACGATGGCGTACCGGATCGTGTCCGCGGACGGGCACCCCGTCTCGGGCGAGATCACGTTCACCACCACGTCGGGCCAGCACGTCACGCAGCAGGAGGCGCCGACCCCGGAGTCATTCGTCGACCGCCACAGCACTGCCCTCATCATCGGACTCGTGCTGGCCATGCTGGCAATCGCGCTGATGCTGGCTCCGCTGACACGACGGCGACGCGAGGCGTGACGCGTCCGCTCCGTCTCGCCCTGGCCGGCTTCGCCGTCGGGCTGGTGGTGATGGTCGTCGCCCTCCAGGTCGGTGACGGCGCACCGAGACCGAGCCCGGCCGGCATCCCCGATCCGGGACTGCTCGTGGGCTGGACGTTGCCCGCTCTCACCTACCTGACCCAGATCTCTGCCGTCGTCGTTGCCGGATTCCTGCTCGCGGCGGTGTTCCTGCTGCCGACGAGCAAGGACGTGGTCGAGGGGTTGTCGGTCTCCGCCGTCGCACTGGCGTCACGCTGGGCGGTCGTCTGGTCGGTCGCCAGCCTCGTCGTCTTCGTGCTCACGGTGAGCGACGTGTTCGCCCGGCCACTGACCGACCTCTCCTTCAGCCTCTTCACGTCCTTGGCGTTCGACTCCTCGCTCGGGCGAGCCCTGCTCGTCCAGGCCGTCGCGGCCGCCGTCGTCGCAGCAGCCTGCCGCTGGACCATCGGTGTCCGGCCCTTGGCGGTCTGGCTCGGGGTGGCGCTGGCCACGCTGCTGCCGGTCTCGCTCACCGGCCACGCCACGTCGGCCGGGTCGCACGACCTTGCGACGACGAGCCTGTTCCTGCACGTGGTCGGGGTCAGCGTCTGGGTCGGCGGACTGGTGGCGCTCGGCTGGGTGGCGGTGCGCGGCAGCAAGCGTCTGCCGGATGCGATCGCGCGCTACTCGGTGCTCGCCCTGTGGGCCATCGCGGTGGTCGCCGTCTCCGGAGTCGCGAACGCATCCGTGCGGCTCGTCGGCTGGGGTGACATCTTCGGCTCTTCCTACGGGCGACTCGTCGTCGCCAAGGTCGTGGCTCTCGTCCTCCTCGCGGGCCTCGGCTGGAGACAACGACGACGGATCGTCGCCCAGGGGCGGGGGTTCCTGACGCTGGCCGTCAGCGAGCTGTTGCTCATGACCGCGACGATCGGGCTGGCCGTCGCCCTGTCGCGCACCCCCACACCGGCAAGCGACGTCGTCACGAGCCGTGCCGAGCAGCTCCTCGGCGGGCCCCTTCCGCCGGCACCGACGGTCGGACGTCTGATTTGGGGCTGGGAGCCGACCGGCGTCGCACTCGCGGTCGTCGGCCTCGGGTTCGTGCTCTATGTGAAGGGACTGCTGGTGCTGCGCCGACGCGGAGACGCCTGGCCAGTGGGCCGCACCGTCTCGTGGATGATCGGCCTGGCACTCATCGCCTGGGCCGGCCTGGGCGGCCTCGCCCAGTACGCCCACGTGATGTTCAGCGCGCACATGGTCTCGCACATGGTGCTGTCGATGGTCGCGCCGATCTTCCTCGTGCTCGCCGCGCCGGCCACGTTGGCGCTGCGAACGCTGCCCGGACCGCGCCAACCGGGGGAGGTGTCGCCCCGGGAGCTGCTCATCTCGTTCCTGCACTCACGCTTCGCCCGACTCGTGACGCATCCGGTGGTCGGCCCGGCGCTGTTCGTCGGCAGCCTCTACGCGCTCTACTTCTCGCCGGTCTTCGGCCAGCTGATGGAGAGCCACTGGGGCCACGCGGCCATGCAGCTGCACTTCATCGCGGTGGGAACACTGTTCTTCTACGTGCTCGTCGGGATCGATCCGTCGCCGCGGGCCTTGCAGCCGATCGTGCGGTTCGGCCTGCTGCTGGTCACGATCCCGTTCCACGCGTTCTTCGCGATCGCGGTGATGTCGTCGAAGTCCGTGATCGCCGAGCCGTACTGGACGAGGATCGACCGGCCGTTCCGCACCGACCTGCTGGCCGACCAGAACCTCGGCGGCGGCATCTCGTGGGCGATGGGGGAGATCCCGCTCGTGATCGTCCTGGGTGCACTCTTCGTCCAGTGGATCAGGTCCGACCGACGCGACGCGCGTCGTCTGGACCGCGCCGCCGACCGCGACGACGACGCCGACCTCGAGGCCTACAACGCGTACCTTCGTGACCTCGCCGAGCACGGACGACGGCGGGACCCCTGAGTTCCTCAGATCCCAACGCCGTCGCGACTGTGGTGCTCTCCGCGTGAGCTTGTGTCAGAACAGGACCTGGCCGCCCCCGGTGGCCGCGGTGAACCGCTCCTGCGCGTCGGCCCAGTTGACGATGTTCCAGTACGCCTTGACGTAGTCGGCCTTGACGTTGAGGTAGTCGAGGTAGAAGGCGTGCTCCCACATGTCGAGCTGGGAGATGGGGATCAGCGTCGCCGGGATGTTGCTCTGCTGGTCGTACAGCTGGACGATGACCAGCTTCTGGCCGAGCGTGTCCCAGGCGGTGATGGCCCAGCCCGAGCCTTGGATGCCCAGCGCGGTGGCCTCGAACTGGGCTCGGTAGGCGTCGAAGGAGCCGAAGTTGTCGGCGATCGCCGCTCCGAGGTCGCCGTCCGGCTTGTCGCCACCGTCGGGGGAGAGGTTCTTCCAGAAGATCGAGTGGTTGATGTGGCCGCCGAGGTTGAACGCGAGGTTCTTCTCCAGCAGGTTCACCGTGTCGAAGGAGTCGGATGCGCGTGCCTCTTCGAGCTTCTCCAGCGCGGTGTTGAGGTCGTTCACGTACTTGTGGTGGTGCTTGCTGTGGTGAAGCTCCATGATCTTGCCCGAGATGTGCGGGTCAAGTGCTCCGTAGTCGTAGGGCAGATCGGGAAGTGAGTAGTCGGCCACGCATCCTCCTCAGGAGAAGCCACCAGCAAGGTCCGCGATGGTGACGTCGTCAGGTTTCTTCCTCAGTCTCTCAGTACCGCGACCGGGACGCAAGCGCGGGCCTGATGGGCCGCGTTTCCCGCTCGGTTCCGCCGGGCACGTCAGCCCTTCCACGCCGGGACGAATGACCTACGCTGGTGCGCAGCATCATCGCCGAGAGGAACCCACCTGTGACCGACCGGATCGTCACGATCCCGAACCTGCTGAGCGTGATCCGGCTACTGCTCGTGCCGGTGTTCCTCTGGCTGGTCCTCGGTCCCGAGAAGGACGAGATCGCCCTCCTCGTGCTGATGTTCGCCGGCGTCACCGACTACCTCGACGGCAAGCTGGCCCGCCGCCTCAACCAGACCTCCACCGTGGGGGCCATCCTCGACCCCGTCGCCGACCGGCTGTTCATCCTGGCGGTCGTCTACGGCCTGTGGATGCGCGACATCATCCCGTGGTGGGTGGCGCTGATCCTGCCGCTGCGCGACGTCTTCCTGTTCAGCCTCGTGCCGTTCCTGCGCACCCGCGGCTACAGCTCGCTGCCGGTGCACTTCCTCGGGAAGGCGGCCACGGCAGGGCTGCTCTACGCCTTCCCCTTGCTGCTGCTCGGTGACGGGCAGGGCACCGTGGCCGACCTCGCCGACGTGTTCGGCTGGGCGTTCGCGATCTGGGGCGTCGGTCTGTACTGGTGGGGCGGCGTGCTCTACGCCTTCCAGGTCCGTCGCCTGATGGCCACCACTCCCCGCGTCGCCGCGCGATCATGAGCCAGCAGGCGCCTCCGACCGGCCCGACCTCCTGGTCGGGAACCGGGATGCTCGAGCGGATCGCCGAGACTGCGCTCGACGACGACTACTACGTCTACCGTGGCTCGCAGCCGACGCCCCACCTGGCGCACCGGGGTCGTGGCCTTCCTGGTCGTCACGGTCGTCGCGGCGTTCATCACCACCGCCGCGGTCCAGACCCGCAACGACCGTCCGGCCACCGAGCTGGAGCGACGCACCCTGGCTGCCGACATCGAGGCGCGTCAGAAGATCCTCGACGAACGTCGCGCCACGGCGGCCAGCCTGAGCGCCGAAGTGGCATCGCTGCGACAGTCCGGCGACGCCGAGCAGGACCGACCGGCCGACCTGGGCGTGCTCGCCTCGTCCGCTGCCGTCGACGGTCCCGGGATCGTCATCACCGCCGAGAGCAGCAAGGACGGCAGCGACGCCGGGCGCATCACCGACCGTGACCTTCAGGTCCTCGTCAACGGCCTCTGGTACGCGGGCGCCGAGGCCGTCGCGGTCAACGACAACCGCGTGGGCACGCTGACGTCCATCCGCACCGCCGGCGACGCCATCACCGTCAACTACCGCTCGATCAGCTCGCCGTACACCGTGGTCGCGCTCGGCGACTCCGAGAGCCTGCAGACCCGGCTCGGCCAGAACCCGGCCGGCGCCTACTGGGAGGACCGTCGCAAGCGTTCCGGTGTCGAGTTCGCCGTGACACCATCGTCGGAGGTCACGTTGCCGGCGGTGCCTGACCAACGACTGGACCTGAAGCACGCCTCGACCCTGGAGGAGGACTGATGATCCCGGTGATCGGGCTGCTGGTCGGGCTCGGCCTCGGTCTCTGGCTCCAGCCGACGGTGCCGCTGTGGCTGCAGCCGTATCTCCCGATCGCGATCGTCGCCGCGCTCGACGCGGTGGTCGGCGCGCTCCGCGCCCTGGGGGAGAAGCGGTTCAACGACCGGGTGTTCGTGATCTCGTTCATCTCCAACGTGATCATCGCCTCGGCCATGGTGTTCGTGGGCGACCAGCTGGGCGTCGGTTCGCAGCTGTCGACCGGCGTCATCGTCGTGCTCGGCATCCGCATCTTCGCGAACGCCGCCGCCATCCGTCGACGGATCTTCCATGCCTGAGTCCTTCGTCTCGCGGTTCCGGCGCTGGTCCCGTCCCACCGGGATGCACCTGCTGATCGCGGGCCTCATCGGCGTGCTGGGGTTCGCCATGACCACCCAGTTCGGCCAGGACGACGCCACCGACTACACGTCCGTCCGGGGCGTCGAGCTGGTCGAGCTGCTGAAGTCGATCGACGCCGCCAACGAGCGGCTCGGCACCCAGATCGACGACCTCACCCAGACGCGCGACGAGCTGCTGTCCAGCACCCGGCGCTCCGAGGACGCCGAGGAGCAGGCCCGCAAGCGGTCGGAGCAGCTGGCGATCCTGGCCGGATCGGCCGGCGCCACCGGCCCGGGCGTCGCCGTCACGATCGACGACCCCGACGAGGCGGTGTCGGCCAACCAGCTCCTCGACGCGGTCCAGGAGCTCCGCGACGCCGGCGCCGAGGCCATCGCCATCAACGGCACGGCACGGGTGGTGGCGCAGACCTACTTCCTCGACGACGAGCGCGCCGTCGTCGTCGGCGGCCGCGAGGTGCAAGCGGCCCTTCGTCATCGAGGCGATCGGCGATCCGGCCACCATGTCGGAGGCGGTGCGCTTCCGCGGCGGGCTGATCGACCGTGTCTCGAACGTGGGCGGAAAGGCCACCGTGGCCGAGCGCGACAAGGTCACCATCACGGCGCTGGCCGACGTCAAGGGCCCCGAGTACGCTCGTCCCACATCCTGACCGGCATCCGCTCGGTACTGACGCGCAAGGAGCACGTGGTGATCCCTGAGGACCTCTACTACAGCGAGGAGCACGAATGGGTGCGCCTCGACGACGACGTCGCCATCATCGGCATCACCGACTACGCCCAGGAGCAGCTCGGCGACATCGTCTACGTCGACCTTCCCCAGGTCGGCGAGAAGGTCGAGTCGGGCACGGTCATCGGCGAGCTGGAGTCCACGAAGTCCGTCAGCGACGTGTTCTCCCCGCTGTCCGGTGAGGTCATGGCGCGCAACGAGACGCTCGACGGCGGCGCGGAGGTCATCAACAGCGACCCCTACGGCGAGGGCTGGCTCATCAAGGTGCGAACCCCGGACGCCGATGAGGTCGAGTCGCTGTTGTCCCCGGAAGCGTACGGAGCGCTCGTCTCGGAGTGAGCGATTCTGCACGGGAGCCGAGTGCTGCCGGGTGCTACGTTGGAATGAAGTGCAGGACCCGACCGAACGACGCCGAGCCCGAGCCGAACAGACGCAGGAGTGATCGCCGATGTCATCGCCTGATGATGCCCCAGATGGTGGACAGCCCGTCCCGCCGTCGGAGGAGACCAGGCACATCCCGGTGATCGATGCCGACACCGAGGAGATGACGACCGACGACGTCCAGGCGGTCGAGAACCTCCCAGCCGGCAGCGCGATGCTGCTCGTGCAGCGCGGCCCCGACGCCGGCGCACGGTTCCTGCTCGACACCGACGTCGTCACCGTCGGTCGCCACCCCGACAGCGACATCTTCCTCGACGACATCAGCGTCTCGCGTCGTCACGCCACGTTCACCCGCGGCGACACCGGCTACGTCGTGTCCGACCTCGGCAGCCTCAACGGCTCCTACGTCAACCGCGACCGCATCGACAGCGACGTCCCCCTCACCGGGGGTGACGAGGTCCAGATCGGCAAGTACCGGTTGATCTATTTCGCCGGATCCTCCAAGGACTCGGCGTGACGGACGCCCTGTCGGACCTCACGCGGCTGGGGATCGGCAAGGTGCTCGACGAGCTGCACGGCGAGTTCCCGAAGCTCTCGATCAGCAAGATCCGCTACCTGGAGTCCGAGGGCCTCGTCGAGCCGCAGCGCACCGCGTCCGGCTACCGCAAGTTCACGTTCGCCGACGTCGAGCGGCTGCGGTTCATCCTGCGCCAGCAGGCCGCTCCCAACTTCTGGCCGCTGAGCCACATCCGTCAGGTGCTCGACGACATGGACCGCGGCCGCGTGCCCGACGCGGAGATGGGCAGGGCGTCACGCGTCCCGCACCTGACCCTCGCCGACGACGGGCTGCCGAGCGTCGAGACGTTCCGCGAGAGTCGCAGCCAGCTCCGGCTCTCCCGCGAGGAGCTGCTGGAGTCCTCCGGGCTCGACGCCGGCGTGCTCGACGCCGTCGAGGAGTTCGGGCTCATCCAGCGGCGTCCCACCCAGACCTACTACGACGGCGACGACCTCCAGGTCGCCGCGCTCGTCGCCGAGTTCGCCGAGCTCGGCCTCGAGCCCCGGCATCTGCGCCACTTCGGCACCCAGGCCGATCGCGAGGCGAGCCTGGTCGAGCAGATCGTCTCGCCCCGGTCGCGAAGCCTCGACCAGGAGGCCGCGGAGCACGCAGCGGCCGCGCTTGCCGCACTGTCCGTGCGCCTGCACACCGTCCTCGTGCGGAATCGCGTGCGCGGTTGAGCCCATGCGTGAGGTCGAAGTCGTCGGGGTCCGCGTGGAGATGCCCACCAACCAGCCGCTCGTGCTGCTGCGCGAGCTGGAGGGCGAGCGCTACCTGCCCATCTGGATCGGCGCCGTCGAGGCTTCGGCCATCGCCTTCGCCCAGCAGGGCACCGAGACGCCGCGGCCGCTGACCCACGAGCTCATGCAGCGCCTCGTCTCCGCACTGGGCGACGAGCTGCGCGAGGTGCGCATCGACGACGTCGACGAGGGCGTCTTCTACGCGACGCTCCACTTCGAGTCCGGGGCCACGGTCGAGGCGCGGCCGTCCGACTCGATCGCGCTCGCCCTGCGCTCGGGCTCCCGGATCCTGTGCGCCGAGGACGTCCTCGACGTCGCCGGCATCACCTCCACGCGCGAGGAGGACGAGGAGATCGAGAAGTTCCGCGAGTTCCTCGACGAGGTCGAGCCCGAGGACTTCGAGGCGCCCTGAGGGCGCTCCGGACGCCCGAACGAGCGGAACCAAGTTGAGTGAGTCGCGGCGAAGCCGCCCGTTTGACGAAACCTCGGAGTGGATTCGGACCAAACCCTCAAGTGAGGTTGAGGGTTCGCGACACGCCCGGACGTCACGCTGGGTCGTTGACCCGGCAAACCCTCAGGCTTACCTTGAGACTGCTGCCGGGTTTCCACGGATGTAGTTTCGTGGAGGTAGTCTTCCCCTACGAGCTCTGGAAGGCACACCTCATGATCGAGCGACGCGACGACGCCAACGCTCCGGAAGTCACGGACGCCACGAACCGGGCCGGCGACCAAGGCCTCCTCTTCACCGACGATCTCGCGCCCATGCCCGAGGACACCGGGTTCCGCGGCCCCACCGCGTGCAGCGCCGCCGGCATCAGCTACCGCCAGCTCGACTACTGGGCCCGCACCAAGCTCGTGGAGCCGTCCGTGCGGTCGGCCACCGGCTCCGGCACCCAGCGCCTCTACTCCTTCAAGGACATCCTGCTGCTCAAGATCATCAAGCGCCTGCTCGACGCCGGGGTCTCGCTGCAGCAGATCCGCATCGCCGTCGACCACCTGCGTCTGCGCGGCACCGACGACCTCACCCAGGTCACGCTGATGAGCGACGGGGCGAGTGTCTACGAGTGCCGCTCCGCCGACGAGGTCGTCGACCTCCTCCAGGGCGGACAAGGCGTCTTCGGCATCGCCATCGGCGGTGTCTGGAAGGAGATCGAGGGCTCGCTGCACGAGCTCCCGAGCGAGCGGGTTCTCGAGGAGCCGCTCGCGGGCGACGAGCTCGCCGCCCGTCGCGCCGCACGCAGCGGCTCCTGACACACCTCTCGCCGGCCGGACCGTTGCGTATGACGCTGTCGTCACGCTGGTAGATTGGGACCTGCCACAACGCACGTGGGAGAGACCGATCGCTCCCGGATCGGCGCCGAAGGGGCAACTCCTCCCCGGAACCTCTCAGGCACCCAGGACCACGTTCGCACGGCGATTCTGGAGTCACGTTCGATCCTTGAGCGGGGCGACAGAAGGGGAGGGGCCTGACCGCCCGACCCCAGGAGACATCCCGTGCCGAACCTGACCGATCCGTTCGTCCGTCGCCACATCGGTCCCAGCCCCGCCGAGCAGCAGGAGATGCTGCAGTCGCTCGGGTACGACTCGCTCGACGCCCTCATGGCCGCGGCGATCCCGAAAGGCATCCGGCACGGCGGCCTGGAGGCGCTCCCGCCGGCGCTGAGCGAGGCCGAGGCGCTGGCCCGCCTG
This sequence comes from uncultured Actinomycetota bacterium, assembly GCA_963839625.1. Taxonomy (GTDB): domain Bacteria; phylum Actinomycetota; class Actinomycetes; order Propionibacteriales; family Nocardioidaceae; genus Aeromicrobium. The sequence continues at coordinate 44,031 of CAWIWE010000037.1, read as the reverse complement.
CGCGAGCTGGCCGAGCGCAACCACCCGGGTGTGGCGATGATCGGTCTCGGCTACCACCCGACCGTCACGCCTGCCGTCATCCGGCGCAACGTCCTCGAGGACCCGTCCTGGTACACGGCGTACACGCCGTACCAGCCGGAGATCTCCCAGGGACGGCTCGAGGCGCTGATCAACTTCCAGACGATGGTCGCCGACCTCACCGGCCTGACCACGGCCAACGCCTCGCTGCTCGACGAGGGCACGGCGGCGGGAGAGGCCCTCACGCTCATCCGGCGGGCCACGCGCGGCAAGGACGACCTGCCGATCATCGTCGACGCCGGCCTGCTGCCGCAGACCCGCGCGGTCGTCGAGACCCGCGCCGAGGCGCTGGGCATCGAGCTCGTGGAGGCCGACCTGGCCGACGGACCGCCCGACGTCGAGGCGGCCGGCGTGGTCATCGCCTACCCGCGAGCGGACGGCAGGATCGTCGACCCGTCACCGGCCATCGAGGCGGTGCACGCCACCGGCGGGCTCGCCGTCGTCGTCACCGACCCGCTGGCGCTCGTCATGCTCACCTCACCCGGTTCGCTCGGCGCCGACGTCGTCGTCGGCTCGTCCCAGCGGTTCGGCGTCCCGATGTTCTACGGCGGCCCGCACGCCGGGTTCATGGCCGTGCGCGAGGGGCTGGAGCGGCAGCTCCCCGGACGACTGGTGGGCGTCTCCGTCGACGCGTCCGGACGTCCGGCGTACCGGCTGGCCCTGCAGACCCGTGAGCAGCACATCCGCCGCGAGAAGGCGACCTCGAACATCTGCACCGCCCAGGTGCTGCTGGCGGTCGCGGCGTCGATGTACGCCGTCTACCACGGGCCCGACGGCCTGCGCCGCATCGCCGAGCACGTCAACGACAAGGCGCGGGCACTCGCTGCGGGTCTGCGCGCCGGTGGCATCGAGATCGTCGCCGAGGAGTTCTTCGACACCGTGGTGGCGCACGTTCCCGGCCGCGCCGTCGACGTCGTCAAGGCCGCCCACGCCGACGGCATCCATCTGCGTGGTGTCGACGACGACCACGTGGGCATCACGACGTCCGAGACCACGACCACCAACCACGTCGCTCGCGTGCTGAGCGCGTTCGGCATCGAGAACGTTCCAGCCGACGCGCTGCGTCCATCCCGACCTCGCTGCTTCGCAGCGACGAGATCCTGACCCATCCGGTGTTCCACCAGCACCGCAGCGAGACGCAGATGCTGCGCTACCTGCGCCGGCTCAGCGACCGCGACTACGCGCTCGACCGCGGCATGATCCCGCTGGGCTCCTGCACGATGAAGCTCAACGCCACCGCCGAGATGGAGCCGATCAGCTACCCGGGCTTCGCCGACCTGCACCCGTTCGTCCCCTACGAGGACGCCGCCGGGATGATCGAGCTGATCGAGACGCTGGAGTCCTGGCTGGCCACGGTCACCGGGTACGCCGGCGTGTCCATCCAGCCCAACGCCGGCTCCCAGGGCGAGCTCGCCGGCCTGCTGGCCATCCGCGCCTACCACCGCAGCCGGGGCGACGACCACCGCACCGTGTGCCTCATCCCGGGCTCGGCGCACGGCACCAACGCGGCGTCGGCCGTCATGGCCGGCATGAAGGTCGTCATCGTGAAGTCCACCGAGCGGGGCGAGGTCGACCTCGACGACCTGCGCGCGCAGTGCGAGGCCCACGCCGACGATCTCGCCGCGATCATGGTCACCTACCCGTCGACGCACGGCGTCTACGAGGACGGCATCGTCGAGCTCTGCGACATCGTGCACGAGCACGGCGGCCAGGTCTACGTCGACGGCGCCAACCTGAACGCCCTGCTCGGGCACGCCCAGCCGGGCGAGTTCGGCGGCGACGTGTCGCACCTGAACCTGCACAAGACGTTCTGCATCCCGCACGGCGGCGGCGGGCCCGGCGTCGGACCGGTCGGCGTGGCCGAGCACCTGGTGCCGTTCCTGCCGAGCCACCCCTTGCACCCGGTGATCGCGCGCCGCGAGGGCATCGGCGCGATCAGCGCGGCCCCGTACGGCTCGGCCGGCATCCTGCCCATCCCGTACGCGTACATCGCGATGATGGGCGCCGACGGCTTCACCGAGGCCACGTCGGTCGCCGTGCTCTCGGCCAACTACGTCGCGAAGCGGCTCGAGAGCGCCTTCCCGGTGCTGTACGCCGGCGACCACGACCTGGTGGCGCACGAGTGCATCCTCGACGTCCGTCCGAGCGTCAAGACCGCCGACCTCAGCGTCGACGACGTCGCGAAGCGGCTCATCGACTACGGCTTCCACGCCCCGACCATGAGCTTCCCTGTCGCCGGCACGCTGATGGTCGAGCCCACCGAGTCCGAGGATCTCGCCGAGCTCGACCGGTTCTGCGACGCGATGCTGGCGATCCGCAGCGAGATCGACGCCGTGGCGGCGGGGGAGTACTCGGCGGACGACAACCCGCTCGCCAACGCTCCACACGCCGCGCGGGAGCTGATCGACTGGAAGCACGGCTACTCGATCGGCACGGGCTGCTTCCCGAGCGGCTCCACGGAGGACAAGTACTGGCCGCCGGTCGCGCGCATCGACCAGGCGTACGGCGACCGCAACCTGGCCTGCGCCTGTCCGCCGATCGAGGCGTTCGCCTAGGTACGGCCTGGCCTGGACTCCCACCACCTCGACGACCCGGTCGGCGACGGGTCCGGGCGTGCGCACCCAGTGGATGTGGTGGGTCGTGCCGCCCTCGGGCACGGCGTCCTTGCGGTACGTCCACTCGGTCAGTGCCGACGGCTCGACGAAGAGCTCGACGAATCGGTCGTTCGAGGCCGGCACGGCGTAGGTGTCGCCCTCGAGCCGGACGCTGAGCGTCGGCGTCGTGATGCGGTGGGGCACCGGGAACGGCGGCTTGCCCGTGCGCACGAGACGGGCCCACTCGCTCATCATCGTCCGGGCGCCGGGTGCACCGAAGAACGGCGGCGGCAGGAACCCACGTACCCGGGCGACGACGGGGATGGCCGAGGCCATCGCCCGCAGCGGTATCCCGCCGTGCGGGAAGAACGGGGCGTGCGGCACGGAGGAGGCGACGCACACGAACCCGTCGGCCGGGTCGCGGTGCAGCTGGTGGCCGGCACCGAGCTGGGCGCCCAGGCTGTGCCCCAGGAGGATGACCGGACGCTGCGGGGCTCTCGGCCCGGGCCTTGGCCACGGCATCGGCCATGTCGGAGATCTCGTCGTCGTAGCTCCAGTCGACGCCCCGCGCGGCGACCGGGAGTCCGCGCTCGAAACCACGACGTGGCAGAGCGACCGCATGCCAGCCGCCCTCGTTGAACGCGTCGACGAGCGTGGCGTAGAACCGCGAGGTCACCGCCATCGCGGCCGAGATGAGGACGATGGGTGTGCTCACGCCGTCATGGTGGCAGGCGTCGTACGAGCGGCTCAGACCGGTGTGGCAGCGATCGGCTGGGTCGTGGGCTGCGGCGATCCGCCGTCGGGTTCCACCGTGACGGCGTAGGCGTCGGCTGCGTTGACGCCCTCGACGTAAAGCATGCCCGGACCGTGGCCGAGCAGCCCGACCGACGTGGGCTTGCCGTCCTCCATGTGCCACACCTGATAGATCTTGTCGTCGTCGAGCGTGGGGAGTGACTCGCCGAGCACCACAGCGGCGTCCTGGCTCTTCGATGCGACCACCCGCACGTTGCCGCCACCGCTGGCATCATCCACGGTCATGGCGCCGTCTTCGGCGGTCAGGACGGCCGACATGCGCGCGCGCTCGGCGCTCAGGTCGTCCGCTCGATCCTTCTCCGCGACGAAGCCACCGATGCCCAGAACGGCCGTCGCGACCGCAGCGGCGAGGGCGATGCGGGGCGCCACTCGACGCACCCGGCTGCGCTGTGAAAGCGCCGTGACGACGGGATGTTCCTGCGCGGTCGACTCGGCCATGGCCAGCAGGCGTTCGCGCAGCTCGGCCGGCGGTGTGACGGCCTCGGCCTCACCCAGCCGGGCGGCGGTGGACATGAAGCCCGCGAGCTCGACCCGGCACTGCTCGCACTGGGCGAGGTGGGCCTCGAACCGGCTGCGTTCGTCGGCCTCGAGGGCGTCGAGCGCGTACGGCGCGATCAGGTGGTGGAGGTCAACGGTCATTCGGGGCCCCCGCGAAAGCGCGAGCGGATCTGCCATTGCAGCTGACCAGCGTCGGCGGAGCGAGTGGTTTCGTGGGGTGAAATCATGATGCGACTCCCAGGCAGTCGCGGAGGCGGACCAGTCCGTCACGCATCCGTGTCTTGACCGTCGCCGGGTTCGCGTCGAGCAGCGAGGCGCACTCGGCGTAGGTGTACCCCTTGTAGTAGGCGAGATCGATGGCCTCGCGCTGAAGCTCGGTGAGTCCGTCCATGCACCGGCGCACCTGCTCGTGCTCCAGCCGCACGGTGACGGTCTCGTTGACGACGTCGAAGTCAGGACCGGCCGACCAGTCGTAGGCCTTGTCCCGGTTCGTGGCGGCCTGGTCGTGGCGGACCGCGTCGACGGCGCGTCGGTGGGCGAGCGTCATCACCCAGCTCTTCGCGCGGCCCCGTTCGGGATCGAAGCGGGCGGCGGTCTGCCACACCTGGAGGAACACCTCCTGGGCCACCTCCTCGGCGCGTGCGGGGTCACGGATGACCCGACGGGCGAGGCCGTAGACGGAGGGTCCGAGGTGGTCGAAGAGGGCCGCGAAGGCGGACTCGTCGCCTCGGGCCACCTGCATCAGGAGGTCGGAGAGGTCGACGGCGTCACGCGTGCCGGCTATACCGAGATGCCGGTCTGCGGCATGGGTCTGGGCCACATTCCTCTCCCTACCAATTCGGGGTCTACCTAGCATTCGACGCTGCCTCCACGAGGGATGGGTCGGAACCGGTGAACATGGGCCCTCACCACGGAGTCTAGGACGTCGCGACTTGTACGGTGGCTGCATGAGCGAGCACAGACCGCCGGCTTTTGATCGGCTCGACCCGTTGTCGATCGACGATCTCCTGAGTACCGAGGAGATCGCCGTGCGCGACACGGTGCGGACAATGCTCGCCGACAAGGTCCAGCCCCACGTCGCCGACTGGTTCGAGACCGGCATCGTGGACGAGCCACGCGAGCTGATCCGGTCGTTCGGCGAGCTCGGCCTGCTGGGCATGCACCTGGACGGGTACGGCCTCCCGGGCATGTCCTCGGTCGACTACGGTCTGGCCTGCGTCGAGCTCGAGGCGGTCGACTCCGGCGTCCGCTCGATGGTGTCCGTGCAGGGCTCGCTCGCGATGTACGCGATCTGGCGGTTCGGATCGGACGCGCAGAAGGACGAGTGGCTACCCGCCATGGGCAAGGGCGACGCCGTGGGCTGCTTCGGTCTCACCGAACCCGATCACGGCTCGGACCCGGGCGGCATGCGCACGCGCGCCCGGAAGGACGGGGCCGACTGGATCCTCGACGGCACGAAGATGTGGATCACGAACGGCTCGATCGCCGACGTCGCCGTCGTCTGGGCGCAGACCGACGAGGGCATCCGTGGATTCGTCGTCCCCACCAGAACGCCGGGGTTCACGGCGAACACGATCAAGCACAAGATGTCGCTCCGGGCGTCCGTGACGTCCGAGCTGGTGCTCGAGGGTGTCCGGCTGCCGGCTGAAGCGGTGATGCCCGAGGTCACCGGCCTGAAGGGCCCGCTGTCGTGCCTCACCGAGGCCCGGTACGGCATCGTCTGGGGCTGCCTCGGCGCCGCGCGCTCGTCGTATGAGACCGCGCTCGACTACTCGCGCACCCGGCACCAGTTCGGTCGGCCGATCGGCGGCTTCCAGCTGACCCAGGCCAAGCTCGCGGACATGTGCCTCGAGCTGCACAAGGGCATGCTGCTGGCCCTGCACCTCGGGCGCCGCAAGGACGCGGTCGGCCTCACGCCGGAGCAGGTGAGCTTCGGCAAGCTCAACAACGTCCGTGAAGCGCTGGAGATCTGCCGCACCGCGCGCACCATCCTCGGCGCCAACGGCATCTCGCTGGAGTATCCCGTCATCCGGCACATGAACAACCTCGAGTCGGTGCTCACGTACGAGGGCACGGTCGAGATGCACGCACTTGTCCTCGGGCAGGCGCTGACCGGCGAGAACGCGTTCGGAGGCTGACCCTGCGCATGCGTGAACCACGGCTGGACGCTTTCAACGAGCCCGCGGATCCGCGGGCCTGCGTCCTGATGCTGCACGGCGGCCAGCAGAACAGCACCGAGGTCGTGACCAATCGGAACGCCAGCTGGTGGCGGTTGGCGCTCATGGCCCGCTCGCTCCGTGGGTTCGCCGCCGAGCACGACCTCAGCCTGCACCTGCTCCAGTACCGCGTCCGCGGCTGGAACGGCTCCGCTGACCCGGCACCGGTGCGCGACGCACGATGGGCCCTCGACCGCCTGCACGGGCAGTACCCAGACCGCCCGGTGCTGCTCGTCGGGCACTCCATGGGTGGACGCACCGCGTGCAGGGTCGCCGACGACCCCACCGCGGCCGGCGTCGTCGCGCTGGCGCCGTGGCTCCCCGAGGATGAGCCGAACGCGTCGATCGCAGATCGCCACCTGCACGTCATCCACGGCACCAACGACCGCTGGACCTCGGCCCGCTTGAGCCGCGAATACGTGGAGCGGAGCCAGCAGATCGCGCTGAGCGCCACCTGGACCGAGCTTCCCGGGGTCGGGCACTTCATGTTCCGCCGCCTGAAGGTGTGGAACGGGTTCGTGAAGAGCTCGATCCTGACCGTCCTGCGGAAGCCCGGGCCCGCGCCGGGGGAGCCGACGTCGTCCGAAGGACGTGCGTGACGGACGCAGCGGCGAACGTCGTCGCGTGGCTGGCCGTTGCCGTGGCCGTCTTCGCCGTGTGGCACACCCTGCGACGTCAACCGTTCAGCAACCCGCTGTTCTATGCCGCCGCCGTCCTCGAGATCGCCTTGCTCGCGATGCTCGTCGGTGGCTGCATCGCGCTGGCCAATACGTCTCGCGACGTCGACGGCGTCCTGTTCGTCTCGTATCTGGTGACGCTGGTGGTCATCCCGCCGGCGGCGGTGCTCTGGGGAATCGCCGAGAAGGGCCGGTGGGGCACGGGGGTGGTCGTCGTGGCCATGCTGACCGTCGCCGTACTCTGTGTCCGGGTTCTCCAGATCTGGAAGGGCACGCATGTCTGACACGGGCACCGGGCATGGCTTCGGACGTGCGCTCGTCGCGGTCTACGCCGTGTTCGCCCTCGCCGCGTCGGCCCGCTCCATCTACCAGCTGGCGACGAGGGCTGACGAGGCGCCGGTGGCGTACGCGCTGTCCGCGCTCGCCGGGGTGGTCTACGTCGTGGCCACGCTCGCCCTGGCCACCGACCGTCGCCGGCTCGCCGCCGCGACCATCGGCTTCGAGCTGGTCGGCGTCCTGTCGGTGGGTGCTCTGTCGATCATCGACGGCGGCCTGTTCCCCGACCAGACCGTGTGGTCGGACTTCGGCGCCGGGTACGTCTTCATCCCGCTCGTGCTGCCATTCGTGGGGCTGTGGTGGCTCTGGAGCAACCGATCGACGACCCGTGGGCAGCTCAAGGCCGCGGGCACTCATACCACCCGCGGCCGAAACCATTGAATCCCACGAGCCCCACCAATCCCGGTAGCGACACGGCTGGATCGCAGTACTCCTTCAGCTCGCGCTGGCACCTCTCTGCTCCCCGGGAGCGGGTCTGGAAGGCGTTCGAGGAGCTCCTGCCGACGGACAACCCCTTCGTGTTCTGGCCCGGCATGCGATCCGAGCGCCAGGGCCCTGACATCCACGTGACGGCGGGTAGCCCGATGGGCTACACCTTGAAGTTCCGCGTGTACGACGTCGAGTCGACACCCAGGACGCAGGTGACCCTGCGCGCAGACGGCGACTTGCTCGGCCGGGCCACGATGCAGCTCGGCGCCGTCAATGACCTCAACAGCACGATCGACGTCAGCTGGCACGTCGACGTGACCCAACCGTGGATGCGCAGGATGCGGTTCGTCCTTCGCCCGGTGTTCGTTCTCGCCCACGACATGGTGATGCGCGCGGGGGAGCGGGGGCTCAACGCCTGGCTGCGGGAGCAGGCAGAAACGGACTCAGGACCAATGGGGTGACAACGTCACCACGTCGCCGATCACGGTGACGGCCGGAGGTCGCGCGCCCGCCTCGGCGGCACGGGCGGCGATCGTGGTCAACGTGCCCACGGTGACGCGCTGCTGGTCGGACCAGCCGCTCTCCACGACCGCCACGGGGGTCTCGGGATCGTGCCCGGCCGCCACCAGCTCGTCGGCCGTCTCACCGAGCCGTTTGACGCTCATCAGCAGCACGAGGGTGTGCCCGCGATCGCGGGGCAGGTCGCCGACCGACTCGTGGCCGGTCAGCACGCTGAATCCTCGGGCCAGGCCGCGATGGGTGACCGGGATTCCGGCCGCGGCGGGGACGGCGATGGCGCTGGTCACCCCGGGCACGATCTCGACGGAAACTCCGGCGTCCTCGCAGGCCTGACGCTCCTCGCCGCCGCGTCCGAAGACGTAGGGGTCGCCGCCCTTCAGCCGCACGACGATGCGGCCCTGCTGGGCATGGTTGATGAGGATCCGGTTGATCTCGTCCTGGGGGATCGGGTGGTGGTCGGGCATCTTCCCGACGTCGATGACCTCGACGTCAGGAGCGAGCTCCGCGAGGTAGGCGGTGGGCGCGAGGCGGTCGACGACCACCACGTCGGCCTCAGCGAGCAGCCGCCGTCCACGCACGGTGAGCAGGCCGGAGTCGCCCGGCCCGCCTCCGACCAGGGCGACGAACCCCTCCGGATGGTGGGTGCGGTGGCGCAGCGGCAGCTCGCCGGCCTGGAGCGCTGCGGCGACGCCGTCGCGAAGTGACGACGCACGTCCGGCGTCACCGCCACCGCTCACGGCGATGAGGATGTCGTCGACCCGCGCCACGGCAGGCGTCCAGGCGGTGGCGGCATCCGGGTCGCCGCCCTTCAGGCACCAGATGGCCCGGGCCTCGGCGTCGGCCGCCACGCGGTCGTCGGTGGCGGCATCGGCGGTGGCGGTCTGGACGAGCCAGGCGCCGTCGAGGTCACCGTCCTGGTAGGTGCGCTGTTCCCAGGTGATGCGACCCTGCTCGGCGAGCTCGGCGAGACGCGCGGTGAGCGTCGGTGAGACGACGGTGAGGTCGGCGCCGGCCTCGACGAGTGCGTGCGTGCGCCGGGTCGCCACATGGCCGCCACCCACGACGACGACCTTGCGGCCGGCCATGCGCAGGGTGAGGGGGAAGCTCCCCGCAGTGCTCATGAGCGCTCTCCGCGCTGCGTGCATGAGCGCTCTCCGCGCTGCGTGCATGAGCGCTCTCCGCGCTGCGTGCATGAGCGCTCTCCGCGCCGGGGTGTCATGAGGCGACTCTAGGGCGTGTGATCAGGCGTGCAGACCGCACTCGGTCTTGTCGAGACCGGCCCACCGGCCAGCCCGCGGATCCTCGCCGGGCTCGACCCGCCGCGTGCAAGGCGCGCACCCGATGGACGGGTAGCCGTCGTTGATCAGCGGGTTGATGACGATGTCGTGCGTGGAGGCGTAGTCGATCAGCTCGTCGAAGGTCCAGGCCGCGAGCGGGTTGATCTTGACCATGCCGTTCTTCTCGTCCCAGTCGACCAGCGGCGTGTTGGCTCGCAGCCAGGAGTCCTCACGGCGGATGCCGGTGACCCACGCCTCGTAGCCCTCGAGCGTCTCCGCGAGCGGCTCGACCTTGCGCATCTCGCAGCAGAGGCCGGGGTCGCGGGAGAACAGATCCTTGCCGAACTCGGCATCCTGCTCCTCGACCGTCCGCTTCGGGGTGACGTCGACGATGCTCAGCTGCATGGTGGACTCGACCGCGTCGCGGGTGCCCATGGTCTCGGCGAAGTGGTAGCCGGTGTCGAGGAACAGCGTGTCAACCCAGGGGAGGTGCTTGGCGACGACGTCGGGGAGCACGGCGTCGGCCATGGAGCAGGCGACGGCAGTGCGGTAGCCGAACTCCTCGGCGACCCAGGCGAGCACTTCGTCGGAGCTGGCATCGGCGAGTCGCTCGGACGCTTCATCGGCGAGTGCCTTCAGCTCGGCGCGACTGCGGATGGGGGAGAGGTTGGTCGCTCGCTCGCGATGGTGCTCCTCCCGAGCGGCGTCGTGCTCGATCTGCCGCTGGCGCTGGCCAGCCAACGACGTCGTGGTGCTGGTCATCGTCGACCTCCTTCGCGGGCGGCGTTTCAGGCCATCATCAAGCGTAGACGTCGGGACAGCCCCGAATATTCCCGTCCGAGTGCTGGACAACCGGACCAGCGCTGCTCGACAGGCGGGCTGACCCCGTGGGGTCTAGCGTGACTGCCACGACGACAGAAGGAGCACAACGTGGCCACCGTCTTGTGGATCATCGCCGTCATCATCGGCATCTTCGGAGTACTTCGACTCATCCGCGGCGACATCCTCATGGGGATCGTCCTGATCGTGGTGGCCTTCCTGGTCGGCCCCGGTGGCGTCTCGATCTTCACGTGACGCCGCGCCATGACCCGGCGCGTATGGTCGGGCCCATGGCGCGCTTCATCGACATCCACTCGGACAACCCACAACAGCGAGGCGTAGACCAGGCGGTGTCCGTGCTGCGCGAGGGTGGTCTCGTGGCGTATCCGACCGACTCTGGATATGCGCTCGGCGCCCAGCTCGGCAACCGGGACGCACTGGAGCGGATCCGGACGATCCGCCGTCTCGACGACAAGCACCACTTCACGCTCGTGTGCCGCGACTTCGCGCAGCTCGGGCAGTTCGTGCATGTCGACAACGCGGTGTTCCGCGCCGTCAAGAGCGCCACTCCGGGGCCCTACACGTTCATCCTGCCTGCGACGCCGGAGGTTCCCCGCCGGCTCCTGCACCCCAAGAAGAAGACCGTCGGAGCGCGGATCCCTGACCACACGGTCGTCCAGGCCCTGCTGGCCTCGCTGGGGGAGCCGCTGCTGTCGAGCACGCTCATCCTGCCGGGCGAGTTCGAGGCCATGACCGAGGGCTGGGCCGTGAACGAGGCACTTGACGGCGACGTCGACGCGATCGTGGAGTCCGGTGAGGTGGCCTCCGAGCCCACCACCGTCATCGACTTCGTCGACGGTGTCCCGGAGATCGTGCGCGTGGGCGCGGGCGACACCTCCCGGTTCGTCTGAGCCAGTGGGTCGACTTCCCGTTCACGGACGGGCAGATCGCCGATCAGGAGATCAGCACTCTGCACATCACGGGGCCCCCTGAGCGGGTGTCCGTGACCCGAACCGTGCGGGGGTAGATTTCGAGCATGAGCGTGTACGGCCTGACCCTCGACCAGCTCGACGACGCCGCCAAGCTCGTCCACGAGTTCGTTCCGCCCACACCGCAGCACAGCTGGCCGCTGATCGACGAGGCGCTCGGCACCGAGGCGTGGCTCAAGCACGAGAACCACACCTCGCTCGGCGCATTCAAGATCCGCGGCGGCATCGTGTACCTGCACCGCCTGATGGAGCGCGAGCAGCCATCGGGGCTGGTCACGGCGACGCGGGGCAATCACGGACAAGCGATCGCGGCGGCGGCCCGCCGGCACGGCGTCCCGCTGACGATCGTCGTCCCGCACGGCAACAGCCGCGAGAAGAACATCGCGATGCAGGCACAAGGCGCGACGCTGCTCGAGGTCGGTGACGACTTCCAGGAGTCGCTCGAGCACGCCACCGCGCTCGCCGAGGAGCACGGCTGGCACCAGGTGGCCAACTTCCATCCCGACCTCCTCGCCGGGGTGGCGAGCTACCCGCTCGAGCTGTTCCGTGCGGTGCCCGATCTCGACGTCGTCTATGTGCCGATCGGACTCGGGTCCGGTGTCTGCGCCACGCTGGCCGCGCGCGACGCGCTCGGCCTCACCACGCGCGTGGTCGGCGTCGTGTCGGCCGGTGCGCCCGCGTACGCGCGTTCGATGGATGCCGGCGAGCCGGTTTCGGTGCCGGTCACCACGCAGCTGGCCGACGGCATGGCCTGCCGGACGCCGAATCCGGAGGCCTTCGAGATCATCCGATCGAACGTCGACCATCTCGTCGAGGTCGACGACGACCAGGTGGCGGCGGCCATGTCGCTGTTGTTCACCGCCACCCACAACGTCGCCGAGGGCGCCGGCGCGGCCGCGCTCGCCGGCGCGCTGCACGAACGGGACGCCCTCGCCGGCCAGCGCGTCGGCATCGTCGTCACTGGCGGCAACGTCGACCGCGACGTCTTCGCCCGGACCTTGGCCTGACCGATCACCCATCAACGAGGAGAACGATGTTCCACAAGCCATTCAGCGGATTCTCGATCAACGACACGGAGGCGGCCCGCGAGTTCTACACCGACAAGCTCGGGCTCGACGTGCGGGAGATGGACAACGGCTTCCTTCAGCTCGCCCTCGACGGTGACACACGGGTGCTCATGTACACCAAGGACGACCACCAGCCGGCCACGTTCACCGTGCTGAACCTGCCCGTCGACGACGTCCATGCCGCGGTCAGTGACCTCCGTGAGAAGGGGGTCGAGTTCTTGCAGTACGACGGCGCACCGCAGGACGAGCTCGGTGTGATGACCGGCGAGGGGCCCGACATCGCCTGGTTCAACGATCCGGCCGGCAACGTGCTGTCGGTCATCCAGCACGAGGAAGACGACTTTTGAGTCAGTAGGAGCGGCGGTCGACGCGTGAGGCCCGCGGCCCGCGGCGCTCCATGCGGACGAGCGGGCTCAGCTCGAGCAGCCGCACGGCGCGATACCGCTGGGGGCGGTAGGGCTCCAAGGCCTCGGCGATCTCGTCGTCGTCGTGCAAGCGGCGGCCGACCAGACCGACACCGACCAGATGGCCGAGATGGAAGTCGCCGAACGGCACCGCATCGGCGTCACCGAGGGCGCGGAATCCGGTTTCGGCGGCTGTCCAGCCGCCGACGCCGGGGATGCTGCGCAGCGCGCGGTACACCGCGGAACGGTCGTCCTCGTGCTCCGACGCGACCCGTTCGAGCTGTGCTCCGACGCGGGCGCAGGCGTGCGCGGTGCGGTAGCGCTGGGGATCGACCCCAGCCTGGTGCCATTCCCAGGACGGCAGAGCGGCCCACGTCTCGGCGGTCGGGAACACCCGCATGCCGGGCGGGGCCGGACCTGGTGCCGGATCGCCATGGCGCACGAGCAAGCGGCGCCAGGCGGCCATGGCGTCCATGCCGACGACCCGTTGCTCGATGACGGCCGCGATCAGGGCTTCGAGCAGCCGACCGGTCCGCGGGACACGCAGGCCCGGGAAACGCCGATGCGCGTCGGCGACCGACGGATGGGCCGGCACGAACTGCGACGCGTCGTCGTCGTTGCCGAGGGAGCGGGGGAGCGTGGCGAGCATCTCCTCGGCACCGGAGCCCCAGGCGTCGGCTTCGACGGTTCGGCTGTCGGTCTGCTCTACGGCGACGGTGACCGGCCCGGTCTCCATCCGGCTGGTGCGCCACATGGTGGCACCGAGGTGCCGGAAGGCAGGATCGCCGCCCCCGCGCTGCAGGATCGACCACGTCCGTCTGGCATCGAGGGGGGCGGCGAAGGTCACCGTGCGGTGCATCGACGCCGCGGCTGTCATGGCATGAGTCTGCGCCACCACGGGCGACCCGGAGCTTCTGGGGCAGCGCCCCGACGTGCCGTGGGTGCGCGATCCTTCCGCTCCCGCCGGGCCGCACGCCGTTGCCGCCACGCCTCGACCTCGGCGTCGACGTCCCGGGTCCTGGTGATGACCGGCGGGCCACCCAGGAGCTGGCGACGAGCCGCGACCACTCGCTCGTTGAAGTCCTCGATCATCTCCCGCACCCGCCGTTCCGACGTCTCGGCATCCAGCACCGAGCCCATGCGGGCATCCTCGACGCGCAAGGAGAGGGCCGGTGGGAGGACGCCGGTGATCTGCTCACGCTCGATGAACCGCTTGAGCCACCAGTCCGGATCATGCGTGGTGCCGAGGTCCTCGATCGGCTTGCCGGTTCCGCGGAGGTTGTCGAACTCGCCACGCTCGATCGCGCGTTGGACCTGCAGGTCGACCCATCGGGCCTGGTACTCCAGCCGACGTTCGCGAGCGCTCTCGGTGCTGGCCGGTCGAGGAGCTTCGCCGGTTCGATCCGTGTCGTCCTTGTTCATGATCCTGGCTCGAGCATAGGCATGCCCTGCCACGAAACCTGCGGCACAATCGCGGCATGCCCTCTCGTCGTGACCTGGATCGCTGGAAGGACGCCGTCACCGCCACCGCGAAGTCCGGCCTGCTGCGTCCCGTCGGGCCGCGTGCGAGCGCGCGGATCATCACCGGGCTGTGGCGCACCGGCCTGACCCCTGCCGCGGCGATCGCGATCGGGGCCGCGAGGCATCCCGATCGTGACGCCATCGTCGACGACGAGGGCGCGACGACCTATCACGAGCTCGACCAGCGGATCGAGTCGATCGCCGGTGCGTTGTGGACGCGCCGCCGGGGTCGGGCGACGTTCGCGATCCTCTGCCGGAACCACCGCGGGTTCGTCGAGGCGTTCGCCGCCGGCGCCCGGCTCGGCCACGAGGTCGTCTTCCTGAACACCGAGATCACCGAGTCGCAGCTCAGGCGCATCCTCCAGCGGCACCATCCGGACGTGCTCGTTCACGACGAGGAGTACCACGACATCGTCGAGGCGTGCGGCTACGACGGGCGACGCGTCCTGGCGTGGCACGAGAGCGACGCGGACGACCGGCTGACCCTCGACTCGCTCGCCGTGGATGGCCATGCACGGGCGCCGGCCAACCACCGCTCGTCCAAGCTCACCCTCCTGACGTCGGGCACGACCGGCCTGGCCAAGGGCGTGTCGCGCGACGTCGACCTGGTGGGGATCGCCGAGAGCGCGGCCACCGGCATGGGCATCCTGCGGCTCCGCGACGGCGACGTCAGCGTGGTGGCACCACCGTTCTTCCACGCGCTGGGCTTCTCGATGCTGCTGACGTCGTTGTCGGTGGGCGGCACGATCGTGAGCCATCGCCGATTCGACGCCGACCAGATGCTCGACGACATCGAGGCCCGTCAGGCGACCGTCCTCACCGGCGTGCCGTTGATGCTTCAGCGTCTGCTGAAGGCCAAGAGCGAGCAGCCAGAGAGCGACGTCTCATCGGTCCGCGTCGCGCTCACCGGTGCATCGCCCATCCCGCCGTCAACGGTCGCCGAGTTCCTTGAGGAGTTCGGCCCCGTTCTCGTCAACCTCTACGGCTCCACAGAGACTGGCATCGTCTCGATGGCGACGCCGGAGGACCTGCTCGACGAGCCCTCAACGCTCGGGCGCCCGGGCATCGGCATCAAGCTCCGCATCCTGCGGGACGATCGGTCGATCGCCGACCCGGGGGAGCGGGGCACCATCTTCATGCGCGGAGGCCTGCTGTTCGACGGGTATACCGCCGATGGGGACGCCACCCCGGAGGCGAAGGAGGTCGTCGACGGGTACGTCAACACCGGCGACATGGGCCACCTCGACGACCTGGGGCGCCTCTATGTCGATGGTCGCGACGACGACATGGTCGTGTCCGGGGGAGAAAACGTCTTCCCGCTCGAGGTCGAGCACACGCTCGGTGAGCACCCGTCCGTCGGCGAGGCCGTGGTGATGGGCATCGACCACGAGGAGTTCGGCCAGGTTCTCCGTGCCTACGTCACCGTGACGTCCGACGAGCCGCCGAAGGACTCCGAGCTGCGTGACTTCCTGCGCGACCGGCTGGAGAAGTTCAAGGTGCCCAAGGAGTTCGTCGTGCTCGACGACTTCCCGCGCAACGCCACCGGCAAGATCGTGCGATCGAGGCTGGACGAACCGTACGACTAGACGGGCGCGCCGAACTCGTTGAGGTACCAGCCGGCCGAGGTCAGGACGACCACGACCATGGCGGTGAACAGGATCCCGCCGACGAGCGGGAACTGCCAGGACGCCGTGTCACGGGAACGGACGGTGACGACCTTCGCGGCGAAGGCGCCGTAGACCGTGCATCCCAGCAGGGAGTGCGCCACGACTCGTGCGTCGGTGGTCTGGAAGCCCAGGGACCACAGGCAGTGGTACGCCACCGGAAGGCTGACCAGGATCGCCAGGAAGCCGAAGACGCGGTGACCGTTGCCGAGCCACGATGGCGCCGCGACGCCGAGCTTGCCGTACATCCACAGGGCGCCGACCAGCTGACCGACCGCGAGAACCCCGGCGGTGACGGCCAGCCACACCTTCATCTGGATCATGCTGGCGAAGCCGAGCGTGGTGATCGGCTCGAACGTCGGCTCGTGCTGCAGACCATGCGCGCCGAGTGCCGCAGACACGGCAGCCCCGAGGAGGATCGCGACGAGCAGCACTCGCGTCGCATCACGTCCGATCGTCGTGCTCACGCCTCGATGATGGCCCGTCCCGCCACGGCGCGCCAGCACTTCCGGCGATGATCATGGTTGGTACAGGACGTCGGCGAGACGACGCGATGAGAACATTTGTTCGAATTCACGGTCGTTCGGCGTCCAGACGTCGGTCCAGAGCGTGTCGTGATCGCGGCCGGCAGCTCGGTCCCGCGCCCTGCCCTGGGCCTGCGCCACCTGGAGGTCGACGTCGACCCAGACGGTCAGGTCGAACCAGGGGAGGAGCTCAGGATGGAAGGTGCCGATCGCGTCCACGATGAGCACGGACGCCCGGGGGAGGGGAGTGGGGGCACCGTGGCGACCGGTACTCCAGTCCAGCGGCCGAACGGCCACCGGAGCGCCGGCGCGGAAGGGCTCGAGCGCTTCGGCGCGCAGACGATCTCGTTCCACGCCATCCCAGTCGGCGGAACGTCGGTGGACGCGTGGCGGGTCCAGGAAGTCGTCACCACGAAGCCGGACAGCGCCGTCGACGATGTCGACAAGCGTGCGGGCGAGAACCGACTTGCCGGCTCCGGCATAGCCGGAGACACCCACGGCCACGCGTCCGCTCCCGTCACGAATCCGGTCGATCGCGTCGACGATGTCGACGACATGACTCATGCTTCGCTCGCCATGAGGCGGGACTCGTGAGGCGACGAGGATCTGCCTTCTCTTGCGGGCAGGCTCGGGATGCGCTGAACTTGGGGCCCGAAGCCGGAGCAACCGGCGATCGCTTTGTCAGAGGAGCACTCCATGGATACCACCATCGCCATTCTCGCCCTTGTGGTCGCCGTCGTCGTCGTACTGATCCTGGTCCTCTGACGCATGAGGCCGTCGCTCACGCTTCCAGCGTGGCGACGGCCTTGCGAAGGTGGGCCGAACGCGTCTCGGGCGTTCGCGTGGTGACGACGTCGAGAATGACGGCGAACTGACGGGTCCTGCCCAGCGCCTCGAAGGCCTGGGCCGCCCGAGGGCTCGCCGCCAGGGCAGCGGCGAGGTCGGGGGGCACGGTGGCGTTCCTCTGTGACGCGTACGCGGCGTCCCAGCGTCCGTCGGCCTTGGCTGCTTCGACCTCGGCCAGGCCGGACGGTCGCATCCGTCCGGCCGCGGTGAGCTCCTCGACCTTGCCCACGTTGACCTGGGACCACCGGCTCCGCGGCCGGCGCGGTACGTACTTCTGCAGGTAGTACGTGTCGTCCAGCGTCTTGCGCTGGCCGGAGATCCAGCCGAAGCACAAACCAAGGTCGACCGCCTCGTCGTCGGTCAGTGACGCGATCCCGGAGCTCTTCTTGGCGATCTTGAGCCAGACACCCGGCCGGTGGTCGACGTGCTCGTTCAGCCAGGCCTCGAAGGCCGCGGCGTCCGGAAAGAAGATGGTGTCCGCGTCGGAATCCGGCGTCGTCGGCATGAACCGACGCTAACGCGGCCTTCGGACAGAGGGGAGTGCCCTTCTCGGCTGCATTTCCATCGTACTTGACATAATGTGCATTATCGGCGTAGTAGGGCGGCCGGCTGAACACCCCTTCCGGAACCCCTTCTGAGCGGCTCTGGGGCCGTTTTGGCCCCAGCAAGAGCTCAGAAGTCGAGAACCGACCAGCAAATGTCGTCTCGCAGGCGCTGATCGTCATGAACATGTTGACGAATCGACACAGGGAACAATTGAATTACCCGCCGATGTAGGCCCCGAGGTGCTCGCCGGTGAGGGTCGAACGGTCGGCGACGAGATCGGCGGGCGTGCCCTCGAAGACGATCCGGCCGCCGTCGTGGCCGGCGCCGGGCCCGAGGTCGATGATCCAGTCGGCATGCGCCATCACGGCTTGGTGGTGCTCGATGACGATGACCGACTTGCCGGAGTCGTCGACGAGCCGGTCGAGCAGGCCGAGCAGCTGCTCCACGTCGGCGAGATGCAGGCCGCTGGTGGGCTCGTCGAGGATGTAGATGTCGCCCTTCTCGGCCATCTGGGTGGCCAGCTTGAGCCGCTGCCGCTCCCCACCGGACAGCGTGGTGAGCTGCTGGCCCAGACTGACATAACCGAGGCCGACGTCGGCGAGCCTGACCAGGATCTTGTGTGCAGCAGGCGTCGCCGCATCACCGTCGCCGAAGAACTCCAGGGCTTCGCTGACGGGCATCGCGAGCACTTCGGCGATGTTCCGCCCGCCGAACGTGTACTCCAGGACCGCGGCCTGGAACCGTCTCCCCTCGCACTCCTCGCAGGTCGACTCGACGGTCGCCATCACGCCCAGCTCCGTGTAGATGACGCCGGCACCCTTGCAGCTGGGGCAGGCGCCCTCGGAGTTGGAGCTGAACAACGCCGGCTTGACGCCATTGGCCTTCGCGAACGCCTTGCGGATCGGCTCGAGGAGTCCCGTGTAGGTTGCCGGATTGCTGCGCCGAGAGCCGCGAATCGCTCCCTGGTCGACCACCACGACGCCATCGCGATCGGCGACCGACCCGTGGATCAGCGAGCTCTTGCCGGAGCCGGCCACGCCGGTCACCACGCAGAACATGCCAAGTGGGATGTCGACGTCCACGTCCTGGAGGTTGTGCGTCGACGCTCCGCGGACCTCCAGGGCGCCGGAAGCCGGGCGCACCGACTCCTTGAGCGCGGCCCGGTCGTCGAGGTGACGACCGGTGATGGTGTCACTCCCCCGCAGGCCCTCGACGGTGCCCTCGAAGCAGACCGTGCCGCCCTCCGTGCCGGCACCCGGGCCGAGGTCGACGACGTGGTCGGCGATCGCGATCGTCTCGGGCTTGTGCTCCACCACGAGCACGGTGTTGCCCTTGTCGCGGAGCTGCAGCAGCAGCGTGTTCATCCGTTCGATGTCATGGGGGTGCATGCCGATGGTCGGCTCGTCGAAGACATAGGTGACGTCAGTGAGTGACGAACCGAGGTGCCGGATCATCTTGGTCCGCTGCGCCTCTCCCCCGGACAGCGTTCCCGACGGACGGTCGAGCGAGAGGTAACCCAGCCCGATCTCGGTGAAGGAGTCGAGCAGGTGCTGGAGCCCGGTGAGCAGCGGAGCCACTGACGGTTCCTTGAGTTCTCGAACCCAGTCGGCCAGGTCGCTGATCTGCATGGCGCAGACGTCGGCGATGTTCTTGCCCTTGAGCTTGGAGGACAGCACCTCCTTGGTCAGCCGGGTGCCGTCGCACTCGGGGCAGGTCTGGAAGGTGATCGCGCGCTCCACGAAGGCACGGATGTGCGGCTGCATCGCCTCGACGTCCTTGGACAGCATCGACTTCTGGATCTTCGGGATGATTCCCTCGTAGGTGAGGTTGACCCCCTCGACCTTGATCTTCGTCGGCTTGCCGTACAGCAGCTTGTCGAGGTCCTTCTTGTTGTACTTGCCGATCGGCTGGTCCATGTCCAGGCCGGCGCCACTGAAGATGCGGCCGTACCAGCCGTCCATGCTGTAGCCGGGAATGGTGAGCGCACCCTCGGCGAGCGACTTGGTCTCGTCGTAGAGCGCCGTGAGGTCGAAGTCGCTGACCGCTCCCATGCCCTCGCAGCGCGGGCACATGCCGCCGAGGTACACGACCTCGCGCACCACGTCCTTCTCGACGCGCCCACCGGCCTTGGTGGTGCTCATGACCCCGCTCGCCGTCTGCGTCGGGATGTTGAACGAGTAGGCCACGGGCGGGCCGACGTGCGGCTTGCCGAGCCTGCTGAACAAGATGCGCAGCATCGCGTTCGCGTCCGTGGCGGTGCCGACCGTGGAACGCGGGTTGGAGCCCATCCGCTCCTGGTCGACGATGATCGCCGTGGTCAGGCCATCCAGGTAGTCGACCTCAGGCCGCGCCAGCGTGGGCATGAAGCCCTGCACGAAGGCGCTGTAGGTCTCGTTGATCATGCGCTGGGACTCGGCGGCGACCGTGTCGAACACCAGCGAGCTCTTGCCCGAGCCGGAGACCCCGGTGAACGCCGTCAGGCGGCGCTTCGGGATCTCGACGCTGACGTCCTTGAGGTTGTTCTCGCGGGCGCCTTGCACGCGGATGATCTCGTGACTGTCGGCGACGTGTGCCGTGTCTTTCGCGCCCATGGTCGTTGAAGCTCCCTCTGTCAGGTCGGCTTCAGGCCGACGGCTATGACGTCTCCTGGATGCGGATCTGGTTGCCCGCGGGATCGCGGAATGCGCAGTCGCGGCCGTAGTGCTGGTCGGTGGGTTCCTGGATGACCTCGGCGTCGCTGGCCTGGATCCGCTCGAAGGCGGCGTCGAGGTCGTCGGTGGCCAGCAGGATCCAGCCGTAGGTGCCCTTGGCCATCATCTCCTCGATCGTGCGCTTCTCGTCGTCGGTGATGCCGGGGTCGGCGGTCGGCGGCGCCAGGAGGATCGACGTGTCGGGCTGGTCGGCCGGGCCGACGGTGATCCAGCGCATCTTGCCCGACCCGTAGTCGGTGCGGACCTCGAAGCCGAGGACGTCGCGGTAGAAGGCCAGGGACTCGTCCGGGTCGTCGTGCGGGAGGGCTGCGGTGTGAATGGAGAGGTTCATGGAGCTCACGCTAGTTCTCGTTGCAGCACCGGCGCTTCTCGATTCCTGATCGGTCGGGTCACCTGCCTGGCCAGGCAGGCCGGCATGCCCGCCATGCTGCGGACTCCCTCGCTCCGGTAGACGCTGGGCGGCACTCCGACCAGCTCGGTGAAGCGGGTGCTGAACGTGCCCAGGGACGAGCAGCCGACCGCGAAGCACACGTCGGTGACGCTGAGGTCGCCATGCCGCAGCATCGCCATCGCGCGCTCGATGCGCCGCGTCATCAGGTACGAGTACGGCGACTCGCCGTACGCGAGCCGGAACTGGCGGCTGAGGTGCCCCGCCGACATGTGCACGCCGCGGGCCAGTGCCTCGACGTCCAGCGGCTGCGCGTACTCCCGATCCATCCGGTCCCGGACCTGCCGCAACAGCGCCAGGTCGCTCAGGCGCTGTTCGGCGGCAGATCTGCTGGTCACGTGCGAATCGTAGTCCGTCTGGGATCTGCACCAGATCCCACGCACCTGCCGGGCATCGGAGGGGGCGGCTGGTCGTTCTCGTCAGCTCGAGGGGAACTTCACGCCACCCGGGCCGCCACCTGGCCGGCCATCAGGTCGAGCAGAGAACGAGCCTGCCGGCGATCGCCGTCCAGGAAGGAGTGATCGCTGTCGGGGACGACGCGGTGCAGCACCGGCACGCCCGACTCCGCGAGCCGCACGGCGTACTCGTCACCCTCGGACCGCAGTGCATCCCACTCGGCGGTGAGGACGACAGCAGGTGGCAACCCGTGCATGTCGTCGCTCAGCAGCGGGGATGCATACGGGTCGGTGCGACACGACTCGTCCTTGAAGTAGGTCGAGTGCGTGAGCCGCAGGATGCCGGGACCGATCAACGGGTTCTCGACCATCGAAGGCTTGATGCTCCGGGACACGTCGAGCGTGGGAACGCCCAGCATCTGGAGCCTGGGCATCGGCGTCCCGGCGTCGCGAGCCTGCAGGCAGACCGACGCGGCGAGGTTGCCTCCTGCACTGAAGCCGCCCACGGCGATGCGTGATCCGTCGAGATCACCGTCAGCCGCGTGCTGGGAGAGCCACTGGACCACGTCGTGGCACTCCTGGTGCGCGATCGGGTACCGGTGCCTCGGCGCGACGTCGTAGTCGACGTTGACCACGGCGACCCCGGCCTCGGCGACGAGGAATCGGGCGAAGAAGTCGTCCATGCGCGGGAATCGCATCATG
Organism: uncultured Actinomycetota bacterium; assembly: GCA_963839625.1. Taxonomy (GTDB): domain Bacteria; phylum Actinomycetota; class Actinomycetes; order Propionibacteriales; family Nocardioidaceae; genus Aeromicrobium. The sequence goes on along the minus strand of CAWIWE010000037.1, from coordinate 21,958 downwards.
AACGCGCCACCGTGGAAGTGCACATAGATCGCCGGGCGTTGCACGCCGGGAGGTCGGTAGACCTCGCAGCGCACGTAGCCGTGTCGGGTCGGGATCCGCCAGTTGTCCGGCTCGTCCAGGTCGGTTCCGGTGAAGTAGAGGGCGTCGCCGAAACGGGCCGAACGCTTCGCGCCGGCTTGCATCATCAGAGCGGTAGCGTCCGAGATCAACCCCATGTGTCCCATTCGACACCCATACCAGCCCGGATCGGTGGACATGCATGATGGACACGTGAAAATCACTCGAATGGGCCATGCCGCCATGGTCATCGAGGTCGACGAGACCAGGGTTCTGATCGATCCCGGCGGGTTCTGCCCGGACGAGACGTTCGACGTCGAGGGTCTCGACGCCATCGTGGTGACCCACCAGCATCCCGACCACCTCGACCAGGCGCGCATCGGCGGCCTGCTCGAGCGCAACACCGGCGCAACGCTGCTGTGCGATCCGGAGACGGCCGAGCTCGTCGAGACCGGGTCCTGGTCGGCCCACACGCACGACGACGAGACGCTGGTCGGCAGCCTGACGCTGCTGGGCGTCGGCACGCAGCACGCCGAGATCCTCCCGCAGATCCCCCGCATCGCGAACACGGGTGTGCTCGTGTCGGCCGACGGCGAGCCGACGCTGTTCCATCCCGGCGACTCCTACGAGCACGCACCGGCGGGGGTCGACGTGCTGGCACTCCCCCTCACCGCACCCTGGGCGAAGATCGCCGACACCGTGGACTTCATCGGCCGGGTCTCCCCCTCGGCCCTGTTCCCCGTGCACGACGCCGGCATCGCCGACCAGGCCTACGGCCTCTACTGGCGACAGGTGGAGAACTTCGGCGGCGTCGAGGACGTCCGACGACTCGGCCCGGCCGAGTCCACCGTCGTGTGAGCGACTCCCCACCCGCAGAAACCAGTCGAGCGGTCCGCATCGTGGCGGTCCCGCTCATGCTGCTCGCGGGCGGCATCGTCGCCGTCCAGTCGCAGGTCAACGGCCGTATGGCGCACGAGCTCGGAACCGGGCCACGGGCCGGAATCAGCACCGCGCTGATCAACTTCTGCATCGGGGTCGTCCTGCTCTCCGTGATCGTCCTCTCGGTGCCCAGCGCCCGCGCCGGGATCGCTCGGTTCACCGGCGACTTCCGGCAGGGCCGGCTCCGGCCCCACGAGTTCATCGGCGGCCTGTTCGGCGCCTTCGTCGTGACGACCCAGGGCCTCACGGTCGGCACGATCGGGGTGGCGCTGTTCAGCGTCGCGATCACGGCCGGACAGGCCACGAGCGGCTTGATCGTCGACCACTTCGGGATCGGCCCGTCCGGACACCAGCCGTTCAACTACCCGCGCGCCGTCGCGGCGATGTTCGCCCTGGTCGCGGTCATGCTGGCGACGGGTGAACGCCTCGTCGCCTCGCTCTCGGTCGAAACCGTCGTCCTGGCCCTGCTTCCCCTGCTGGCCGGCTTCGGCACCGGCATCCAGCTCGCCCTGAACGGCCGGCTCAACGCCATCGGCGGTCCGTGGGCCGCTGCCCTCAACAACTTCGTCGTCGGCCTGCTCGCCCTCGTGCTCTCCTTCCTGCTGAGCCTGCTCCTCGACGGCCGGCTGCGCGAGATGCCGGACACGTGGTGGCTCTACACCGGTGGCGTCATGGGAGTCGGCTTCATCTCCCTCGCCGCCCTGCTCGTCAAGGTCCACGGCGTGCTCGTGCTCGGCCTGTGCTTGATCGCCGGGCAGGTCATCTGCGCCGAGCTGATCGAGCTGCTGGGCCCCTCACCACACGTGGGTATCGTCGGAGTCGTGGCCGGAGCGCTGACCGTCGTCGGCGTCCTCGTGGCCCTGTTCCTGCGGCCGAAGAATCGCTGAATCGACAACGTGTAGAATATCTCATATCTGAGATATACAGTGGGGAGACCATGTCAGAACGCGACGACTACCTGGCCCGGATCGGCACGCTCATTCGTGACGCGCGCCAGCACAGCGGCCTCACCCAGGCCCAGCTCGCCACGGAGCTCAAGACGAGCCAGAGCGCCGTCAACCGCATCGAGCAGGGGCAGCAGAACCTGACCCTCGAGATGCTCGCCCGGATCGGCAGCGCCCTCGACTCCGAGCTGGTCAGCGTCGGGACCTCCGGGCCCAGCCACCTGCGGGTCAAGGGCGGCACCACGCTCTCCGGCGCCATCGACGTGAAGTCCAGCAAGAACGCCGGCGTCGCCCTGCTGTGTGCCTCACTGCTCAACGAGGGCACCACGGTGCTGCGCAAGGTGGCACGCATCGAGGAGGTCAACCGGCTGCTCGAGGTGCTGGAGTCCATCGGCGTCCGATTCCGCTGGCTCAACTCCGACAACGACCTCGAGCTCGTCGTGCCGTCCGAGCTCAACCTCGACGCGATGGATGCCGATGCCGCCAGGCGCACCCGCAGCATCATCATGTTCCTCGGCCCGCTGATGCATCGCGTCGACCAGTTCGAGCTCCCTTACGCCGGCGGCTGCGACCTCGGCACCCGGACCGTCGAGCCGCACATGACCGCGCTACGACCGTTCGGGCTCAAGGTCATCGCCACCGATGGCAGCTACCACGCCACGGCCGCCTCGGGGGTCGGTCCGGAGCGGCCGATCGTGCTCACCGAGCGCGGCGACACCGTCACCGAGAACGCCCTGCTGGCCGCCGCCCGGCACGACGGCGTCACGGTCATCCGCAACGCCAGCCCCAACTACATGGTCCAGGACCTCTGCTTCTTCCTGCAAGAGCTCGGAGTCGGGATCGAAGGCATCGGCACCACCACCCTGCGCGTCACCGGGCGCGCCGTCATCAACACCGACGTCGAGTACGCGCCGAGTGAGGATCCCATCGAGGCCATGAGCCTCATCGCGGCCGCGATCGTCACCCAGTCCAGCATCACCGTCCGCCGGGTGCCGATCGAGTTCATGGAGATCGAGCTGGCCCTGCTCGAGGAGATGGGCTTCAACTACGACCGCAGCGAGGAGTACCCGGCCGAGAACGGCCACACCCGCCTGGTCGACATCACCACCCACCCGTCGTCGCTGCGGGCGCCCATCGACAAGATCCACCCGATGCCGTTCCCCGGCCTCAACATCGACAACCTGCCGTTCTTCGCCGTCATCGCGGCCACGGCCGAGGGCCAGACGATGCTGCACGACTGGGTCTACGAGAACCGCGCCATCTACCTCACCGAGCTCAACAAGCTGGGCGCGCAGGTCACACTGCTCGACCCGCACCGGGTGCTCATCGAGGGCCCCACCCACTGGAGCGGCACCGAGCTCGTGTGCCCACCGGCGCTGCGTCCCGCGGTCGTCGTGCTGCTCGCGATGCTCGCCGCCAAGGGCACCTCCGTGCTGCGCAGCGTCTACGTCATCCACCGCGGCTACGAGGACCTCGCCGAGCGCCTCAACGCGCTGGGGGCCGAGATCGAGACGTTCCGGGACATCTGAGTCGGTCACGCGAGTGGCCTTCCTCGACTCCCCCACTCCCCTGGCGTTCGCCCACCGCGGCGGCGCCCTGCTCCCGGCCAACGACGGCGTCGAGAACACGATGCTCGCGTTCCGGAACGCCGTCGACCTCGGCTACCGCTACCTCGAGACCGACGTGCACACCTCGCTGGACGGTGTGGTGTACGCGTTCCACGACATCGAGCTGACCCGCATGACCGGCACGGTCTCGGCCTTCCGTGACCTCGACTCGACCGCCATCGACGCCATCATGGTCGGCGGCCGTGAGCCCATCCCGCGGCTCGCCGACCTGCTCGAGGCGTTCCCAGAGGCTCGGTTCAACATCGACGTGAAGGCCGACGACGCCATCGAGCCGACGCTGGCGGTGCTCCGGGACGCTGACGCGCTCGACCGGGTGTGCCTGTCGTCCTTCTCGACCGAGCGGATCCGTCAGCTGCGCGACGGCGCTCCCACGACTCCGAGCTGCTTCTCCCGCGGCGAGATCGCCCTGCTGCGCCTCGCCCCGATCCGGTGGCTCCAGGCCTACGGAAAGCGCCGGGGCGGTGGTTGCGTGCAGGTGCCGATCCGGCACGGCGCCATCACCGTCGTCACGCCCGGGTTCGTCGCTCGCGCCCACGCCATCGGCGTCCCCGTGCACGTGTGGACCATCGATGATCCCGACGAGATGCGATATTTGCTGGACATCGGTGTCGACGGACTCATGTCCGACCGGGTGGACGTCCTGCGTGACGTCCTGCGCGAACGAGGCGAGTGGAGGTAGGACGGTGAGCGAGGACGCTGCAGTCGCGCACCACGTCGAACGCCGCCAGGTCCTGGCGTGGAGCCTGTGGGACTGGGGCTCGGCCGCCTTCAACGCGGTGATCGTGACGTTCGTGTTCTCGGTCTACCTCACCGACGCCGTCGGCAAGGACCTGCCCGGCCGGGTCTCCGCCAGCTCGTGGCTCGGCTGGGCGCTCGGGGCCGGCGGGCTGGCCATCGCGCTCCTCGCCCCGATCACCGGCCAGCGCAGTGACGCGACCGGCCACCGACGCCGCTCGCTGGGCCTGCTCACGCTCGCGGTCGTCGCCTGCACCGCTCTGATGTTCCTCGTGAAGGACGACTACCACTACCTGTGGCTCGGCCTCGTGCTCATCGCGCTGGGCTCGGTGCTGTTCGAGCTTGCCCAGGTGCCCTACTTCGCGATGATCCGGCAGGTGTCGACGCCGGACACGATCGGGCGCATCTCCGGCCTTGGCTGGGCGTTCGGCTACCTGGGCGGCATCGTCCTGCTGCTGCTCTGCTATTTCGGCTTCGTCGTCGGAGAAGGAGACACGCGCGGATTGCTCGGGGTGTCGACGGACGGACGGCCTCAACATCCGGCTCATCACGCTCCTGGCCGCGGCGTGGTTCCTCGTGTTCGCCCTCCCGGTGTTCTTCCTGGTGCCGGAGCTCCCGGCCGCGGCGAGCCCGACGCCGTCCGCGGGTTTCCTGGAGTCCTACCGGATCCTCTTCGCCGACGTGCGCGACCTGTGGAGGAGCGACCGCTCCACGGTCGTCTTCCTGATGGCCAGCGCGCTGTACCGAGACGGGTTGGCCGGCATCTTCACCTTCGGCGCCGTGCTCGCGGTGTCGGTGTATGGCATCGCCGAGGACGACGTGCTGATCTTCGGGGTCGCGGCCAACGTCACCGCGGCCGCAGGAGCATTGCTCGCCGGTCGGCTGGACGACTCGCTCGGCCCGCGGTTCGTGATCGTGTTCTCCCTCGTTGCGCTGCTGATCACCGCGGTCGTCCTCCTCCTCGTCGACGGACCGTCCGCGTTCTGGGCGTTCGGGCTGGTGCTCACGCTGTTCGTCGGCCCGGCGCAGTCTGCGTCGCGGACCTTCCTCGCCCGGCTGACGCCGGTCGGCAAGGAGGGCCAGCACTTCGGGCTGTACGCCATGACCGGTCGGGCGGTGTCGTTCCTCGCGCCCACCCTGTTCGGCTTCTTCGCGTTCATCACCGGAAGCGACAAGGCCGGAATCATCGGCATCATGCTGGTGCTGGCCGCCGGTTTGGTCGTTCTTCTGCGGGTTCCCGCACAGATCGAGGACAAGGCGCGACGGTCTGAGCGTATTCAGGGGAATCTCAAGGAGGTGCCGTACGTTGGAGAGAAGTAAGGCACCAACTCTGAAAGGGGGGAACCCGATGGCTGAACGCGCGTTACGCGGCGCACGACTCGGAGCGCAGAGCTTCGAGGACGAGCGTGGCGTCGAGATGGCTCCCCGCCAGGAGATCGAGTACGTCTGCCCTGACGGGCACACGTTCACGATCACCATGGCCGACGAAGCCGAGGTTCCCGACGAGTGGGAGGACCCGAAGACGGGTCAGCTCGGTCGTCGAGTCGACGGTGGCGAGCCCGTGCAAGAAGAACGAGAAGCCCGTACGAACGCACTGGGACATGCTCCTGGAGCGTCGTTCGGAGTCCGAGCTGGAGGAGATCCTCACCGAACGCCTCGAGCTCCTGCGTCCGGTGAGATCGGTCCGCCGCATCTGCACCGTCGCAGGAAGAAGAGCGCCTGAGTCACGCACCCAGGCGCGTACGTACCTCGACCCCGGGTTTCAATACCGGGGTCGAGTTGCGTTCGGACCTGATCGCACCCCGCTTCCCCTAGAGTCGAGCGGTGGAGCGCAGCGAAGCGGCCGAGAGTCGCAAGAAGACCGACGGACGTAGCCCGTTCGAACGACTTCGTCGAGGCCATCCTACCAGCAGGTCAGTCGGGCGCCGTTCTTCTTCGTCTGCCTGTTCATCGTGATCGCCTGGCTCGTGAGCGTGCCGTTCTGGGTCGACCTCAAGGCGTGGCAGGTCGCCATCCACACCGTCGCCAGCGTGCTGTCCCTGCTCCTCCTGGTCTTGCTGGAGAACGCAGGCCGCCGGTCCGAGGAGGCGGCGCAGGAGAAGATGAACGTCCTGGCCGAGGCTCTGGCGGCTCTGATGGAGTCACAGGCCAGGCATGATCCTGAGCTCGACGAGTCGGTACGCAAGCTGCGCGAGGCGGTCGGCCTCGAGGAGCGGCACTAGCCCTCGACCAAGGACTTCCGGCGGACTCGACGCCGATGCCCGGGAACCAGTCGCGCCAGACCCCACACGGTGACTCGCCACAGCGCCTCGCGGATGATCGCCCTGCTCATCTTGGACCGCCCGCGTTCGCGCTCGACGAACGTCACCGGCACCTCCACGATCGACATGCCCGCGGCATGGACACAGCGCGTGACGTCGATCTGGAAGCAGTAGCCCTGCGAGTGGATGGCGTCGAGATCCAGCTGCTCGAGGGTGCCGCGTCGAAGCACTCGATACCCCGCGGTGCTGTCGTGAACGGGAAGTCCGAGCATGACGCGTGCGTACGCCGTGCCGGCGCGTGAGACGAAGCGGCGGTGCCATGGCCAGTTGACGACGCGTCCGCCGTCGATCCAGCGCGAACCGATCACGAGGTCCGCACCGTTGGCGCTGGCGTCCAGCAGGTTCCCGAAGTCCTCCGGCAGGTGCGATCCGTCGGCGTCCATCTCCACGAGGTACTCGTAGTCCCTCTCGAGGCCCCACGCGAATCCCGCCTGGTAGGCGGCCCCCAGGCCACGCTTCTCGGGTCGGTGCAGCACATGGATGCGGTCGTCGGCGGTCGCGAGTGCGTCGGCGATCCGTCCGGTGCCGTCGGGCGAGGCATCGTCGACCACGAGGACGTCGACCTCTGGTCGGCTGGCGTGGAGATGTGCGACCACCTGGTCGAGGTTGTCGGCTTCGTCGTACGTCGGCATCACCACGAGCACCCGCATCAGGCCACCTCCGTCGCGACGCCGGGTACCGCGCCACCAGCCCAGCGCGCCGAGCACACCGAGCAGCAGCTCGAGCCAGCCACCGATGCGTAGAGCCGGGGTCAGGCCGCCGGCCAGCGGAACGTCCGCCGAGAGCGTCGCGGGCTCGTGCAGCGGTGCTCGCTCGACGACGTGCCCGGACGCGTCGGCGATACCGCTGATGCCGTTCGTGGACGGCACCAGCACCCAGCGTCCGCTCTCGATGGCTCGCAGCCGGGAGATGTCCCACTGCTGCTCCGGTTGGGACGTGCCGGTGAAGGCGGCATTGCTCGTCTGCACGACCAGCACCTGCGCGCCGTTCTGGACCGTTTCGCGGACGATGCCGTCGTAGGCGATGTCCCAGCAGATGGTGTCGCCGACGGTGAAGTCTCCGATCCGCAGGGCGCCGTCCTTCTCGCCCGGGAGCATGTCGCGCGGGATGTCGCGGTCCACCCGCGGCACGATGTCGCCGAGTGCGCGACGGAACGGGACGTACTCGCCGTACGGCACGAGCATGCGCTTGACGTACCGCTCCCCCGGGCCGTCGGCGTCCCAGACGACTCCGGCGTTGTACGCGGTGTCGACCGTCGGTCCGTCGAAGAGGCCCCCGACGAGGATCGGCGCGTTCAAGGCCGAGGCCAGCGACTCGATGCCGGCTCGCACGCGCTCGTCGAAATAGGGGTCGATGTCGGTGGCGTTCTCGGGCCACAGGACGGCGTCGGGCTGAGGCTCCTCGCCACTGGCGATCCGATCGGCCAGGCGCTGCGTCTCGGCGACGTGCAGGTCGAAGATCTCGCCGCGCTCCCAGGTGAGGAAGACGCCGGGGACGTCGCCCTGCACGAGCGCCACCTGTCGCGAGCCAGACGGTCCGGCGACCCCCGTCGGCAGGAGCGCCCCGACCCCGGCCAGTACGGCCACGACGACCACCGGGAGCGCCCGGGCCCGCCACGTACGGGCGGTCACGAGCACGACCAGCATCGCAGCGACCACGAAGAGCACGGCGCTGGTGCCGGGCATGCCGAGCAGCCGGGCGTACGGGGCGAACGGCGTGTCGATGGCGGTGTGGGCCAGCCTCCCCCATGGGAACCCGCTGAACGGGATGCTGCCGCGGGTGCTCTCACCCAGAACCCACACGGCCGCGCCCCAGAGCGGCCAGAGCGGGAGCCGGCAGGCAGCCCGGAGGGCGAGCATGATGACGGCGAGAAACACCGTCTCGGCGAGCACCAGGGCCACGTAGGCGCCGTTGCTCACCGCGTTCATCCACCAGATCAGCGAGCCCATGAACGCCAGGCCGAAGATCGCGCCGGTGGCCAGCACGACCCTCTTTCGGGCGTCCGCGAGGCCACGAGCGACCACGATGAGGCCGGCAACGCCGACGACCATCGCGTACGGCACACCGACGGGGTCGAACCCCAGCGAGCAGATGACGCCGCACAGCAGAGCGAGCGGCCAGGCGGCGCGGGTGGGCACGCGTCAGTCCTGCAGGAGGACGAGCTCGCGGGGAGTGTTGTTCAGGACCTCGAGACCTTCGGACGTGCACACGGCGATGTCCTCGATGCGAGCGCCGTAGCGTCCGTCGACGTAGAAGCCCGGCTCGATCGAGAACGCCATGCCCGGCTCGAGCACCAAGGTGTTGCCCGCCACGATGTACGGCTCCTCGTGGGTCTCCTGGCCGATGCCGTGTCCGGTGCGATGGATGAACAGCTCGCCGTAGCCGGCGTCGTCGAGAATCTGGCGCCCCACGGCGTCGACGGACTCGGCGGTGACTCCGGGCCGGGCGTGCTCGCGCTGCGCCTGCTGAGCGGCGGCAAGGGCCGCGTAGCCCTCTTCGTAGCCCTGCGGCGCGGGGCCGCCCGCGAGGTAGGTGCGGGTGGAGTCGGAGCAGTAGCCGGCCGGCGTCGTTCCGCCGATGTCGACGACGACCGGGTCGCCCGGCTCGATCACCCGGTCGGAGAGCTCGTGGTGTGGCGAGGCGCCGTTGGGACCCGACCCGACGATGACGAAGTCGACCGTCTCGTGCCCCTCGTCGATGATCGCGCGGGCGATGTCGGCTCCGACCTGACGCTCGGTGCGCCCGGGGCGGAGCCACTCCCCCATGCGCGAGTGCACGCGGTCGATGGCGGCCCCGGCTTCACGCAACGCGTCGACCTCGGCCGGTTCCTTGCGGATCCGGAGCTCCTGCACCACCGGTCCGGCGAGCACGGTGCGGGCATCTCGGCAGGGCGGCCCGGAGCGCGAAGACCCGCTCCGCCCACATGTGGTCGTCGACGCCCACCACGCCCGCATCCGTCAACAGACCGGCGACCAGGGCCCACGGGTCGTCGGTCTCGTTCCATGCTGCGATGTCGATGTCGATGCCGGACGCGACCGCCGCCGGACGCTCCAGGGCAGGGACGACGAGCACGGGATCGCTGTCGGCCGGCAGCACGAGGCAGGTGAGCCGTTCGAGCGGCAAGGCGTGGTAACCGGTGAGGTAACGCAGGTTGGCGCCCGGAGTGATGAGCAAGGCGTCGATGCCTCGTTCGGCGGTCAAGTGCTGGGCCCGGGCCAGTCTCGTCGTCACAGATGCGAGCCTACCGGCGACCCCGAGCGCGACCTCGGACCCCTCATCACCTACTGTGATTCCACCACAAACAGGATCGGGGGGTCCCCTCAATGCGTAGAGCCATGGCCGCAACCGCGGCTGTCATCCTCACCGGCGCACTCATCGCCATCGCACCTGCCCAAGCACGCACAACTGCGCGCCGGACGACGTCGACACCACCAAGTTGACCAACGCCGTCACCGTCAACGGCATCATGAAGCACCAGCGCCAGTTCCAGACCATCGCCAACGAGAACGGCGGAAATCGTGCATCCGGACTGTCGGGATACGACGAATCGGCGTCCTACGTCGCGCGCCAACTGCGCCGAGCCGGGTACGACGTCAAGAAGCAAACGTTCACGTTCCCGTTCTTCCGCGAGGTCGACCCTGCCACTCTGACTCAGCTCACCCCGCAGGAAACGAATTTCGAGACGGCGACCTTCACCTACTCCGGTAGCGGCGACGTCTCGGGCACCGTTGTTCCGATCGACGTCCAGATCCCGCCACCGGCGACGCCGGGCAGTACGTCCGGTTGCGAAGCGTCGGACTTCGACCCCGCGCCCTCGGAGCCGTCCATCGCGCTGATCCAGCGAGGCACCTGCGCGTTCGAGGTCAAGGTCGACAACGCCGAGGCCGCCGGCTACGACGCGGTCATCATCTTCAACGAGGGCCAGGAGGGCCGCACCGACTTGCTGGTCGGCACCTTGGGCAACCCGAAGGACATCCCGGTCGTCGGCCTGTCCTTCGACGACGGCGCTGCGCTGGCCGCCGACGCCGAGTCGGGCGCCACCGCCCGGGTCACCACGAACACCGAGGCAGACCTGGAGCGCGAGACCGTGAACGTCATCGCCGACCTGCCATCGTCCTCGACGCCGAAGAACCCGGACGAGGTCGTCGTCGTCGGCGCGCACCTCGACAGCGTCTCGGAGGGGCCGGGGATCAACGACAACGGTTCCGGCTCGGCGACCATCTTGGAGACTGCGAAGCAGATGGCCGAGCTCAACATGACGAAGAAGCCGGTGCGTCCCGTCCGCTTCGCCTTCTGGGGCGCGGAGGAGCTTGGTCTGCTTGGGTCCGAGCACTACGTGAGCAACCTGTCCGACGCGAACCGCGCGAAGATCTACGCCAACCTGAACTTCGACATGCTGGGCTCGCCGAACTATGTCCGGTTCGTGTATGACGGCGACGGCTCCGAAACCGACCCTGCGGGTCCGCCCGGGTCCGGCGAGATCGAGAAGGTCTTCACCGACTTCTTCGCCTCGAAGGGCCTCGCATCGGAACCGACCGAGTTCAGCGGACGGTCCGACTACGGACCGTTCATCGCGGTGGGCATCCCGGCCGGTGGTCTGTTCAGCGGCGCCGAGGGCGTCAAGACTGCGGAACAGGCAGCGACCTACGGTGGCACGGCTGGCGAGGCGTACGACCCCTGCTACCACCAGGCGTGCGACACCATCACCAACCTCAACACGAACGCGTTGCACGAGCTCGGCGATGCCGCGGCACACGCGACCGGTGTGATGACGCAGTCGAAGGCGGGGCTGTTCCCCGACGGCAGCCGCGTCGCGCAGCGCAAGACGGCGAAGCAGGGCGCGTTCGAGGCGCACGGTCACCCCGTTCGCTGACACACCCTAGGATCGGCGTCGGCACCCCTGTGGTGTCGGCGCCGATTCGCATCTCATGCACGAGGACGGGGAGGACCATGGCCGGCCGGCTGATGTTGCTCGACAGCGCGAGCCTGTACTTCCGCGCGTTCTTCGGCGTTCCCGACTCCCTGAAGGCTCCGGACGGCACGGTCGTCAACGCGGTGCGTGGGCTGCTCGACTTCGTCGCCACGCTCGCCACGCAGTACCACCCGGACGCGATCGTGGCGTGCTGGGACGACGACTGGCGCCCGGCCTGGCGGGTTGACCTGATGCCGTCGTACAAGACGCATCGCGTGGCCGAGGAAGTCGTCGGCGATCCGGACATCGAAGAGACACCGGACCTGCTCTCCCCGCAGGTCCCGATCATCGCCGAGGCGCTCGGCCTCATCGGGATCCCGGTCGTCGGTGCCATGGGGGCAGAGGCGGACGACATCATCGGCACGCTCGCGCCGGCGTGGGACGGGCCGGTCGACGTGGTCACCGGCGATCGAGACCTGTTCCAGCTCGTCGACGACGCGCACCCGGTCCGGATCCTCTACACCGCGCGTGGCGTGGGCAATCACGACGTCGTGGACGAGGCCTGGATCCGCACGAAGTACGGCGTCGACTCGCACCGTTACGTCGACTTCGCGGTGATGCGCGGTGACGCCTCCGACGGCATCCCCGGAGTGCCCGGCATCGGTGAGAAGACCGGCGCCGCACTGCTCGCCGCGTACGACGACCTCGACGGCATCGTCGCCGCCGCCAAGGACCCGTCCAGCGACATCAAGCCGCGGGTCCGTCAGTCGTTGCTCGACTCCCAGGAGTACATCGAGATCGCCCGCAAGGTCGTCACCGTGAGCCAGGACGCCTGCCCGACCGACGTGCTCGAGCGTGAGGCACTCACCGATGAGCAGAAGGCCGCGCTCACCGCGTTCGGCGAGCAGTGGGGGCTCGGTAGCGTCCCCGCCCGCGTCATCGAGGCGCTGGCCTGACTCAGCTCGCGACCGAGGTGTAGGACACGACTCCGCGACGCAGCTCGGTGAGGGCGGCGTGGACGGTGGTCCTCAGCTCCCCTGCCCCGGCGGCGTCACCGACCTGGGCCAGCACGTCGATCAGCTGCTTCATCGCGCGCACGAAGTCTCCGGCCGCCATCTCGGTCTCACGCAGCACCTCATCCAGCGACGCGCCCTGCACCCACGACCAGACGGCGTGCGCGAAGCCGAAGTCCGGCTCGCGCAGGTAGGTCAGGCGATGTTCCCGCTCGAGCCGCTTCAGGTCGGTGCACAGCGATTCCATCTTCTCGGTGACCTCGAGGATGCGCCGGCTCGGCAGCAATGGTGGCGGGGCTTCGTCGCCGGCACGGGACTCGAACGTCAGGCCGCTGATGACGGCTGCAAGATCGGCCGCATCGAGGCCGTCCCACACGCGCTCGCGCAGGCATTCGCTGATCAGCAGGTCGAGCTCGCTGTAGACGCGTTGCAGCCGGAGGCCGTCGGGTGTCACCTCGTCGCCGTCGAGGTATCCGAGTACCCGCAGCACCTCACAGACGCGGTCGAACTGGCGTGCCACGGTGTTGGTGCGCTGCTCGATGCGCCGGCGCTGGTTCGCGGTGTCGCGCTCGAGCTTGGTGTATCGCTCCGCCCACCGGGCATGCGACTCCCGGTCCGGACAGGCGTGACACGGGTGCTCACGGAGCTTGGTGCGGATCTCATCGACCCGCGGGTCCTGGACGTCACCACGCTCGCGGTACGGCTTCTTGTTGAACCACTGGATGCCCTGCGCGCGGTTCCGCAGCGACGAGGCGAGGTCGCGGCGGGCCTGCGGGTTCCGGGAGTTGAACGACTTCGGGATCCGCATCCGGGTGATGGCCTCGACCGGCGTCGGGAAGTCGACGATGGCCAGCCGGCGGGCATGCCGGTTGGCCGTGAGCACCATCGGCCGTGGGTCGTCGGCGCCGGAGCGATGGCCGGGGTCGAGCACGACCGCCAGGCCGGCCCAGCGTCCGGCCGGGACGTTGATGACGTCGCCGATCTTCAGCGACGTCAGTGACTGGACGACCTGGTCGCGTTCGGCCGCACGCCTGGCCTTCGAGCCGGACGACTCCAGGTCGCTCAGCTCGCGGCGGAGGGCGGCGTACTCCATGAAGTCGCCCAGCTCGCAGGTGGCGGACGCACGGTAGCCCTCCAGCGCCTCGTCCGCCTTGTGGATCTGTCGGGCCAGGCCGACGACCGCGCGGTCGGCCTGGAACTGGGCGAACGACTGCTCCAGCAGCTCGCGGGCGTGCTCGCGCCCGACCTGCCCCACCAGGTTGACCGCCATGTTGTACGACGGCTGGAACGAGGAATTGAGCGGATAGGTACGGGTCGAGGCGAGGCCGCCGACCTGGCGCGGGTCGAGACCCGGTTGCCACAGCACGACGCCATGGCCCTCGATGTCGATGCCGCGGCGACCTGCTCGGCCGGTGAGCTGGGTGTACTCCCCCGGCGTGACGTCGACGTGGGACTCGCCGTTCCATTTCGACAGCCGCTCGATGACGACGGTGCGGGCCGGCATGTTGATGCCGAGCGCCAAGGTCTCGGTCGCGAACACGACCTTCACCAGACCGGCACTGAACAGCTGCTCGACGGACTCCTTGAACGTCGGGAGCATCCCGGCGTGGTGGGACGCGACGCCGCGGGTCAGCGCGTCGCGGAACTCGTAGTAGCCGAGAACGTGCAGGTCGTCGTCGGGAAGATGCGAGCAAGCGGCGTCGACGGCGGCAGCGATCTCGGCCTTCTCGTCGGGCGTCGTGAGGGTGATGCGGGCGTCCATGACCTGCTGCACGGCGGCGGCGCAGCCGGCGCGACTGAACACGAAGACGATGGCCGGCAGCAGCCCCTCGGCGTCGAGCTTCTCGACGAGCTCGACCCGTCCGGGAGTGCGGTGCCGGCTGCGTGGCCGTCGGCCGCCACGGGGTGGTCGGCCCTTGCTCGCCCTGGACAGCTGGACGTCCTCGCGGGCCATGCGCTCGAGCTGCCGGTTGACCTGGCCGCTCTCGCCGGCATCGGTGCGTTCGCCGTCCTCGAACAACGGGAACAGGCGCCGGCCGACGAGGACGTGCTGGTGCAGCGGCACCGGCCGCCGCTCTTCGACGATCGTCGTGGTGCCGCCACGGACCTCGGTGAGCCACGCGCCGAACTCTTCGGCGTTGGAGACCGTGGCCGACAAGGAGACGACGGCCACCGACTCGGGCAGCCCGATGATGACCTCCTCCCAGACGGCGCCGCGGAACCGGTCGGCGAGGTAGTGCACCTCGTCCATGACGACGAACCCGAGGCCGGTGAGCGTGCGCGACCCGGCATACAGCATGTTGCGGAGCACCTCGGTGGTCATCACGACCACCGGTGCCTCGCCGTTGATGGTGTTGTCGCCGGTCAGCAGGCCGACGTGCTCGGCGCCGTACCGCGCCACGAGGTCGGCGAACTTCTGGTTCGACAGGGCCTTGATCGGTGTGGTGTAGAAGCACTTGCGCCCGGTGGCGAGGGCGAGGTGGACGGCGAACTCACCGACGATGGTCTTGCCGGAGCCGGTGGGCGCGGCGACCAGGACCCCGTCACCGTCCTCGACGGCCTCGCAGGCCTCGACCTGGAACGGGTCGAGCGCAAACGGGTACAGACCGCGGAATTCTGCGAGCTGCGGATGGACCCGGTCGGCGCGGGATCGGGCATACCGCTCGGCCGGGGAGGACATGCTTCGAGCGTACCGGCGCTGTGTGCGGACGCTCAGGGACGCGGCACGAGCATCCGCAACGCGCCGGATCGCACCGTGGACGTCATCGGCAGCGGGCCGAGCCGCTCTCCATCGCCATAGGCGACGATGCCGGGCGACGAGAGCGTGACCTCTCGCACGCGGTGCCGTTCGAACTCGGGCAGCCCCACATGCGTGCCGCGGTAGAGCTTCGGGAAGACCCACAACAGCTTCGGCTTGCTCACCGGGTTGATGATCACCACGTCGAGCAGGCCGTCGTCCATGGACGCGCCTTCGCAGATGCGGAGACCGCCGCCGAACGACGGCCCGTTGCCGACCGCCACCAGCATCGCCTCGCGTTCGATGGTCTCTCCGTCGAGCGTGATGCTGAAGGCCAACGGCTCGAACTCGCGCAGCTCGGCGACGATCGAGATGTTGTAGCGCATGTTGCCGCGCGGCCACGTCATCGCGTTGGCCCGTTCGTTGACCTTGGAGTCGAATCCGGACGCCACGACGGTGACGACGTACTCGTCAGGTCCGGTCTGGGCGAGATCGAGGTTGCGCGTGTGCGCGTCCAGCAACACCTGGGTCGCGGCGTCGGGATCCTTCGTGGGGATGCCGAGTGATCGGGCCGTGTCGTTGCCCGTGCCGGCCGGCAGGACGCCGAGGGTCAGGTCCCGTCCGACCACGACGGGCAGCACGTCGTGCAGGGCACCGTCGCCACCCACGACCACGACGGTGTCGACGCCGGTCTCGACCGCCTTGGTGAGTTGTTCGCGGGCGTGGTGGGCGTCGTCGCCCTGGATCCGGTCGGTCTCGTGCCCCAGCGACCGCAACAAATGCTCGGCGTTGTTGGCGATGCGCTCGCCCTGTCGCTTGCCGGACACCGGGTTGACGACGAGCGCGACATGCATGCGTCCAGCGTAATCGGCGTCTACTGCGCGATGATGCTCAGCAACCGCTCACCTGAGGAGTTCACATGGGGTCACGATCAGGAGCCACGCTGCTGTGGGTGCTCTCTGTCGCGTTCGTCGTTGTCGGTCTGGCCTACATGTTCGCGCCAGGCACGTTCGCCGATCTGTCGGCTGGTGAGTCGCCGAGGCTGCCCAGCGCGGTCACGGACATGCGAGCGGTGTCCGGTGGGGTCGCGCTGGGCCTCGGGTTGTTCCTCGGACTCTGCGCCTCGCGGGACGAATGGGTCGTCCCCGGCTTGATGCTCAGCGCGCTCGTGCTCGCCTGCATGCCCGTGTCACGGATCATCGGTTTCGTCGTGGACGGCGGCGTCACCGGGACCCAGGTGTCTCTCGCCGTGTTCGAGGCCGTGGCGATGGTGCTGTGCGTCCTGGCTCTGCGAGGGCGGCCGGCCGAACGCGGTTGATGGCTCAGTCGATCGACGAGGTCTCGTCGTCGCCGATCTCGGCGGGCACTGCCTTGGCCCGCCTCCGGTCAGCGATCCAGGCGATGAGCTCGGAGACGCCGTACAGACCGGTCATCGGCACGGCGAGAAACAACATCGTCAAGGGGTCGGTGCTCGGCGTCGCGACGGCGGAGAACACGAAGATCCCGATGATCGTCCACGACCGTGCGGCGGCCAGCTGGCGGGCACTCACCACGCCCAGCCGATTGAGCAGGACGACGACGAGGGGAATCTCCGCCGCGACTCCGAACACCAGCATCATGCGGACGACGAAGTCGAAGTACTCCGAGCCGGTCACGAGGTTCTCGAAACCGCTGGGCACGAACCCGATCAGGACGAGAAATGCCTTCGGCAGTACGACGTAGGCCAACGCGGCGCCGGCGATGAACAGCGGGGCGCCGGTGGCGGTGAGCAGCAGGGCCCAGCGCTTCTCGTTGCGGTGCAGGGCCGGCAGCACGAAGGCCCAGATCTGATAGAGCCACACCGGGCTGGACGCGATGATGCCGGCGACCAGGGAGATCTTCAGCTGGAAGACGAACGCCCCGCCAATGCCGGTGAGCACTGCCGTGGACTCGATCCCCTTGTCGGCGAGGTCCGGCCGGATCTGCTCGTACGGCCCGGTGAGGAAGGTCAGGATCTCGTCATAGAAGATCCAGGCGACGATCGTCGCGACCACGATGGACAGGACGCCCTTGACCAGGCGGGTACGCAGCTCCCGAAGATGGTCGACCAGCGGCATCGTGCCGCCCTCGGGAGCGGACTTGCCGCGACGCAGCGCCAAGTGTCAGCCCTGTTCGGGCTTCTTCTCAGCCTCGGTGGTCTCGAGAGCTTCGGGCTTGTCCTCGTCATCGTCCTTCAGGCCCTTGACCTCGGACTTGAAGATGCGCAGCGCACGACCCGACCCGCGGGCGAGCTCAGGGAGCTTCCGGCCGCCGAACAGCAGCACGATGACACCGACGACGATGAGGATCTCGGGTGCACCGATCCCAGGTCCGAACATGGTTACTCCTTTGAGGGGTCAGATCCATCGTACGCGCTCAACGCAGCGCGAGCGTGGTCCGCGACCTCCGAGGCCAGCGAACCCGGCTCGACCACGCGCACCGTCCCCGCGTTGCGGAGCACGAGCCGGCGCAGCCACGACCAGTCGCCGCCGAACAGCTTGACCCTCAGGACGTCGCCACGCGGCTCGACCTCCTGCACCTGGTAGTACTCGGTGAGCCAGTGTGCGCGTGGATCGAGGTCGAGCACGGCGTACGGGGTGTCGCCGCCGACGGTGAAGAACGACGTCGCCAGGTCGCGTGGCTCGGCCTCGTGATCGGCGGCGTCGTCACCGGTCAGCTCGGCTGACTCGATGCGGTCGAGCCGGAAGAACCGGAGGTCCTCGGCGCGCAGGCACCAGCCCTCGAGGTACAGGTGGCCGTTCTCGGTGAACAGGCGGCGTGGGTCGACCTGACGCGTGGTGCGGTCGTCGCGCGATGCCGTGCCGTAGATGATCTCGACCCGCTTGCCCTCGGCCAGTGCGTGCACGAGCGTCGTGTGGATGACCGGGTCGGCCGTCTCCAAGTGGACGTCGACCGGCAGGTCGACGTCTTCACCGACGGCGCTCTCGAGCTTGGCGAGGGCACTGTCGATGATCGGCAGCTGGGCACCGCTCGCCGACGCGCGCAGGGTGCGCAGCGCCACGATGAGCGCCACCCCTTCGTTGCTGGTGATTCGCAGCGGGCGCGGCATGAAGTCGGCGTCACGGATGTAGACGACGCCGTCGTCCTCGAGGGCGCCGAGGTCGAAGTCGATGAGCTCGCCGGCATACTCCCCCACGCCGGTGTACATGAGCAGCCGGAGGTCGTCGCGGATCTGCTTGGGCGGCACCCCGAACTCCTCGGCGACCTCGTTGACCGGGATGCCGTCGTGTCCCTGCAGGTACGGCACCAGGGCCAGCATCCGCACCACCTGCTGTCGGGACCGGCTCATGCGCTCTCCCCCAGCGCCGCCCGGAGACGCTCGACGACCGCCTCGCGGACCTCGGGAGGCGACACCACCAGGACGTCGGTGCCGTAGGACGTGACCTCCGAGGCGAGGTCCCACGCCGAGCCGAAGGGCACCTCGATGTCGTCGTGCTCGTCGTCGACAGGCGTGGACGCGTTCGCCATCCGGCGCAACGACTGACCGCGACCGGCCCGGACGCGGAGCACTGCGAGGCTGTCGGGCTTGGCGGGAAAGAGCGCAGCGGCGACCTGGGTCATGTCAGTGCCCTCAGGGACCTCGTACGAGCCCGGTTCGCCGGTGGTCTCGACGTCGCCCTGCACGCGCGACAGCCGGAAGATGCGTGGCGCCTCGCGGTCCAGGTCGTAGCCGCCGAGGTACCAGCGGTCGTGCCACGAGATGATCCCCCACGGCTGCACGTGGCGGCGCGCTGCCGGCTGGCCCGGACGCTGGTAGACGAACGCGACCGGGATGCGCCGGGTGGCGGCCTCCCACATCACGTCGAACGACGGCTCGTCGGCGGAGAGCTTGGGCTCGGCCATGCGCAGCACGTCGGGGTCGACCTCGATGCCCGCGGCCTTGAGCTTGACCAGTGCGGTGGTGGACTCCCCCGCCAGGCCGGCGTGTTCCCAGACCTGCGCCGCCAGCCCGAGCACGGCAGCTTCCTCGCGCGTGAGGGACAGGTCGGGGAGCTCGGCCTCGTCGCGGCGGATGCGATAGCCGACCTCGTCCTCGAAGTACTTGTCGTTGCTGCCCATCTCGACCGTGATGCCGAGCTCGCGGAGCTCCTCCTTGTCACGCTCGAACTTGCGCTCGAACGCCTGCTGGGTGGAGTCGCGGTAGTCGGAGATCGCCTGCCGGATCTGCTCCTTGCTGAGGTACTGACGACTGACCAGGAGCGCGAAGATGAGGTTCATCAACCTCTCGGTCTTGCGCTCGGCCATGGCAGGAGGATGTCAGGATGCGTCGAGCAAGTCGATGGCAAACACCAGCGAGTCGCCGGGCTTGATCGGGCCGCCCTCCTGGGGCGAGTCACCGTAGGCGGTGTCGGCCGGGCAGACGAGCACGATGCGGCTGCCGACCTTGTGGCCCGGGATGAGGTCCGTCCAGCACTTGATGACCTGGTCGAGCGAGAACGACGCGGGCGTCCCCTTGGTCCACGAGCTGTCGAAGACCTCGCCGTCGGGGTAGACCTGACCGACGTACTGCGACGTGATCGTCTGGCCCTTCTCGACCTCCGGTCCGTCGCCCTCGATCACGACGTGCGCGGTGGCCTCGGAGACCTTGTCGGGCGTCTTCTTGGTGGGCTTGAAGCCGTCCGGGTGACCGTCCTTGTCGACGATCGACGGGACCGTGGCGGGAAGCTTCTTCGACGCGCCGGTGGCCTTCTCGGGCACCTTGGCGACGATGTCGAACAGGAACAGCATCGTGTCGTCGGCCTTGATGCCGAGCTCGGTGCGGGCCTGGCCGAAGCCGTCCTTCGGCGGGATGGCCACCAGCACCCGGCTGCCGACGTTCTGCCCGCTGAGGCCCTTCAGGAACCCGGGCAGGGCCGAGGTGTCGTCGAGTGTGAGGGTGAGCGGGCTCTTGCTGGTGAACGAGTTGTCGAACTGCTTGCCGGTGCGTCCGTTGACGGCGACGTAGTTGACCTTGACGCTGTCGCCGTCGGCGAGCTTCTCACCGGTGCCCTTCGTGACGACGCGGGTCTCGGTGGACCCAGTGGTGAAGTCCTTGCCGACCGTGAGCTTGGGGTTCTCGCCGCCGCGGACCGTGATGTCGCCGAGTCCGGACGAGGACGAGGAGCCATCGGACCCGCAGCCGGCGAGCAGCAGACAGGCGGCCGCGGAGACAGCGAGGATTCGGCGCACAGTGAGGTCTTTCAGCAGAGGGACTAGGCCGTCGCCCAGCGTAGCCGGGGCGGCAAAGGGCCCACGAGCCTCACATGCCGTCGATGAGGCGCTGCACGCGCTCGTCGTGGGAGCGGAACGGGTCCTTGCACAGCACCGTGCGCTGGGCCTGGTCGTTGAGCTTGAGGTGCACCCAGTCGACGGTGAAGTCGCGGCGGCGTTCCTGGGCCCGCTTGATGAAGTCGCCGCGCAGCCGGGCCCGCGTGGTCTGAGGCGGCACCGACTTGGCGGTGAAGACGTCGAGGTCGCGGGTGACACGGGCGACCGCGCCCTTGTTCTCGAGCAGGTAGAAGATGCCGCGATCGCGTCGGATGTCGTGGTACGCGAGGTCGAGCTGGGCGATGCGTGGGTCGGCCCAGCTGAGTCCGTGTGCCGTGCGGTAGCGGTCGAGCAGGCGGAACTTGATGACCCAGTCGATCTCGCGCTCGACCAGCGAGAGGTCTTCGGACTCCACCGCCTTGAGCGTGCGCTCCCAGAGGTCCATCGCGCGGTCGATCGTGGGAGTGTGCAGGCTGTGCTTGTCGATGAACTCGGCGGCCTTGCCGAAGTACTCGGCCTGGATCTCCAGAGCCGACAGCTCGCGTCCGTTCGCGAGCTGCACCTTGCGGCGTCCGGTCATGTCGTGGGCGATCTCGCGGATGGCCCGGATGGGGTTGTCGAGCGTGAGGTCGCGCATCGACACGCCACCCTCGATCATCCTCAGCACCAGGTCGGTGGTGGCGACCTTGAGCAGCGTGGTGGTCTCGCTCATGTTGGAGTCGCCGACGATGACGTGCAGGCGGCGGAACCGCTCGGCGTCGGCGTGCGGCTCGTCGCGGGTGTTGATGATCGGCCGCGAGCGCGTGGTGGCGCTGGAGACGCCCTCCCAGATGTGCTCGGCGCGCTGGCTCACCGAGTAGATCGTGCCGCGCGGCGTCTGCTGCACCTTGCCGGCGCCGCAGATGATCTGTCGCGACACCAGGAACGGGATGAGGATGTCGGCGAGCCGGCTGAACTCCCCTCCACGGCCGACGAGGTAGTTCTCGTGGCACCCGTAGGAGTTGCCGGCGGAGTCGGTGTTGTTCTTGAACAGGTAGATGTCGCCGTCGACGCCGTCATCGGCCAGCCGGTGCTGAGCGTCGATCATCAGGCCCTCGAGGATCCGCTCCCCCGCCCGGTCGTGCGTGACGAGGTCGACCAAGTCGTCGCACTCGGGTGTGGCGTACTCGGGATGGCTGCCGACATCGAGGTAGAGCCGCGCGCCATTGCGGAGGAACACGTTGCTGCTGCGCCCCCACGAGACCACTCGGCGGAAGAGGTAGCGCGCGACCTCGTCGGGCGACAGGCGGCGCTGGCCCTTGAACGAGCACGTGACGCCGTACTCGTTCTCGATGCCGAAGATCCGCCGGTCCATGCGATCAGCCTAGTCGGGCGGGTGGCGGCACG